>JBGTAI010000088.1:0-16339 GCA_041749955.1 Pirellulaceae bacterium | reverse complement strand
GAAGCCGCTGGGGTATCACAGTGCGATCATCGGCAAGTGGCACCTTGGGCTGGAGTCACCGAGTAAGCCGAATGAACGTGGTTTCGATTTGTTTCGTGGGTATTTGGGCGACATGATGGACGACTATTACACGCATCGTCGACACGGCATCAACTACATGCGGCATAACTATGCTGAGGTGGATCCAGCGGGTCATGCAACGGATCTGTTTACCGACTGGGCGTGCGAGTACATTCGCGATCAAAAGCTGAGCGACCAGCCGTTCTTTTTGTACCTGGCTTACAACGCGCCGCACACGCCGATTCAACCGCCGGAGGACTGGCTCAAGAAAGTCACGCAACGCGAGCCGGGCATTGCGGACGCGAGAGCCAAGTTGGTTGCCTTGATCGAACATATGGATGCCTGTATCGGCAAAGTGATCGACACGCTGAAGGAGACTGGACAGGACAAGGAAACGTTGGTGATCTTTACTTCCGACAACGGTGGCCAGCTTGATGTTGGTGCCAACAACGGCGCCACTCGCGATGGAAAACAAAGCATGTACGAAGGCGGGCTTCGCGTTTCGGCGTGTGCCGTTTGGCCAGGCAAGATTGCTGCGGAAAGCAAGACTGGGACGATTGGTATGTCAATGGACTTGTTGCCAACGATTTGTGAAGTCGTCGGAGCGAGGATTCCTCACTCGATTGATGGCGTATCGTTATGGCCAACGTTGGCTGGTGCGCAACAGAAGATCGACCGTGATCATTTCTTCCATCGTCGCGAAGGTGGAAACCAGTACCAGGGACTGACCATTAACGCAGTTCGCCGAGGCGATTGGAAGCTGCTGCAAAACAGCCCGTTTGAACCGCTTGAACTTTATAATTTGGCCTCGGATCCGATGGAATCAACCAACCTTGCGAAGACAAACCGCGGCAAATTCGACGAATTGTCCAAAGCACTGAGGCTCCAAGTCCAACGCGGCGGGAGTGTTCCTTGGCAAGCACCATCGTCGGACTAACGAGGTATTGAGACGCGTGCTCGATAGTTCGATTCGTTGTGGCGACCGTTTCGTTGGCGAAGCGTGATTGCTTCTGGTTCAATTTTCGTCTCACCATCGTCTTGCGTGTAAATCCAGATCTCTTGCGAATCCCAAACGATAATCTCGTCGCGAGCGTCGCCGGTTAAGTCGATTGCGTCGTACACACGCGTCGGATGCCCGTCCGCTGGCAACTGCATAACGCAACGCCCTTCCCCATCGTAGAGTCCTCCGTATTCTGGGTCTGGATTGACGAGCAAGAGTTCGGCAGCCTTTCCTGTCCAATTCACCGGTGCAATGGCACTGCCGTGCTCACATCGCGGTTCATAGTCGCCGAGTATTTGCCCGTTCGCGTCGAGAATGTGCATGATCCCTTGATTGCGCCAGAAATTCATGACGGCAATTTCTAGTCCTGGAAGTTCTGGACGCAATTCAGCGATCGTTAGGTTTTGAGCGTGACCGATACGATGGTGCAGTCGCGGAACACCTTGGTCATTGAGCAGCACGAAGCCTTCGTCGCTTCCGGCCCAGAGCACTTCGCGTGAACCATCACCTTGCAAGTCGACCACGGCGACACTGTCCGCATGGTCGGCAAAGTCGTTATCGCGACTCCACAGCACGGTGCCATCGCTGTCGACCATCGAATACCCGACGGCAACTTCATCGCGACCGTCACCGTCAATGTCAATTGGAAACGGATAGTGTCCGGTGTTGCATTCAACGAACCAGAGTGACTTCAGCTGGCTATTGAATGCCCACAAACCTCGATAACGATCCTTAATCAGTATATCCGTTGAATGTCCGGTACCGCTCAAGTCTGCTAGCACGATCGAGTCCCCCAGAATTCTCGGAAAGCGATTCGCCGGTGGAGTTCGATTTGGGTTCTCGGGTGTCGGTGCCGAGCGAAGTTTTTTTCCCGTCGAGCCATCGGCGATAACGATTTGCATATCCTTGCAATAAACAACCTCGCATTTCCCATCACCATCGAAATCGTAAACTTGAAAGCCAACGTCATTGGTCAGATGGTGCCGATACCTGTCGGGCTCGCCGATCTGCCACAAGATTTCGCCATCCAAGTTAATCGCCGTCAAGCAACTCAGTTCACTATTGCTATCTCGAGGCCCGTGGTGTTCGATTTGGCCCATCAGAATATCTGTCCTGCCATCACCATCTAAGTCACCAAAACGATAATTGCGGTCCGCTCCTGTATCTTCCGTCATGATCGTTCGCCACAACTTTGGTTTCGGTAGCTCGCGTGCAATTTCGGCAATCTCGGCTCGAGTTGCGTTTCGTTCCGCTTGCATTTGTTCGAAATCTTGAATCGAACAGCGGACTTCAGCCGTCATGAACGTTGCTGGTAGATCACTCAAAAGCCCAACGCCGCCATCGCGATCATCGTCAGCCGTAGCGGCAATCATCACTCCGCCGACGCTTGCTGAAATCTCATTTCCGACAACGCGAACGCGTATTTCTGTTGTCTGATCGGTTGATCGAGATGCCGGTGCTTGGGCAAGTATTGTTTCACCTGGCTTTCGAAACTCAGTCTCATGGCGGACGCGCGTGATCACGGCTAGGTCACGATCGAATCCAACAAAAATGTAACGCCGATCATTTCGAGTTCGCACCGTGACGCCACATCTTCGCTCCGAAGTACTCGGCAGCAACGAGACACGTACAACATAGTCACGCCACAAACGATCGCCCGTCACAACGAGTGGGTGCCAGTGTGCTTCTTTGTTTCGATATCGTTGGACCAGCGACTTGCGTGATTCGCCTTGGGTAACTCGCCAACCGGACTGTGCCCCTACTGAACTGCTGTAAGCCGTCACTGACCAAGGCCCCGTTTGAATGGCTTCGCTGACGAAGTGGTATTCCGGGGTCGGTCCGACGCTCGGGAGTAATCGCCCAAAACGATGTTCGTCGAACCCATCGACGAGTACGACATCCGTTGGATCGGCAAGGGACTGTTCAGCGTCGGCTATTTCCGCGGCGTTTCCTCCATTCAACGAAAACCAGGAAATCGCGAGCACCACAATCCTATGTGCTTTGAAAAAGTGTTTCATTCGAAATAAGCCGAGGATGCGCAATGTGTTTGTATGCAACGAGAACGCCAACGCCAACATCGCGACTTGGGTAGAATAGGACAGGACGATGAAGATCGATGATTGGCATTTTTTTATCATATCGTGGAACAAGCCGTGACAATTCGCTTTGTAATTTTTTGTCTTGCATTGCTAGTTTGCTTGACTCGGTGCGTTGTCGCTGCTGAGCCGCTTCCGAGCACACCGTTTCCCGGAACCCAGTTACTCGAGTGGAACGATCCGCTTGATGTGCGAATGATGCAGGGTGCTCATCAGTTGGTGGAGCGGAAAATTGATGAGGCGGTTGCGAGTTTAGCTGGACGCGATTCGCTACGTGCATCCGAGGTGCAAGCCAAACGCGACCGATTGAAGTTTCTTGTGGGTGCTGGTGGACGCGAGCGTGAGCCACATTCGCACTTGGCGTTTCCGGCCTATCGCTCAGTCGTCCGGATGGAACGTATCGGTGACGAAGAGTCGCCCGCGATCATTTTCGAGAATGAACACATTCGTATTTCGAGAGTTCAGTGGCCGGTTTATGATGGCGTCGATGGTGAAGGTATTTTGCTTGAGCCGATCGGCCCAACAGTAGCCCACGTTGTCGTGGTTCCAGACGCGGATCAGCCACCAGAAATGCTCGCTGGTCTTGTCCAAGGCGTGCCGCGAGAGAATCAAATTGCGAGACGATTAGCGGCCAGTGGAGTCCGCGTCATTGTCCCTACGCTGATCAATCGCCAAGAAGTCAGTGCCGCGAAACCACTTGGGATTTCTAATCGCGAGTGGATTTATCGACAAGCGTTTCACATGGGCCGACATATCATCGGCTACGAAGTCGACAAAATCATCGCTGCTGTAGATTGGTTTGCGAAGACCAACGAACCTAGCAAGCCCATCGGCATCACGGGCTGGGGCGAAGGTGAGCGGCTCGCGCAGTACACGATATCGCTCGACACGCGGATTGACGCTGGGCTGCTCAGTGGCGAACACTCGGTGAACGTCGCGGCTTGGCGAGAACCGATCTATCGAAACGTTTGGTGCTTGGCGAGCGAGTTCGATGAGTCTGTCTTCAAACAGTTAATCGAACCCAGAACACTCGTTCTTGAGCAACGGAGCGCTCCCGCGATCGACAACCAGCGAGACAAAGCAATGCCTCGCGAGGAACTCGCGGGAGAAAGTAGCCCTGCATATGGTGAGTCAGCCACGCTGAACTTTGCTGACGCAATCAACGTACAAATGCGAGACGCGACTGCGAGCATCGTCACTCCACAAACTGAGCTTGAACCGTTCATCGCTGAGCGTCATCAACGACAACTCAGGCAACTTGACGACTACACCCAGCGTCTGGCACGCGAGTCGTTGCCGATACGAGAGGATTTTTATCTCAACAAGGCGTTGCCGCAACTTGCTGAACTCAAGTGGTCCACTGATTCGTCGCATGCAACGACACCCGTTGCTGATTTCACAGCACGCTCAGAGCATTACCGAAACATTTTCTGGAAGGATGTGCTCGGGAAATTCGATGATCCGCTGCTCCCCGCGAATCCTCGATCAAGACTCGTTCGCGAGACCGAGCATTGGGCGGCCCATGACATTGTGCTGGACGTGGTTCCAGAACTTTTCGCTTGGGGAATTCTCATGATGCCCAAGCAGATCGCTGACGGAGAAAAGCGACCAGTCGTGGTGGTCCAGCATGGCCGTAACGGATTGCCAGGAAATATTCTCGACGGAGGCTACAACGGGATTGCGGAGAAACTGCTCAGCCGCGGTTACATCGTATTCGCACCACACAATCTGTATCGGGGTGAAGACGAATATCGGTGGCTTGATCGAAAAGCGAATTCAATTGGCAAGTCACTGTTCTCGTTTTTGCTGATACAGCACGACCAAATCACTCGTTGGTTGGCGAATTTGCCGCAAGTGGATGGCGAGCGGATCGCGTTTTACGGCAATAGTTACGGTGGTGAGTCGGCTGTTCGTATCCCGACGATTCTGACACGATACGCTCTTTCGATTTGTGCTTCGGACTTTAATGACTGGACTCGAAAGGTTACGGACACACACGATCGGCACAGCTTTATGCGGACGATCGAATGGGAAATGCCGTATTTCAATATGGGGAACACGTTTAGCTATGCAGAAATGGCGTACCTGATGGTTCCTCGCCCGTTCATGGTCGAGCGCGGACATCACGATTTGGTTGCACCGGATCATTGGGTCGCGTCGGAGTATGCGAAAGTTCGATTGGTTTACGATCAATTGGGAATCGCAGACCGCACGGCAATCACGTTCTTTCAAGGCGGACACACGATGCGTGGCGAAGACACAATCGAGTTTATCGACAGGCATTTCCGGTAATCCTTGTGCATCTGTTACTTCCATTTTGTGCAAGCATCCTGTTCGTTTGTGGCTTGATCTTTGTCAAGCGGCTGACCACGTCGGGAGTCGGGTCGATCACGATTTTATTTTCATCCAACCTATGCACAGCGATCGTATTCTCGGTGTTGTGGTTTTTTGGTGGTGAAGGGCAACCGCCCAGCCAGCTTTGGCAGCCAGGTGTGATCGCCGCGTTATTCATGCTCGGGTTGTCGTTTCAATTTCTCGCGATTCGTCGCGGTGATGTCTCGGTCGCGACACCCGTGTTAGGCGTGAAAGTTGTCTTCGTCGCGTTACTGTTGTGGATTATTGCTAACGAACAGTTGCCGAAAGCGGTCTGGCTGGCTGCATGTTTGGCCACGTTGGGCATTGGGCTCATCCAGTGGACTGGGCGACATCATGCAAAACATGTTGTGCTGACGATCGTTTTGTCACTATCCGCAGCCGCTTCGTTCGCGATGTTTGATGTGCTCGTGCAGCGATGGGCACCGGCGTGGGGACCAGGCCGATTATTGCCAACCGCATTCTGGATCGTGGCACTTTTGTCGCTCGGGATGTTGCCGTGGGTCCAGTGGCAAGAGTTTCGTAATCGATCGGTCTTGAAGCTACTGATCCCAGCCTCACTCCTGATTGCGTTTCAAGCCTTGTGCATCATCTTGGCCGTGGCCATTTTCGGTGACGCGGCAAGGATCAATGTGGTGTACTCGCTGCGTGGAATGTGGGGCGTCGGTCTGGCTTGGGGCGCCGCTGTGATTTGGGGTGGCTCAGAAGCCGATTTGGCCAAGTCGGCCATGTTGACTCGAGCCCTCGGGGCGATCTTGCTTACCGTTGCAGTGGTGCTCGCGATTTTGGCGCGAGCCTAAGTTCGCGAATCACACGGTCGCAGGTTAAGGCAACGCATAGGCAACGAATGCGTCGCCTGCTCGAGTCCGCAGTTTCCCAGCGCCTCCGGCGGCGATGATGACGTATTGCTTGCCGCCAGCTTGGTAAGTCGAAGGAGTCGCATAGCCGCCCGCTGGAAGTTGGGCCTGCCACAATACTTTCCCCGTTGTCTTATCAAAGGCTCGGAATTTCTCGTCCTTCGTTGCCGCAATGAACACCAATCCGCCAGCGGTGACAATTGAGCCACCAAAGTTTTCGGTCCCAGTGACTGCGACACCGCGGCGCGTGAGCTCTTCGTATTCGCCGAGGATCGAACGCCAAGCGAACGTTCCATTGTTCAAGTCGATCGCGATCAATTCACCCCATGGTGGCTCGATCGCAGGAAACCCTTCGTGGTCAACGAACTGGGTATAGCCGTCATGCACAAACGGAGACGATGTTTTCGAACCCGTCGCATTGAGCTTGATAATGTTCGGCAAGTTGGTCGCATTGATGTAGAGCCAGTTGGTCGTTGGATCGAATGAGGCTCCGGACCAGTTCGCGCCGCCGTGATATCCAGGCACCACGACAGTTCCCTGCAGACTCGGCGGATTGAACGCCGGGCCGCGGCGTAGCGTCGCGAGTCGCTCGAGAACACCTTTCCGATTCGCTTCGCCAATGTTCGTCACGTTCGACTCGTCGAAATGTTGCTGGGCAAACGGCGGTGGAAGAGTCGGTATTGGCTGAGTCATACTTGCCAATTCACCGTCGACATCCGATGCGGGGACTGGCATGTCCTTGATGTCGTAGAGCGGCTTTCCGGTTTCGCGATCGAACAAGAACACAAAACCGGTCTTCGTCACTTGAGCGATGGCATCGATCCGTTTGCCGTCACGCATGATTGAGACGCAATTCGGATAGACCGGTAAATCATGGTCCCACAAGTCATGTCGCAGCGTTTGGAAATGCCAGACTCGTTCGCCAGTCATTGCGTCGATTGCAACCGTACAGTTCGCAAACAGATTGTCTCCGTGTCGGTCACCGCCGTAGAAGTCAAAGGCTGCTGAACCGAGCCCAACAAACACCAAGCCTCGTTCGACATCGACGCTGACGCCGCCCCAGGCATTCGCTCCGCCTCGGTTCTGCCACGAGTCGCCTGCCCAGGTGTCGTTTCCGAATTCGCCTGGCCGAGGCACGGTACGAAAACGCCAAGTTTGTTTGCCTGTTCGCACGTCGAATGCTCGCACGTCACCTGGCGCAGCGATCCCAGGGCCTTCACCGTTGCTGAATCCGAGGATTACGTTGTCGCCACAGACCGCTGGTGCCGAGGTGGGGCCATAGGGAAGCTTGCTGATATCGCGTTCGATGTCCTCTCTCAGATCCTTGGCTCCACGCGTTCCAAATTGTTCATCGAGTTTGCCGGTGCGAGCATCCAAACTGTAAAGACGTCCGTCGGCAGTGCCATGCAGGATCCGGCGCTTGCCGTTTGGCTTGCCGTCGGACCAGTACGCTGCACCACGATTGACACCTCCGGATGCCATCGGGCCAGCGGGAGGTCCGTAGTCCAGCGGATCGAATTTCCAGATCACGTTGCCTGTTGCACCATCCAATGCAAACACGCGGCGGTTTGCGGTCGTGACGTACACGATGCCATCGACGATAACGGGGGTGCATTCAATCGTGCGTCCAACGCCACTAACAAGTTCGTCCGTGTGAAAAGTCCACGCGACTTGCAAGTCCGCAACATTCTCCCGCGAGATTTCATCGAGCAGCGAATAACGAGAGCAACCGCGGTCGCCGCCGACGGCAATCCAGTCGGAGGCCGATTGGGCATGGAGCAAGCTCGAAATTCCGAGCGAACAAGCAACGGCTAGTCGGTAACTGTGTCGAAAACTCATGGTATTTTCTGCTTGATTATGTCGCTTGATGCACAATTCTCCAGCGGCCTCTTCCCCAGCGGCTTTCGGCTGGCACCCAGTTTTGGAGCCAAACACGAAAAAACTAGGTTGTCAGGACCGAAAACGGTGGCGCATCCCGTTCGCAAATCGTTTATATTAGAGGTCCCTCCAAATCTGTCCCGCCTAACATACCAGCCACAAACGCGCCCAACATGGTTCGTGCTTGCACCTTGCCGATTTGGTTGTCGCTGATAATCGCTGCATCGATTTCTTCGAGCGCTGTCTTTTCGTCAAGCTCTGTCTTAGCGAACGAGAGTTCGCCTGGTTCGCCTATTAGCTTTGAGCTCGACATTCAGCCGATCTTGACTGCGAATGGTTGCAACGCAGGGGCCTGCCATGGCAAGCAACGCGGCCAGAACGGATTCCAGCTTTCGCTGTTGGCATTCGATTCAGATTTCGATTTTGCTGCGCTTGTCCAAGACGGTCGTGGTCGCCGTGTGTTCCCTGCTTCGGCCGAAAACAGCTTGTTGGTTCAAAAGGCAACGGCCGAGCTGCCTCATGGTGGCGGAAAGCGTTTGGAACTTGATTCAACGGATTACAACAAGCTTGTCCGCTGGATTCGCCAGGGCGCAAACCGTCGCGTCGACAACGAACCAACGCTAGAAAGCGTGACACTTGCGACGGATAAGTACGCGTTGACGCCCAGCGCGTCCGCTGAGCTACGCGCGACCGCTCATTACAGTGATGACTCGCAACGCGATGTCACTGAGTTGACCAGTTATTTGTCGAACGATGATGCCGTGGCTTCGGTTTCGAAAGTCGGCGTCATCACCGCTGGGCCGTTGCCTGGCCAGACCGCGATCATGGCTCGCTACATGAACCATATTTGTGTCGCCGAAATTGCGATCCCGCAAACGGAGACGCTTCCACCAGAAGTGTTCACGTCGCAACCAAAGTTGACGTTCATTGATGAGCTCGTGGACGCGAAATTGCAATCGCTGTCGATTGAGCCTTCGGACGTTGTCACAGATGACGTCTTCCTGCGCCGCGTATCGCTTGACATCATCGGCCGTTTGCCGACGGTGGAAGAGGCTCGCGAGTTCTTGGAGTCGAGTTTGCCGAACAAGAGAACACTAGTCGTCGATGAGCTGCTTGAACGTCGCGAGTATGCGGATCATTGGGCGGGTTATTGGGCTGATCTCTTGCGGCCGAATCCATATCGTGTTGGCATCAAAGCGGTACTGAATTACGACAATTGGATTCGCCAACAATTTCGCGATAATGTCCCCTACGATCAATTCGTCAATCAATTGGTCACAGCGAAGGGAAGCACTTGGCATAACGGGGCTGCAACACTCTATCGTGACCGTCGCAGCCCAGAGGAAGTCGCCACGATGGTGAGCCAACTCTTCCTCGGCATTCGACTGGAATGTGCGAAGTGTCACCATCACCCGTTCGAACGTTGGAGCCAATCGGATTTCTATTCCTTCGCAGCGTATTTTGCGAAGGTGAATTACAAGGGAACGGGATTGTCGCCGCCCATCTCCGGTGGTGAAGAGACGGTACTTGTTTCATCCAAAGGGTCGGTGTCGCATCCGCTGACCGGAGAGACTCTGGCACCGACACCATTGTTTGGCGAGGCGGAAGCCATTGCTGAAGGTGCTGATCCACGTGCGGCACTTTCGAGCTGGATCACATCGCAAGACAACGATTACTTCGCAAAAGTGCAAGTCAATCGTGTTTGGGCGATCTTGATGGGACGTGGGTTAGTCGAACCTGTTGACGATTTGCGGTTGACGAATCCGCCCACCAATCCGGCACTCTTGGACGCACTCGCACGAGAGTTCCAAAGCTCTGGTTACGACTTGAAGCACTTGATCAAGACAATCGTGCTGTCGCGAGTTTATTCGCACAGTTCGGCTCCAACCGCTTCCGGTGCAAGCGACATTTTGAATTACTCGCGGCACTATCGAAAGCGACTCCGAGCGGAAGTGTTGATGGACGCGATTGCGGATGCTACAGAGACGCCGAGCGAGATTCCCGGCATGCCGCCAGAGACTCGGGCCAGCCAAGTTTGGACAACACGTGTTAATTCCGTCTTCTTGGATACGTTCGGCCGTCCGAATGAGAACCAAGACCCGCCGTGTGAACGAACTCCCGATGCAACGGTGAGCCAATCGTTGCATTTAATGAATTCGCCGCAACTCGAAGGTCGAATTCGTAGTGATGGTTGCCGCGCAGCACGGTTGGCAACAAGCGAGATGAGTCCTCGCGAAATCGTTGACGAATTGTATTTGGCGATTTACACACGTTATCCTACGGAAGCGGAGCAGACTTACGTCGTCGGCTTAATCGAGTCTGCGGAAAATCGACGTAGTGTGTTGGAAGATTTGATGTGGGCGATGATCAACACGCCCGAGTTTTCAATTTTGAACTAGCTCATCGGAAACCCTTCGTTATGAAAAACAATCATCGAAACTGCGAAGGCCTGACACGCCGAGACGGGTTGAAACTCGGGCTCGGTGGATTGCTCGCCGGGGGTTTTGCTGGGGCACTTCGAGCAACATCGGCTCAAGCAAGTGACAGCCATGTTTCCCAGTCTCTTAAACGCCAAGCCGACGCGTGCATCTTGATTTGGATGGACGGTGGACCTAGCCACTACGAGACGTTTGATCCGAAGCCTGAGGCACCGCTCGAGATTCGCGGGCAATTCGGAACGCTCGCAACCCAGACTCCTGGGATTCACTTTTCACAGTGTCTGCCAAAGCTCGCCGCGTTATCCAATGAGCTCGCAGTCGTGCGTTCGATTCGGCACGACCAAGGTAATCACGGCGCCGGCAATCATTACATGATGACGGGTGCTCCGCCGCGGATTCCCGTGGGTTGTGGTGCGTTCGTGAGCTTTCACCCGAGTCTCGGTAGCGTCATCTCACAAGAGATCGGTGCGCCCGATGGAATTCCGGCATACTTTTCGATCCCCAGTATGTCGCGTTCTGGCGGCCCCAATTTTCTTGGCGCGAAGCACGCCCCGTTCGTTGTTCCCGATGACCCGAATCGTTCGGGCTTTAAAGTACGTGACGTCACGATTCCTAGTAGCCTCACGGATGCACGTGTCGATTCGCGTCATGAAATTCGACGCCAAATCGACAAGATGCTGCGGCTGAACGATGCGGCCGCTGGCGATCCAGTGATGGCAGCCGACGAGTTCGTTTCCCAGGGACTTCAAATCATCAGCAGCCCCGAAGCGCAAGCGGCGTTCGATATCCACTCCGAACCAGATGCAGTGCGTGACGCCTACGGACGCAATCCGTTTGGTCAACAAGCACTACTCGCGCGACGCCTTGTCGGTGCGGGCGTACCGTTCGTCACGTTGTACCAAGGCGGCTGGGACCACCACACAGATCTATTCAACGCCTACGATAAACGAATGCCATCGTTTGAAGCAACGATCGCAGCACTCATCACCGACTTGAAAGATCGCGGGATGCTTGAGCGCACTCTCGTGATTGCACTGGGTGAATTCGGTCGAACACCCAAGATCAACAAAGACGGTGGCCGTGACCATTGGTCCAACGCGATGAGCGTGATGTTTGCCGGTGGTGGTACTCCAGGTGGGCAAACGATCGGTGCAACAGACCGACAGGGTTACGCAGCGATTGAGCGAGTTCTTGCCCCAGAGAATTTCGTTTCGACGGTCTATCAAAAGCTCGGCATCGATCCTGGCCAAATGATGCACACGCCCGAAGGTCGACCCGTGCACCTCGTTAGTGACGCGACCGCCATTTCCGAATTGATGGGCTAGTCGCTTGGAAATACGGATACTCTTTGCGGCATTTGCATGTTTCCTTGGGTGTGAAACGGCCGTAGCCCAAATCCAGGTGGACCGATTCTATCCGCCCGTCGTTTCCGTCGGACGAGAGACGCTTATCCAGGCCGAAGGTAAGTTTCCAAAATGGCCTGTGAAGTTCGTTTGCGATCGTGTCGATGTGGAAATCGCCGCTGCAGACGAATCCGGCAAACTGAAAGTGACGCTTCCAGCATCCTCAGCCCCCGGGGTGACTTGGGTAAGATGTTACGACGAGGCATCCGCATCCAACTTGATTCCACTTCTCATTGAGCCGATCCCAGCGGCGTCAGAAGTTGAACCGAACAACAAGATCGCCGACGCCACAAGCCTGGAATCCACCAGCGTGATCTACGGCCGACTGGAAAAGAACGGTGACGTCGACACCTATCGGATGAGCGTCAAGCAAGGGGACACGTTGGTGATTTCGGTGATTGCCAATCGTTACTTGCGTTCGCCCATGGATATGGTTTTGCAACTTGTCGACGCTCGAGGCAACGTCCTCGCACAGGTGGATGATGTGCGCGGAATCGACCCCCAACTTGTCTATCAGGTGGACGACGACGTGGAGCTATTCGGTCGCATGTTTGCGTTCCCCGAAACGCCCAACAGCACCATCAGCTACGCAGGTGCGTCGTCGTTCGTGTACGGACTTCGTGTGACGAACGGACCATTTGTCGATCACGCATTGCCACTCGTGGCAGCCCCGAACGAACAATTCGAAACGTCGCCCGTCGGTTGGAACTTGCCACCAAAGATTGACGCAGTGACTCAGCCATCGACGACCATGACGCCCGCGTTGT
This sequence comes from Pirellulaceae bacterium, assembly GCA_041749955.1. Lineage (GTDB taxonomy): Bacteria > Planctomycetota > Planctomycetia > Pirellulales > Pirellulaceae > JBBSJZ01. Next base: position 3,467 of record JBGTAI010000088.1, on the reverse strand, counting down.
TCTATTTAAAGGACGCTTTGGGATGGCACCACCAAGTCGCCGGCCCGGAAAACTCGATAGGGATCGTCGAACGAAATGACACAACTGTTTTGCAAGCTGATTCCGTTCCGTTTGTTTTCTCAGGACACATTTCGGAACTTGGCGAAACGGATCGCGTCCGTTTCCAGTGTTCCAAAGCAACGAAGTACCGGGCGTCCGTTCACTCGCAAACTTTGGGATTCTTGCTTGACTCCGTTTTGGCGATCACCAGCCTGAGTGATTCAAAGGAGGTTGCCCGCAACGATGATCGCGAGCGAAATGTGGCTGACGCGGCAATCGAATTCACCGCGAGCGAAGATGGCGTTTATGAATTGAGCATTTCCGATTTGGTTGACGGCTACAGTCCCCGACATGCCTACAGCGTGGTGATCGAAAAATCCGAGCCCAAAATTGAATTGTTGGCCGCGAACGATCACTTCTCCGTGAAAGCGGGTGAATCGCTCGACATTCCAGTTTCGATTCAGCGCAAGTACGGGTTTGACCAGAAGCTCCGAGTCCTCGTCGAGAATTTGCCTCACGGCGTCAAGGCTGAGGAGGTCATGTCCGAGCCCAAGGGTGATTCATCCAAGAGCGTCACCCTGAAACTGACAGCTGAAAAAGGCTCGACGTTTTCAGGAAATATCCGAATCGTCGCTCAACCGCTTGATCCGGATGACAAAGCCGACGGATCAACCGTGACGGCCGTGCATCGAATCGACAGTCTCATCGAGACGCCAGACCTCTGGCTCACGGTCGTCGAGACGCCCTAGCTCACTCTTCCCGTAGGCCGGATCAAGCCTCTTGTAGGCCGGATCAAGCCGCGTCAGCGGCGCCGCTCCGGCATTAAAGCTGTGCCAACGTTGGAATCTCGAATCCAGCGTTATTGGGATCCTTCAACAGCACGTTGGCTTGCTCCGCGTATTCCCCGGTGTGGCGTTCCGTTTCCGGATCGAACGTGAGCATCGGACCAACGGTGTACTTGGTGCCGTCTTCGGGTACGCCCACACCGTCACGCATGACTTCGTGCAACTTGTTGAAGTGCAGCGTGGCATCCGGGTTGTCCGCGAATTCACCTGCTTTGGCATTGAACGGAACTTGCTTGCCCAATCGATAAGAATTGTTCATCAAGTGACCGAGTACACATCCGTAGTGTGCGTCGGATGCGTTTCCGTTTGCCATGCCCGGATCATTCGCCCGGACTGCGGAGATGAATGCGTTCCAGTTTCCTCCCGGTGTGACGTGGCCCTTTTCAAGCTTCAACTCTTCGGGGGCACTCGCGCCGGGACGCAGGATTTTGTACTTGCTTTCGCCAGTGATGACGCTGCCATCTTCGAGGTAGTACTCGTTGTAAACTTGGTTTTTGTAGCCTTTGTAGTTCACATTGCGAACGTTAAAGAACACCATTTGGCCGTTGGGATACTCGGCCATCGCGAACATAGTGTTCGGTGTCTCGCCTTGATCATTCCATTGGAATCGTCCACCGATTGCCATGGCACGAACGGGATGCGTTTGGTCATCGTCAATCGCCCAACGCGCGACGTCGAGCTGGTGCGTGCCTTGGTTATTCAAATCGCCGTTGCCCGTCTTCCAGAACCAATGCCAGTTGTACGGATGATAGTTACCGTGGAATTCGTCAATCACGGCTGGACCTTTCCATAAGTTCCAATCCAAGTTCGCTGGCGGTTCGCTGACTGGCTTGGTGCCAATGCCGCTTCGCGGTTTACAGCAGTATCCGTACGCGATTTTCAGTCGCGGAAGCTTGCCGGACTTGAGTGCTTCGTGCAGACCTGCGATGCCAGCGTCACTGCGACGCTGGGTTCCGTGCTGGATCACGACGCCATATTTCTTTTGTGCCTCGACAGCGATTCGGCCTTCACCGACGTCATGGCTCATTGGCTTTTCAACATAGACGTGCTTGCCTGCTTGAGCCGCGTTGATCGTAATCAGAGAGTGCCAATGATTGGGTGTCGCGACTGAGATTGCATCAAGTGTTGGATCATCGAGTGCTTCGCGATAGTCAGCGATTCCTCTTGTCGTCAACTTTCCCTTGCTTCGCTTCTCGATTCCCGCCAAGCCTTTTTCGAGCACCTTCGCGTCGGGATCGATTGCGTAGGCGAGTTCAACGTTCGCGGCGCCCATCCAGCCGCCGATATGACTTTGCCCGCGACCATTCAGCCCAGCTACAGCGATGCGGACACGGTCATTCGCACCCTTGATCGCTCCTGATGCTTTGGTCCCCATGATGAACAATGAACCACCGACAAAGGACGTGCGTTGAATAAACTCGCGACGAGTGGGTTGGTTTACAGGTTTGCGAGACATCAGGGTATAGCTCCTGGGAAAAGCGACGGGAGACAAAGCAGGACTACATTCTATACCAACACGACAGGGCTGTGAGATCGATGATTTGTTGGCGTCGATCTAACGCACGTTTGCCTTCTCGATGGCAAAGTCAACGAGCGGTTGGCAGCGGAAGAAGCCTTCCCAGAAGTTGTGGCCTTGTCCAGCGACGGTGAGCAATTCCGCGACGTCGGCGGATCCCGCGGCCTCGTATCGCTGCATCAGTGTCGCTGAGTTTTCTTTCAGCGGTACGACCGTGTCCTCGTCCCCGTGGATGATGAATACGGGGATTTGTGCTTGAGCGAGTTTGTCAATGTTCGCGATCGGATTGTGTTGATCTAAGGACTTCGAAAGTTCTTCGACGGACAAACCGTAAGCCGGTGCGGCTCGCTTGAGTCCCGGATAAGTGGTGAGATCGAACACCGGATAGATGCCCGCAATGCCATTCACTTTTTCAGTGTTGGCGATCGCCCAACTGCTCACCTACAGCCCAACGCGGCTGCGTCCGAGCAAGCAGACCTTCGACGCAAAGTCACGATGGGTTGTGAGTTCATCGTAAAGTGCAGTCATTAGCTCTTGGCCGTCAGGACTGCCGTACGCCTCACCGGCATCAATGCCAGCCACGGCGACACCCGCAGCAAGGAATTGTTCGTGCATCCACTTCTCATGGCTGTCGGGATACGCGGGCAGGGTTGGCGAGTACATGATCCAAGGCTGCGGTGATTGACGCTTCTCAATCGGAGGTAGCAGGACAAAAGCCGGACGTCCCGACACAAGAAACGAATCTCCGGGAAGGATCAATTCTTTGACTGCGTGAGGTGTCGTTGGTTCCTCAGCCAAACAACGCCATCCAAGCGTTGACAGAATCACAAGCTGTAATGCGAACATGCGGTTAGGCGAAGAGATCACTGTGGGGATATCCGTTGAATGCCTTGAAATGCAATTAGTCTACGACCCCAGCGATCGTATCTAGGCTCTGTCCCTAAACTGCCATTTCAAGAAATCAGCTAATGCGACAAACTTGGTTGAATTCAACTTCGTTCCCTGTTTCATCGGTGGCCACGGATGGCACGACATCGTCTAACGGACGCCCAATGGGCCTTGATCGC
>JBGTAI010000087.1:0-17970 GCA_041749955.1 Pirellulaceae bacterium | reverse complement strand
TTGATACTCACGAATCAGACTTTCGCGATCTTTCGCCAACACCGCTTTATCATTGGTTTTGTCATAATAATTTTTCTTGAACGTTGGTTTGAGTACGACAGGATACTCGGGCTCCGACGCAAGCAATTCTTCGAGCGTCGCTGATGGGTACACGCGTGGCACGGGAATTCCCGCCTGAATCGCAGCCTCCCCGGCTCGATCCTTCTCGTAGAATTTCTGGCTCGTTTCCCACGGCAACACGGACAAGACATACTTGGTGGACAACGCTTCGTGATTCCGAGCTAAGAACTCGATCGTCTCGTCGTTTACGCAGAACACCGACCAACCTTCGAGCGAATGTGTCTCCGCGAGCCGAAGCAAATAGGCGACTGAATCGTCCGCAGTTAACAAATCACGTTTTACAAAACGCTGGCTTATCGCGTTCGAATATCGTGCGATGCCCGCTTCGGTTTCAAGCAGTGCTACCGGAATACTTTCTTCGGCAAGCGAACGAGCAACACCGACAGCTTGAAAGTCAGCTCCAATCAACAGTACACCGACCGTCTTGACGATTGGAAATGCCGAGCGATCACTCGGAGCAGATGGCTCGAGCGATAGCAATCGTTGATCAACAATGACTCCGATTTCTGCTGACATCTAGACTCCTGCGGCCTCCGTCTCAGCGTGCGGCGTCATATCCTCGGCGATTGACACGCCGCTCGTTGGGCGTACCGGCATGTCGAACAAGTCATCATAAAGAGCAATGAGTTGCTTGGCTTGATGTTCCCAGGTCAATCCATTGTCAACACGCTCACGACCAATGATGCCAAGTTTTTCTCGCAGGGCCGGATCATCCATCAACCGCACCGTCGCTCGGGCGTAGTCTTCGATGTCATTGTTGTCGGCATAGATCGCTGATTCACCCGCCGTCAATTCGTTCTCGCGAGTTCGGAAGCAAACCGTCGGCTTACGCAGCGCCATGTACTCCATGGTCTTGATCGTCGTGCAACTGTCGTTGTACGCATTGCTCGGATCCGGCGTGAAGCAAATATCAAACGCAGCAATATGGGCCGGTACGGTTGGGAATGGGATCATTCCCGTGAAATGTATCGAGTCCAACACATCAAGTTCTTCCGCAAGTCTTTTCAACTCACCCATTGCTGGTCCATTGCCAACAATCACCGCCATGAAGTCACGGCGACCGTGACGCACCTTCAATTCATGCAAGGTACGAATGAAGTAATCCACGCCGTCTTGGATGCCAATGACACCGACGTATCCCAGAATCAATTTTCCGGTGTTACGAAGCATCGAAATGGGTTCGACATTCTCCAAAAAGAACACGTTCGGACCATTGCGCACGACGTAACAATCCGACGGCTTTGCACCACAGCGATCAATTTGGACCGATCGCTGGGTCTCGTTCGTCGCGATCAGCCGATCCGCGTTGCGACATGCGACGCGCTCGAAATAACGTAACACGTGGTAAATCTTGTTGGGTTCCTCGTTGCCACCACGAGCCAAGTACAACTCCGGCGACAAGTCGTGAAGATCAAACACAAATTTCTTGCCAAAGAACTGATAGAAAATCGCAATGAGCGCCGTCATGTCTGGCGGTGTATGAACATGAATGACATCAAACCCACGTCGCAACAGCACAAACCACGAGTAGATAAACATCATCGTGAGGCTGTACCCATATTCCCACGCGTAGCCGAGAAATCCGTCGATCTCCGCAGGTTTCGGATAACGGTAGGCGTGGAAGCTACCAATCGCTTCGGACCATTTCTTCGATTCGCCCGTCGGACAAATCACGGTCACCGCATAACCAGCTTCGACAAGCGACTCCGCTTCGAGCAGCACACGATTGTCGTCGGGAACACTTTCGTTCTCGAGCAACATCAATATATGTTTTGGTTTTGTTTTCATCGTGCTATTGAGCTGGCTCATCGACCGACCTCCGCCAGATCGGTGGAAGCATCGACCATGAGGCTCGCGGACTGCTCTTGCGAACTCGAGTTCGGCTTCCCGCACAACGCTCGCATCATGGCGTCTGTTCGACGAACATTGGTTTGCGAGAAATGCTGAATGGCAAGTTCGCGGTTTCGGATTCCCATTTCTTCTCGCAAAGGACGCGAGTGATAGACTTTCAACAGAGCCGCAGCCAAAGCGTCGACATCTTTTTCGTCGACAAGAATCTGTTCCACGATTGCTGGAATCTCGACGTGTCGAGTGCTAACAACGGGCTTGCCGCACGCCATCGCTTCGACGATGACCGTTGGAAACCCTTCGGCGCCACCGAACTCATCAAAGTGACTCGGTAAACAGAATACATCGCAAGCATGATAAACGGCCGTCAAAGCAGTTCCCGACAAGCCACCGAAAAACGCGACCTGGCTTTCGATCCCCAGCTCCTTCGCGATTCCTTTGACATCAACGCTATCGACGCTGTCTCGTCCCGTGCCGACGACCCAGAGTTCGAAATCAGGATGATCGATTCGCTTGATCGCTTCGAGCAAAACTCGGTGGCCTTTCTTTTGAGCAAAGTAACCAACCACCAGCACGACAAACTTCTCCGCGGGTTGGTATTGTTCGAGATCAATCGACAATCGCACCACTTCAATTCGCTCGGGGGCGATCCCAAACCGTTGCTGCAATTGTCCGCGGTTGTATTGCGTCACCGTCGTGATGCGATCACAGAAACCAATCGCATGCGCAAATAGTTTCGGATTCGGATTCTCGTAAATCTCATAAGCATGAATGGTGCATACGAGTGGCTTATCGAGAAACCGTTTACAGAAGTATCCGATAAACAGTTTGTGATCACCGAAAGTCGAATAAATCAGATCAACGCTGTGCATCTTTCTGGAAAAGGCGACGGCCAGTGCAAAATCAACGAGTGCACCGAACCGAACTGCTTCGCGTAGCAATGTCACATATAGTTTCGGTTGCCCGAGGAATCCCAACGCTTGCGAGACCGCTAGCGAGAGATAGTTCCATTGGAACACACTCCAGGTTTCGCGAGGTCCGTAAAGTCCTGGTGCGTTCTTCGTTGGAAAAACGCTGACCGTTGCACCGTTGTCCTCGAGGAACGAAAGTTCTCGATGCACGAAATGCTCGAAACCGTGCTTAAGCGAGGCAATCACACCAAGATGCATGCTTTCGTTGGTCTTCATCATGACGACTTCTCCAGCACACTCGATGGAACGGCAACTGGATCGAACATCGACTCGGCCCCAACTGCGCGAGCGTGTCGGATGGGTCTGCGCGAGCGGATTGCTTGCTCATAGACGTTCGCTGTTTCCGCGGCAACGACGGTCGGCGACCAATCCTGTTGGAGCTTTGACTTACCCGCAATGCCAATCGCGTGCCGTTCGGTTGGGTTTTTCAGCAACCAAATGATCGCGTCCGCAAGTGAACGTGGATCCCGAGGCGGAACCAACAACCCAGTCCGCTCATGATCGACACACTCAACCAAAGCGCCGACCCGAGTTGCGACCACAGGCTTGGAGTAGTTAAACGCGACCGGCACGACGCCGCTTTGAGTGGCCTCGTTGTAAGGCAACACGACGAGCGATGAACGCTGGAAGAACTCGGCACGTTGCTCATCGCTAATCCAATCGTTATGAACGATGAACTTCGACGGATCCACCATCAAGGATTCGTACTTCGCGAAGTCTTCTCCACGACCCGCGATCATGATCCGAGCGTCGGGCAGCTCAGCGTTAATCAATGGCTGGGCAGCGATCAGTTGATCCAGCCCTTTGTAGTCCCAGATGCGACCGAAAAACAGCACGAGATTCGGGTCTTCCTGGATCGAATCAGCAATCGCTTCAACGCCCATCGCCACGTGCGGTATCACGTGCACGTTCCCTTGTGAAAATCCGAACAACTGCTGCACTTGATCTGCTAATAAGTTTCCATGCACGATCGCATGATCCGCTTGCCGGAAGCCGTAATCGATCACCCATTGAGGCGTTTTTTGGGAAACAACATCGCCGGTGTGGTGACGTGGGTCGTGGATTGTCACAACGAGCGGAAAGCGCCGGAGTTTCCGGAGTGCCCAGTTAAACCACAGATGACCTTGCTGGAAGTGAACAACGTCTGGCTTGAACTCGTGAATGCGGGAGACGATCTTGTGCACTGACATCCATTGCCGAAGCGGTTGGCGAAGCCGCGGCTTGTTGAAGGCATAGTGTTCAACGCGTTGATCAATCGCATAGGTGTCTTCGTCTTCGGGATGCGGCATCACAAGCAACACGTCGTGCGCTTCGCACAACGCATTGACATGCAGTGAGCTGTATTCCTCGAATCCGTAAGTCACCCAAGCAATTCTCATGAAGCGAATTCCCGCTCGGCATTGGCGTCGGAGTCATGCAATTCGCACGTACTGGTTTCCGCTTGATCGGGAATCAAATCTTTGCGGTATTCGTGGAGGCTCAACCAGTCGACAGAGGCTTTCAGACCCTCATCCATGCCAAATCGTGGTTGATAACCGATCAATTCACGAGCCTTGTCGTCCGTATAGACAACATCTCTCGCGAACAAATCGTCGAGCTCAGTGCTACTCGGAGTGGAATTCAACTCACCCTTGATAAATTTCATAACTCGAGTTGGCCATCCGCCTCGCAAGTAAATCTCCATCAATTTGTCTTCGAAGCGGCTGAGGATCGCATCGGCAACTCCGCTCAGCGTGTCCATCACTTTCGTACGGAGTCGCGACTTCGCAACTGAGATTTTCTTTAGCGGCGGCAAGCCCAACGCGTCATTAAAACGCTTGAAGTATTCGTTCCATGTGAGCGTTTCGGGGCCGTTCAAGTTAAACGACTGGCCTGATGCAGAATCATCATTGAGCGATCGCAAAATGGCCTGGACCAAGTCGTCAACGTAAATCAGGTTTGCTTTGCCGTTGCACTGACCTTCAAACACTCCCCAGTTCCCAGATTGTAAACGCTTCGCGACGTCGATCGTCCACGACGTGCTGAACGGCCCATAGATCAACGAAGGCCGCAGAATCGTCGGACACAATCCCTTTGCGTGATATTCACGACAAACTTCTTCCGCTTCGATTTTCGAATCGCCATAGAGTCGCCCTGTGCGATCAGTTCCGTGGGTTTCGTCGACGACTCCGCGAACTTCGGGGCCGTAAACCTCGGCAGTGCTCAAGTACACAAACTTTTTAACGCCATGTTTAACTGCGGCGTCGAGTAGATTGCGAGTCCCCTCGACGATCGAATCGCGGTTGTCGACTTTCGCACAATGCACGATCGCGTCGACACCTTGGACCGCCGCATCGACTTGCTCTTTGTTCTCGATATCACAAATCGCCACTTCCGATTCGAAGCGTGCGACACGTGCCGCCCGTGACCAGCTGCGAATCGCACCGACAGGAACTGCGACACCAGATTGCAGCATCACTTCGCAGACGCGTCCACCGACAAACCCTGAGGCCCCCGTAACGAGAACTCTCATCGGCTTGGTATCCAGCTCGTTGGAAAGTTTTCGACAGTGATCATTCCACGACATGCGGAAGCGTTTGCTCTCGTCGTAGGCTTGTTCGAGCAAGTGAATCGTACCGAGCGTGCTTTTGCCCGAAACAATTGGCTCAGCTCGCTTGGAAACAACTGCGGCGAAGTTCTCTAGCAGTGGCTTCGCGAAATGGACATATTTCAGCTTTCGCGTGCCGCACTTGTAAACTTTTGTGCCGCCGCGAGCGAGCTTGACGCGGACTTCGGAGAATTCCTCAGCGGCTTGTTCGATCGTACCGAGAGAGCCAACGATCTTAAAACCGTTCATCAATCGTCCCAAACGACTGACTTTCACTTCCACGTTGCATTGACGAAGACGCAGCCGCACCGTGGCGATTGCCTCAGGCCCACCGTGCGAATCGTTGATCGACTCGACAAGTTCAGGTGTTTCGCCCAACCAATAACAAACCGTATCAAGCAAGTGCACGCCGGTATCGGACCAAGCGCCCTTGGCTCCGGACGCGAAATGGTGAGGCGATGCGGCCGGCCAATCGAACTCGACGCCATCGTGGTACGTGATCGATTGCAACTCGCCCAATACGCCGCCAACAATCAGATCGCGAATCTTTTGGTAAGTTGGGAAGAACCGTCGAGTCTGGTTCACGGCCAACTTGGCGCCGCTTGCTTCAGCGATTCGAACCAATTCCTGAGCTTCCTCGGACGACTCTGTCAGCGGTTTTTCGCAGAGCACATCGATCCCACGCTCGAGAAACCATTTGCAGATCGCGAAGTGGCTTGCTGGCGGCGTTGCCACAATCACACCATCAACCTTGCCCTCGAGTTCACGGTAATCCGCGACTCCGTCGGCAACGGTGAACTTTTCCATCATCGCGTCCAAGCGATCGGCATTGGGTTCGACGAGCACGGTGTTCCCGACAACGCCTTCGATCTTTTCAAGCGCTGGTAAATGGTAAATTTCAGCGATGGCTCCACAGCCAATCATGCCCAAGCGAACTTTAGCAACCGATGACATCACGCAGCCCTAAGCAAAAAAGTGTTTCTAAAAAAGCGGACGTCTTCGATTCGAATCGCTCCGACGACAAACAACAGAGGCGTGTACACCGAAGCGCTGACCAAAACTAAGCTGAACCAATCGCTTTGGCGAACATAGAAAACTGCAAATCCCATCCCCAATGCTGCGATGAAAACACGAAACGCCAGTCCAAAAGTCGCCAGCACCTCTTGCCTCGGCATCGCCGCCAGCAAATAACAGCACGTTGCAACGAAGCCACCGATCACCGTACCCATTGCAGCCCCCACCGCTCCGAAACGATGCACCAGGAAATAGGTGGCAATCACGTTGACAAAGAGGCTGATCCCGGCCACTCGCATCGACCGATCTTGCCTGCCTTGTGCGAACAACGCATGACTCAAGAACGGATTCAAAAAGTCAATCAACATGACCCAAATCAGAACCTGCAGCACGGGCCCGGCGTCCACGTACTCATCGCTGTATAACAAACCAATAAACCGATCCGGCATGACCGACACGACCACAATCACGGGCAATGCGATCGCGCACATCACACGGATCGTGTGACGATACAAGCGAGTGAACGAATCACGTGACTCGGCATACAATCGAGACATCACGGGAAACACGGCCGTGGTATAGCTCTTCGCGACAACCGATCCTAATCGAACGATCTTCCAAGCCGCACTATAAATCCCCGTCGCCACTTCGCCCGAGATCCACGACAACACGATTACATCAAGATTCGTATAGATCGTTGCCATCCAGTTTTCGGCTGCGAATATGCGCCATCGATTCAGGAACCGAAGACTCCGCCGCTGGCTATACGACCAACCCAGCACGCCGACGCGTTGCAAGCCAACCAAGTATGCAATGAGTAGCGCAGCCCGGACCCCAAAGAACACCCACATCAGCTCCAATAATCCGAAGCCTTGGTGCAGCAACCAAACGCTGATCGTGATCCGCAACAGACTCTCAACTGCGATTCCCACGGTCAAGAATTCGGCTCGTTCACGAGCGACGAACACCGCTTCGCAAATCGCACATATCGACGCTGGAATTAGCGTGGCAGAAGCAATGAGTAGTGCTTGGTGCGTATCACTTGAGTAGTTAAAAACACTACTCAAGCACGACATCGCAAAGATCGCAAACACACACATGACCAACGCGATCAAGACGGCTGACGTCATCAATTGGCGAGTGTGTCGTGGCCAGCGTGACATATCTCGAGTCAGTAGAATTCCAACCGCCGTTGCCGTGAGGCTGAGGAATAACTCCGAGTAGTGAATGGCGATCGAGTACTTCCCGAAACCTTCAACGCCAAGTTTGTCGGCGCAATAGATCACAAACACGAAGCTCGCAATCATACGAGTCATCGTGCCCGCAAGGAGCATCGAAGCGTTCTTGCCGGTTCGGACGAACGACTTAAGCGGCATGTGCTCGTCCTCCAAACTCTTCTTGGTGCGAGAGTTTGTAAACAGCTGCGGTCATGCCAAGCACACACCACAACATTTCGACTTGAGTCCGCGAATTAAAAATATCGACCGCCATGTGCAAGGAATGCCCGGCAAGAGCCGCAGCAAACGCAAGTCCAAGCGAGGACAGCGCCGGATTCCGAGTTCGCCAGGCCGCAATACCTTGCCAAAGGCCGTTGCCAAGTACGGCGAGGAAAGCGATAAGCCCAAACAAGCCTGTTTCAATCCAAGTCAGCAAGTACTTGCTGTGGATCGTGTAGTACCACTCCGCACGATAAATCGACTGGTCTGCGAATTCCTTCCCCGCGAGGTGACAGTTACCGGCGCCGTAGCCTAGGAACGGACGCTCACTAATCATCTCGAGCGCGATAAGCGACAGGTGCTTTCTCGCGATTGCGGACTCTCCGTCACCATCCTGAATTCGCTTTTCGTAAACAATATAAAGCGGGTACAAGCTCACCACCCCGAGCATTAACGCGGCGGGCACAGTCCATCGCGGCAACCAACCTCGGCTGAACATTCCGATGCCGATAATCACCCCACCCACCACAGAGGTGAGGATTGCACCACGCGTCTGAGTCAGAAGAAGTGCAAGCAGCCCCGCCACGGTCGCAAGCATCGCAAAACGCCAAGTCCACTTTTGTCGCAAGAAAAGTAAGGAAGCGGCAACCGGTAACCAGATCAGTGCCAACGTACTGCCCGCAAGAACTGGCGAGTGCATTGTTCCTCCATGCCGCCTCCCAGCGTCGACCTTCAACAACAGCGGCCCAAGCTTGTACTCGGTGTCGTCGAGCCCGATTGCCGCGGCAAAAAAGATCAACATCGCCTCGACCAACAAAGTTGCTGCCAGAGCCATCAATCCAAACACGATGTCGGCGTGAGTTTGCAATCGATTCGCAAGATAGAAGAACAACAGGTAAGCCTGGCTCAATAAAAAACAATCGAATAACGAAAGCGTCGAAACCGAAGCCGAAAGCACACTTAAGAATACGAACGAGATATAGACAAGCATCGGTATCCCGAACAACGGCCGCAACAACAGCCGAACGCGATGCAGCCCAAGATCACCGAGCCAAATGCCATACAGCACCACGAGCGCAAGCGTCGTCACAGAGACATTCCATCCCGCTACCGCACCCAGCAGCGCATCCTCTTCGCGAAAACCGAAATACTTATCGATCTGGAGCGGAATCTCAACGATTCCAACCAGCAGCAACAACTTTTCTATCCAAGTCAAGCTCGCCGCGACGGGCCGTACAAAAAGACCAGCCGACGATCGATTGACTGATCGGGCTGGGAACGGATGACTGGCATATGTTTCGGAGGGTGCAAGCGACATGGTCCGTGAATTACACCGCTAAACTTGCGGCGCAACGAACCTCCGAAACCATGTAGGTAAGTAACTGCGAGTTTTGTTCAGCACCACGCCAACGATTTTTGTATCGCTCTCGCTCAATCGGCGAATCAGTCTTTCTGCGGCTACGGACTGGGTCTTCTCTGACTCAATCACGACCAACACACAATCGAGATGCTGTGCCATAGCAACTGCGTGATCCGGTTGACTCGCTGCGGGCAGGTCCACAATTAACAAGTCACAATCACCGAGGTACGCTACCAAAGATTGAGCAACCTCCGACGCACTCGCCGAAAGAAAACGCTCGCAGGTATCCGCGGCGGAAGCAATCAAATCAATCGGGGCGTTCTTCGCTCGCTGCAAACACTCATCGTGCGAGGCGTCACCGTCAACTAACTCCACAAGCCCCGGCGTACCGTTGAGACCGAATAAGCGAGAGATGGACCGTTCACGAGCGTCCGCGTCGACAAGCACGGTCTTCAAGCGGCAATCAACGCCGCTTGCGACGGCAAGGTTCGCCGCCAATGTACTTGCACCGGCACCCGGATCAACACCGATAATACCGACGCTGCGTCCACGGTTCGTATTGGAATGACGCCGTGAAAGCAGGATCTCGGTGATCAAGGCCTGGCACTTCTGGCGATACAGATTCTGTTCTTTGAGTCGTGGTGAATCCATCCGCGAAAGCACAGGGATATTCGATACCACAGGACAACCGAGTGCCGCCTCGACATCGTCGTTGGTCCGTAATGTTGGCGACGAGGCTTGTCGAATGAAGCTCAACGCAAAGCCCGACAACAAACCGAAGAACATAAATCCGGCCGCGAGCACCTTTTTCTTTGGGCTTGACGCTCGCTCGACAAACGTGGCGGGCTGGAACACGTGAATATTCGATACCTTCTCTTTTTGAAGACCCTCGATCACACGAGCTTCTTCGAGTTTCTCACGCATCATTTGAAGACTCGCCTCCATAACGCGAACGTCGCGATCGATCTGAGTTAGCTCTCGTTCGTCTTCGTGAAGCTTCTCGATCTGCTTCTGCATCTCATCCTTTTGAGCCGCCTTCATTTCGATCATCGAGTTCAATCCAGCCACTCGTGTTTGCTGGCGCTGGAGCTCTTGATGCAGTGCGATCTTTACCGGATTCGGAGTCGTGCTTTCATCAATGCGTTCGCTGTCAAGTTTGGCCAAAATATCGCGGGCACCAACCAACTGCTTACGAATTTGTTTCAACTTCGGGTGCGTGTCGGTATGGTTCGCAGCAAGGCTTTGCTCCGCCAACTCAAGCTCGTAGATCTGTTGTCGCATCCCGCTCCAAGTCGTATCCGAAGCTTCCAGCTTGGACGCGACAATCTCATCAACGGTCCCTTCGACTTTATCTTCAAGATCCTTGATTTCCGATACGGCTTGCTCGAGCTCGCCGGCGGCAATGACAAGATCGCGGTCTAACCCCGTTCGCCGCTGCTGAAGTAATTCGCGACCGGCCTCAATCGAAACGAGTTCACGTTCTTGCATGAACTTCGCTCGAGCATCAACAAGGCCATTGAGTTGCGATTGCGCATCACTCACTTGCTTTTCAAAAAACGCATACGACCCGTTCGTGTGTGAAGCCTTGAGATGCTCCTCCATAAACGTCTCCGTGACACAGGCAACAATCGCTTGTGCCATTTCAGGAGTTTTTGAAGTTGCTTCGATCCCAACGACGGTCGACTTCTTTGGAGAATAAATCGAAAGTGTCGACTGCAAACGCATCACGGCAAGTTCGTGATCGCTGATGTCGTCTTTGATTCCAGCCCACAGGAGCGCCTCGCCGAGATAATCGACGCCCGTTTTGGCGAAATTCACCAGGGGATTTTCCTGGGCAACTTCCGAGGAATCACCCGACTTTGGAAGGACGCCATTGATGATCGCCGAGGAACCCAACTTCGTTGCAACGGCATCAGCAACATGACGACTGCCGAGGATCTCAAGCGCCGAAATGACCTCTTCTTCCTGGGTTTTTTGCAGCATCAAGGTAGCGCTTGTCGTCGCTGAAGGATCGAGCGAAACGCTTTCCCGACCGACGCGCACGACGAGCTTAGCTTGCGACTCGTAGCTTCTTGGAAAAACCAAAATCGCGCCCCAACCCAACAAAGCCCCTAGCAATGCACAGATCGCAATCAACCGCTTGTGGATGAATGGAATTTCCATGTACGAAGCCAAATCGCTGGTTCGCTGTGGACCACCGTCAGCCCACATGGGAGGTGATTGAATCGGCGCATGTGAGGGCGATTGGTTTTCAATCAGCCCGTACTGCGGTGTCGTTTCTAAGGATGGCTTAGACCACTGCACTGACTCGCTCCTGGCTTACGACAAATTCGGCGACCGCAGAGGAAACTCTGGAGACTTGTTCCCGAGTCATTTCGGGATACATCGGAAGCGAAACGATTTCGTTGGCAACTTGACTACACACTGGCAAGCCGAAAGGAATCGTTGGGGAATTAACAAACGGCTGAGCCGTGAATAACGGATTGGGATAGTGAATACCGCAGGCGATATTCTTTTCACCGAGCGATGCAATCATCGCGTCGCGATGTGGCGTTCGAACCACAAACAGATGGTACACGTGTCGCATCTCAGCATGCGCTTGGGGCAACAAGAGATCAATGTTTGCAAGGTCTTCGCGATACCACTGTGCGATCGCGCGACGTTGCTCCGTCCACGTTTCGATGTGAGGCATCTTGGCCAACAACACGCACGCTTGGATCGTGTCGAGTCGGCTGTTGAATGCGAGCAGGTCGTGTCGATTCTTCACTCGCTGGCCGTAATTACGAAGCAGACGTAACTTCTCCGCTAGCTCGGGGCATTTCGTGGTTGTCGCGCCGCCATCACCGAAGGCTCCGAGATTCTTTCCTGGATAGAAACTGAAACACCCGATATCCCCAAACGATCCACAACGCTGGCCATCAATCTCGCCGCCGTGGCCTTGCGCCGAATCTTCGATCACTTTCAAGTCAAAGCGTTTGGCCAAATCACAGATTTCTCGCATCCGCGCCGGTTGGCCATACAAGTGAACTGGGATGATCGCCTTGGTTCGCTCCGTAATCGCTTGCTCGATCAACGTCACATCAATGTTGAAATCATACGGATCAATGTCGACGAACACTGCATCGGCTCCCGCATGAGCGATCGCGAACGCAGTGGCAGCAAATGAATTCCCAGCTGTGATGACTTCGTCGCCAGGACCAATGTCCAAAGCACGCAAAGCCATGTGGATTGCTTCGGTGCCGTTGGCCATCCCAATACAATGATCTACACCGCAATAAGATGCGAAAAGCTCTTCGAACTCCTGGACTTCTTGGCCCAAGATGTAACGTGCTCCATCAATGACATCGCCCATCCGCCGAAGCACTTCTTCCTTAAGCGCACGCGACTGGGTTTGCAAATCAACTAATGGAATATGTGACAATTTGGAATCAAGACTCATGAAAAATCGCTCTTTCGATAGCGGTCAAATGTATTGAAGCAGAATATTCGAAATCAAACCAATTACCATTCGTACACGAATAATTTTTCGTGTTTGTCAAAACTCGACCAGAACCAATTAATCCGAGCCGTGCACAAGACGATCCGCTCCTTGCTCGCCACACTCGTCACAGCGCGACTCGCCGTAATGGCCGGCTAGCTTTTGGCCGCACGAGCACACGTATCCGACATGACGAGCGGGCCCACCCATCACCAAGCTGTGAGGCTCGACGTCTTTAGTGACCACACTTCCGGCTGCGACCATGCAATAGCGACCAAGCACAACTCCCGGGCAAATCGTTGCCGAGGCACCGATCGAGCAACCACGCTCAACCAAGGTAGGCACCAACCAATTGGCTCGGTCCGAGTAGCGAGCTTTCGCGATCGGCATCCGCGGCGATCGCGGCAAGCGATCATTGGTAAACACAACTCCTGGGCCGACGAACACATCGTCCTGAATCGTCACCCCTTCCCAAATCAAGACACGGTTCTTGATCGTCACGTTGTCACCAACGACGGAGCCAGATTCCAAAAACGCGTGATCACCGATATTGCATTGGCAACCGACCGTCGCTCCAGCCATCACGTGCGCAAACGCCCACACATTCGTGCCGTTTCCGAGCGATTGCAAATCGTCAACAAGAGCTTGGGGGTGGATCATCTCGCCTTGACCGAACTGCGAAGTGACTGAGCGGAAGCATTCCGAGCAGCGACTTCGTATTACTGAATAAAACTCTGAACGTCGGTGAACCGATCTTGGCCAAGCGAGGCTAGCTCAACAGGCTGCCCGCCATTTCGAAGCGACATATCGGCAGCCTCAAGGACTTCGACGACATTCAATCCGTTGACACCGTCGGTGATCGGCACGTCGCCGTCAGCGATGCATCGAATGAAGTCAGCACATTCGGCCTTGAGTGGCTCCTGCTCTTTGATGAACGGGCTGTAACTTCCGCCGTAACGATACGCCAGTTGGAACTCAGCAAAATCGCCGCTTGCTACGGTCGGCTTATCAATTCCCTTATCGAAAATTTTGATTTTCTCTTGCTCAAGGTCGTCGTAAACCGCCATCCGCTTGTCGCCGACAACGGTCAAGACTCGCTCCTTGCGAGGATCCAACCAGCTGACGTGCACCATGCCCATGCGATTGCCCTCGAACAACATCGTCAGATTGCAAACATCGTGAATGCCTGGGTTGAGCCGATCAAATCCGGAGCATGTGACGGAGTACGGCTTTTGACCAAGCAGATAAAGCATCATCGAGATGTCGTGCGGAGCCAGATCGTACAAAGCACTTACGTCTTTACGAACTGGACCAAGATTCAACCGCCGACTGCTGATGTAATTGATACTTCCCAGCTCGTCGGACTCAATCATTTCTCGCAATTTTTGCACCGGCGAAGAGTGCAAGAACACGTGACCAACAAACAATGTTCGATTCCGCTCATTGGCTACTCGAATAAGTTCGCGGCACTGTGCCGAAGTCTTCGCCAAAGGCTTTTCAACGAACACATGCAAATCGTGGTCAAGCGCCTTCATTGCGAGGTCGTAGTGCGTCGCCGTTGGAGTCGCAATCACCACCGCATCCACCAAATCACGATCTAAGAGCGCGTCAAAATTCTCGATCGGATAAACGCTGGGAAAGCGATCTTTGATACGAAGCAATTGGTCATAGCTCTGGTCACAAACGGCTGTGACTTTGCAATTCTCCAAATCAGAGAAACAACGAACCAAATTTGGGCCCCAATAACCGAGGCCAACAATACCAACACGAATCATGAATGCACTACTAAGAAGCGGACATCTAACAGAAGAATTTAAACCAAGCTATTCGTTACGCTCGAACAACAGCACAAGCACCGTTCTCGCGATGATATGCAAATCTTGCTTTAGCGACTGGGTGTCGATGTACTGAACATCGAGCTCAACCATTTGATCAAACGTCAGCAAATTCTTTCCGCTGACTTGCCATAGCCCCGTCATTCCGGGAAGCACCTCGAAACGCCTTCGCTGCCACTCTTCATAATCGACAAGGCGTAAGAGATCAGGACGCGGACCGACCAAGCTCATATTGCCAATCAGCACATTGAAAACTTGAGGAAGTTCATCGATCGAAAGCTTGCGAAGCAAGTCACCGCCAAAAATCAACTCGCTCTTATAATTCGGCTTCTTCACCGGGGCATCAAAGCGGGCATGATTGGCGACATAATCGCGGTGGACTTCATCTCGACTGACTTTGGGGACTTCCATCGTCCTGAACTTGATGATCCGGAAATCCTCACCACCATGTCCCACACGTGACTGGACAAAGAACACCGGGCCAGCGGACACGAGTCGCACATATACCGCGACCACCAATAAAATTGGCGCCAGCAGTGGCGACAGCATGATCACCAAGCAAATATCGAGCGAACGCTTCCAACGCGGATTGGCTCGCTTAGCAACGAACAGCGAAGTCCTGGGCTCAGGAGGTGCTTGAAGAATCACGTTGGGGTACTAAACCATCCATCTAAATCCAGGAAATAATCTAGCCAATCACCACGACCAGCCACGCATCTATAAAACACACACAATCGGGAGCCCCTCCGTCAGAGGTGTGGTGGCCCCGCGGCAGGTTCGCGAAAGCAACGCATGGCACCTACGCCTTAATAACCGCGACAAGTGGTTCAACAGTAATTAGGGACACAGACTTTGCTAGCAAATCGAATAAAATTAGGGGCACATGCGTCAATCGGCAAGCTGGAATTTTCTAGCTAGGGGCCAAGTTTGATCAAAAGACAATTGGCTTCAATCAAAATTCGCACTGCCAACTGTGACGCGTGGAATAGCTGGTAAAGCCGCGCCAATTTTATGCATTGCAATGACTGGAGCGATTACCAGCCAGTGACCATGCTCTAGCGGCCCCATCCAGCGCATTGCCAAACAAATGATTTCGACCGAGATGGCCATTTCGATGTCTACGGCAACACGACCCAGGCGACTAATCGGGGCGCTCAAAATGGCAAGGAATCGCATCACAGAAACTTTTTAGTTTTCGCATCCACGCGTGCCACTTCCGGAGCCAAAGGACCCGAACATCATTAGGGTCAGCACAGAAGAGAGCCAGGTTTCAACCAAGATTGCTTCAAAGCACATGAGACCGAGCCATCTGACGAAATCCAGTGCGGATGAGAGGAATCGAACCTCCACGACCTTGCGGCCACAAGAACCTGAATCTTGCGCGTCTGCCAATTCCGCCACATCCGCATGTGTTTCCAGCCAAAGCGACCACCGAAATAGGCTTGCTGGCTTAGCAGGATCGCAAGGTTATCGAGTGGCATCTTGGCTGGCAAGAGCTTGGCAAACCACGGAGCTCAAACCGCCGAGGCATCGCTTGGACTATCCTTTTATATGCTACGATATCCGACGGCGGTCGGCCTGAAGGCAAAGTGGCTTCGGGTATGAAAAGCAGTTTAGAATTCACGGCCAACCCGACGCAACAAAAAAACACGATGTGACAGACACGATGCGACTGAATTGCCTAGGAACGGTTGGATACCACCCCAACGCCCACCGTCACACCTCATGCTACTTCCTACCCGAGTCAGGAATTCTGCTTGACGCAGGGACTGGCGTTTTCAGGCTCTCGCCGCTCATTGAGACAGACAACCTCGATGTATTATTGAGCCACGCCCACTTGGATCACTCGTTTGGTTTGACCTTTTTGCTTGACACGCTTTTCCAGCGTCCGGTCGGCTCGTTAAGGATTTGGGGCGAGCAAGACAAAATCGACACGATTCGCGAGCACCTTTTTGCCGAGCTACTTTTCCCAGCACCGCTCACGGCCCAGTGGTGCCCGATTGACGATCTAGAGTCCTTCGAAATCGGCGACGCAACCGTAACGTGGCAGCCGCAGGATCATCCTGGAGGCTCAGTCGCCTACCGCATCGACTGGCCCAAAGAAAACAAATCGCTCATTTATGCTTCCGACACCGTTGGCGACACCAGCGAGAAGTCGAACAAGTGGAAGTCTTCGGCAGACCTACTTATGCACGAATGTTATTTCCGAGACAGTGCGGAACAGTGGGCAATCAAGACCGGGCACTGCTGGACAAGCCGCCTGATCGACGTGGCTCAGGGATGCAATCCAAAAAAACTGCTTGTTACACACATCAATCCGCTCGAAGAATCCGATGACCCGGTGGACTTAGCGAGAATTCGCAAGGAGCTCGATTGCCCGGTCGTTTTAGCGGAGGACGGCCTGGAGCTGGAGTTCTGATTGCCAATCTCGCGAATTTGCGAGCTTGCGAATTTGCAAGCCCACATCATGCCGCATGCATGTAGAATCCGGGCTGTCATTAACGAACCTTTTCGGCTGATAGCCAGTCCATATTTGTACGTGTCAATAGGCGGCGACGCTGCGGTTTTGGATGCAAGTCAGCCAAAGCTGGTGCCAGATTAGGTGAGCGACCCGATTTTTCGTCGAGAATCTTCAATTGAGAGCCTCAAAACAGCCAATTCCGTCTTGCCGTGATGGAGCGGATCGCTACACTCTGCCCTTCCGCGAGGTCAAAATGCTGTTTCAGCCTTGGTGCCCTGTACCAGAGCGATGTGCAAATAGCCGATTGATTGGCGGGACGAGTTAGATCCCGAGTTTTTAGCCAATGTAGCTCAGTTGGTAGAGCTGCTGATTTGTAATCAGCCGGTCGTGGGTTCGAGTCCCTCCGTTGGCTCTGGATCGAAGTTGTGCAAGCAAAGTTGACTAAAGCAACGTTGCTCACAGCCTCGAGACTAGAAGTTTACCTAGAAAGAAACGCAGTCTTGAGCTGCGAAACGATGTGCGACTTACCTAGTTTGCACGTAGCGAATTGGATTCAATGGGGGTTTGCCCGAGTGGTTAAAGGGGGCGGACTGTAAATCCGCTGACTATGTCTACACAGGTTCGAATCCTGTAGCCCCCATTTTGGAAGTTTGAGGAATGAAGAGAGGAGTTTGAAAACATCGTTTTTCAGGCACCGAACTTCTGTCTTCACCCTTCACTTGCGGGTGTAGCTCAATGGTAGAGCAGCAGCCTTCCAAGCTGAATACGAGGGTTCGATTCCCTTCACCCGCTTTTCCGCTGCTGTAGCTCAGTTGGTAGAGCGCCTCCTTGGTAAGGATGAGGTCGCGGGTTCAAATCCC
>JBGTAI010000086.1:0-2243 GCA_041749955.1 Pirellulaceae bacterium | reverse complement strand
TGAGCGACGGTCTTAAGTATAGGCAAGGGCCAGGGTGAAAATATTGGATTTTTTCAGCCGTTGGCTCCAGCATCGTCAGGGGCCAGCCCCCGAACCCCCGAGATTTTCTAGGCATGGCGCCGGTGTTCAATGATTTTACTTTCTAAAGGCGCAGCATTATGATTACCCTGCGAGGCGAAACAGATCGATGCACTGCAGAGATGCAACTTCGTGAGGGATAGCTTTGTCGCCGGTGCGTCAATGATGCATCGAGCACGTGGGGTGACCATGGTTTCCTAGCTTAGCGACGGGGCTGTGGTCACCTCTTTTTTTGATTTGGACGGCTCAGTACGTCGCCATGCAGTGCCGTTGCGAACCATGTCATTGAGGATCGTCAGCAATTTTCGCATAGCTGCGATGAGTGCTAACTTTTTCGCTTTACCGCGTGACAGCAGACGCAAGTAGAATCGCTTGATCACTGCGTTGTGTCGCGTCGCTACCAACGCGGCCATGTACAGCACATTGCGAACTTGGGAACGACCTCCGCGAGCCTTGCGTTTCTTGTCCGATTTGCCAGTTTGATTGATCATTGGAGCCACACCGACCAGCTTGGCGATCTCGCCACGATTGAGCTGACCTAGTTCCGGCAACTCGGCAATGAGCGTTGATGTCGTGACGGCACCCACTCCTGGAACACTCCGCAGGATGTTGACGTTGGGGTCCGTTTTAGCACGCTCAGACAACAGTTTTCCAAGTTGTTGATCGAGTTCTTTTAGCTGCGTTTTCAGGTACGAAACCATCTTCTTGATCATGGCAAGGGCATTGGAATCAAAGGTTTGATTCAGCCGATTTTGCTCTTGCGAAAGCATGTCCAAGACTTGGCAACGACGACGTACTAACGCCTGATGTTGCTTGTCTTGAGCGGACCGCTGCGGCGTTAAATGCAATTCAACATCTTCGCCGAAGCGTCGAATGATCAGCGCATCAATGGAGTCGCTCTTCTCCAAGTAACCATGCCCTTTAGCGAAGTCACGAACCTGCCTTGGATTCGCAACGCAGACCGCAATGCCCGCTAAATGCATGGCATCGACGACTACATGCTCGTATCCGCCGGTGGCTTCACAAACGACCAAAGTATCAGTCTTTGATTCAATCTTCGCGACGAGTTGCCGTGTGATTGCGGCAACGGTGTTAGGCATGGTGTGCGAGATTTTGGAATGCGAGTCGTTCACATCAATTTTGTCAGCGGCGACATCGATCCCAATCACGCGAGCGTAGACAGTTTTCATTGTTAGGTCCCATCCTAGTGAATGCGATCTGGCCTCCAAGGACTAACGTCTGGGGCCGATCAGGCGACGGTTCGGGTTCAAAACAAACTGCCGCGTGATTCAAGCTCAACCACGGCGTCAAAGCACCAAGGGGCATAAACGATCTACGCGGCAGCGTTGCCATCAAGCTGCAGGCTTAATGGCAACATCAACAGTTCGCCAGGATAATCACTGGTAAAACCGCCAACGATTGAGATACTAGGGGCAACGATATGAAGGTCAGAGCGCCAAGCGATACAAAACCGCCGCGCTAACTTTCGAGCAATCCGCAGTTACTGAAAAACCCGCAACAGAAACTCGATTGAAGGTACGCTCTTTTGCAACTCAGATTCTTGAAATTCTGGCTCCCTTCGCCCCTGAACGTTGGCGAGCCCCAGCGAGCTAATGTTCAGGGGAGAAAGGGCTGGGGATGAGGGGCAACGTTATGAAGGTCGGAGCACCAAGCGATGCAAATCCGACGCGCCAATTTTTCAGCAATCCGCAGTTACTGAAACACTCGCAACAGCAACTCGAATGCCCGTGATTCGATTCCCGGCGAACTGCTGTCACGCGGACCCGCAACATTCAATGTGTTTGGCATCACTTCATTTAACCAATCCACAATTTTCCGTACGCCACTCTCTTCAACCTTCACACACAAATACGGCTTCGCGACTTCCTCTGCGATTCGTTTCGTCAACTTGGTGCCGCCTCGAATTCGATCGTCATAGAGAATGAGTGTTGCGTCGCTGTCGATCACATTTTGTCGAGTACGAACCGTGTAGTCGTATGAGTCGTTTTCACTGAGTTCATAACGCGACGGAACCGTGCCATCCTCCGCGCGTCGTCCCACGGGACACCATCCGCCATGTTCGATGCCGAGCGCAATCGCGACCTCGAGCCCCGCTCGATCAACGCCCGTTTGGCCGCCGCTGACGATGCGTTTGGGAATGAACG
>JBGTAI010000085.1:0-29410 GCA_041749955.1 Pirellulaceae bacterium | reverse complement strand
GATAACACCAGCGTCCTTGCCGAGAGGTTAGAATCAATCCATCAAAGTTGATGATTCTACCCACTGTCACCCGCTCGGAAACTCGCCCTCCGACAGCATCCATTGCTAGCCAAAACGTCCGTAAAACGGCACCGCGCCCGTAGAATGAGGCGTTGTCCCAGAAGACAAGTTGAATTGCTTGAGTCACGGTGCATGTTGGCCGGTGACTTGCAGTCTCCTTATCAGCCGCTGGACACCAACGTCGATCTTGTCTTGGACATTCATGATGCTGCTGAACTTGTTTCCGTTTTGAGCCGTGTTACCGATGGACAACCGCCACAGGATTTGAGGCCTGGTTTGTTTCCTGATGTCAGCGGTGACGACTTGGTGACAGCTCTCGATCTATTGCGAGTGATCAACCGTTTGAATGAGCCACGGCCATTCGTGACAACGCGGTTGTTGAACGATTCTTCACTTGGTGACGAATCGAACTTTGACCTTGTCACCAACGACTTTGGATTGGAGATCCAAACATTTGATGTGAGTGACATCGTTGTTTTGGTGAATGATGTTTCGTTGGGCTCTTTGGTGCCCTATACGAACGGTCGGCGTACTGTGTTGACCAACGAAGACGTTGTGGCGGCTCTCGGGGGAAGTTTGGTCGATGGTGCCAAACGCGTGTCGATTCTCTCAGAAACGCTGGGTACGCTGGCGGAGTTCCATGTGAACTTGGATCGACAGGCGCCGACAAGCAACTTTGATCTGGATGCTCCAGTGTTTCAGCAACAAGGCCGACGGTTGGTCGTGACGTTCAGTGAGATTTTGGCGACCGAAGTGGCATCGGTGAACCCAGGTGAGATCGCAATTCGTCAAGTTGATGTGCCCAGTACTGTCATTCGTGTTGATCGATTGAACGTCGATAGCCCCAATCAGTTGACGCTCACGCTTAGCGATCCGTTAGAGTCGGGTGCCTTTGAGATTTTGTTCCCGAGCGTCATTTGCGATGTCGCTGGCAACGCTGTCGATAGCCAGGGGATTCTGTTGGATGTCGTTCGAATGTACTCGTTTACGGTCAACGAAGAAACGCAACTCGTTACAGTAACGTCTAAAAATCCGACGCCTTCGGTGCTCTGGGATGCTGCGGTCCAGCAGGCTGTGATCCAGACGTCACCGGGGCCTACTATCGCTTCGAGAGCGTACGCGATGACTCACACAGCGATGTATGATGCTTGGTCCGCGTATGACCAGCAGGCCGTATCAACAACGCTTGGCGATGCGCTCCAGCGACCGAGTTCCGAAAACTTACTTCAGAACAAGTTGTCGGCAATGAGCTTCGCCGCGCACCGCGTGCTGGTCGATTTGTTCCCTAGCCAATCGGTGATTTTTGATGCATTGATGACGAGTGTTGGTCTTGAGCCGGGCAATACTTCGCTAGACTTGGATACGCCAGCAGGAATTGGCAATCGCATGGCGAACGCTTTGTTGGCTCAGCGACACGAGGATGGATCCAACCAATTAGGAACTGATGTACGCGGTACAGTTGGGATTCCGTATTCGGATACGACGGGATATCTGTCGGCGAACAACGTGGACGTGGTCCTTCAGCTCGACGAGTGGACGCCGGAGTATGTGCCGATTGATGTGGCACCTGGTGAAAACGGACATCTTCGTGTCCAGAGCTATTTGACACCCCAGTGGGGAATGGTGGAGCCATTTGCGCTGTTGCAACCGGGCTCTTTGCGTCCGGACCCGCCGCAGCCGTTTTTGCTCGTTGAGGGGACGGTGGACCTTGCGTCCAAGACGATTCAATTGCCAGACAACACGCGGGTTCCAATCACGCGAAGCATTGTCGGGACGATCATCAATCCGAAGTTCATTGAACAAGCCGAGCAGGTGGTCGAAGCGAGTACTGCGTTGACGGACGAAGAAAAGTTGATTGCTGAATTTTGGGAAGATGGCGCTTACACGTCGTTTCCGCCAGGAACGTGGATGACGTTTGGCGAGTTTGTTTCAGCGCGTGACGGGCACTCGTTGGATGATGACGCCAAGATGTTTTTCGCTTTATCCAATGCTGTGTTTGATGCTGGGATTGCAACCTGGGAAGCGAAGACTTACTACAACTATGTGCGACCGGTTCGGGCGATTCGTTTTCTCGGCGAACTCGGACTGATTGGCGAGTATGATTCGAGTCGTGACGGATGGGTGATCGACGCCTGGACGCCCGCTGGTGGAACTCAAAGTATTCTGGCGACTGAGTTTCTGACGTACCAAACTCCCGGTGGCGATCCGTCGCCTCCATTTGCTGAATACACTTCTGGACATAGTAGCTTCAGTGCCGCGGGAGCGACGATTCTGGAGCTGTTCTCGGGCAGTAACCGATTTGATGCGTCACTTACGTTTGATGCTGGTTCTTCGCGATTCGAGCCGGGAATTACACCCGCGAGTGAAGTGGAGCTGGGATGGGCAACGTTTCGCGAAGCTGCCGACCAAGCAGGCTTATCGCGGATCTACGGCGGTATTCACTTTAGCGAAGGTGACATTCGCGGCCGACAGCTTGGAAACGAAGTCGCCACTGCAGTTTGGCAGCGCATACAGCAGTTCATTCTGGGTTCAGCGTAAAGCGAGCGGATGCTTTTTTGATCTAATGACCTAGGGTCGTCAAAACGCAATCCAAAAGCTGGCGGTAACGGTTTGTGATCCGTTCCTGGTCACCGGGTGTGGCGGCGAGTAAGCTTTCCGCGTTGACAGCCTATTGGACATGTGGTGACTTCGCTTTTCTTGCGACAATTTGGATGCGATATTCGTTGCGACTGAGGTGAAGTTCTGGTTGGTTCTCGTTCGAATCGCTACGTGCTTACTTTGTTTTTAGTCAAGCTCTTAAGGTTGGGAAAACTGTGATTACAAAAGTTGACGAAATCCCGAATCCGACTCCGCGCCAGCTTGCTGAGTTGCCGCGTCACATTGGTTTTGTTCCGTCGGTGAACGCGAAGCCGAAAGTGCTGAGCCAAGATCAGATCTCGCAGTACAACGAGACGGGCTATTTGATGCCGTTCGATGGTCTTGGTGAACGCGAGGCGTCGGAAACGAGAGCGTTTTTTGATGGTGTGTTAGCCGCGTTCATTGAACTGGGGCGAACGAGCTACTCCATCAATACGGCTCACTTGCGGTTTGCTCGCATTTATGAATTGGTCCAGCATCCAACCATTGTTGACGCCGTTTCCGATTTGCTGGGGCCGAATGTGGTTTGTTGGGGATCGCACTTTTTCTGCAAAATGCCGCGTGACGGCAAGCGTGTTCCCTGGCATCAAGACAGTACGTACTGGCCACTCAGTCCTACCAAGACAGTGACGGTCTGGTTAGCGATTGATGACGCTGATCCAGAAAACGCCAACATGAAGTTCATTCCGCGTTCGCACCTGCACGGGTTGATCGACTATGACGAAACAAACGATGTTGATACGGTGCTGGACTTGGCGGTAAAGAACCCGACGTCCTATGGAGACAAAGAAGTGGACGTTGCGCTCAAAGCAGGCCAGTTCTCAATGCACTCGGACCTATTGTTGCACGGGTCTGAAGCGAACCAGTCAGACAGGCGGCGATGCGGTTTAACGATTCGCTATGCCGCCGCCGATGTCACAACTTGGTACGACTGGCACAAGAAAGGCTTTGTCGTCCGAGGCGAAAACGTCGGAGGTCACTGGGCCAACCCACCCGCCCCGGATCACTAAGGCCCGCGCGCAAGTAAATCGGGTTGGTCAGTTACTGAGCTATGCTACTGAGCGGTTGAGCGGCTTCCGTTGCGGCTGACGCCGATGGGGAAGTCTTGTGGTAGCGGGCGTGCGGCGGTCGCGAAACCTTTGCGGTACAAGTGCTCTTTGAGTTGGCGAAACGCGGCGAAGCTTTCGGGATAGACCCAAACCGTGATTGTCGTTGTGGCTGGATCACGGCCGGCGAGTTCGATGTCGAGTTCGCTGCTTCCTGCCAACACGTTGCTGATGTGTTGTCCGTGAGGTTCTTTGAGCGGTTCAATCGTCATGCCTGTTACTTCCACTCCCGTCGCATTGCGGATTTGTCCGCCGCGAGAGATCAGCTCACTGGAGCGATTCATTTCGACATGGGCCACGTATCCGCGAACGGGGCCAATGGCCGTTTCGAGTTGCCCTTCGCGCGAACTTTGGAGACTGCGTTGCATCTCCTGTTTCATTTCTTCGATTAATCGCTCGATGGGTACGACCGAAACGAGATTGTTTTTCAATCGAAAATGGAGCTCGTCCCCAAACACCGTCTTGGCCATCGGCGTGGGTAAGTGCGCCACAGCGATAATTGGTTCCGGTTCCCCTTCAATGCGTTCACGCTCGCCACTGAGCTCTGCGAGTTCCTTTTCCAGTCGGCTGATCTCGATCTCTTTTGCTGCTGCTTTGGTCGCGTCGGCATTAAGATGTTGTTTTGATTCTTCCCAAGCTATTTTTGCTTCCGCCAGTAGGTCCAGCAACATTGCACGCTGCTGATTGCGAGCCGCGATCTCACTGTCGAATTGACGAATGGTTGTTTCAAGTCGATTCGAGTCGCGTTGAGCCGCTGCCGCTCGCATGGCTTGCTCTTCCAGCACGGACATCTGCTCGGGTAAAGCGAGATCCTCGGTGACCGAATCTTCAACGACTTCGTGAATCGCTTCATGGGATTGTGTGCCGAGCACGACGACCAAAATGATCAGCACACCCACTAAGTTGGCGACAATGTCCAAGAATGCGTCTTGGCCCATTTCGAGAGTTGCTCGTTTACGACGAAGTTGAATCATGGACTGGGTCTCCCTATCACTTCGACTCCACTGCCGTTCATGAGTGATCTCAACTGCTCGAAGCGGGCTGTTCCATCGCGTGTGACTTCGACATCAAGTCGTGGTTGCCAGCGGCCACCAGGCAGCGAGGGTCCCCACATTTCGATTCGATCGCGTACCGCCGAAGCGAGTTCGAGAGTCGCGCGATCGATTTGGCCATCGGAGAACCCAAACATCTCCGTCGCGCCGCCGCTTGCTGGGGGAAGCAACACAAGTCGATCGTTGTAACAGACGACGCGAATGGTTCGAACCACCGCCGTCCCATTCAGCCCAGCAACGTTGTCGGGCAGGGCCCAGTCTTTGCCTTTCCGCTGGATGGATTTGCGAGTTGACTGTGGCGGCGTTGCATTGGACGCCGAAACCGATGGTGAGCTTTGCGATTCATCAGAGGAGCCGCGTGCGGAAGCTTGCCCACCGGCAGCGTTTGACGACTGCTGGGTAGGACTCCCACCGCCTTGCATTTGTGTTCCGCCGTCACCAGCACCTTGATTGGCGCCTGATGCAAACTCGCCACCGAGTTGATCTTTTGAATCAGCCGATGCTGCGTTGTTGGATGCCACTGAAGCCGAGCCGGTTGTTCCAGTGGAGGTCGTGCTCTCGCTCTTCGTGCCGTTCGGACTCTTTCCGTCGCTAGGGCTGGCGCCGTCACCTGGGTTAGAGGACTGGGGCTTGTCGCCGGCTGCACTTGCTCCGCTGGATGAGCCCGCCAGCGAGTCAGCGCCTGGCATCTGCAATCCGGTGCCAGATCCTGAACTCGTTGATAATGCATTCTCGGTGAGCGAGTTGGGTGTGCCAAGGCTTTTTTCGCCCATGCCTTGGCTAAGCGGGTTCAATTCACCTGTTCCGGTGCCGCTGTTTGTGCCGCCAGCACCTTGATTGCTCAGCAAAGACGGCATGTCGAAGTTCGATGGACTTCCCACCGCCATTTCCTGGGCGGCGTTTTGAAGATGCTCATCGAGTCGTCGAGCTGCGGCGTTGTCGGAGGTACCGGACGAGCCATAGTTGGTTGGCGACCCGTAACTTCCTCGAGGCAGGCTTCGGTCTCGCACATCGCTAAATCCGCCGCTCCGGCCATCACGATCGAGTTCGGCTGCGGACAGCGTTCTCACGCGACTACCGGAGCCGCCTGCACTGCCGCCACGACCAATCGCTAATCCGGCAATCGAAGATTGTCTGGTTTGTTTGGCAACTGCATCGCGAATCGCAATGTCGACTTTCTGTTTCAATTGTGAGTCAGGCTTCGCGAACGCAAGATCGACATCCGCTGGGACAAGTTCGTAACCGAACTGGTCATCCCAATCGAGCATCGCTTGACGTGCGGCGCCGTAGGTCTCGATACCATCCGGACGAACGACCAGCAGCGGATAGGGTGGAATCGTATCACCATAGTTTTGCATCACATACATCCGCACGGTCCGCAACGCCGCATCAAGCGGGTTCGAATTGGACTCGATCGCCATCAATTCATTGATTTCGATTCGTGATGACTCCGGCCAGATCGTGATGCCGCTCGCGGTGCATTCGAGATATACCGGACGCCGATCGGTTCCGTTGGGCCCCTTGTGAGGCACAATCACAACGCGAGGTTTCTTGCTCTGGGCCGACTCGCGAAGCTCTTCCACATGCTTTCGTTCCGACTCGAGCTTCGCTTTGAGTTCGTTGACTTTGTTCTCTTCGATCTTCGTCAAGGGCGACGTGGATGTTGCCAGCTCGACTTCGCGATTGAGTTGAGTAAGTTCGTCACGAATCCGTCGAATGTGATCCTCTAGATGCGTTATCTTATCACGCCGTTCTTCGAGGTCAGCTGTTTGCGAGTCGCGAAACGAAACAAGTTGAGTTACACGAAACTCGCCTTCTTGGATCATGCGATCGACGACTTCGCGTGTTGGTTTCGGCTCAGCGTTATCCGCTGCGAGCTTTTCGGCGGCTTGTTTCGCTTCGGCTTGTTGTTTAGCGGACGTTGTCGCGTTTTGGGCAACGAGCGCGAGCAGCAAGATGAGCGTACCGAGTGTGCACACGAGAACGGCGAGGAATGGAAACAGGGAGGGCGAAAGCCCGACGCGAGCGCGTCTCGTCATGCCGCTCGCCTCGACGCGTGTTCTTCTTCAATCGTTTGGCGAACGATGGAGGCTCGAGCAGATGTGTTATCCGTAGAGACCATTCGTGTGGACAGCACATCAACAGCACGAGCTAGAATTCGCATGGCGTCCGCCATGCCATCGCCTGCGGCAGCCGCAACGCTGCGATCGATCGCTAAGTTGGTTTCTTGCAATCTCGCAAGATTCGCGTCGAGAGTGGTTTGGAGTGCAGCCAGTTCGTCGGCGCGGTCAGTCGTCGATGCGAGGGCGTCGCACTGGTTCAGCAACGTTTGCTGGGTCGAGAGCATGCGGTCGCTGTGGTGCGCCATGGTGGTTTGCCACTGGGCGTATTGTTGTTCAATTCGATCCGCGGACGCTCGCGATGTCTCTTCCAATCGGTCAGCGGAAACACGCGCCGTCTTATCCATTCGATCTGCCGAAACGCGAGCTGACTCATCCAGCATCGCCGCGTGTTCACGCAGGGCAGGGGAGAGGTAGTTTGAAAACGCATCGGTGATTTGTGTGGACGTTGAATGGTGAATGTCTTGCCACCGTTCGTGTGCAGCGTCGATCGTGCTCCGCCACAACTCCGTTTGTTGTGCGAGCGATTCTGCTACGGCGACGCGAATGCCTTCGCAGAGGTCGGTGATCAGGCTGGTGGGGCTGTCGTTGGCATCGTCACTTGGCAAACATGTCGATACCAATCGGTTGACGCGTGAATCAATTGTCGCCAGCATCTCCTGTTCGCCACGCTCGACAGGGAACTGAAGGAAAATAGCAACAACGCTCAGGACGATGCCGAGTGCCGTGGTATCAAAAGCGACGTACAAGCCGCTCTTGAGCCGATCGACTGCGGCGGTGCCATCGGTGAAATCGAGTCCACCGAGTGTTTGCGTGATACCTATGACGGTGCCCAAGAAGCCGAGCATCGGAATTGCCCACACGATGATTCGGACGAGCGAATAGGAGTCGTGTACCGCGTCGGAGTCGCGAGCCGAGAGTTCGCGGAGGTCATCGGCAAGATGCTTGGAAGTACCGCGTTGCGATTGGCGAATGAGTAATTCGTTCAGACGCCCAATGAGCGGATTCGTGCGCGTGCTGAATGGCAGTTGGCTGAGCGTGACGAGCCAGTTCTTCGCGATCAGTCCGGCGTTGTGTTTGGCGGCCCATTCGTTGGCTGGGCTTAATGAGTCCGCACGCTTGGCGGGCATTAAGTCTTCGTCGCGAATGGTTTCGAGTTGGCTGGATTGTCCCGACAATCGAATCCACTTGTTCAGCAAGATCGAAATGGCAATCCAGAACAGCACAGTGGCTGCGACCGCGACCGGGTGTCCAAGGAAGTAGCGTTGGAGCGGAGCCCAAGGTACAGCGTAGACCACTGCGTAAAACGCAGCGGCAAAGAGTACACCCAGAGTACCGACCCACATGCCGCTCGGTGAGTTTTCACTCGCCGGATCGCGTTGCTGGGTCGTCTTGGCTTTGGATGGGCCCGCTGTCGCAGGTACGGCAGCCAACTTAAGTTCTTCGTTTCGGTCAGTGCTCACGGCCAGTCATGCCCTTGTTCGCGTGACGAACGATTTGAGTGGGAAATCAAACGCATAGCGTGATCGCCAGGGTCGAATTCATAGAACGAAAATCGACCGATACGATCGCGATACTTCACCTAATCGTCAAAATCGGGTTGCCACGGCAAGGTCGGATCGGTTGCTATCTGGTTTTCATGTGAACGCAAGGTCACTCGTAGTCGACTTGCAGCAAGTCGAATCGTCGTCGTACGATTCGGGAAACACACCACACAAACTGCCAGCCGCCACCATTTACGAGGGTGACCCCAGCGATGCGATTCAACCGATTTTTCAGAGACGGTGACCGAATGGTTGGAAGTTCACTCCGGCGCGCCCATCAAGTTCGTGCGAGTTTTTCTGGGTCACGAGTGGTTGCTGTTGCCTGTTTAGGGCTTTTTGTGGGCTCGATGGCGACAAGCCAGACGCCGATTGAAGCGGTTCCGGGATCGCCGATTGCTGCTGAAACGCCCTTTCCTGCAGTACTGCCGGGTGGTCTCCAATCGGGTGCCGGTAGAACCGGTTCAACCGTCCAATTGGCAGTCTCGGCCGATATGATCGGTTTTTCCCATGTTGACGGCTCGGGAACTCAGATAATTACGCTAGTTCATACCGGAAAATCCTGGATGGCCGTGTATCATGTTGATAGAACTGGCGTTATTCGGTTGGTGAGCAGCCGTCCGATTGATGCTGACTTTTCATTGCAACTCAATGCGACGTCGCCACTTCCCGACGAGATTCGGTCCCTCGGGGGCAAGTCGCGATAAAACGCTCGGAGCCTAAGAAGACGAATGGCTGACTACCTGTCCCTCGAAGAAGCGGCAAAAAAACTCGGAATACCGACGGATCGGTTAGTAGAACTGCGTAGCCAAGGACAGGTGCGTGGATTCCGAGATGGCGCCAGCTGGAAATTTCCTGAGAACGAAATCGATCGACTTGCTGACGATCTGGGCGATGCCTTGGCCGGTGGAAGTGGATTGCTCGTGACCGATCAAAGTGTTGGTTCATCGTTGTCTGGCTTAGGCAGCAAGGTGATCGGCGGTGACGGCAATGAGCCCGACGGCACTGGCAGCGATCTGGAACTCGGCAGCGAGCCGCTCACTCCAGGAAGCGGCAGTGATGTGAATTTGGTTGCTAGCAAAGGTAGTGGCAGCGATGTGGCATTGGTTGCCGGCGATTCAGATCTATTGCTGGAAATGGATTCGTCCGATCTTTCGCTCGAAGCGCCAGCTCTTGCTGAGGATTCTGGGCTACTTGACTTAGCGATTGAGCCAAAAACAGGGAGTACCGGGCCCATTGCGAACAAGAAGAATGCCCCGCCGCAAGCCGCTGACGATAGCGGTTTAGATTTCGGGGATGACGAGGACAGCGGAGACATGATGCTCGGCGGAGATAGCGGCGATGTGCTTGGCGGTGATAGCAATGACATGCTGTTGCGTCCTAGCGGTACCAGCAATCTCGAAATGATGTCGGACTTTGACTCAGCAGCCAGCGGCAGTGGTTTGCTTTCGAAGAGTTCGCTCGGTGGCGATGTTCTCAGTGAATTGGACCTACTTAGTGCCGAAGCAGGCGGCAGCGGATTGATCTCCGGTGACAGCGAAGCACTGCTTGGTAACTCCGGCGCTCTCGGACTCAGCAGCGGTACTGGAAGCTCGCTGGCTGGTTTGGATGACGCGTTGGATGACGACGACGATTTGATGATCGCTGATGACGATGACGATCTCGTGATCAGCAACTCGGGTGGCGATATTTCGATCGCTGGCGACAGCGGTATTAATTTGATGAGTCCATCGGACAGTGGTCTGTCGCTTGAGAGCGAGCCACTGGATCTAGCGGGAAGCGGACTTTCTGCGCTCGATCTTGGTGCCGAGTTGAATGATCTCGGTAGCGGAATCGGTAGCGGTTCCTCGGGCCGAGGTTCGGGCGTCGGCGATAACTCGGGTTCGGCTGTCGACTTCGAAGACGAAGAATTCCAGCTCTCGGCATCGGGAATCGGCTTGGAAGCAGATATCGATAGCGGTTCGCAAGTCATCGAGGTCGAAGATTCCGACGCGATCGGTGAAGCGGTCGAGTTCGGCGAAGTCGAAATGGCTGACGGCGGGGATCCCTTTGGCGGAGATGTCTTCGGCGGCGGAGCAAATGCAGGCGTTGAAGAAGTTGGTTTCGTCGACGAAGCCGATGACGGCGTGATGATCGACGAGGATTCTGCTGCTCCAGTCGGCCGAGCTGCTGCCGGGGCGATGGCCTTTGAAATTCCGTTTACGGTGATGCAAGTTGCCGGTCTGATGCTGATCATTTGCATGCTCAGCCTTGGTGGAATGCTGATGACGGACCTGATCCGCAACATGTGGACTTACCAGGAAACGTCGACGCCGGTCAGCTCGTTGACTCAGTCGCTGACCTCCCTGATGGGCTGGGACGGCTGATTCAGCGTCGTTAAAAGGACTAATTTGTCCCAAAACGGCCGAATATTCCCTGCGACAAAAGAACACGGGTACGAACCGTAGCCCGTTGGCGTTTATAGTACCGATTGGATCATGCGGCGCACGTGCCGCATTCACGGATTGGATTCGTCGCGTACCTACCAGGCTAGCATGTTCTCAATTACACCCAAGGCTCGGGTGCTCTCGGCATGGACTTCACTGTTTGTGCTTCTGGCGTTTGCCGGATGTCAAAACGAAGACCGTGTCGTTACCTACACCATCCCCACCACGATGCCCGCGCAGATGCGTGCCGGTAATGAACGCATGTTGGCTGCCATGGTGCCCAATGGTGACCAGATTTGGTTCTTCAAGGTGACAGGTCCAGAGGCTGCGATTGGTCGAATTGAGCAGGTTTTCAAACAATTTGTCGCTGGAATCGAATTCGAAGAGGGCAATCCCAAACTCGATGTTTTCCCGGAAGGTTGGCAGCGAGCTGGCGAAAAAACGATGCGATTCGCGTCCATTGATATAGCCACGCCTGAGAAACAGCTCGATTTGAGTATCTCGAGTCTTCCCAAGAACGCTGATTGGGACGAACAAGTCTTAGCGAATGTGAATCGTTGGCGTGGGCAACTCGGGCTAGCGCCTTCGACAGAAAAGTGGGCGGAAGGCCAGCCCTTTGAAGTCCCTTCGTCGGATGGCGAGAGCGTTTGGGTAGATTTTGTTGGCGAGGGCGGTGACGCTTCGAGCATGCCTTCAACTGCGCCGTTTGCTGGTAACGCCCCATTCGCGCCCATGCCACCGATGGCAGCTGAATCATCCAGTCCCACGGCACCGATGCCGCAAACGGAACCGCCTAGCGAGCCACCGTTTAAGTTCGAGACGCCTGAGGGATGGCGAAGCGGACGCATGTCGATGATGCGTTGGGCTGCTTTCAACGTGGGACCCGACGACGCCGCGGCTGAATTGACCGTGATGCCCGCCGGAGGCGATCTGAGAGATAATGTGGCTCGATGGATCGGACAAATTCGTCCGAGTGGCACCACGGACGAGGTCGTCGACAAGGCGCTCGAAGATGCACAGAAAGTCGATGTTGACGGACGAACGGCACAGCGGTTCTTACTGCTGGGCGAAGACGCCGACAATGGAACAGCGATCGACGCGACGATTGTCCCGCTCGAAGACGGTATGAGTTTGTTTGTTAAAATGACTGGTCCATCCAAAACAGTCCGCGATGCTTCGGATGAGATCGCTGACTTCCTCAAGTCGATCAAGTTGTAGCGAATTGTTCGCTGCGGTTTTGTTCGGCTCCCACCTTCACGAAATACACGAGTGCTTCTTATGGCAAGCATTACTTCCGATAACGCAACCTTACTCACAAGCCAGCGCGACGCAGCGGCGTTGCCGCTCTCGAGCTTGTTGAAAGCTCTGGGTTCGCTGAAGTTGACCGTTGGTTTATTCGCGGTCTCGTTGGTGCTGGTGCTTGTTGGCACCCTCGCGCAAGATGAGATGAATATGTTGGATGTCAAGAATCATTACTTCTTGTCGTGGGTGACATGGCTCAAGTTCGATGACTTTTTCCCGCAAGCGTTCCTGCGTCACGATGAGCCGATCCCAGGCCGCATACCATTCCCGGGCGGCGCGCTCGTTGGCATGCTGCTGATGGTGAACTTGATCGCTGCCAAGGTGACTCGTTTTCGGTTGCAAGCTTCTGGCGGTAAAGCGGCATTGGGCGTTGCGTTTCTATTGGCTGGCGTATTGGTTGCCGCCGTCGTGGTGCTTCTCGGGCAAAACAGTGACGGATTGCAAGGCACTCCGCCGATGGCTTATGAAACATTGTGGGCTTTGATGCTGGCAACCTTGACTGTGATTGGTTGCGGGTTCTTGATGACCGCAGTGACCAGTTCGAATCGCAATGCCAAAGTCGGTTCGATTGTTGTTGCGGCAGTAATCGGGGTGTTTATTGCGTACGCACTTGCGACCGGTTTCCGCATCGGTGACCCAGGATTACGGATCGTGTGGCAATTGACCAAAGGCCTCGGCGCTGGACTCGTGCTGATGGTTGGTTGTTTGCTGTTGTTTGGTAAGCAAGGTGGTAACGTACTGTTGCACCTCGGTGTTGGTTTGCTGATGGTGGGACAGTTCGCGTTCGGTGATCGCCAACAAGAGCAACGACTCAGTCTCGTCGAAGGCCAAGCGTCCAACACAATGGTTGATCTCGATAAAGTCGAATTGACTTTCATCAAGACCGAAGATGACAAGCAGCAAGTGATCGCGGTCCCAGGCACACAACTCGCCAAGGCCCAAGCGAGCGAATCCGTCATTGCCGACGAATTGCTGCCCGTGAATTTGCGAGTGATTCATTTTTATGAAAACTCGAGTCTCGACGAAGTGAAAGAGGACAATCCGGCAACCGCTGGAGTCGGACTTGAGTCTCAGGCGTTCCCGCTCGACAAGATCGGCGGTACGGACAGTCGCATCAATTTGGCGTCCGCCTACGTTGAACTCGTTAACAAGCAATCCGGTGACTCGCTCGGCAAATACCTTGTCAGCCAAAGTCTCTCGGATCGTGAGATGCTCGTCCCAGACGGCAAGACCAAAGATATCTTCGATACAGTTTCGATCGCCGGTACAGATTACAAAATCGGGATGCGATTCCATCGTCAAGTCAAGCCATACTGGGTCCAACTTGAAGATGTGCGGCGAGTGAATTACAGCGGCAGCGATACGCCTCGCGACTATTCCTCATTCATCCGTATCATCGATGACGAGACCGGCGAAGATCGCAAGGAACGCGTTTGGATGAATAATCCACTGCGTTATCGTGGAGAGACGTTCTATCAGTCGAACTACACGGCGCTTCCTGGCGGAAAAGAGATGACTGGATTGCAAGTCGTCCGCAATTCCGGTTGGTTGATCCCGTATGTTGCTTGCAGCATTACCGCGCTCGGGATGTTTGTGCACTTCTCCGGAACGCTTGGCCGATTCTTGCGTCGACGACAACGTGAGGATGCGAGAGCGAACGGCTTCGAAGATGGTGCTGATCCCTTCACCGTCCAGAAGGCATCGCGGTCGACTCAGTGGCCTGTTGTCCTCGGCGTTGCCGGTTTTGCGATTTTCGCATCGGTGATGTTGGTGCCGTGGGACGCTGTGATGAACGCTTATCGTCCATCCACTCGCACGACCAAATACGATTTCTATGCGGCTGGGAAAATCCCAGTCCAATTCGGTGGTCGAGTGATGCCGCTCGATGCATACGCACGGCAAACACTGAAGTCGATCAGTAACAAAGAGTCTCTTACACTGAAGGAGATTCCTGAGGGACTCAAGGCGAGAGTCAAGACCAAGAAGCTTTCGGCGATGCAGTGGTTGATGGAAGTCGCGATTGACTCCCAGGCATTGCAGGATGTCGAGATGTTTCGAATTGATGCCGAAGAAGTGCGAAGCGAACTCGAGTTGGAGCGACGCCAAAGCAAACTTTACTCGCTCAACGAACTTCGTAAGAACTTTGATCGCGTCGCAGATATTGTTGATATAGCCGTCAAGAAAGAGCCAGCCGATCAATCGTTTAAAGAGAAGAAGTTGCTTGAGCTAGATCGTCGTACTCGCCAGTACACGATTACTGCGGCGGCGTTTCGCTTGCCCATGCCACCGGAGATCCCCGCGAGCTTGTTCCCCGAAGGCACATCGGTCCAGGCTCAGCAGTTATTCGCACTGCGTGAGTTAGAGCGTCAAATGTCGAGCTTGTCGCAGATGCCAGCACCAGCGATCATTCCGCCCCAAGAGAAAGTCGCGAGCTCATCGGTCGACCAGCCTAATTGGTCAGCATTCGCACCAGCTTTTTTTGCAATGGCAAAGTCGCGAGTTTCGTCGGATGAAGCGGCGGAGCCTGGCGTCGATAGCTTTGGCGAAATGCTCAAAACATACGGTGACCACGATACTGCGGGCTTCAACCAATCCGTCGATGCTCACCTTGCTGCGGTAATGGCGTATGACGTTTCCGGCTATGACGTACAGAAAGTTGCCTTGGAGCGATGGTTGCAATCCAATTGGCCGACCGGCGTTGCCATGGTGCTTTACATCATCTGTGTCGTGCTCGGTCTGGTGTATTTCTGTGTCGATCTCCCGAGGCTTCGCCGGGTCGTTTGGGGGACGCTCGCGATTGCGTTTACAATTCACACACTGGCACTTTTCTGCCGGATCTACATCACGGGTCGCGCTCCTGTGATCAACCTGTACTCCTCCGCCGTGTTCATCGGTTGGGCGGCTGTGTTGTTTGGTCTCGTGGTCGAACGAATCTTCCGCCGTGGTACGGGCAGTATGCTCTCGGCCACTGCCGGGATGTTGACGCTCTGGGTTGCGTTTGGGTTGAGCACGGGTGACACGATGCCTGTGCTTCAAGCCGTTCTGGATACCCAGTTCTGGCTTGCGACTCACGTCATCAGTGTCACACTTGGCTATGTCGCGACGCTGGTCGCAGGCATTCTCGGTATTGGTTATCTGATTGCCGGTTGGCTTGGCAAAGACAAGGACGCGCTGCGTGACTTGTATCGCGTTTGCTATGGAGCCGCGTGCTTTGGGATTCTTTTCAGCTTCGTCGGCACGGTTCTTGGCGGTCTATGGGCCGACGATAGCTGGGGACGTTTCTGGGGTTGGGATCCGAAAGAGAACGGGGCGCTGTTGATCGTGATTTGGAACGCGCTGATGCTGCACGCACGCTGGGATGGCATGGTTGCGGCGAAGGGTTTCTCGATCCTCGCCATCGGTGGCAATGTGGTCACCGCGTGGAGCTGGTTCGGGACGAACGAACTTGGTATTGGACTGCACAGCTATGGATTTACCTCTGGCGTCCTGATGTGGCTGAGCATCTTCATGGGAGTTCAGTTCGCATTCATCATTGCCGGAGTCTTCTTCGGCAAGGGACCGAGTGACATCACCCTGTCCGAAAGTTAAGAGGCCGTATCCGAGCAACCGCGAATCATCATCGGTTCATCGAAACCGGTGTGTCGTTGGCGGGCGGTTGGGCGATAGGTTGAGTTCCGTTCCAAGGTGCCGTTCGGGTGATCCGGGCGCCTTGGATTGATTCATCGGTGGGAAGTGGACGGCTTGGCGGAAGCAGCAGATTCATGATCCACGAAGTCTGTTGACTCACGGGGTAGTTCACGCTGTAGTTGGGTGCGATCGCTACAGCGAGTTGCGATGAGGGAAGTAGTGTCCCCGTCGACCACGCAATGGAGCGGCCATCGGCACAGAGTGCAACGCCGTTGGGTAACGATTCGTAGCCAGGCAACCCGCTGCAAGTTCCCATCAGTCGCAGTTGTGGTCCCAGAATATTGAAATTGAGACTCAACCAA
This sequence comes from Pirellulaceae bacterium, assembly GCA_041749955.1. Lineage (GTDB taxonomy): Bacteria > Planctomycetota > Planctomycetia > Pirellulales > Pirellulaceae > JBBSJZ01. The sequence continues at coordinate 13,177 of JBGTAI010000085.1, read as the reverse complement.
TCGAACGGCAGTTTGTGGCCGCTAAGTGATGGCTCATCGATACCGAACAGCAAATTCTGTTGAGCGGATCGCATGAGTGAGTCGCCGACGTATCCGTCGCGAACAACAATGCTCCCGTTGATGTCGATGTCATTACCCGGGTCGATGTACCCGCGAGCAAACGAGATTCTTGCTTTGCCGCTCAAGCTGTGAGTGAGTGTCTCGGAGAGTCTGCTTAGATCGACGTCAGTGAAGTTGGCACCAGCTAAGTTGAGTCGCCAAACACCGCCCTCGAATTGCCACCAGACATTTCCATTGAATTGAGCATCGGGGCCGAGTAATTCAATCTCTTTCGAGAAATCAGCGATGGCAGAGCAGGGCAGGGGAGTGCCGCCCGTTTCGAGTCCCCATGTGGTCGTTGGTTTTTCGCCGGTTCGATCACGCCGGAGCGTAATCCGGATCGGGGCATCGTCACGAGCCTCAGCCGTTACGGCGAGGATGTTTGCGTGGACAGCTAATGCATACGGTTGCACTCGGACGTCGACACTGCGAAACGTGAACGGTCGACCGCTTTGGCTTTCGATCGTTAGGTCATCCGCGACGAGTCGAAGCGGCTGGTCCGTCTTCAAGGGTTGGCAGAGGAATCGATCATGAATCAAGTGCCAAAAAGCAGCGAGTTGTTCGGATTGAATTAGAGGCTGGTGAATCCTGAGAGCCGAGCCTTCGTTTCGCGTCGCCCATTCCGCCAATCGGAAACTCGCGACTTCGCGGCGTGTTTCCGGCTCCATCAAAACAACGTCTTGGAGCGTGAGCAGGTAGGGGCTCGTTTGGCTGAAGTTCTCGATTGTGACAACAAGGCCCGTTTCGTCGCTCAATAGCTTTTCCAGAGCTAATCGACTCCGATTGTGGTACCACGGTGTCCAGGTTAGCAGGATGACGAACATCGTTCCTAGAGTCGGTAACGCGCAGCAGAGAACGAACATCAAACGAGCGAGCGCGCGCTGTGTCCGTTCATGCATCCGCCAAGTCCTTTTAGCGTCGGGTGTCCAGTCGTTGTCCGCAGTGCTTTACCGCAGGTTTCTCGGACGTTCCAATGATCGTCCGTCGTCAGGAGGCCGCCCAATCCCAGGAAAGATCGTGGCGTCCAGTTCGGCGATAGTAGTATTCAAACTGTGCCTAGCGATAGGCTGACTGGGAGATTTGCGTGATGCGGGAAAGACTGAGTCGACACTGGTTTTTCCTCGCGATTGCCGTGTGCCTCGTCACAGGGCATTTCGGTGCCGACTGGGTTCGCCCAGTTCGCGAAAATCTGCTGTTTCGTGATGGTGTCGTATTTGTCGTGATGGTGTTGATGGGTCTGACGCTCCATCCCGCGGCGATCCAGAACAGTTTTCGCAGACCGCTGCCGTCGCTCTTGGCAATCTTGATCAATATGGTTTGGGTTCCAGTGCTAGCAATTCCGCTACGGCCACTGCTTCCGGACGCGTATTATGGCGGGCTCGTCGTCGCCGCTCTCGTGCCGTGCACGCTCGCCTCGGCATCCGTGTGGACGCGCAAAGCGGGCGGGGATGATTCAATTGCGATTTTGACGACCGTGGTGACGAACCTTGCTTGCATTGTTGTGATGCCGCTTGGGATGAGTTTAATGCTCGAGCGAATTGGAGTCGAAATCTCTGCAGTGGCTCAAATGAAAAAGCTAGCACTGGTTGTCGTACTTCCGATTTTCCTGGCTCAGTTCGCTCGCGTGGTCGGTGCAGCGGCGTGGGCGGATCGGCATCGAATCCGGCTTTCGTCGATTGCCCAGATCGGCATTCTGGTCATGGTCACGCTCGGCGCGGCAGCCGGAGCTGATTCGGTTTCTGGGGATGAACAGGCGGGTGGTTCGAGTTCACTGAGTTTCTGGATCTCAGCCGCCATATTGTTGGTCGCTGCTGTGGCGATTCACCTCGCAGCACTCGTAACCGGGATCGCGTTGGCTCGAACCATCGGCGCATCTCGAGCGGAGCAGATCGCCGTGGGAATATCGGGCAGTCAGAAAACGTTGATGGTCGGAATCCAAATGGCCATCGACATTGGCGTGAGCGTGCTTCCAATGATCGTCTATCACATCGCGCAACTGGTTCTCGACACGATCATCGCTGATCGCTGGCGCAGGACCACGATGGATCTTGCGAAAGACCCAGGAAGCGATCTTGCACCAAAATAGTCAGCCAAGCAGCTGCAGCGTCTCCGCTACGACAGCAACTGCTGTAGATCTTCGGCGGTGAGGTTGCTGATGAGGCTCTTGTCTTGGTTGATGATGGCGTCGGCGAGGTCGCGTTTGCTTTGCTGTAAGGCGATGATTTTGGATTCGACGGTGTCTTCGCAAATCATGCGATAGGCCATCACACTCTTGGATTGACCCATGCGATGGGCACGGTCGATCGCTTGCGCTTCCACAGCTGGATTCCACCAAGGGTCCAGAATGAAGACGTAGTCGGCGGCAGTCAGGTTCAGGCCGTTGCCGCCAGCCTTGAGGCTGATGAGAAACAATTTGCAATCATCGTCTTCTTGGAATCGCTTGACGTGCTCGGACCGTTTGTTGGTCTTGCCGTCGAGGTATTCGTACTTCCACTCGCGCGCGTCAATCTCCTGTCGAACCAGGGCAAGCAGCTTGGTGAATTGCGAGAACACGAGCACCTTGTGGCCTTCACCGATGACTTCCTCGAGTTGCTCCATCAGATGAATAATCTTCGCGCCGGTAACGCCGCAGTCGGGATTGACCAAACGCGGATCACAGGCAGCTTGTCGCAATCGCAACAGCGCTTCGAGCACGTGGATCTTGGATCGCTTCAACCCCAGCTCCTCCACCTTCTTGCTCAAGTGCAAGCGATAGTGTTCTTTCAGCTGGGCATAAAGCTTTCGCTGCTTGGGTTCCATTTCACAAGCAAGCGTTTGCTCAACTTTCTCCGGAAGTTCCGTGAGCACTTGAGCTTTGGTGCGCCGAAGGATGAACGGACGCAGCGATTGGCTGACGTGCGTGATTCGTTGTCGGTCTTCATCGTCGGGCAACTGAGCCACGCGAGGTGCCGATCCGAGCATTCCGGGGTTGAGAAAATCGAACAGCGACCACAGGTCACCGAGATGGTTCTCGACGGGAGTGCCGGTCATCGCCAAACGATGTTCGCCTCGCAGCAACCGTGATGCCTTGGCCGCTTGGCTTTGCGGGTTCTTGATGGCTTGGGCCTCGTCAAGAATCACATAATCAAATTCGGTCTCTCGCAATTCCGCCGCGTCACGGCGGAGAGTGCCATAAGTCGTGAGAATCAAATCCAGCGGCGAGTTGTTGTCTTGTATCGCTTCGGCGAGTCGCTCGGTACGGTCCGTGCCAGTGTAATTCAGTACGTGCAGATCGGGTGTGAACTTACGAGCCTCATCGATCCAATTGAAGATCAGACTCTTGGGAACGACAGCGAGCGACGGCTTGCGAGTCTCTTTCTTTTTCAACTTTCGAGTGCGACGATCTTCGAGCAGCGAGAGCACTTGAATCGTCTTGCCGAGCCCCATGTCGTCGGCGAGGCAACCACCGAAGCGAAACTCTCGCAAGAACTCAAACCAACCTAGCCCAAGTTGTTGGTACGGTCGCAGCTCGCCGACGAACGTCTCGGGCGGATCAGCGGGGGCGATGCCGGTGAAGTTCTTGAGTTTGTCACAAAACTCGGTGAACGAACGATCGCGACGCACGTCGTCTTGTTCGCTCAGCATCGAGTCGAGCAGCAGAGCCTGGGTGCGGCCGAAACGGATGCCGTCTTCGGTGATCTCACCGCTCGCTTGCATCCCAGCAAACTTTTTGAGCCAGGCTTCCGGCAGCATGCCAAGCGTGCCATCGTCAAGCACAAACGTCTGATTGCCACTGCGAAGTGCAGCGAGTAGCTGCGGCAACGATGCGGTGATGCCATCGAAGTTCGCTTCAGCGTGCAAGTCGAACCAATCGGTCCCAGAGGACACCGAAATGTTGAAGTCGGTCGCGATTCGAATCGGCGAGCCCTCAGCGAGTACTTCCCATTTCGCTCCGCGCAGCGTTTCAACGACTTCGATGAATCGCTCACGAGGCACGGCCAAAGACAGCTGGGACGTCGAAGACACTCCGTACCCATAACTTGCCAAGGCATCGACACGAAACGCATCGGTAGGAATCGTGGCTAACAAAGCACGTTCGCAAGCATCGCTGCGACGCATCAATTGTTTTTGAGCGGTATCCCACCACCATAACTTCGGGTCGTCGAATGAAAGGTCAGTGTCCTGGTATCGAACAAAGAGCGAAGCATCAAACGTGCCTGAGTTGGACTGGCGTTGGTGCAGCAGGCATCTACCGCTTGAAATCGCGGTGGCTTGAATGACTTCGAGCGTCGGATCGATCGCTATGTCCACGTGCGAATGTGATTGCGCTAGTTCCGCGAGCAGCGTATTTAAACTGCGACGAGGAACCGTGAGCTGGCCCGTTTGTTGCCAAGCACGAAGACCTGCGGCGCTGGCGGGATCGATCTTGATGATGATGGCGTCAATCGTGTCAGGTGTCTGCTCGCTCTTTGCCGACTCACTTACTGGCTTTGCCTCAAGTGTTGGTTGAGGCATTGCATATTGAACGATCGCGTAGCCCGCGTCGGAGGCGAGCATGAGGCGCTGAAGCGGGATGCTTTCATCGTCGCGTTGAAGTTGGGCGGCGAGGATTAGCTGGGATTCTTTCTCAGGATGAGGTGAGAGCGAAAGTTGCATTCGCCATGGGGTCCCGTCGACGCTGACTTCTTTGAAAACTCGCGAGTCCTCAAAAAAACGACTGTCACCGAGTTTCCAGGCGAAACGCCCGGTCGCGTGTAACACTCGCAATGAATCTTCGAGCAAATCGACGTCCACACAGAACGTGCCAGACTCCGAATAACGGGAGTAGGGACTGTGTGGAGTTATCGCCTGCAGCAGTACCGAAAAGGCGGCGCGTTCGTTGACGTCGACCGTCGTACGAACTTGGCGAGTGGCAACCGTACACGGAGTCGGCTTGCTCCATTGCCCATCATTCTTGCGGGTGCTGCGCATCACATCCAGCTGCAATCCATGCTGATTGGCTTCGCTGGCGAGTGACATGACGAACCAGTGCTGTTGTCGCCAAACGGCATCACCGAATGTTTCGGTTGGTATCTGACTTGTTGTGTTCACCGCAGCCGACTGAGTCGCTTGCATACCAATTTTTTGTAGCGTCTGCTTCCAAGTCGAACTCGTTGGCTTCGTTGGCACAGCCTTCGGTTCGGATCGACTGGTTTGCGCGTGTGATTCGGTGTCACGTTGACGACGGAGCAATTCCAGAATTCGATCTTTGTGGCTCAACACGGGAGCCGTAGGAGCGTCTCGTTTTTCGCGTTTCCAACCGACGTCGAGTGTCGTGACATCAATCTCGAAGAACTTAAGCGTCTGCATTCCGCTACTCAAGATTTCGTATTCGCTATCGAGCTTATTGAGTACGGCCCAAAGGTGTTTGCAGTGGTAACCATCCTCGAACCGAGGACAATCGCATTGCACACCGAGTTGCTTGTTGCGAACCTTGCTGAAGTCGACACCGACGATGTAATCGTCACCCGCCGAACCTTCGACGATTGCCATCGCCCCATCTTTGCCGACGGCAGTTAATTCGACGCAATTCTGTCGACTGAGCGATTCCCCTCGCTCACGATCGCCACTCAAGAACGCGGGGCGACAGCAGGTTGTTAGCATCATTCCATTGCTCATCAATGAATCCGAAAAAGTCTCCTCGCAAAGAATATCAGCAAGACGAGCCCACGACGATGCGGCTAAAGCCTTGACACCAGCAGCCTTGACACCAGAAGCCTGCGTCAAAAGCCGCCTTGTAGCGTCTCGTTCGAGGCTCGAGTTCCCAATGCACCCCAGAGTCCAAATGGGCTTTGCGAGCCTGCTGGAGTTGGGCTGTTGGTTTGCCCGGCGAGCGCTCTGCAATACACGCAAGGTGTCTTCGGGTTGCCCGCTTCGATGGAGTCGGTGATGAACTTCACAGCGCCATCGGCCATCAAGATATGGCAACCACCTTGGTGTCGGCTACTTGGTGGAGCAATTCCGTAAGTATCGCTGCTGCCGACTAAACAGATCTCCGAATTCGGCGGCAAGATCGTGTTCATTTGCGATTGGAGCGTATGGAAATCAGCCCAGCGAAGACCACGTTGGGAAACGGATCCGTACACATTCGCGGCTGCTGTCCAAAATCGAGGACGATTGGGGTCGATGTAGCCAAGATCGTCGCATCGTTTCGCATTATTTGCGACCTGAAAGAAACCGCCTTTCGCGTTCGTAAATCCAATCGATCGTTTGTCACGATCGTCGAGACCCGTCATGATTTCGCCTGCAGCGATCGTATTCGAAAGCCCGTCGGTGATATCGCGGAACTTCATGGATTTGCGAGTCACAAATGTTCCGCGAAGCCCACATTGAGCTCGCTGCATCGCTAGCGAATCTCTCTGGTATAACCAACGCGTACCATTCCAAACCGTGACACCATGTTCTGCTTCGTAGAAACCGTCGCCTGTGCAAGCGGCGTAGTTGGTTCTGCCGAGACCTGGCAAGCCGACTCCCGGATCACTCGGACATCGGATCGTCGGAATCTCAGTCGCCCACGGTGGGTAGTCGCCGTGAATAGGTCGCGGACCAAACGCAGGCCAACGGTCTCCGTCAGCTTCCGTAAATGCGTTGCTGACTTGCTCCCAAACCGCCTGCTGTTCAATGAATGGCAATAGTCCCACCAAATACGTTAGCTCCATCCGATTGAAGTCAGTTCCATCTTTATTGACGGTGAAGGTCGCCGTGTTGTCAGTTTCGTTTGTGGGACCGACGCCGTGAATGGGCAGCTGGTTGTATGCCGAGTGGTAGTTGTGCATGCCCAAGCCAAGTTGCTTGACGTTGTTTCCGCAACTCATTCGACGGGCTGCCTCACGTGCCGCTTGGACCGCTGGCAAGAGCAGTGCGACGAGTACACCGATAATCGCAATCACGACAAGCAATTCGACCAGCGTAAAACCGCGACGCGGCACTTGGATTGGGGCCATCACTACTTCTCGCGTTCTTTCTCGGAAGCGGCTTCTTCGGCCGCAATCTGGCTGGCAATGTCGTCAAACGAGTATTCGTCGGTTTCCTGGATCACTCCTCCGCCTTGCCCGCATCCGCCAATTAACGCTGCTGCTAGGCAAAAACAAGCAAATCCAGAAATCACTCGACCCAGGCCAATTGGCATTTCTAAACTCATAAAAGTGGCTCCTGGACAAATGTTTTACGCAACAATCCCCAGCCCAACAAACAAATTCATGCCAAATTAACATGGTTTGTCTTACTTTGACCCTCTAGGAATCCATTAGGCCTTGCCGAAAATAGCCCTAATCCCGTAATCTACTGGGCTCGATACGCTGTACCAAGCCAGCGGTCTACCTCTAGCAAAACGATGAGAATCGCCATGAAAGACGGCATCCACCCAAATTATCAAGAAACCACGATCAATTGCGGTTGTGGCAACTCGTTTGTAACGCGAAGCACCGCTCGAGGCGGCGAGATGCGCGTTGACATTTGTAGCGAGTGCCATCCTTTCTATACCGGTAAGCTGAAATACGTTGACACCGCCGGTCGTATCGACAAGTTCCAGAAGAAGTTTGCCGCCGGCACCTACGCCAGCTTGCAATCCAAGAAGCCAGTCAAGAAGAAGGTCACCAAGTAGCTGCTTGATTGTTGATTTCCGCATGTAGCCGCACGCGTTTTGCCCCGCACCTCGGGCAACGCGGGCGGCTTTTTTCGTAGCAAACTCTATCCAATCAAGAAACGACTATGAGCGGCTCAATACGCGACACGCTCGAAGAAAAACTCGCACGGTTCGAAGAACTCGAACGCAGTATGTCTGACCCCGAAGTACTTTCGGACGGCGCACGCATGAGCGCGGCCGCACGCGAACACGGCGGCTTGTCTAAGTTGGCGATGAAGTATCGCGAGTACAAGCGACTCTCTGACGAGATTCGTGGCTGTATCGAAATGGCGGAAGCTGCCGACGATCCAGACGAACGGGATATGGCGAACGCCGAGATGGAAACGCTGCGAGCTCAGCGTGAAGTCCTCTGGGAAGAACTGCTTTCGTTCACCGTTGGCGGTGACGACAGCCACCGCACACGCTGCGTGATGGAAATCCGAGCTGGTACCGGCGGCGATGAAGCGGCGCTGTTCGCGCGCGACTTGTACGAAATGTATCGTCGCTATGCCGAAATCAAAGGCTGGAAGACGGAGATCATGGATCACAACGCCACCGAAATGGGCGGCTTCAAAGAAATCATGCTGACGCTCGAAGGCGAAAACGTCTATCGAGATTTACAGTATGAATCCGGTGGTCACCGTGTGCAGCGAGTCCCCGAGACCGAGACTCAAGGCCGCGTCCATACGTCCGCAGCGACCGTTGCTGTGCTTCCAGAACCGGAAGACATCGAAGTCGACTTGAAGGCGGATGATTATCGCATCGACAAGTTTTGTGCCTCCGGACCTGGTGGCCAGCACGTCAATAAGACCGAGTCAGCGATTCGCGTGACGCACCACGAGACTGGGATCGTCGTCCAGTGCCAAGACGAAAAGAGCCAGCACAAGAATCTCGCCAAGGCGCTTCGTGTTCTCAAGGCTCGGATCTATGACCAGAAGCAGCAAGAAGAAGCCGCCAAGCAATCGGCGACTCGCAAGAGTCTGACCGGTAGCGGTGACCGTAGCCAGCGGATTCGAACGTACAACTTTCCCCAGAACCGTTTTACCGATCACCGCATTAATCTGACGCTTTACAAGCTCGATCAAATCATGGCCGGTGACGTGACGCCGGTGACCGAAGCGATGATCAACTACGACCGTGATCAACTTCGCGGCGACATGGCCGAATAATGACACAACAACAAGAACAACCTTGGACGGTCTTGAGGCTGCTGGAATGGACTACCGATTTCTTCAAGAAACGCGGTAGTCCGTCGGCTCGATTGGATGCGGAGGTCTTATTGGCTCACGCACGTGAGTGCACGCGGATCGCACTCTATACGTCGTTTGCCGAAGTCCCCACCGAAGAACAGCGAGTCGCCTTTCGCGAAATGGTGCGCCGCCGCGGTGAAGGAATGCCCGTTGCTCAACTCGTTGGTTATCGCGAGTTCTATTCCTTGCGATTTCGCGTTGATGATAAGGTTCTCATTCCTCGACCAGAGACGGAACACTTGGTGATCGCAGCACTCGACACGATCAAGGCGTCACCCGAGTCCGAACGACCAATACAGGTGGCGGACGTGGGAACGGGCAGTGGTGCAATCGCAGTAACGATCGCCAAAAATGCGCCACAAACAGAAATCGTTGCGATCGACCGCAGTCGTGAAGCTCTGGAAATCGCACGCTGGAACATCGATCACCACGAAGTCGGTTCACAAATCAGTGTCGTGGAAAGCGATCTTTTCGAAGAACTCCCACCGGACCAAACGTTCCACTTGATCTGCAGCAATCCGCCGTATGTGAGCGAAGCCGAGTACGAGGATTTGGCTCCAACAGTGCGAGAATACGAACCCAAGGAAGCTCTCGTTTCCGGAAAGAACGGGACCGAGACGATTGAGCGTTTGATCGAGCAGTGTGTCGCACGCATTCGTCCTGGCGGTCGCGTGCTGATTGAGCTGAGCCCGATGATTGCTGATGCCTGTGCCGAGATCGCCAGAGCGAGCGGCCATTGGACGAACATCGATTTCATTAAAGACCTCGCGCACCACCGACGAGTCATGTCACTGACGGCGGTTGCAGAATAACTCAGATGAATATCAACGGAAGTTACGACGCGTTAATCTTTGATTGTGACGGCACGCTAACCGATTCGATGCCACTGCACTACGTCGCGTGGCGCGAAACGATGACGCGATACGGCATCGAGTTCGGTGAACCCCAGTTCTATTCGATGGCGGGAATGCCCAGCGAGAAAATCATCGCGGTGCTTTGCCGAGAACAGTCGCAATCCATCGACATCGACAAGGCCGCTCACGAAAAAGAGCTCGAGTTTGAAAAGCTACTCGATCGACTCGAACCGCTCGACCGCGTGTGTGCGATTGCTAGGCAGTACCACCAAGTGTTGCCGATGGCCGTTGCGAGTGGCGGCATTCGTCGCATCATCGATGCACAGCTTATCCAAATCAAGCTGGATCATTTATTCAACATTCGAGTGACCGCCGAAGACACCGAGCGTCATAAACCAGAACCCGATGTCTTTCTCGAGGCCGCACGCCAGCTTGATATCGACCCAAGTCGCTGCCTCGTATTCGAAGACTCGCCGCTCGGATTCCAAGCCGCAGCCAAAGCCGGTATGGGCTGGGTCGATGTACGCGTTCCGGCTGGTGAGTTTGTAATCCAAACATCGTTTTAGCAGTTGCAAAATCGATTCATTCCATCAGCCATTGTGCTTTATTGGTTTGGCAAAGTGAGCCGACGGCGCTAGCCCGGATATTGCACGCGATAGGCTGGTGTACCGGCTTTAGCCGGATTCGCCTGACAAAAACCGGCTAAAGCCGGTACACCAGCGTGTGCAGTGTGTTGCTGTCGATTCCCGTAAACTGCGAAAAAAAGGGTTTAAGGCGTAGACATTGGTTCGCACGCAATATCCGGGCTAGCCGCGGGTGTTGTGCGGAACCCGACGCTAGCGAGTTCGGCTCACCCTGAAATTAAAACTGGACAAAGGACGATACGTTGCGGCAAGTTTTTAGCGACTCAACGATCATGAAAACTGTTTTTCAAACGCATCGCTAAACGCTTGCAATTGATCAGCCGGTAATTGGTTAATCCCGGCTGCGGCCTTGCGACCGCCTCCGGTGGGAAATTGTCGACAAAGGTCATCCGCGCCGGACTTGGTCGACATCGGTGCCCGAACACTGATCAAATATTCGCCACTCGGTAACAAGCTGGCCAGCGCATGCGCGCGATCTGGATTATCTCTCGCCAACTCATTGCTGTAGACACCGCTCACACGCCGTGAAAACGAATCGTTGGGGAACACGAACATGGCACACTTCTCCGTACAGACCATGGGTTCGATCGCAGCTGCTCGGCTCATGTCGCTGTCGAATCCACGTTGCAGTGTCTCAAACGCAGCGTCGGACTTGATGAAGTCGAATGGATCCGCGTACGGCTTCACTTTCAAGTAAAGCTCGTCAGGCGCAAAGTACAAATCATCCAGCTCGCTGCCGTATCCATTGTAATTCAGCAGTGTCCCGAGCGTCTTCAATTGGTCCAGTTGCGATTCGTCCAGGCCAAGCGACGATGCAGCCTCTTGGGCGGCGTCATACAAATTGTCGCCGAACAATGCCGTCACTGCCCAGGGCAAGAATGCGTCTTTTAAGAACCGATTGACAAGCAATCCCGTGCACACATCGCCAGCGGTATCGATGCTGGTTGTCAGCTTCGGTGAATCAGGAATCTCGCCCGCGAAGTGGTGGTCGAAATAGGAAATCTCCATCCCCGCAGCCAACAGTCGCTCGAGATCGTCCCGATTCTTGTCAAGCGAAATATCCAACACCGTGACCGTATCACCCGCGCTCGCTTGAACGCGTTTGAGCAAGTTGATGTCGCGTTTTACTCCCGTCACGAGCGTACTTTCACGGGGATCTGCCAAACGCAGTTGGTGCAGCGCACAGATGCCATCGGCATCACCATTGAATACGTCGTAATGAGTCATTTGAGGTGCCTGGGAGTTCGATCCAAAACGATAGTTTAAGAACCAAAACACATTAGGTCGACGCCGGTTTGCTCGTCACTCGCGTCAATGATCACACTACGGATAGCGACGCAAGGCAATTGGGGCTATTCACAATCTGGAGGTCACGAACGGCATGGTTGGTTACGTCCAACTTGTGTGCAGAGTCAACTTGTGTACAGAGTGTTGTTCAGCGCCGTTCCTATCATCGAAGCAACTTCAACCAGCTTCACACCCGTTATCGTTCGATCCCTTCGAAGCTGTAGGTTTTTCGTAGGCCGGAGCAATTCGCGTCAGCGGCGCCGACAAGGCAGGTGGCGTCGATTCGTTTGCGAAACTGCCATTATTCCGAACGGCATCTCGTTCGTCTGTGAACAGATACTGCTTGGCCCCAAACCTCGCTCCGCGCCGCTCGTTCGGTGCCGCATTGGATTAACGCTAGGACTTGTGAAAGACGGTGCGATAGTCGCGTGGCGTGAGTCCTGTCGCCGATCGGAATTGGCGACTGAACGCGGCCTGGTCATAAAAACCGCACTCGGCAGCGATGGAAGAGAGTGGCTTATCGCTCCTAAGCAAAGCTTGTGCGGCAGCTTCTACTCGGGTCTTGGTTAAAAGTTGTCGCGGGGTAAGTCCTGTAATGTTCCGTACTCGCCGCTGGAACTGACTCCATGAAAGCCCGGATTGCTTCGCGAGTTCCTCGATTCTTAAAGGCTGGCCGTAATCTCGATGTAATCGATCGACGATGCTTGCGAGGGCACCCAAGTCTCCCTTTGTTTCACCAAGGTCGCGAGAGATCCCGGCGAGCGCAATCACCTCACCCGCTGAATTCCGGATCGGTGTTTTTTGCGCCACGAACCAGCCCATTCCACCGCTTGCTTGCGTGATTAACTCAATTCGGTCGCGAACCGTTTCTCCCTTGGCAAAGACTTCGTCGTCCATTTGCTCATATCCCGCAGCCAGAATCCCGGGGAAAACCTCACCGGCGGTTCTTCCGATCAATTCAGAACGGTTCCGCATTCCGGCACGTCGAACAAATGCCTCGTTTACGGTTATGTAGCGTCGATCGCGATCCTTCACGCAGTAAAGAACATCGCTGATGGCGTCGAACAAAGCATCAGCGGCTTCAAGTCCCGGTACTTGGGAAAAGAAGCTTTCACGGAGTGTTGGTGTTTTATTGAGCGAGCGTTTGAAAGGCATGGCGAACCGCGTAAGCCCGAGATGCGAATAATCGAACCTGATGCCAACCGCAATTTGTATTTTTTCAGCATGGGCGATTGATATTTTAGCCACGACGTCGCACGCGGCTAGTGCGTCATCCAGCCTAAGAATTGGGGTTGGTTGATTTGCTTAAATTAGCGGAAACTTTCGTCAACACACGGAGGTTTCCAATGATCAAAAAGTATATCGTCCGACTCTCGGATGAAGAACGCCAAGTTTGTCAGG
>JBGTAI010000084.1:0-66600 GCA_041749955.1 Pirellulaceae bacterium | reverse complement strand
GATAACACCAGCGTCCTTGCCGAGAGGTTAGAATCAATCCATCAAAGTTGATGATTCTACCCACTGTCACCCGCTCGGAAACTCGCCCTCCGACAGCATCCATTGCTAGCCAAAACGTCCGTAAAACGGCACCGCGCCCGTTACGGACTTGATCCTATCGCCCGCCAAGACATTCTCGAAGCGGTTGTGAGAACGGCGGGCGATGAAGGTCGCACGGTGTTGTTCTCGAGTCATTTGCTCGACGAAGTTTCTAGAGTCTGTGACACAGTGGGGGTAATTTGCGATGGCAGGATCCTTGAAACACTGCCGATGCAAGAACTCTCGGATCGCTACACCGAGATCATTTGCGAGTTAGCGTCCGACGAACATAAGCCACCAGTCGTCAAGGGCTTTTTCGGTTGGCAGAACCGTGGACGAGAATGGTCCGTCGCGGTGGATCGATGCGTGTGTGAATCCGATGAATCCCTTAACGACTCACTTCCCGGAACATCGATTCGCGAGCTGCGTCCAATCAGTCTTGAACGTTGGTTCGCTGCACGCGTAAGCGATCCGCATTCGCCGATCACGTCAACGATCGTTGTGCCAGAGGTGGTGTCATGATGAACGAAACATTGGCACTGTTTAGTTACGGTTGGACGCGACACCAAAAGTTGGCGAAGATCATTTTCGCAGTCACAGCGATTTCGCTCGCCTTGACTGGTTTGGCCTGGATGATGAATTTTTCAGACGTCGTAGTCCGTACGTTCGCTCAGTGCATGGCGATCGGCGTATTCGGGTGTTTTCTATTGCCCCTTGGATTGTTTAGCATGAGTCCCAAAGACAACATGCTAAATGAGGTAAGCGGCTACGACGCGTGGCTGTTGCGTCTTCCCATACCGAGCTGGAAACTCGCCATAATTCCTGCACTTCTTGTTACAGCATGGTTGACCGTTTTATGGCTGATGATTGCCGTACCGGCTCGCATATGGGGAGATGTGCCGATGCCAATTATTTCGCAGGTCATGGCGATGTCGTCTGGTGCGATCATTGTCTTCTCGTTGATTTGGAAACCACAGCGATTCATCTGGTTACGAGGAGTCGCATTCGTTGTTGCAGTACCGCTCGCCTACTTCTCAACGGGCGCTTGTATCGGTTGTGCGCTTCATGCCCCAGAGTTCATGCCGTTAGTCGTCATCGCGAGCGCGGCTTCGTACGTCGCTTCGGTCGCATTTGCGATTTACAGTATCAAGTGCGCTCGGATATCGACATTCCAGCAATCCACCACTGCGAAATCTGTGTCTGTTTCGCGGCACGTGAGTGATTCGTCTCGCATTGACTTCAGGAGTCGAATAGCGGCTCTGTTTTGGCATGACACACGACGGGCGAGACTGAACCAAATACGCATGAGCGTGATGATCATTCCAATGTTGTTGTTTTGCACGTGTATCCTTCCGCTGTCCGGAGCAACCGCTATTGTCTGTTTATTTTCCTCGTCGTTCATGTGCATGGTGTGCGCGTCGATGAATTGTGAGCCCGCTGTTTTCGGAATCAACAGTTCGCTTCCCAGCTACTTGATCGCGAGTCCGTTCTCGTCACGCGAAATCGCGTATGGTCGACTGATAAACATTTCGATAGCTTTTGTTATCCTAGCTTTCCTGATGTCGCTATCGCTCATGCCGAGCCTCCTTTGGAAAAGCAATCTCGCAACTGCCGAGCGCTGGTGGATGAGCACTGCAGTTTCATTGTCTACATTAGCACCTCTTCGAATGATACTATTCACTTACGTTGCCACGCTCATTGTTTCATTGGGCGTCTTGCTACGAATGGTCTGCGTGCAAATGTATGGTCGTCAAAGTGTCGCGACGGGCTTAACTGGGGTCGTATTTATTGCATTGGTAACGCCGTTTGGATTTGTGCTTCGTTGGTTTCTCAAACAAACGAACTGGGAAGATGTGACGCTCGTGGTAACGAGTTGGATGAATTGGTCTTACAGCTTGATCTATATAGCTTTGGCGATAAAACTCAGCGTTGATTTCGTCATCGCTTTGCAAGTCGATCGACGCCTCGTTTCAGTGCGTGAGATCATGCAATTCATCGTCGGTTGGTGCGTGCTGGTGATCGGAGCGACTGTCACCGCGTGGATGGTTTGGCCTGCTCCTTCATTCACGCTAACGACCGCACTCATGGCATCCGCAATTGTGATTCCACTCTCGCCATTTCTGCTCGCTCCCGCCGCCGTTGATGCCAACCGACACCGGAGCATTCCGATCGGATCAGTGGTTCGAATGGACTGATGATCGCTTTGGTTGGATCATCACTGCGTCAGGAACCCGTGTTCCAGGTTTCTTGTTCCGACGCCAAGAAGGTAAGCACTTCGACACAGTCGCCAACGATTCGGAAGAGCACTCTGTAGGAAGGCTTGGAACCCAAGCCCACGAGTTTTTGGCGCAGATCAAAGGCGAATTTGTCGTTCTCGGGAGCAAGTCCGTGTCGCTCAGGCATCGTCTTGAGCTCGCCTATTTGCCGATAGACCTCAATGAGCCACTGCTCCGCTTTCGCCGGCGAATGGTTTTCCGACCACCACTCCGCATTCCGGAAGATGTTGGCATGCGTCTCTTCACGGACAGTCACTCAAATTTCATTGACGTGTCGCGAGAGCTTTGACCGCTTGCAGGTTTAAACGCTGGGATTCCTCAAGTGTCAGGCTCGGACCATCGATTCCACGTTGAATTGAATCGATGGTTTCTTGGTCACGCAGCGCTTTCATGGCTCGCTCGTGAACGTTCCGATCAACGACGACGTAGAGTTGCTGCGTCGTCGGATCAATGACTGCGAGTGGCTCGCCACCAGACTTCTGCAAAGCGTCGGTTAATTCGGTAGAGAGTGGTTGAACGTCCATCGCCAGATTATCGCTCGTGGAAACGGTTGCTGCAACAAGATTTAGCTTCCAAACAATTCAGCCAAATTGAGCGGCTTTTCACAGGGTTCCAGCGGCGAGAGTTGCTCGCCGATCTTGGCAACGCTGCGATCGGCGTACTTTCCGTTGGTCGGTTTTCGAAACACGTGCACACACTTGCCTTGGACATCGACAACCGAGTACTCGACGATGTGGGCTTCCGCGTACAGGTCCGCTTTCTCGATCAAGTCCGACTTCAGTGAACTGTCCGCGACTTCGATGGTTAAACGGACGTCTGCCGCCGTCGGGTGATGGTCGCGATACCGAGCGGCACGAATCCAACTCAAATCGGGCTCCAGGCGGCCATATTCGCAAGCGGTTAATCGCAATCCGGTGCTCATTGGTACGCAACCTCACGAACTCGAATTCCGAACCAGGGAACATCCAGGACTCAAGCAGGGCACGCAACCTCGTGCTTCATCCAGATTGAAAATTAAGGCTGGCAAAGTGAGCCGACGGCGCTAGCCGCGGGTTTTGCACGGAACCCGACGCTAGTGCGTTCGGCTCACCCTAAAATTAAGACTGGCCAGAGCACTCGTTTCATTTTACTCACTTAGCCTCGACGTTGCCTTGAGTCCATTGGCCGTCGATGCTTCGCCAAGTCTTGCTGGTAGGATTGGCGTCTTGCAGCAACTTGGGCAATCGCGCCGGACGCACGTTGTCATAGCTGGTGAGTTTGCCGAACCGGATCATGGAGGCGGGGATGCCGACGGCGGTGAAGCCTGGGTGACCGGTGGCTGGGTATGGCCCGCCATGGTTCATCGCAGGACTCACGGCGACACCCGTAGGCATTTTGTCATTAAGGATGCGGCCGACTTTCGGGACCAACTCGAATGCGATTTTGGTGTAGTGCTCATCGTCGGCACTGCTTGTCGCAGAGTAAACGCAACCGGTGAGGTTGCCTTCGAGATGATGGATGACGTTGCAAAGTTCATCGACGCTCTTCGCGACGACAATCAGTGACGCATTTCCGAACGCCTCAGTTTGGAAGCCTTCGGGGTTGCCGAGGAAGTCGCTTCCGGATGCGCGAAGCAGTGTGTTGGCATAGGCACAGCGGCCTGTTTCAATTTCGCCACCACCACATAGAAGTTTTGCGCCGAAATCCACGAGAGTCTTCACGGCTGAGGAAAGACTCTTGGCGACTGCGGGTGATAACAGCGTGCCCGGTTTTGCACCAGAGAAACGTTCTTTCACGGCTGCGATGAATTGCTCACTCTCGGGGCACTCGACCAGCAAGACCATGCCGGGGTTGGTGCAGAACTGTCCGGTTCCCATCAGCACGCTGGTGATGAACTCGTCAACGATTTTGTCAGCACGGTCTTTGAGAGCCTCAGGCGTGATGACGACGGGGTTGACGCTCGAGAGTTCGAGATAAATTGGTTTGCCAGCAGCATCCGCAGCGGCCTTGAGCTTAAGGCCCGCTGAGCGGCTGCCCGTGTATCCGGTCGCTCCGACGCGTGGGTCCGAAACAAGTCGCTCGCCATCCGCGTGACTGGTTCGATAAATCAATTGAACGGTCGCAGCCGGTAACTTCAAATCAGCGAGAGCTTGTGCGGCAAGCTCAGCCAGGAGTCGTGTTGTTTCCGGGTGCGAGCTATTGGCCTTGCCGATGACTGGATTGCCAGCTGCGATCGCGGCGGCAAAATCGCCTCCGGCAATGCTGTTGAACGCGAACGGAAAATTGTTGGGGCCGAAAACGCAAACGGGGCCAAGCGTTTCGAAGCAGGCTCGGATTCCTGCCTTGGTGTCGATTGTGGCCATCGCCCAATCGCCACTTCGACATGCGGCTGCGGCGGCACGAAGTTGGTTGCTCGTTCGTGGCAATTCAACATCGGCGAGTCGTGGGCTCTTGGCGAGCCCCGTCTCGGCGAACGCGGACTCAACCAATGCGTCTTTGTTGGCTTCGATCGCGTCGGCGTAACGTTCGAGAAACTCAGCGATACGAGTCGGCGGGAACCGACGCAGTTCTCGCGCGGCTTCGACGGCAGCGTCGAGAGCGGCGTCGCAGTCCGACCAGTCGCTGACGGGGAACTCGGGTGGAAGCTTTTCAGCGGTATTCGGGTTGGTGGCTTGGAACGTTGCTGAGTGCTTCGAATCTTTCCATTGGCCGGAAACGAGGACGGGCCGAACGGCGGAAGTGGCTGTGGACATAATCGAGAATCCTGGATGTGTTTTTTTTAATGTATTGGTAAGACAATCGTGGCGACGCGTTAGCCTTGCACGATCGGATTGGACAAGGTGCCGACGCCATCGATAGTGATCTTCACCACATCGCCAGGTGCGAGAGTGAAATCGCTGGTGGGCACAATCCCGGTGCCTGTCATCAGGAACGCGCCGTGGGGGAAGTCGTTGTCGCGACCGAGCCATGAAACGAGATCCGCGAACGTCCTCGCCATCTCTGCGGCAGACGTCTGTTGATCGAACACGATCTCGCCGGCACGATGAATCTTGAGGTCGATCTTCATGCTCGAGACTGGTGGAAGTTCGCGATACAGTGTCACCCACGGTCCAAGGCCGGCACACGCGTTGTAGCATTTGGCTTGAGGCAGATAGAGTGGGTTCTCGCCTTCGATATCGCGAGAGCTCATGTCGTTTCCGATCGTCAGACCGACGATATTCAAGTCACGCGAAAGCACCAAAGTGACTTCGGGTTCAGGAACATTCCACGTTGCGTCTTTGCGAATGCGAAGCGCCTGGCCGTGGCCGCTGGTTCGATGCGGCGTCGCCTTGAAGAATAGCTCGGGGCGATCGGCTTGGTAGACGCGGTCGTAGCAAGACGCGGCCGCTTCAGACTCTTCCATCCGCGCCGTTTGGCTGCGTTTGTAAGTCACGCCGGCTGCCCAGATTTCTTGGTGGTCAATCGGAGGAAGCCACGCGATGCTCTCGTCCGCAGCGATCGCCGGTGCACGCTCGAGCGACTCGGCCGCACCGATCGGGTCGGAGGCCGAGATGATATCGGCGAGGGACGGCAGTTCCTTGGTCAGATGCAGAGGAACGAGGCGATCGCCATCGACGATGGCGACGTGTGGACCCGTCTTGGGGTCATTGAATTTTGCAATGTTCATGAGACTGAATATACCCGCCGAGCGACAGCCCGAGGAGGGTAAGTGCGAGATCCGACGCACAGTGTCGCG
Source organism: Pirellulaceae bacterium (assembly GCA_041749955.1). Taxonomy (GTDB): domain Bacteria; phylum Planctomycetota; class Planctomycetia; order Pirellulales; family Pirellulaceae; genus JBBSJZ01. The sequence continues at coordinate 60,531 of JBGTAI010000084.1, read as the reverse complement.
CGCGGTTACGCACGAAAGACATCGGCCTGCAATGCCGCAAAATCCCTGCCCTACCGTGGAACTTGTTTTTTCTTGCGGTGAACTGTCGCACAGACGACGTCCGTGGTTTCAGGAATTGCAAGAAAACGAGGCTTCGCTGGATGAATTCAATTCACCACAACGAAGCCTCGTTTTGAGGAGTTAAGGCAAGTTTTGTTGGGAATGGGATGTGCTACGAACGTTTGGCGGAATGAGCACATTAGCAACCAACACCGTCAGGCTAGTAACGGAAGATGCACTCAAGTTGCAGGCGGTCACGCATGATGTCTTGGAAACCCGTCAGCGGAAACTCGTAAGCGATACCAGCTTCAACTTTTCGGTTGGGCTTGTATTTCAAGCCGACGTTCTGGGTGACGACATCGTTGCCAGTGACATTGTTGGCGTTGAGGTTCAAGAGATCCAAGCCAGCCACGCCCAATGCTTGTCCAGCCGAGGCGTCATCAACCCAGTGCCACCAGGATATTTCAGTCAACAGGTAGGTTTTCTTGGTCAACATGACGTCCAGGTGATGTTGCCAGTGGAGACTGACGTTTGAATGCTCGAGTCCGTTGGGACTTGGTATCCAAACGAGGTCAGATAGTGTGCGTTTCCACCAGCCAAGCGTTGGCCACCGGTCGCGAAGAAGTGGAACTCGCCATCGCCAATCGATTGCAAGGCTTGCCTCGATCCCATCGGGATTTCGTAAGTGAATCCGAGCGAACCAAGAGTGCCTGTTTCGACGTTGCGAATCAGGTTGTACTTCAAGCCGGCGGTGACGTCGGCCCAACCCGAATCGAGAAGTGTGTCCAGCGTGCCCTGGCTGTTGTCAATGATGTAGCCGTCCTTGACAGCGATCAAGCTCAAGCGATCTGTCAACGCGATGCGGAATTGCATCGCGAACAACTGGGCATTACCACCAGCAGGAATGTTTGCTGGGCCGAGTGTGCCCGGGAATCGTTGGTTGACGAACATCGGCCGGATTTCGGTCAGGTTGCGTGGGTCCTCGAAGTGAACGAAGTCGATCATCGGGCTGATGAAGTCGTCGAAACAACGATCGCTTGGCTTAATGAACCCGAGCAAGTTCAGATCACCCAGGCACCCGCACTTCAATCCGCTTTTTCCGCAGAGTCCGCAGGCGTCACATTCATTCAAGCTGTCGCAGCCTGTGTCATCCAAGCAAAGGGGCGTCGTATCACAGCAAGACGTATCGCAGCAGCCTGCGCCGATGTTGCCGAAAAGGTTGCAATCCGCTTTTGCCGCTTGTGTGCCGCTCATTGCGACCGCGACGCTGGCAACGATCGCGTAGGCGATTTTTTTCATTTTGGGTCCCTCCGTGAAAACTGGTTGCGAGGGCAACTCCCATCGCCAACCGAACGATCAGTGTCGTTACTTCATGGATCGACGAAACACGGCGGACGCTTTGCTAAAGCGGTGCGTCTCCCTATGACCAGCAACTTCGTAACGGAATCGAGATATCGACATGTCGCAAGAACGCGATCTATTGAGTGACGCCATTGATGATATTGAGACATCATCCGAGTGCGTTTGCTGGGAGAACGCGGCGGAGACGCTGCGTGTGCTCGCGCATCCGTTGCGGCTGCGAATGCTCGTGAGAATGACGGATGCAGTTCGCACCGTCAGTTCGCTCGCTGAGGAATGTGGCATCCAAAATCATCAAGCGAGCGAGCACCTGCGTTTGATGCAGCGACTGAGTTTGGTCAAGAGCCATCGCCAGGGACGCTTCACCTATTACCGTCTCGACAACGACCACGTGCGGCCGTTGTTGGGACTAATGTCACAGTGGTTTACAGCTGACACCGAAGCGTCAGCTCGCGAGTTAACACCCGAGCTAACACCGGATGTCGACGAAACATGAGTGACTAAGGTTTTTCTACTGAAGTAGCCAAGACCTCAAGATCGTCACGACCGACGCGGGCACAGAAGTCACCGAGTGATTCTTTCTCGCTCGTACGGTGTGCTTTGTAGGCTGCGAAAATCGACACGAGTTCGTCAGTCAACGTCTCGGCAGGCACCAAGTCTTTGTAGATATAGGCCAACCGGTTACCGAGGAACGCGCCACCAACGAAGAGCGTGTACTTGCCCTTGGTCTTCCCGACCATCGCGATCTCAGCGTTATACGGACGAGCGCAACCGTTCGGGCATCCCGTCATTCGGATAATGAACTTCTCGTTGTCCAAACCGAGTTTCGCTAGCGGTGCTTCGAGCGTATCGATCAGCGAAGGCAGGTAACGCTCGCTTTCCGTGACGGCCAAACCGCACGTGGGCAGTGCGACACAGGCGATCGACCAGCGGCGTACTGTGCTCGTTTCTTCCGTCGTCGGCGTGTTGTTCGCTTTGACGATTTCAATCAGCCGATCACGATCTTCGGGTTTGATGTTCGCGAAGATGATGCTCTGGTGGCCGGTCAGACGAATCTCAGGCTTGAGTTCGTTACAAACGGCTCGCAGTGCAGCTTTCAGCTGGTGATTTTCGTTGTCGTAAAGTCGGCCGTTTTCAATATTCAGCCCATACGACCACAAGCCATCGCCTTGTTCTTGCCAGCCCATGTGGTCATCGAAACCGGTGACATCGTCTTCGGTGCAATCCTTGAGCATCGCGCCGTAGTACTCTTCGACGCTGCGGCGGAACTTTGTGATACCGAGCTTCACGACGAGGTACTTCATCCGCGCGACCTTGCGGTCTTCGCGATTGCCGTAGTCACGTTGGACTTTCAAAATCGCTTTGGCAACGTCGACAGCTTGTTCTGGCTTACAGAACGCCATGCGTTTGCCGAGTGCAGGGAAGCACTTCTCGGCACTCGGCGTGGTGCCCATGCCACCGCCGACAAGCACGTTGTAGCCGATGATCTTGCCTTCGCGGACGACGGCAAGGAAGCCGATGTCTTGCGTGTAGATATCGACGCAGTTGTCTTCGGCCAGCGCGATACCGATCTTGAACTTACGAGGCAGATACCGTGGACCATACAGCGGCTCAACGACCGAGCCGCCTTCCAGTGTTTTCTCTCCCGACTCCAGATCCGTAACCCACAGTTCGTGGTACGCAGGCGTCTTGGGCGCGAGTTCTTCGGTCAGCTCGTCGGTGAGTCGATGTAGTTCTTCGTAAATCGGTCCGACGCGTTTTGCGGGACAGCACATGATGTTTCGGTTCACGTCACCGCATGCCGCTAGCGTCGACAGGTGGATATCGTTGATGCGTTTGATCGTCGCACGCAGATTGCCTTTGAGGATCCCGTGGAGTTGGAGCGTTTGACGCGTAGTGATCTTGAGCGTCGAATTCCCCAGCGTGTCGCATAGATCGAGTTCAGCGAGCAATTGATCGCTTGTCATCCGACCACCGGGAATCCGGTTGCGGACCATCATCGAATAGGCTTTCCCGCCACCTTCTTTCTTCGCGGCACCGCGGGCGTCGCGGTCGTCTTGCTCGTAAGTTCCGTGGAACTTCAGCAGCTGGATGTTGTCTTTATTGAAATGGTCCGTCGACTCCGCCAGCTCGACGTCGATCGTGCCCATGAGGTAGTTGCTGTTTTCTTTGAGCGTTTCGTTCGCGCTAAGTTTTGGCGTATCAGTAGACATCCGGACCTGAATCCTGTGTGATTTTCTGGTAGTAAGTTGTGGGCGAGTTCGCTTAGGCGGATTCGCTCAATCGTTGGCGTGCGTTAGTTTTTCCGCCAGCGAGCTGTTTGAACTCGCTCTCGCCATGCGTCAAAGCGGCAGAGCACCGAGTAAGTCAAACCGGCCAATCTGTTGAACTATAACGGTCTGTGCGAGTTGTCACTATGGTGAACCCGCACAGTGAGTGTGTCCTTTTTACAGTCTTCTTGTTGGAGCATCCATGACTGCCAAGCTGCTGGACGGAAAACGAATTGCCGCGGAAATTCGCGATGAAGTGGCCCTTGGTGTCGAACAATTCGTCGCGGGAGGCGGGCAAAAACCCACGCTTGCCGCCATCCTCGTGGGTGAGGACCCCGCGAGCCAGGTTTATGTGCGAAATAAAGAACGAGCCTGCGAAAAAGCCGGTTTAGGCAGCCAAATGCATCGCTTGGCGGCGGATTCGAGCCAATCGGAGTTGCTCGATTTGATTTCCCGCCTCAATTCAGACCCGTCGATTAACGGAATTCTCGTCCAGTTGCCTCTACCAAGAGCTGGGAACGGCGGAAAGGGATTCGATGAACGCGAAGTCCTCGACGCAGTGGATCCGCTCAAAGATGTGGATTGTTTTTCGCCAGTCAACGTCGGTTTGCTGATGCAGGGCCGTCCAAGATTCTTGCCTTGCACGCCGCATGGTGTCGTTCAGTTGCTGTCACGATACGGAATCAGCGTCGCCGGCAAGCACGTCGTCGTCGTCGGCCGCAGCGACATCGTTGGCAAGCCGATGGCGATGATGCTGGCCCAAAAAGATGGTTCTTGCGGAGCCGATGTGGCAAACGCCACGGTCACGCTGGCTCACAGTCGCACCAAAGACCTCGCGAGTGTTCTGAGAACCGCGGACTGTGTGATCGCTGCTGTTGGTGCACCGGAAATGATTACCGCGGACATGATTCAAAGCGGTGCCGTTGTCATCGATGTCGGCATCAACCGTGTCGGCGACAAGCTTGTTGGCGACGTCAAGTTTGATGAAGTGGCCGAAGTGGCGTCAGCGATCACGCCCGTTCCCGGAGGCGTCGGTCCGCTCACCATTGCAATGCTATTGAGCAACACACTGATGGCAGCAAAGTTGCAAACGAAACGCGATTAAGCCCTATTTTGCCGCAGTTGTCACGTCCGATGGCGTTTGATGTTGGACGGCAACTCGACGAGCGCGGGCACGAGTTGAGACTAACGTGACGAAGCGTCCTCGTTGGACAACGCGGCCATGCTGGTTCAGCAATTGTCGCACCCAGGTCACTCTTCCGGCACGACGACCGTGGAGTTCGAGTTTCTCGACTGAGGTCAAGACTTGGACGCGATCGTTAAAGAATATGGGGGCTTCGAATTGCCAATCCGTAATCCCAACGAGAGCCAGCGTTGCCGCGCGCGGGCTCTGGCTGCTTAACCCCGCCAACACGCTCAAGCCGAGCAAGCCGTGGGCCACTGGTTCACCAAACGGCGACGGCGCACTGTCTTGTTTATGCAGCGGATCATCGTCACCCGTCAGCATCGCGAAGTCGGCGACGTCATCCGCTGTGACCTCACGCCAATCGCTTAGCCAACGGTCGTCGACGTTGAGGTCCTCGAAATACAGCAGGTCGGTTGCGGTATGCGAATCCAAGACTAGCTCGATAGGTTGATGAGGGGCGGGGCTAACGTGGGCCGAGGTCTGGTCTCGGATTCCGACTTCTGGACACCTAAATACGCCTGGTGAACAATTCACCATCATCCAGAAGCGAGAGCTCCAACCAAGTCACGATAATCAAAATCTGCCGAAAAATCTGCAATTTGCGATCAGCGTGGTGCGGCTGGGCAAATCAGGGGGGCTGGAGGGGGGTAATTTTACGAGCCCGCGACACAAGTGTCGTGCTGCGGTTAGCATAGAGGCCCCACCCCCACCTTCGTTTTAGGAAGCCGTTCATGATCCGAAAATTCAGCCCACTGTCGTTGTGCATTGCACTGCTTTCGCTAGGCCACTCGCTTGTTTCGCTAGGCCACTCGCTTGCGGACGAGCCACGTTTCGTGGCGAGGCTGCTGACCATTGATGCCAACGAAGGCATCGCGGCCGGTGACATTGACGGAGACGGACAAACGGATCTCGTCGCAGGCCGGAACTGGTATCGCTCAGGCGATTGGGCACCGAGGCCACTGCGCCAAATCGAGGACTGGAACGGCTACGTTGAAAGCAACGGAGACTACCTCTGGGATATGAATGGTGATGGCCGGTTAGATGTGATCGCTGGTTCATTCTTGCCAACCGAAGTCCATTGGTACGAAAACCCTGGCGACGAAGGCTTGCGGCTTGGAAAGACTTGGACCAAGCATTTGCTTGTCGACACAGGCAACACGTGCAACGAAGGCCAATTGATGCACGACATCGATGGTGATGGTACGCCGGAATGGGTCGTCAATAGCTGGAAGAAAGATGTGCCAATGGTTGTCTGGCGTTTGGTTCCCAAAGCGGAAACAACTGAACCCGCGAAGAAGGGCAAAGCAAACGCCAAGGAACAAGCGAGTAAGCCAGCAAAATTTGAACTCGTGTCCCATGAGTTGGGCCCCAAAGGCAATGGTCACGGAGTTGCTGTCGGAGATATCAGCGGTGATGGACGCGAAGACGTTCTCGTGGGGCAAGGTTGGTATGAACAACCCGCTGACGGCGCATGGTCAGGACCCTGGACGTTTCATGCTGATTGGGATTTGCACTCCAGCTTACCGATGACGGTTCGTGACTTGGACGGCGACGGAAAGAACGATCTCATCTTTGGTAACGGCCACGACTACGGTTTGTTGTGGTGGCACAACGACGGCAAAGATGATGCGGGGAAGATCAAGTGGACTGAGCACCTGATCGACAAGTCGTACAGCCAACCGCACGTGCTGCATTGGGCCGATGTGGATGGTGACGGTACGGAAGACCTTATCACTGGCAAGCGATACTACGCACACAATGGCAAAGATCCCGGTGGTCAAGAGATGCCGTGTCTCTATTACTACACCTGGAACGCCAAGACCCTTGCCTTCACTCGACACACGATCGAAGAAGGTCACGTCGGATGTGGATTGCAGATCGTTGCGGATGACCTCAACGGGGATGGCAAGCAAGATGTCGCCGTCGCGGGCAAGAGCGGCACCTATGTCCTACTGGCTCAATGAGTCTGAGGCCCCATGAGCGAATCGCAACCGGCTTCGCACTTGTCATCGGATGGCCCTGTGCCACCGATGACGGTTCGTGAAGCGCAAGACCAAGTTGACCAGTGGATTCAAACGATCGGCGTGCGTTACTTTCACGAGTTGACCAATTTGGCCCAACTCGTTGAAGAAGTCGGTGAAGTCGCGAGGATTCTTTCGCGAACGTGCGGCGAACAGTCGAGTAAGCCGGGTGAGTCGCCGGGCGATCTTGCTGATGAATTGGCGGACGTATTGTTCGTGACCATTTGCTTGGCCAATCAATCCGGAATCGATCTCACCGAAGCCCTTCGCCGCAATCTCGACAAAAAGACGCGGCGCGACGCGACGAGGCATTTGGACAACGAGAAGCTGCGCTGATGGATGGATACGTGAATCAGCACCCCAATTTCGAAAGTAGCATTGGATGATCGACTTCGAGCGAATCGATGGACCGTTTGGAGTTCCCGTTTATTATCAACGATTGCCCGTCAACACGGTGTCCGTGAGTTGGGTCATGTTCGTTGGCAGCGCCGATGATGCGATCGGCGGCGGCGATGGAATTTACCACTGGTTCGAACACCTCCCGTCACGCGGAACCGAAAAGTTTCCTGGCGGGTATCGTGACACCGAAGCGAGGCTTGTGCGTCATGGCGGTGGTGGCGATGCCGAGACCGGTCATGATTACACATCGTTCGGTGCTGATATTCCGAAACGCGTCTGGGCAGACGCGATGGATATCCTGACCGATATGATCGCGCGACCGCTGCTTCGCATCGAGGACATCGAGGCCGAACGAGAAGTCATTCTGCAAGAGATCGACGAGTGGCATTCGGCACCGTCATCGCATGCGACGTGCCGACTCCCCGGCGTGTTGTGGCCGGGGCATCCGCTCGGGCATGATCAACTCGGCAGCGAACAGTCGCTGCGAGCGATTGACCCAAGTCAATTGCGGCAAGCGCACGGGCTCGGATACTCTCGCAATCGAGCTTCGCTATTCGTTGCAGGTGATATCGAGCGAGCCGAACTGCTCGACACGATCGCTCCGTTTTGCGAGCGATTGCCGGATCGAAATCTTTCGCCGCGAGATCGTCCCGCGAGTTATGGTGCGCTTCCGAAATGGAAGGCCGGAAAGACGACGACGATCGAGACAGCATTTGAGGACAGCGTGGTCTATTTGCTGTTTCCGTTGATCCCGGGCCTCGAGCCGTTGATGCGTTGGGATTTTTTGGGTGAGGTGTTTTCTGGTGGTGCATTGGGATCGCCTCTGAATCGACTCGTCCGAGAAGACTCGCACCTGGCATACTCGCCGGATTTTACGGGCAACATGCACGCCGATGGTGGATTCGCCGGTTTCGTTGCCCAAACAACCAATGAGCCCCAACGCGTCCTCGATGCGTTTTGGAAATTGATTCGCAGTCCCGAGATTCGCTCGCCCGAGTGGCTCGATTATATTCGCGACACCATTCGCGGCAGCATCGAAATGCACGACCCTAATGCGGGCGAGTACACGGCCGAAGGCAGCACATCGTTGATCTATTACGGAGAGCTGGTTTCGGATTCAACGTATGCCGACAAAATGCTGGCCTACCGCGATGAAGAAATCGTTGAGTGGTTAGACCAACTCCAGCCCGACCAAGCTCACGCCGTCGTATTTCAAGGTCGCTAGTCATGGACTCCAGCAAGCAAACTCGCCAGGTTACTGGTCTGATGACGCATCTGCGGGTCGCCCAAATGCTTTCACGAAGTCAACGTCGGCTTCACTCAGTCGGCTGATGGGGATGTCGATGGTTTGCTGTGAATCGAGTCGCCGAAGTGTCGCGGTGGTTTCGGTGCTCGCTGCCAAACGTGCAGGTACTTTGAAACTGCCGCTGGAGTCCGTCCAAGTTCGTGTCATCATCGAAGCGGCTTGGCGGATACCGTGCCATCGCTTGGCGACGTGCTGAAGAGTCTTCACATAGATCTCATACTCCGTTTGTTGAACCCAAGGCGGCGGGATACGACGACCAGCTGCCCTTTGGTGGCGTGCCTCGTCATCCATGTTTTTGATCGATGTGATTTTGTCTCGAAAGTTCTCGATGGTTGATTTCAACAATGCATCAAGTCCTTGACTAAACGGAGGCGGCGCCGATACCGCAAGTTTGTCATACATCGCTCTTTCGATCACCCTTTCTCCGCTGGTTAGTTGGCGACGCAGCGACGTGCAATCACCATCGGTCAACCGAGGCATAAACTTTGCGGACATCGCTTCTTCGGTTGGGACCACGCCCAAATCGAAAACCAATCGACGCCAGGGATCGAGGATATGAAAGCCAATGCGCATGTCCAAGTCACTCGATGCATCTCCGAAGGTGATTCCGCTGCACTTGTAGTCGATGTTGCCGGCATAAGGCATGTTGGCTTTCTTTGAAAACTCATAAAAGCCTTCACCAGACATTTTGACCTGCGCTCCAATACTCGCTCCGCCCGCTTCTTCGATGCTCACATCAAACGCAATTAAATCAGCCAAACTCGCTTTTCGAGGTTTGGCAGAAGTTAGGATGGATCCTTCGGTCGAAAACGTCTTCTGTTGAGGGTCGAGAAGCAAAATATTGACTAGCGACTTGTGGCCGAACGCTGAGGCTTGGTTGTCGCCGGTCGGCAGACGGACGATTGGTATGCGAGCAAGATGACCCGCCAGCATGGGTAATGCCGCTTTTCCAGTAACTCGCGTCACTTCTCCGTCGTTGGAGACCGAAATATCGCCCTCACAGAAATTCAATAGCCCTGGGAAATTATCCACGTTATCGATGAACATCTCGTTCTGTGATCGTGCGATTGCTCGAGAGCGCGCGATGGCGTTCTTGGCAAGTTCGGCGCCGGCGCCTTGCAAGTTCGGAACCGGTGGATTCAACGCGGGGTCGCCGGATGCGATCGAACGTTTGCGCTCGAGACTGACTTTGTACGCATTGGCGTCCGTCACTGGTGCGCCATTTTGAAACGGGATGCTTGAATAGCGAGCCGTCCATCCCGTCGCGTCAGCATGAGTGATTTCGTACTGAACTCGGCACCGCTGAGAGAAATTGAACGGTCTCACATTCTTTTCCGGCTTGTTGACCAGCCGGATTTCAATTCCGTACTCGTAGACTTGTCCGACAGTCGGTGCGTATTGGACGTTCTGGGCACGAGCCGTCGCGGCGGTTGCGCACAAAAATGCGATGAGGCTATAAGCAAGCGTGCCGTACCGAAAGAAAGTTCGCCTGTCCATGATCACATTTCCTCGACAAGGCGTTCGGTATCCGTTCTCAGCTGGCGCATGTAGCGTCGCCACTCCAATTCGAGAGTCGTGCGGTCTCCGAATGTCTCATCAAACAGTGCGACAAGTTTTTCGCCCCGGGCGCCCAGAGATGGACCGTCAGTGACCTCAATATCGATCGATTGGATTTTGCGATAAAACTCAGTCAACTTGTCAAAGTGTTCATGAAACAAAAAGTGCGTGAGCGCCCATGCTTGACCGTAAGCTGGGAGTTGATCTCCGAGCATGCCTTCGATCGCAAATCCGAGATCGGACACGATGAATTCAATACTGCCGCGAACGGGATCGCCTTCAAGTGCTCGGTAGTAGTCAATGCGGTCGCTGTCCACCGCACCGACACCGCTCCAGTTTCCCCGCTTTGATGATTCAAAGAACGAAGCGAGTCCTTCGTGAACCCAGCGTACGAAAACGCCATCGTGAGGAAATAGTTCTGTATTGCCGGCAATGTGATGCAATGCTTCATGCGATACCGTTGCAACGTCTTCGCTTTCACGCTCGATATCAATCAACAGTTGCAAGGTGTTTGCCAAACGAATCGCCTCGCCGGCACCGGCGACTCGCGTTCGTTTCATTGTGTCTTTGGCGTCGCCCATCGCTTCGGATAATGCAACGAGTTGCCGAAATCGAGGTGACGTCCCTGAATCGTAAAAGATCGAAATGTTTTCGGTAGGCAAATAAAATCCAGCGACTTGACGCAGTCCCATTTCGAGTCGTGATTCCATCTGCATGAAATCAGCGTGGTTGCTGAACAGAACAGCCGCCAACGGTTCCACGGGCGGTCTTAAAAACAGCCCTTCGAAAGCGAACGTCAAGAAATACGATTCGTAGACCTTCTCAAGCAATTCAAGTCGCATCTCAGAACGTGTCTTGCGGGTGACCGGATCAGGCTCGCCAATACCGTCGTGCAGAAGGATGAAGTGTGTGCTTCGCGCCGCTTGCATATTGCGACCACCAATAAGCTCCCTCGCATTGGCTTCGACTTCGAGCGAAGTTGGCACCGGTCGGTTGATGTATTGCATCAGTCCGGCGAGTTTTCGCAGACGAACATGCGTGGGGTCGACTTTCCAAGCCGAGCTAAGCAGCGACTTGCTTTCTTTGAGCATGCCATTATGCAAGGCCCACTTCGCTAGATCCAAATAACCGTCAACACTGGCTTCGCTGTTCGCCTTTCGAAGTTTGGTGCCGTACACCTTTTGTGAAGTCGGCGATTTAAGAACTTGGATGTCCCGTGCGTTGAAATACAACGTGCCCCGTGGATGCTTGTGAGTAACCGTTCCACCAGGGTTGTATTTCACTTCCCCTTCGAGCAGCATCGACATGGTAGTGCCTGGGATCGTGTAAAGCGTGTAGTCCGCATGAACACGGCTGCATACCAGAGAACTCACGCAAAGAACGAATCCCGTGAGCAAATAAACGGACAGTCCGCCCCTTCGTTGGATTGTGACCTGCATATCAGCCCCAAAGTAATTTTCGACGAGCGTGTCGAGTCTCGTGCAGAGGCTCGAACGGTAAGACGGAACAAGATAGCCGATGTTCACGGGTTTGCAATGAATTCAGAGTGTTGGTGGTCGGAGTAATTTGGCTGCGATACCACTCATCCGAATCAGAAAATCGACTAACATCAATCCACGTTCCATTTGCGAAGTGCTAAGCCGGTCCACACAATTGATTTGGTATAAAAGCCTCGTATTTACACTCACGCAATTCGCGGGAGGGTCGGTCTCTCAGGGCCGGGGAAGCCCACTGCGGCCTTTTGATTCGACATTCTTCAAGAACGCATTGCGACAGTTTTGCGAGCACTAAATTTTACCATTTTCAAAGCCAGTGACTTCCATGCTTGATCTTGAACCGACGATCGCGACGGCCGAAACGACTCCCGATCATTCCAGTGTTGAAAAACCGAAGTCGGCCACCAAGTTCTCGACTCGATTCACCATCTTGATTCGTCGAATTCACTTGTACGCCGGTTTGTTTTTGCTGCCGTGGGTGTTTCTCTATGGCATAACGGGGGCGATGTTCAATCATGAAGGGCTGTTTCCCGATCGAGTCATACAGGAAGTGGATGCGACGGTCTTGGGCCAGTCACCGATGGTTAACTTCCCAACGCCTTCGGAGCTTGCACAGCAAGTCGTCCAGACGATCAACAAAGTCCATGGAAATGAAGCCGTCAAGCTCATGGCGGATTCGGGTGCCGAATTCACCAACAACATCATGTACGAAGTAAACGAACCGGGTGGGCGTCGGCACGTCGTTCAAATGGATCCGGTCAGCCGATCGTCGGCTGTGGTGACGCATGTTTCAGACGACTTGAAACCGGAGCGAATTCTTAAAAGTGTCAGCAATATTTCGCTCGAGCCTAATCCGTTGGATGCGGCGCAGAAGTCGGTGCCCTATGTCTTGTCCGCCGCCGGCATCGAGTCCACTGTCGATCCGAAACCGTTCGGATGGACAAAGTTGAATTTTCTGGCGGAGGTCAACGGTGAACCGGCGAGGATCACTTACGTGCTCAAGGATGGTCATGTCGAACTGACGAAGTACGCGGGCCAGCACGGCATGACGTCTCGCCAGTTTCTGATGCGGTTGCACACAACCCACGGTCAACCGCCGCACTGGAACGGTCGAATGGTTTGGTCGTTGATCCTTGATGTGATGGCCGTCGCGATGGTGTCCTGGGGCGTGACCGGGGTGTTGATGTGGTGGAAGATCAAACGGACACGCGTGATCGGTGGCTTTGTGATGGCCGCAAGCGTCGCAACTGCAGTGGCACTGTATCTCGCAACCCACGACTTCTACGCGACCACGACCCTTTAATTGCGTTTCACCAGTTTCACGGCTCGAGTGACTGGGCGACCCTAGGGTAACTCACGGCAAGTTTGGCCTTTGAGGCGTAGGGCTGTTTTTACTTCCCGATAATCGGGCTCATCATTGTCAGTTTCCCTTGCCTTGGTGGTTGAGACTTCGGTATGACGACACGTCGGCCGAGTTTTCTGGGCCGTTTTACCGGACATGATTCAACGCACATACATAAAGCGTGGCAGCATGCTACGAAACTCATCATTCAAGTTTGCATGTGGGCAACGGGCATGGCATTTCGGTGTCCTCGCCGTCGCATTGCTCTGTGTCGCCGGTTGTTCGTCACTATGGCCCGGTAAAAAAGAAGATACCGAAGGCCAGCGACTCAATGATTTGCTGAAGGTCCCAGAGCCACCGGATCTAGTTCGCGAAGCGGCGATTCCTCGAGGACTCAATGCCATCAATGTCGAGGGCGTTGCAATCGTCAATGGCTTGCCTGGCACAGGTGGACCGGCCGATCCGTCGATGTTGCGTGACCAGTTGCTCGAGGAAATGAAGCGACATGACATCAAGGATCCTAACCAGTTTTTAGAGTTGCCTGAGACTGCATTGGTGCGAGTCCAGGCCGTCGTGCCAGCAGGTGCCCAGCGAGGTGACTCGGTCGATCTGTTGGTTTCGACTCCGCCACGCAGCAAGGTTTCGAGCTTGAGTGCCGGTTGGTTGATGTACACTCGATTGCGACACCAACAAAATATACAAAACTCCGTTCGCAAGAGCGACGTGATGGTCATCGGGACCGGGCATGTGCTCACGCGTGCGAATCTTCAAGGCGGCAATGATGATGCACATAAAGTCGAAGGACGCGTTGTCGGCGGTGGGCGAATCCAGATTGATCGGAAGCTTGGTTTGATTCTTAGGCCGGAATACCAGCATGTGAAGATGTCCGCAGGATTGGCAGCAGCAATCAATCGGCGTTTCTTTTTCTTTGACGGGACAACTCGACGCGGCATCGCCAAAGCAACCGAAGACGACTATATCGAGATCGATATGCACCCGCGCTATCGAGGCCAGCAAGCAAGGTTGATGGCGATTGTTGGTGCGATTGGTGTCAAGCCAGAGTCTGCCGATACGCAACAACGATTGGCTGAACTGGGCAAGCGATTAAGCGAGCCAGCGACAGCAGCGGATGCAGCCAACCAACTTGAGGCACTCGGTGAAAACGCGATTCCAACGTTGACCGCAGCCCTTGAAACGAGCAATCCAGAGCTCAGGTTCTATGCGGCTGAGGCACTCGCGTATTTGGATCGAGTTGAGTCGATTGAGCCTCTTGAAGAAGCCATTCGCACGGAACCCGCGTTTCGGCATCCGGGACTTGCCGCTCTGGAAGGGCTGGAGCAGCATCTCGCTGTCGAGTCGTTGCAGCGATTGTTAGATCAACCGAGTTTGGAGACTCGCTACGGTGCGTTTTGTGCAATTCGTCGACGTGCTGATGGTCGTCTCTCGCTCGCGGGCACAGCCGTCGGCAATTCGTTTCGGCTGTACAAAGTCAATTCAGAAGGCTCGCCCGCCGTGGTCGTGTCGACCAACGAGACGCCGGAAATCGTGTTGCTCGGCTCGCTTGGCCCGCTGGTGATACCAGACTTCCTGCGCGGTAGTGACGGGTTTCTACTCAAGCCGGACCCGTCTCAGCCCGGGCAAATTCGAATCAGCCGATTTCAGGCTGGCGAACAAGACAAGCTTATCACCGTGCCGAATTCGATCGAGCAACTCGTTGCTGGAATCGTATCCATCGGCGGTGAGTACGGTGACGTAATCAGCACCCTTCGAAAAGCGAAAGACGCTGGCTATTTGAAGGATCAGCTCGCGTTTGATCCGCTGCCGCGATCACTTCGCACGTATCATCGTGATGACCAAGGCAATGAAGTCGACGAAGAAGCAGACGAGGAGCCAACCGGTAACGGGTTGGCGAGAAAGTAGTGCTTTTCCGTCTTCTAGTCAGTGCGACAGCAACTTTCTTAGTTGACATGCATTCTTACTGAAGCAAACTTTGAATCGCATGAAGCGATTCTTTTGCCCTCTAGCCGTCGTTCTTTTTCTGACGCCATTTGTTGGCTGTCCGACATTAAGTATTCCTACCGCCGAAGTGGAACCTTTACCGGAGTCCACTACTTCGCTGCTCGAGCAAGTGCGTCAGACGTTGCTGATGAACCAGCAAACCCGCACACTAACGACGGAGGTGCACGGAGCTTGGCAGGTCCTGCATGGCGTGTTGGCTTACGGTCAAGACTTTGAGATTCGAACAAGTTCCGGCGAACAGCGTGCGGCTGAGTATCTTCTCGCCGGTGGTCGGCTGGATGGGTTTGCGCCAGTAATCGGTGATCCTGTTGGTGACAACGGGCGTCGTGGATTGAGAATGGAAGTCGAGCCGGCTTCCAAGATCGGGCAAGGTCATCGGGACCAATGGTTGGCCGTTTTGGTTCAAGCTGGCTTCAAACCTGAAGAAACGATTCGCGTGGGATCGGATGAAGTCACGATGCTCGATTGGGTGAACCAAGCTGAGTACGACGTCCCTCTGAACTTTGACTATGAATTCAGTTGGACGCTCATTGTCGTAACTGCGTATCGACCGACGACGCACAGTTGGATCGCTCGAGATGGGATTGAGTACAGCACCGAACTGTTGCTCGAGGTGGAATTGAGCCAAGGCATTGAAGAAGCGGTTTGCGGCGGTACCCATCGCTTGATCGGTATCGCCATGACGCTCGCCAAGCGTAAAACCGAGGGAGCCGAGTTGACGGGGGTTTGGGCAGACGCCCAAGCGACCGTTGATGATGCGATCAATCAAGCGAGAGTGAATCAAAACCCGGATGGTTCCTACTCGACTTCTTACATGCATCGAAGTGGTTGGTCACGTGACTTGGGCCAGTCGATTGGGACGACGGGACATGTGTTGGAGTTTTTGGCGATTGCGGCGGATGATGCTACATTGTCTGAGCCCTGGGTCGAACTCACGGTGCGTCGTTTGTGTCGTACCATCGAGCATTGCAGCGACGTCGATTTGGAATGTGGCGTCCTGTACCACGCGTTGCATGGCTTAAGTTTGTATGAATCCCGATTGGCCAGTCGCGTAGAAGTTGATCGTGGTTAGAATGACGGGATTAATCTGCGAGGAATGACCTCGCTCACGTTAGAACTAAGGAACTGGAATTGAAGAGTGCTTACCAGTCCGTCGCTGTGGGGCTGGGGTCTGTCGGCGTTCTTGCTGTTGTGCTGGGAATTGGCGGTTATTTGGCTTGGTTCAAATACGACCAAATTGTTACAGCAAGTGAGCAAGGACCTCCTCCCGAAATGCCCGAGGCAGTAACGATCAATCCAGCAAAGTCGATTACGTTTCGTGCGTCCGCAACAGCGATTGGCACCATCCGCGCTCCCAGATCGATCACCCTGCGAAATGAAGTCGCTGGGCAAGTCACATCGATTGCTGTGGAATCGGGCGGGATCGTCAAGGCCAATCAAGTGTTGGTTGTTCTCGATCACCAAGTCGAGGACGCCATGCTTGCTTCAGCGGAGGCGCACCAGCAAATGGCTCGGTCGATGCTGGAACGTACACGCCGTGTCGCCCGTGAGAACGCCTCGAGTGACAGCGAAATTGATCAAGCCGTCGCCGACATGGCCCAAAGCGATGCCGACGTCGCTCGTTTGAGCGCAATCATTGAGAAGAAAACGTTGACGGCACCGTTTCAAGCCAAGGTCGGTTTGGTCGACACTCACGTCGGGCAATACCTCAGTGAAGGAGCCGAGATCGCGACCTTGCAAGGAGTCGATGATTACGTGAACGTCGATTTCATGATGCCTCAATCGGTTGCGGATGCCGTTGTGATTGGCCAAGAAATCGGATTGCTTCTTCAGCCTCAAGATCTCTCGGCAGAACTCGTTGCACTCGATGCGATTGCGGATCGTTCAACACGTAATTTAATGGGTCGAGCAAAACTCAATCATCCACCTGCGTTTCTTCAACCGAATGATGCGGTGCAAGTACGGGTTGAATATGGACCCGAGCAAACGGCGATCGCGGTCCCCGCCGAAGCTGTTCGAAGATCGCCAACTGGTGCGTTTGTATATGTCGCCGAAAAGGACCAAACTGGATCGCTTCGTGCTCAGGTACGTCGTGTCATTCCCGGCCAATCAATCGATGGTGCGGTCGTCATTCGAGGCGGAGTCAGCGAAGGCGATTCGGTGGTTGTCGACGGCTCGTTTAAGCTTCGTGAAGGAGCTTTAGTCATGGACTATTCGGCGAACGATCCACTCAGCGCAGCGGTGAGTCAGTAGTTATCCATGCGCAGCATCACAGATATCTTCATTCGCCATCCCGTCCTTGCGGTTGTCGTCAACCTCATGATCGTACTGATTGGACTGCGGGCAATTTTCTTGTTGCCGATCCAGCAGTATCCGAAATTGGAGAGCACATCGATTCTGATCAGCACGGTGTATGTGGGCGCCAGTGCCGAAACTGTCCGCGGTTTCTTGACCACGCCAATCGAACGTGCTGTCTCAGCGATCGCTGGTGTGGACTACATCGAATCCAGTAGCATGTCGGGGATCAGTACCGTCACGGTGCGATTGAAACTGAACCACGACAGCACACAAGCTCTCGCCGAAGTCAGTGCAAGGTTGCAGCAGGTTCGTCGGGAGATGCCTGCTGAGGCCGAGCCGCCAGTCATCGAACTGCAGCGAGCCGATCGTCCCTATGCTTCGTTCTATTTAAGTTTTACGTCGTCCGAGTTTGATATTGCCGAGTTAACAGATTGGTTGACGCGAACGATTCAACCGCAGTTGTCGACACTTGGCGGCGTGCAGCGAGTTGGCATCGAAGCGGGACGCATGCCGGCGATGCGAGTTTGGATCTCGCCCCAGAAACTGTCGACGCTCAATCTCACTCCAGGTGATGTGTTTGCGGCGCTCAAGCGAAATAACTTCTTGGCTGCGATCGGTCGTGTAAAAAGCGAGAACGTGCAAGTCGACTTGCTCACGAATACGGACCTGCGTAGCGTCGAAGAGTTCGAAGATCTGATTGTTTCCCAACGCAATGGGGCCACGATTCGTTTGCGTGATGTCGCGAAAGTCGAGCTTGGTGCCGAAGAGGCACTTTCGATGGCGATGTACGGTGGCGGTGAAGCCGTCTACTTGTCGGTGTGGCCATTGATTGGCAGCAACGAGATCGACGTCGCGCACCGTTTGCGGGCTGAGATGGAACGTCTTCGTCCGACGATGCCCGAGCACATCGAGATGGAATTAGCTTGGGACGCGACCAAATTCATGGAAGATGCGATCCGCGAAATTTCCAAGACCCTCGTCGAAACCATCGCGATCGTCGGAATCGTGGTGTTCTTGTTTCTCGGTTCGCTGCGAACGGCGTTGGTTCCGCTCGTTGCGATGCCAGTGTCGCTCATTGGCGCCGTGGTACTGATGATGTTGATGGGCTTTTCGCTGAACTTGCTCACGCTTTTAGCGATCGTGCTTGCGGTAGGGCTCGTCGTCGATGATGCGATCGTTGTTGTGGAGAATATCCAGCGACACGTTCAGCTGGGCGAGACTCGTATTCGAGCAGCGGTGATAGGGGCTCGAGAACTTGTGGGGCCAATCATTGCGATGACCATCACGCTGGCGGCTGTCTACGCGCCGATTGGCATCCAGGGTGGTTTGACGGGGATGTTGTTTCGTGAGTTTGCGTTCACGCTGGCCGCCGCAGTGGTTGTGTCGGGATTCGTCGCTATCACGCTCTCGCCGATCATGAGCGCGATGATGATTCACCCGTCAGGCAAAGAGAGTTGGTTGACGCGTTTCGTGAATCGTCGCTTCGAATCGGTTCGCCGGTTTTATGCCGTGCTGCTTCGAGTGGCGATATCGCTGCGTTGGTCGATTGCTCTGGCGACGATTTTGATCGGATTGGCGGCATGGCCGTTGTATGTGATGAGCGGCAAAGAACTGGCTCCCGTCGAGGACCAAAGCGCGATCGCGGTGATGCTTGAAGCGGCGCCTGATGCGACGCTCGAAAGCACTGCGGCGTGGGCGAGCCAGTTAGCAAAGACATTGAAAGAGTTTCCGGAAACGAAATACATGTGGGCGTTGATTACGTCCAATGGTGGTTTCGGCGGCATGATCACCAAAGACTTCAAAGACCGCGACCGAAGTACGGCGGAGATGCAGGGGCCCGTCTATGGAGCAGTATCACAGATTCCGGGAGTGCGAGCGTTTCCCGTTTTGCTGCCTCCGCTTCCTGGTGCTGGGCAATACGACGTTGAGCTCGTCATCAAGAACGATCGGCCTGCGGAGCAAATGGCTGGACTTGCTTCGGAGATCGTCCAGCGTGCGCAGGCCGCGGGCATGTTCATGTTTGTGGACACGGACATGAAGTTTGACTTGCCGCAAGCACGCGTGGCCATCGATCGACAGCAGATCGCAGACATGGGGCTCGATCTTGCGTCGATTGGTCAAGAGCTTGGTGTATTGCTCGGAGGCGGCTATGTCAATCGTTTCAACTATTTCAATCGCAGCTATCAAGTCATTCCACAACTCGCGGACGCGGAACGATCCTCAGCGTCCGCATTGATGGACTTGAAGATTCGCGGCCCGAGCGGTGAGTTGATTCCCGTATCGACGTTCGCTTCGATCGAGCCGACGACGGCGCCGCGTTCGCTGCAGCGATTTCAACAGCAGAGTTCACTTCGCATTTTCGCAGGCGTGTTCCCTGGTGTGACCAAGGAACAGGGGCTGACTCAATTAGAAGGCATCGCGCGCGAGGTGCTGGGCGATATTGCGGTGATCGATTATGCCGGCGAATCACGCCAGATTCGGCAAGAAGGTTCATCGCTCGCGGTGACACTTGGGTTTTCGCTTATCTTGATTTACTTGGTGCTCTCGGCCCAGTTTCATTCGTTCCGCGATCCGTTCATTGTGCTTGCGGGGTCAGTTCCGCTCGCGATCTCGGGTGCGTTGACGTTGACGTTTTTGGATCTGACGACGATTAATATCTACTCTCAGGTTGGCCTGATCACGCTTGTGGGCTTGGTTGCCAAGAACGGGATTTTGATCGTCGAGTTTGCCAATAGCTTGCAAGAAAAAGGCTTGTCCAAGGCAGAGGCGATTGTCGAAGCGTCGCAAACTCGATTGCGTCCGGTACTGATGACGAGTGCAGCGACTGTGCTGGGGCACTTCCCGCTGGTGCTGGTTACAGGGCCTGGAGCCGAGGCTCGCAATAGCATCGGTATTGTGCTGGTCGCGGGGATGGCGATTGGAACAATGTTTACGTTGTTTGTGGTGCCAGCACTCTACCAGTTACTCGCGGCGAATCATCAAGGCGATTCGAGTCATCATGAAAACGACTTTGACGATTCGGTCATTGACAACAAGTTGCCTGGGATCGAGGTCGCTGCGTCTGCGGGTTGAACTGAATCGTTAGATGTAGAACATGGATGCGTCGCCGTGGCGACAGCGTTCAAGAATGTCGCTCAGCCGGGCTTCGCCAAGCACTCGCCGTGAGGCTGCGGCGGCCTCATCCCAATGTTCACCGAGCATCTCATCGAGTTGCGTGCTGGGTGTCGCGCGGGCTGAGGATTCTTGGCATCCGATCGCTTCAGCAATATCGAGCAGCGTGATTTTTGCGGGATCAACGGAAAGGCGATAACCACCCTGGCTGCCGCGGACACTTTGTACCCAACCGGCAGCTCGGAGCGTGCGGAGAATTTGAACTAGGAATGGACCTGGGATGTTGTGGCGGTCGGTGATTTCGCGAATCGCCACGGGTGACGAGTCGTCGGACGCCTCGTCGCTTCGCATAGCGAGTTCGAGCATCGCTAAACAGGCGTAATGCACGCGAGCGGAAATCACCACGGTTCAGTACCTTTCAACAACGAGAACTTAGGACGTGTGCAATCCACATTCTGTTTTTTGGAAACCACTCCAACGACCCGCTCGTTCGTCTTCGCCAGCAAGAACCGAACGTGTGCATGGCCAGCACCCGACACTTGGGTAGCCTTTGTCGTGCAGCGGGTTGTACGGAATGTTTTCTTTCGCGATCAAATTCCAAACGTCCTTCTTCGTCCAATTCGCCAATGGACTGACCTTCACCAATTGAAATTTGCGATCCCAGCCGACGATCGGTGCGCGAGCACGGTCTTCGCTTTGGTCGCGACGAATCGCGCTAGCCCATGCGTAGTGGCCCTTGGCGGCTTCGTGCAGCACCTTGAGCTTGCGGTCGAAACAGCATCGATTCGGATCGGTTTTGTAAACCGGGCCACCATTGGCCGCTTCGTACTCCGCTACGGTTTGTTCGGGCAGTTTGTATTCAACTTCGATCCCGTAACGTCGTTTCACTTCTTCGCGAAGTTCGAGAGTCTCGGCAAATTGGTATCCGGTTTCCAGATTGAAGACAGGAGTCGCTGGGGCGATTTCCGCAAGCATGTGAATTAGTGTCATGCCTTCAGGGCCAAACGCTGTTGCCATCGTGAATCGTGGCGCGTAACGGTCCACCGTCCAGCGGAGTATTTCCTGGGGTGTCGCCGACTCGAGGCTCTCGCTCTCCCTAGCGAGCTCCGCCAAAAAGTCCTCTGTGGGCAGCAGTGGCGGGTCCGCAGCCATCGCACCACGTGGTTCGTCGTCGGGCGACAAAATCTGCAGCGTCGGTTTGGACGGAGGATTCTTGTCGATCGAGTTCATAAGCTGCGGGGCGTCGGTCATGACGGGTAATCGGTGTTTGGCGAGTCGATTCATTGCTGGATCACGCTGAAACGGAAGTGATATCTCAATAGGCTACAAACATGATCAAGATAGTCAAGTATGATTATCGTCCGCCAGCCCGTTCGGGTTGAGCCAATTCTGACGATTCCCATTGCCAGGCGGGGGGGGCGCCAAAGGCCAGAAAACTAGGCGCGTTCGCATTTAGAAGGCACAAGAAACCACTCGGTGGAGCCTATACTTAAATCATGGATCCGCTCGAGGCCTGGAATTCAACGGTAGTGCCCATGAGAACGCTCATTGTTTCGATAGCGATCATCGTGTTTTTAGCCGGTGTTGCTCCAGCTGTTTTTGCGGACAACGTTGAGCTGTACGGCGGCGGACATTTATCAGGCAAAGTCCAGCGGGTTTCGGACGTGAAGGTGCCTTACGTGATCGTGGAGGTGGATTCATCACTTCGAGTTGCGTTACCGGCAAGTCAAGTGCGGCAGGTTGTCGAGGAGAAAGAGCTTGCGGAGTATACCCGCCGAGCCAAGATTGCTGGGAACGACGCCGAGCTGAATTACATGTTGGCACGCTGGTGCAAAGAGAATCATCTTCTCGCCCAGAATCGCTATCACATGCAACGGGCAATTGAGATCAATCCTGATCATTCATATGCTCGCGCGGCGTTGGGCTACGCCAAGGAGCAAAACGAGTGGGTGTTGTACAGCGAGCTCCAGCGCAGTCGCGGCATGATCAAAGTCGGCACTGGTGGTTGGCAACTACCGGAACTTGCCACAATTCAAGCCGCTCAAGACGAAGCAGAGGTCGGCTCGAAAAAATGGATCAAGGAGATCAAAAAGTTACGTACTGCAGCCATGGGTGGTGGGCCTGCGGGCGCCGAAGCATTCGCAACGCTTACGGCGATCGAAGATCCGCTAGCCGCCGTTGCGATATCAAAGGAGCTTTCGGATTCGCGTCATGCCAACGCTTCACAGACTCGCGAGTTGCGTCGATTGTGGGTGAAGTTGCTAGGTCGTTTTCACAATACACCAGCACTCGAAGGACTGGTTCGTGCAGGTGTCGAAGAAGCTGATGATGTCATCCGTGAAGCGGCGCTCGAAGAGCTTCAAAAGTACGGAGCGAGTGCTGCGGTTGCCACGTATGTTCCAATGCTCAAGTCAAACAACAATAGCGAAGTAAATCGAGCGGCTCGCGCTTTGAGTTTCTTTCCCAACCCAGAGTTGGCGCTCACGATGGTCGATGCACTCGTGACGGAACACAAGTCGAGCAAGGCAGAGGGTGGCGGCACGCAAGCATCGTTCTCTCCGGATGGCAATGGTGGAGCATTCACGAGCGGCGGCACGACGGTTGTCGTGACTCGGAAACTGACTAACCCAGCAGCCCTCACCGTGCTCAAGATGATTGAGCCAGAAGTGGACTACGGCTTTGACGAACTTCGTTGGCTCAATCACTTTGCTAACAAGCGTGCTGGATACACAGGTGATCTACGCCGCGATCCTTAAACAGCCGTCCGTAAAATGAAATCAGTCGCTCGGTCTCCCACCGAGCTCACGCGATTGCGGTTCACGACATATCGTGAAAAAGCCCGGATAGAATTTGATCAAATTGGCCGCGCGTCATGACGGTGGGGATGCCAGATTCACGTGCCGTCTTTAGCCGACCAATTTGCACGTGCGGACCATACGCCATCAATTTTGCGTTGGGGCATAGCTTCTCGCAGGTTTCCGAGAGTGTTGTCGCTAGCGAACTGCGCGTCGACAAGTCCAAGATCACGTAACGAATCTCGCCACCAGGTTCGTCGGGTAGGTTCGTGGCCAATCGGAATTCAAACCCTGCACGCTCGGCCGCCGCGCGAACGCGCGAAGCGAACATCAGGTCGCCCGAAAGGAACCACACTTGTGGCTCCGCGCGTGCTGGATCTGATTCTGTGGCGATGGGCTGATTGCCAGAAGTCTCAGGCGGCATTCGATGTTCGCTTGCTGATCTCTGCTTTCATGAATGCGAGTCCTTCGCTTGCCAAGGTCAGTTCGTCCTTGAACATCTTGCGCCAAATCTTGGTTGCAGCGGCGATTTCAGGGAGTGCGAGGCCAAAGGCCTCGATGACGAGCCATCCGTCGTATCCGCAACCGACGATCGAATCAAAGTTTTGCTTCCAGTTGATTCCGCCCGCACCTGGGGTACTGCGGTCATTCTCGCTGATGTGAATATGCAGCAACTTGTCCCCTCCCGCACGAATGGCAGCGTCAATGTCCTTCTCTTCGATATTGCTATGGAACGTGTCGTACATCATTCCGCAAGCTGGGTGGTCAACTTCACGAACGAATCGAGCGGAGTCGCCGTGGCAATTCAACAAGTAGCATTCGAATCGGTTGAGAGCTTCGACGCCGAGCTTGACGCCGACCGTGCCAGCGTACTCCGCCGTCTCGCGCATCGCATCAACGCCCCACTTCCATTCGTCGTCTGTGGGACCAGCACCGCTGAACAAACCGATCGCGGAGTGATACGGTCCAACAAGAGTTTCCACTCCAGCAGCCGCGCAACAGTCCAGGGTCTTTTTGTTGAGTTCAACGCCAGCTTTGCGCACTGCGGCATCGGGTGAGATTGGATTGTTCTCTTCAGTGCGAATCGTTACCGCAGTCCGCTTGAGTCCCATCGCGTCGAGTTGCTTTCCGATCCCGGCGTAGTCCAGGTCGAGATTGAACATTGGCATCTCAACGCCCTCGTAGCCCATCGCTCGCAGTTGCTCGCAAACAGGCATCATGGCATCGGTCACTTCGCCAGACCACAACAACAAATTCATACCGTACTTCATCGCCGAAACCGTTCTCTCTAAAGGGGAAGTCAATCACGAAAAGGGGAAAGGAGTATTCGCGTCTGCGGGGGTCAGTAGTTCCTCACGTCGGCGCTCCACAATCGAGACCGCTCGGGGTAACCACTGAGCGACTTCTGGTGATAAATCGGCAAGCCGAACTCGCCGCATCACCTGGTTCAGTCGCTCCAAGAGTGTGTCGGTTTCGAGGTAGTCATACAAGAACCGGACCTCAATGAATCGTTCGATTACTCGAGGGAGCCCCGCCAGCTCTCGCCCGACGACTTTCTCAACACATTGGCCCACCAGCACGGGGTCCACCGAAGCGAGGATTTCGTAGTACTGGTCCGCCCAGTCTCGATTTTCGGCGATCCAGAGTCGGTCGAGGATCATCTCGATCAGAATATGTCCGACGAATGTGGGCCGAAAACCGTCGTCACCGGGGAGCAGATCTCGCAATTCTAGGGCGAATTGCAGATTCGTTTCCGCGAACGCACGGGTCGAATGAAACCACGAGTCGTCGCGATGATGATGCACAATTCCGCTGGCAACACTGCGCAGAGCCGGATCATCGGCCTCAAGAAACGGCTCAGCAAAACGGCTCCTCGCACGCACTTTGCGATCCACCACCGACAACCAGTCGGGCACCGCAGTCCCCGCAACCGTAAGCGGTTCGTCAAAGTACGGAATGGCGTGCGAGAGGAAATTCATCCCGAAAGCCTACCTGATTTCGCCACCAGCTGCCGCTGGGCGACAATCCGGGTTGATGCGAAAACGAGATTAGGCAGCTACCGCGGAGCGTCGTCGTAGTCGTCGTTCGATTAACTCTGTCATAGCGGCTTGCACATCTCGATTGGTGAACGAGACAGCCAGTGCGGAAAGCAGTGCGATCCAGGGACCGGCTAATAGCGTGGCAGGCAGCGCGGTGCAGAGGACAACGCTCTGGTCCAGTGGATACCCACTACGATGCATGCACGTCCACAATCCCAAAAGCACGATCAGATTCGAAGCCAGTGTTGCGATCACTGCACCAGGCAGTCCCCACAGCGGTACGAGAAACGCGTTGAGGGCAATGTTGAATACCAGCCCAATACCCATTACTGCCGCAATCCATTTGCCACGTTCCAGGACCCAAAGGTAGTTTTGGCCAATCATCACGAGCGCCGACCATGTTGTGAACACGAACGCCATCGGCATCACGGACAAGCCGTCGTCATACCGGCCCTCGAGCAATACACCGAAAATGAATGGTGAGAGAACCTCAGTCATCGCCGCACCGACGGTGAAAACAACGGCAATTGCGAGTAGGCCCCGTCGCAAGCGTAAGCGAACTTCTTTATGGCGACCGGCTTCCCAGTCCGCCGTCATATAAGGCATGAGTACTCCGCCGAGCATCGTCGCGATACTCATCATTAATGTCGGGAAGATACGTCCGCTGTGATATTGACCGACGGCCGCTTGGCCTGCGGTGCCACCGCCCGGCGTTAGGTGCAACAGCATGTAACGATCTGATAATTCGAACGTATTGCCCAATAGGTTCATTGCCCAAATCGCAGCCGCATACGGTAACAATCGCTGCCACATGGATTGGGAATCGAATTCATGTGCTTCGCCTACCGAAGTTTCCCAACCGCTCTTCAAGGACAGCAGGCCGGGTATCAACGCGAGTGTATTCGCAAGTGCGAAAGCGAGAACGAGCCCGATTAGTCCACCACTGTTCTGTAACCAAACCACAGCAGCGACGGTGAATGTAACCCCTTGGATGAATTGCATGGTCGAAACCACACGCACCAATCTTAAGGAAGCGACGAGGTCATTGACGAAGTTCAAGGTGATGGTCGATATCACCGCGATGCCGACGCAATAGATTAATGCGTTGCTTTGAGGCTCGAGGAAAACGATCCATCCAAACAGGGATGGGAAAAAGAACATGATCAAGAAGAATGCGGCCGCGCACAAACTGGTAGCAATGAAGATTCGCCCAACGAACCGGCCAAGTTGACCTCGGAGGCGATAATGTTCGACAAACCGGGGTAAACAACCCGGGATGCCAAACAACATCATGGGTGTCACGAGCGTGATAAAGCCTTGTGCCATTGCCCATTGGCCGAGGACCGCGTCGTCGAGCAACCGGCAAAACCAGACACCACGCACAAAGCCCACGCCGCGCTGGACGACTGTGAGCATGAGCATCACAACCATGCCCGTCATGAGCGAGTCGGCGCGAAATCCAGAACGTTTGATTGAGGCTTCAGACACAAAGGCACAAGGCGGCGAGTAAACAAAGGTTAACCGCCAAAATGTGGCTCAAGGCTCCATGCCTTGCCGTTACATTTGCTTCGTCATCACTGGATTCCCTCGTCTCAGTCACACCGGTAACGATTGAGACGATTGTTCGGGATGAAAGGGAACCCTCATTGAATGATCAAAGATGCAATTCCGCAGCAACCGATTCCGGCAGCGAATGAATTTTTGGATGCCGGCGTTTGAGAATCTTCTTCGGCACCATGTTTCGCATCGCTTCGAGCTGTCCGAAACACAGCAATCGGTCACCCGGCTCGAGCGTTCGTTTCAGACGTGGATTCGGGATGACTATCGTGCCGCGATAAAGTGTGAGCACGTTGATGTCGAGTTCCGGTAATCCCGATTCGTCGATTGTCTTGCCGACGAACTCAGATCCTTCGGGGATCGAGATCTCCGTCACACCGTATCCGCGACTGACCGTCAATCGTTGACGTACATCGATCTCTGGGAAGTCGACTTGTGCGGCCATGTAGTCGATGATTACGCCAGCAATGTCCAACTGGGTCGCTGCCTCGATTCCTTCGAGTCCTGGCGACGAATTGACTTCCATCACTTGAGGCCCGTCGTTGCCTTCGAGCATGTCGACACCCGCGACGCGGAGTCCCATGATTTGGGCGCATCGCACCGCAGTTTCCGCGTACGCAGGTTCAAGCTCAACGCGTTCGGTCTTGCCGCCGCGATGAATATTGCTGCGGAACTCTTGTCCCTGCGCGACGCGTCGCATTGATGCGACGACTTGGTCGCCAACCACGAACGCGCGAATGTCACGGCCACGACTCTCCGACACAAATTTTTGCACGAGCACGTTTTGTCGAGTGCTGTGTAATGTTTCGATGATCGCTTCGGCAATCTTGACGGACTCGGCGAGAATCACGCCGACGCCTTGAGTCCCTTCGAGCAACTTGATGATGACGGGCGCACCGCCCACACGTTCGATCGCTGGCAAGATGTCTTTGCGATCGCGGACGAATGTCGTTTGAGGGATGCCGATTTGGTGGCGGCTGAGGATTTGTAGACTGCGCAGTTTGTCTCGTGAGTTCACAATCCCCGCAGAGGTGTTCGCCGTAAAGACGTCCATCTGTTCGAATTGACGAACGACAGCGGTGCCGAAATACGTGATCGAAGCACCGATCCGCGGCAGCACCGCGTCATAGTGGCTCAATTGTTTGCGGCGATAGAACAAGTTCGGTTCGCCCTCCGCCAAGTCGATCGCAAACTTGAAGGTGTTGAGCACCTTTGCCTGGTAACCACGTGCGACGGCTGATTGAAGCAGTCGACGGGTGCTGTAGCAGTTTGGGCTACAGGAAAGGATGGCTAACTTCACTCAGGATTCCTTGGGGGATTGGATTGGCGACGCCGGCTTGAAAGGCGAAAACGGTCTTGGCTTTTTTTTACTGGGCGACCGGCCAAAAATGATCGATTCGAATCGACGAGGTAACGTCCGCGTAACGCTTCACGCCCGATGAGCATTCGAAATCCCATCGCGTCACGGTTTGCGAGTGTCAGGTCGACCGGGAACTGCTGTCCGAGTAGCGAGAGTGTGGTGCGGATGACGATCCGGGATTCGGCCTCGCCATTGCTGCTTCGAATCATTCGACGCTCGAGGATCGGTGCCACCGCAGCAATTTCGGGTTGGTCACGTCCTTGAGCCGGATGAATTGAGAATTGAACGAACTCTTGATCTTCCTTGAAAAACGTTTTTACGTCAAAGGCATGCAAGCTACTTGATCGTGCCCCCGTGTCGATCTTGGCCTTGATGCGTTTGACACCCAATTCAGGCATCGAAACCCATTCACGCCAGCCGATTGCCAAAAGAGGGCGCTCGGGTGAGTTCGACATATTCGATCCTGTCGTGCTTTGGATTGTTGAAGCCGTAAGCGTGCCTAGTATGGTACTCTCTTACACGTCGTCGGACCCCAGCAATACTCTTGGGTAAACGTCTTGGTCGAACGTCGACGTGGCAACGCCTGTGGTTCCACTCCCACATTGTGGCGTCCAATCGTAACGAACGTCCAGGGTACTTGCTTCGCCCCGGTTAGAAAGCAGCAAAACTTCACCTTGTCGAGCAGCAATCGATCTAAATCGACCGCAAGGCCCTATCGCTGAGGTGTGCCAATGAACGGCGGTCGCCAACTTGGGGCCAAGACCGCGTCATCCAGATCAACCCCGGCCTCGACTGTACCGCGATCATTGAGCAAGTGGTGGTCGGGCATCGACTGGAGGGACTCAATCGAAATGAACTGTACGCGACCATCCTCATAGAGCACGTTCATGCCACGTCCGCTGTGACCGACTTGATTTGCTTGGATCTCATGGTCGTCGAACGAGGCGATCGGCGAATCACTCATCACCGCAAACGAACTTCTGGCTTCATATCGAGGCGTGGAATAGTGGTTGCCATCGATCACGCCAAGCGAATAAGCATAGTCGCCACCTGCTCGCTGTTGCCAACGTATAAGTTGGTCCGTCGACACCGAGTGCAATTGCTTGGCCGCTACAAATTCGTTCAATTCTGAAAAAGCCTGTTCCGAATTGATGTCTTGCCCGAAGGCAAGCGACGGGCACAATCGCATGTTGGGATCATCGAGAAGCCCAGCTTCGAATAGGCGAATCGCATACACTCCTGCAAAAGCTTCGGGGCCACTCTCAGCGACCGAGGGTAATTTCTGTTGCTGGTTCAGCATCACAAATTGTGTGATCGCTGTACCGAATCGCCTGAGTTGATCCTGGCAAGCGTCTCGCCGTGCCGCAAATCGACCTTCGGCCAAGGACGGCAAAAGAAGTCCCAGCAGAACCGCGGCTGCGAAAGAGCCCGCCGCCCAATCCATCCAGCGCCTGGTCGGACGCATTGCCGGTTCCGTACTCATTCCCAGTGTCGGCAATCCAGCAAGAACTACGCGAGGCTCCGTTGAGTCACTCACATGTTCAAGCTGCGGGGTCTCGCCGATCGGAGGCAAGTTTGCAAGAGTTCGTTCGATTAACCCGGCCGGCAAATCATCGACCACATCCGTTGCGTCTTCGAGCGGCCGCAACATCGCTTCGACTGCGGCCAACTCTTCTCGCAATGAAGGATCGGTCTTGAGCAGCTCTTCAACTCGGCGTGCCTCGTGAGGTTCGAGGGCTCCCAACAGGTAGCCGAGTAGATCTTCTCGCATCGCCAGTGATCGTGTTCGAGAGCAGGACGGGGAAAGGTCCAGGGCGAACTTAACATCAAACACGCCCAGACTCGGCAGCAACGGTGCCACAGTCAATATACGCCTGGAGTCTCCATGCGGTTCTTTCCCGGAGCCACAAGACTGGCAAAATGCCAGTCAGGGCCTCGTACTTTAGCTAAGCCTCGTATTCGTGCTCGACGCCCTCGTGGCTATCGTTCCACAGTAAGCCAAGACGCTGCACGGCCGCGTGCAAGCGGCTTTTGACCGTTCCCACGGGAATTCCGAGAACATCAGCAGCCTCGCGGTATTTCAGCCCCTGGTAATAAACAAGCTGGATCACTTGCTGCATCGACTCGCCTAGCGTTTCAACGGCGTTGTTGACCCAGCGGCCGTTTTCTTCGCGTGAAGCAACCCACAGCGGATCAGGGGCTTCGCCAACCAACTTGTCCGTCCACGTTCCACCACGGCCGTCATCTTCACCAGCGGTGCGATCGAGGCTAGCCATTTTGTGGCGTTTATTTCGACGTTGAACATCAATCGCCTGGTTGGTCGCAATCGCATACAGCCACGGGCGGAACCGTCGCTCGGAGTCGAATTGGTGGCATTTCAGGTGCACCTGCAAAAATGTGCCTTGGAATGCATCCTCCGCAAGTTCAGCATTTCCCGTGTACCGTCGCAAGTAACTGTAGATTTCACGTTCGTATCGACGCATTAGCGTCTCGAAAACAGAACGATCTCCGCTGGCGCGATAGCTCGCAAGCATCGCTTCATCAGAGCTTTCGTCGAAAATCACAGTAGAATCGTCTGTATTCATGAGAGTGAGCTTCGTATTCATGGGGTGGATGAACCGCACAAGCTAGGCGTTATTCCGCATGTACTGGTTCAGCTTTAGCCGTAGTGGCAGGATCGTATTCAATAATGCGTTTTTCGGGAGCGACAACCGCCTTAAAGAAACTGCCACCGTTGACTCCCAGTATCGCCGAAAAGCACCCACTCGTCAAAACGGAATTCGCGGTTTCTTCACGGGATGTTTCCGCCCCATTGTTTCGCAAATCGCGGTTTGGCTGCGGTGTTGATCGCTCAGCGACATCTGGATGGGACTCAAAATGACAGCTAGAACAGTAACTGTCTCGAATTGAGCAATGACCATGCCATCACCGAATCGCGAGGCCCGAATGAGTCAGTCCCAACCTGCGGCCGAGCGATATCAATGGGCCAGAACAGGCGATATTAACGCGTTTTTCGGCTTGTTGCTCGATAATATCGCGGGGCTGATTTTGCTTGTAGCACTGATGGGATTCCGTTTTGGATTCCCGACCGAGTTCGCTTTGACAGCGATGGTGCCCGGGACTGCATTGGGCGTCTTGGTCGGCGATCTCATTTTCTTCTATGTCGCCCTCCGATTGGCAAAACGGACAGGCCGCAATGATGTTACCGCGATGCCCCTCGGACTGGACACTCCGTCAACGTTTGGGATGGTGTTTTTTGTACTGGGGCCATCGTTCCTAGATGGGAAAGCCTTGGGGATGGAGACGCTCGAGGCGGCTCAGCGAACTTGGCACATCGGGATTTGGTGTGTGCTGATGAGCGGAATCCTGAAACTCGTCCTGGCTCCGTTCTCTGAAAAGATTCGCCAGCTGATCCCGCGAGCCGGTTTGCTGGGGTCACTGGCAGCGATCGCGTTGGTGTTGATCAGTTTCATTCCGCTGTTGGATGTGCTCAAGCATCCACTACCGGGCATGTTAGCTCTCGTGATCGTGTTGACTACATTGGTTGGCCGCATCGAACTTCCGTTTCGAACCCCAGGAACGCTTGGAGCTTTGATCGTCGCAGGCATCGTGTACTACATCCTCTGTGGTGTTGGCGGACCTGGTTACCGTTGGCCATCGACGCCTGAGGTTCAGTGGTTTCCACAGAAGTGGCTCGAAGCGTGGCAGTTTGGTTGGGTGGATGATTTCTCAGCCGCTCTGGCTTACCTGCCAATCGCACTTCCGTTTGCATTAGCGACTGTCGTCGGTGGAATCGATTGCACCGAGAGCGCTGTCGCAGCTGGCGATCAGTACGACACGCGGACGGTCGTCGGCGTCGAAGCGATCGCGACTATCCTTGCGGCTCTATCTGGTGGTGTGATTCAAACGACACCTTACATCGGTCATCCTGCTTATAAAGCCATGGGCGGTCGCGCCGCTTACACACTCGCGACGGCACTCGTTGTGGGTGCCGCTGGCCTCGTCGGATTCTTTTCGCTGATCAACGCATGGCTGCCGCCGGCAACCGTCTATCCAATCTTGATGTTCATCGGATTAGAAATCACGGCACAGAGCTTTCTGGCAACACCGCGTCGGCACTATCCAGCCGTGGCGATGGCTTGTTTGCCGGCGCTCGCGTTTTTAGCACTCATGATCCCAGGCCAAATTTTTGGCGACGACGCGATGATGGCGGCCGGTATCACTCAAGACAAACTTGCCAATGAGGGTCTGCGTGCGAGTCTGCAAACACTGGCGATGATCAGCAGTGGGTTCATTTTAGTGAGCCTGCTGTGGGCTTGGATGTTGGCCAGCGTGATCGACCGCCGCTTGAACGTTGCTGGATGGGTGATGTTCGCCGCAGGCTGCTTAACGCTCGTTGGAATCGTCCACTCACCACTCCCAGGCAACCGGCTGTTCATCCCGTTTGGGCCACAGTCATGGGGAGAGTTAGTGCTCGCGACTGAGTATCGCTGGCAAGTCTTTGAATTTGCCGGTGCGTACATGCTCTCCGCAGCCGTCCTCGCAATCTGGTCACGTTTTCTCGCGACACAAGAGTCGTTTACCGACGACCACTCTCTCGATGTTCATGCAGAACACGACTGAGCCGTTGCATTAACGAAAGCGTTAATGCACTTGGTGGGGAACGTTTCTAGCAGAGGCAATAAAGCCCTCTGCGAGTTCCTGAGGCACGCGATCGAACAGCTCACGAGCATCCGGTTCATTCTCAAACCAGCAAAACACACTTGGTCCCCAGCTGCTTTGGCCGATACCGACTGCGCCGAGGGACGTGAGCGTCTCGACGAGTGATGTGATGATTGGGCCGTTGTAGGGACCGCCCTGAACGTCTTCGAAAAGCAATCCGCTTTCGCGATTGAATCGTTGGACTGCGTCGGCAAATGCGCTGAAGTCTTCGGCGGCCACTGCCGGCAAGAGATCTTGTTCGGCGATTGTGATTAAACGAGAGAGCGAGGATTGGGAATTTGATCGGCAGTTCGATTTGGTGCGAACGAAATGCTCCTTCTCCGAATCACCGCTGACGGTTGCAATCCAATCTCGCGGTCGGAAAATGGCGACTCGCCAGTTCGTTGGTACGTCGTATCGAGATGCGATGGGATTGATGGATGGCGTTTGCTCCTCAGAATCGTCTGACGAGTTCTCGAACAGCAATCCGCCTTGAAAGAAGCCATGAATTCCGACGGCAGATCGCTCGCCTCGACCGGCAATCTCTCTTGCCAGTTCCGCATCGCTGATCGTCTTGCCAAAGAACTTGACCAGCGATTGTGAAACGGCCATCGCAAGCTGGGTACCACTTCCTAAGCCCGAGTGGGCTGGTGGGCGATGTCGAATCGTGATCTCGAGGTTCGGCAGATCTCGCATGCCGTAAACGTTTGCGAATCGCTGGGCGATCTGAGTCACTCGATCGGCCGTATCGCCATCGCTCGCGGTATCGTCGGCACAAGAAAAGCAATCTGCAGAAGTCACCGAAACCGATGTTTGCGGAGCATCGATCATCACTCCGAGTCCGCCGAACGGATGTGACGTGCGCAGCAGTCCGAAGTGCAGACGCGACCCGGTGGTCACGTTCACCGTGTTCGGCCTTGGTTGGTTTGCCAGGTCACTTGAAGAATCGGTCACCTTCGGATTCGCTCTTCGATCATTTTTTGCAAAAGCTCGAAAGCGATATGTTCGTCGTCGGCGCCTGTTTTGTCGATGAGCGGTCTCAGTCGAGCAAGTTCAGCCAAAATCTCGTCAGGCGAAATCAGATGCGTTCGAGTCGCGAGAATTGCAGCTTCGATGACCGCGTGTTTGGCTCGACTGAATCCAAAAAACGGACGCACGGTACCAGAATCGACGACGCGACACACCAATCTCGCTCGAGGCGATTCTGTTTCGACGGCAATCGCTTCGACTGCAAAGTAGCGATGGCAATCGTCGAGACGCCAAAAACGCGGATCAGGAAGCGGCTGGCCAAGCCCGTCTGGGGCGACATGACCGACGGCCGCGCGAGCGATCAACAACGCGTTGTCCGTTACGTGAATGACAGCACATCGCGACTCGACTAAGTTCGCGTAGGTGGTCGAGCCTTCGAATGGCCGGAGTACGAATTGAGGCACGAATTGAGGCTCGTCACTGGCTAGGATTTCCGGGCCCATGGGAGCGATGTTGACGCGTCCGTCGCGGTCGAGTGTTGTGACGATCGATTCGAGGATTACGGGCACGGTGCTGCTTTCAACGCCATGCGAGCAAAATTGACGGCGATCTGTTGACCGAATTCGGTGAGCACGGACTCCGGATGAAATTGGACACCATAAATCGGGCGCTCACGATGCCGGACTGCCATGATCAATCCCTGTTCATCGCGCGCGGTGACCAGGAGTTCTTTCGGTAGTGTCGGCTCATCCATCGCGAGCGAATGGTATCGCCCCACTTGCATCGGCGACGGACAGCCTTTGAATAGCTCGTTTCCGTCATGCGAGATCATGCTCGACATGCCGTGAACCGGGTCACACGGAATGACTAGGCCGCCGAATGCAACCGCGATGGCTTGATGGCCAAGGCAAACTCCGAGCAGTGGTGTCGTGGGAAGCACGCTGCGAATGACGTCGATCGAACAGCCCGCATCTTCGGGGCGTTTGGGACCGGGAGAGACCACGATCGCATCCGGTCGCATGGCGGCGCAACCCTCTGCGTCGATTTCATCGCTGCGCACGATCTGAGTCTCGCAACCAGCGATGCGAAAGTATCGAGCCAGGTTATGAACGAAGGAATCGTAATTATCGAGCAGAAGAATCATCGACGTGGTTTAGCAAATTTGATCTTTTCGATCAACTTGACCACTTGGTCGCCATCTTTGTAGCCGCTGACACTCGTGATCGACGCGATCACGTATTCGTAGCGAAGGTTGTAATCGGTGTCGATTTCGAGTTCTGGTCCGTCTTCGCCATCGACGGGAGCGGTGGATCCGATTAGCTCGATCACTTTGTTTTGGAGCGCCAAGAAATCTGTACCGAGATTAATGTCATTGAGGGACATGTCCGTCAGCTTGCCCTCGTTGTTTGCCCGCAAGCGTAACTTCAGTGCGAGGTCAGTCGGATCAGCTACAGCACTCGAGGAACTCGCAAGCGGCATTTTGACGCTAAAGTCGCCTTCCATCTCGACAATCTTAAACGTCATCACGAAGAAAATCAGGAGCAAAAACACGACGTCGATCATCGACGTTAAGTCGAGTTCCATCTTCTCGCTGTCTTTGCTGTTACGAATCTTCATGATCGATCCTCTTTGACTCGCAGCGCGAAGTTAACAAGATTCTGTTCTTGAGCGACTCGAATGACTTCTTGAACGTCACCAGCTGCCGTGTCTTTGTGGGCACGGATAATAACGTTCGCATCGCCGACTGATTTTTTCTCTGCTTTGATCACAGCGAGTTCACGCTGCAGACCGATCTTGAGCGTCTCGGCAGTGAAACTGTCTCCACCCAAGAAGACTTCGCCATCGCGTGCGACGTGCAGCACGATGGGGAACTCCAGTGGTGCCTCAGGCGGCTTGACGAGTTTACTCGAGGGCAAGACGACTTGGTCATTTGCTTCCGTTTGCGAGAAATTGATCAGCACCATGAAGAATGCGATCAACTGGAACACCATGTCGATCATGGGCGTCATATCGCCCTTTGCCATCTCTGCCTGAGGTCGTTTGACTCGCATTTACTTTTTCGCTCCAGGTTGGACGTCTTCGAAGCGGCTCATCAAGTTTTCGCTAGTGACACCCACTTCAAGCAGTAATCGAGCAACGCGGTTGCGAAGAATGTTGTAGGCGGCGATCGCTGGGATTGCGACAGCGAGTCCAACCAGTGTCGTGAACAAAGCTGTTGAAATACCACCCGCCAAGTCGGCTGGCTTTGGCGTCGCACCGCCAGTCGCGATAACTTGGAAGGATGCGATCATCCCTTGGACTGTTCCGAACAATCCGATCATCGGTGACAGGTTGCCGATCAACGCCATGTAACTCAATCGATGGTCAAGCTTCATGCTTTCTTCTTCGCCAACTTCTTGCATGCCTTCGATGGCTTTGCCGTAGCCGCGAGACAGTTTCGAAAGCCCAGCGGAGAGGACTTGTCCGAGAACAGACTCATCGCTGCGAGCCAGATCGTAGGCGGCCTGGAAGTCTTTCTCGTTGAGTTTTGCTTCGAAGTTGTCGACGAGTTCTTGCGGACAGAGTGTGTCGCGACGAGCGGCCAACACGTTCATCACGAACAATGAGACGAGCGTCACGGATAACAACAAGAACACGATCACGTAGGGCCAACCGAGTGATTCGATGGTCCAACTCAGCAAGTTCTGTTTCGGTTTGGCAGCTCCACCGCCACCGCCGTTGTCTTGTGGAGCATTCGCGGGTGCGTCAGCAGCTGGCTGGGCAGGCGCCTCGGCAACCGGATCCGCTCCGCCAAATTCTGCGGCATCGTCTTGGGCGACGGCGACGGAACCAAGGGAAATCAAGGCCATCGCTACTACGGCGACCAGCGTCAAGAAAGGCCGGCTGGCACGAACCAGATGACTGGCGCGGCCAGAGAGGCTAATTGAACGCAAAGGGGAATATCGGGCGTCGGACATCAACGGAGCTCTCCGCAGTAGATGAGATGGTTGTTTTTAGGTTGGTGAAGGGAACAGCATACTCTAACGAACGTAGTCAGCCGGCTAGTCCAGGGTAACGTTGTTGAAGTTCTTGTTTGGCTTCTGCGGCACGTTCGGGTTTTCCGACTTTCGGCCACAGTTCGATTAGTTTCGCGAGTGCTTCAGCGTGGGCCGATGCTTGCGACGAAAACATTAAGTGTGTGTGAAGGTAGGCCAGGATTGCTCCTTCGACATCTTCGGCTGCCTCGAAGCTGGCTCCTTGAGCGTTGTAAATCTTTGCTGCCACTTCGACATCGGTTGGATTGAGATCCTGGATCAGTGTCTTGACCAAATCGAGTCCTTCTTTGGCTTTGCCCGTGCGGGCGAGCCCGACGGCTTTCCCTGCCTTGGCCAGTCTTTGAAGTTTGGCCGCTTCGACGGATTGGACACTCACGCCAGCGACTTTATCAAACTCGGTCATCGCGAGTTCGATGTCGCCTTTCGCCAAATAGGTTGCCCCGGTGAGGTAAACGGCTTGGATCTTTGACTCGACGGATGGGGCGCTTCGGAGAGATCCGTAGTATTTGATCGCGGCATCGTAGTTCTTCATTGCGAGGGCTAAGTCGCCGAGCAGTTTCGCGGCACTGTAAAAATGCCACGAGTCAGAATTCTTGCCGACAAAGTCCAATGCCGCTTTCGCTGCGACGCCCTTGTCACCTTTGCCGGCGAGCGCTAACTCACTCATGCAAAGCACTTGGTAATACAACACGTCTGCCTTGACGATATCGCGTTTGATCGTTCCGAGATCGACTGATTGAAGCAGCGGCAACGCTTGGTCGTATTGGCCGTCGATCGCGAATTCGCGACCGTTGGTCAGCGGTGCAGGATCGCCTTCGAATAGAATTTTCTTGATTTGGTCGGCAGGAAAGTCCTGTGTTGCGCCGCCGCCTTTCACCGAAACGCCAGCTCGTCCGGTGGCCGTTAGCTCACCACTGACAGCGGTGGGGCTATTCATCGGATAGACGCGATCGATTGCCAGTGTGGGGCTGGTAGCGACAACCAACGCGAGCAGCGACAAAGCGGCGTGGCGAAGTTTCATGTTGTTTCGTTTCAAAGACGAGGACATATCAAAGCCGTCGAGGGGTTGCGGTGGTCGGTTGTTATTTTGCGGGAGGTAAGCCGTCGGGCGCGCGATTCAATCGTTTTTGAATCTCTTTGAGCAAGGTGTCGAATTTTTGACGTTGCTGTGGGCCACCCATGTCTGGGTAGAGGGCAACAACTTGCGTGATATCGCCGATCGCCTTCTCCATTTCCGCTTCACTCTTGTTAGCGACGCCCATCAAAAATCGGCATCGAGCGACGTGGTAACGTGCATCAAAGAAGATCTCAGCGAACTGAGGCTTGCCGCTGGTGAGTTGGCTGACCTTGCCCCAGCCCCAAATCGCGTTGGCTTTCTTGGGGTCATTCGCATTCGGCCGAGCACCAAGCAATGCGGATTTGTAGGCTTTGCCAGCGAACTCCGGCTTGGTTGTGCCAGCCCAGAATTCATAGGCAGTTGCAGCTTCGACTTGCGCGTCGAGCATCATAGGTTTCTTGATCAAGACTTGTTCAAGTGTTGAGATGGATTTGCTGTAATCGCCGAGCAAGCGGTAGCCTCGACCAAGTTGGAAGTCCACGTTCAGCGGTAAGTCATTGGATTTTGACTTCAAGTTCTCGAAAGTTTCTACAGCAGAAGTAATGAGATCCTTGGCTTGTCCGGTTGCGGCCGTTTCACCAGGGTTCATTGACGACTCGCCCATTTGAATCAAGGTTTGGCCGACCCATTGAAGTGTGTCGGGATCTTGGGTCGTTTCAGCGATCCTTGCGAGGAACACTCGAAACGCGTCAATCAGTTTGGCTTTCTTGTCGGGCGTCGATTTGTCGAGTTGGTCGCGAATGTCGTTTGCCATTCCCAAGTAAATAGGTGTCAACCGTTTCTGGCTGTCTTCCTTGGGCACACTGCTTCGCAAGTTATCCATCGCGCCGGTGGCCCGTTCAAGCAGCTTCTGCGGATCGCCACCCTCGCTGGTCATGCGTCCAACGACCGCTCGCAATTCAGTTGAGTAGAGATCGCTTTTGAAGTTTTCGTCGGGGGCATCTTGTTTGGTGATCAACTTCACCGGGCCGTATGTCGGATGATCGAGTGTGTCGATCGCCTCCTTGTATTTATCTTGCCGAGCATAGATTTTTGCTAACGCGAGCGCTGCTTGGAGTGCTTCGGCTTCGACGAGTTTGCCTTCGATTCCGCCCAGGCCTGCATCCAACATCACGCGTGCTTGATCGAGCACCTTCTCGGATTCGTCGAGAGCTTCTTGCGATTCTTCGGTCTTGCCCTTGTAACGAAGTTGATTTGCTTTATCCCAAAGGATTCTGCCCATCAGCCGCTCGAACGTCGCACGCTTACCGCCCGCAGGCATCTTCGCGAGGAGTTCCTTGGCATCATCCCAGCGATCTTTACTCAAGGCGAGCGTGATCATGACGCCCTGAGCCCCAGCAGCTTGTGGGTCGTCGGGCCATGTGGTTGAAAGGTAATCTCCTAAGTCGCGAAGTTGATTGACAAGTCCAAGATCGTCACCGCTATCACCGACTTCCGCGATCAACAATTGCAACGACGTCAGGGCGATCAAGCCGCCACGCAAACCGATATCGTTACCGGGTGATTGCTTGGACAAGAACGAGCCTACGACGGCAGCATCGCGATACCGTTTTTGCAGATAGAGCACATACGCAAGAATGAATCGTGCTTGGTTGATCGAATCGATTTCATTTTCGGCATTGACCATTGAAAGGCCTCGGCCCAGTACCGTCGCCGCGATCGATCGCGTTTCGGCTAACTGCTTTGAAAGGTCATCAACATCAGCCGCTGGGGCGTTGGGTTGTTTTTCGAGTTCGGTCAGGGATGCTTGAATCGTTTCCGACGCTTGATAGAGTTCGCGTCCTGAATTCAGTGATTCGTCGAAGTTCTTGGGGTCTTCGGCAGTTGGCAACTCGACTGCGTCGTCTTTGGAAATACCCATATCCGAGAGGAGTTTCTGGGCCTCCTCCACATGCAGACCGGAGACCTTCGAAGCGGCGATTAGAAGTTGGCGGCTTTCCGTTTCTGCGCGCTTCACGTCGGCGGCTTTTTGGTTGTCTTTATCGGCAACGCGAGCCAAGTAGGCTTTGGCGAGTTCAACCCGAAGTTGCTGGATCGGTTGAGATCGTTTTTCGTTCGGGCGAGCTGAGTCGAGCATCGGTTGGCCTCGCTCGATCGATTGATTGATCTTCGGTGGCGTGTCCGTCAAGTAGAGCTGGATCAGTCCCGAGACGGCTTGGAACTTGGCGTCACGAAGCGGATCTGCCTCGGGTTGTTCGAGCATCCGAAGGTAGCTGTCCAGCGCCTCTTTGCGATTGCCAAGGTCTTGCAAGACTTGGCCGCGATACAGCATCGAGATCGCACCTTGGACATAGGTGTCGTATTTCTCGCTCAAATCCGTGAAGCTCTTGAGTGCTTCTTCGAGCAGCGTCTTTCCGTCCTTCGCAGGATCGTCGTACGTTTTCGCAGCAAGCCGTCGACTTTCGCCCGAGTTCAGTTGGGCTTGGAGGTACTCGCCGCGATAGGAATCACGCAGCACTGCCTTTTCCGGATCCTTGGCCGGGTCGACCTTCTGGCCTTGCATCTCCTTCAATTTCTCTCGGAGCGATTCAACGATCGTGTCGAATGTCTTTGCAGCCGCGAGATATGATTCACGAGCTGACGTGCGTTTTGCGTCGTCGACTTTGCCGCTCATGAGTTGGGCAGCGCGAACAAGCTGTAATCGACCGAGTTGAAGCCGTGCCTCGGATAGTCGAGGGTGCGACGACAGTTTCAGGAATTCGGTGAGTTGCTTCTCGGCGTCGACAAAGCTTTCGTCTCGTGCCGCTTCACTCCTCGCGACGACGGCCGCATCGATATAGGTCTGGGCTTTTTCAAGCGATATCGCTTCGAGCAGTTTGGGATCGACTCCCGGGAATTGGTCGAGCCGGTCCAGGTAACCAATTGCGGTATCGAAGTATCCCGCGGCACGTAATCGCTTGAGAAAATCCTCGGCGGGTTCGCCTTGGGCGTTGGCGTTACCTGCCAAGAGACAAGACAGGCCGGCCACGAAACACAAAACGACTGCCGAACGCCCCAAGGAGACGATCAACGCTGACACACTTTTTCCATCGGTCTGGGGCGTGCGGCACGGAGGGTGGCAACCAAGTGGCATGGAAATATTCGATTGAGAGAACGAGAAAAGTGCGGAGTTTAACCGTATGGATTGTAAATTCCGCCTAGCTCCTAGAGTAAAGCGGTAGCATTGGTCCTTCAAGCTATTGGCTTGGAGTCTTAGGATCTGGGGATGCGAATACCTTCCGACTTTAACGGCGAGAACCTTTATCGGCGTCGTAACGAGCCTCAAGACGGTGATCTTGGCCCGGCAAATTTACGACCGTCCCCAATTTCAAGGCGAATTGGCAGACTAGAGCGTACCAGCGCCTCCCGGCGTTTGCTGCGTTTAGTCGTCGGACTTGTGTTGGTGATTTTCTTGATGCGGCACGCGGCAAGACCCGAAATCTACCAAGCTTTCTTCGTGGAACCCATGCAAAAGGTTCCCGCTGGCTCGGGAGAGGGGGTGTTACTGCAGCCCGGGATTGTCGCCTCGGCCTCATCAAATGCGATCACAAGCGA
This sequence comes from Pirellulaceae bacterium, assembly GCA_041749955.1. Lineage (GTDB taxonomy): Bacteria > Planctomycetota > Planctomycetia > Pirellulales > Pirellulaceae > JBBSJZ01. The sequence continues at coordinate 19,021 of JBGTAI010000084.1, read as the reverse complement.
TGAACGTTTCCAGAGCAATTTGTACTCAAGAACTTCCCCTCATTTTCGAGATTCCCTTCGCTTACTCGACCAGTTGTCGGTGGAGCAGTCGCGGGCGTTGCTCTCGGTGTCGCCAAGCAACGTGCCCGTCGAGATGGCTGATCCGCTCGCTCAAGGCATCAAGCAAGCCATCGATAAACTGGCGGAGAGTCTGGAGCCGCTTGAGGTTCCTGTGGCGGAATGGTTCGCTCTTGCCGAGCAACTGAAGCTCACTCCGAAAGCCTTCGCAAGCGATGAGGCGGACGCAAAAAGCCAGCTGCTGTTTGCGGCGATTCGTTTAGCGGCGCTGGACTTGGCACTCGGTCGCGTGGTTGACGGTAGCGTTTGGCGAAGCGGTGACCTGGACGCGTTCTATGGTGCGATGGTCCAGCGTGATTTGATCGCCGGCATCGAGCATGTTCGAACGGGTGTGTTGCCGATGCTCCAGCAACCGGAGGTCTATCGTGGCAAGGGCGTTGCCGTGGTCGGCAAAGTTGTGCGAGGTGAGCAACTTGATGCAACCGCCAACGCGATGGGGATAGCCAAGTACTGGCAATTGTGGCTTCGACCTTCCGACGGCAGCGAGCGTCCTATCGTTGCCGTCGTTGCTGAATTGCCACCAGAGCTTGCGGCGAAGTTGACGCCTGAGAATGACGCAGAGCTGATCCCGTTGTCCAAGGCTTCACAAGTTCAAATCGATGGAGTGTATCTCAAGCGATTGGCGTATCGATCCAGCGATGGCGCTGAGTTGGCTCCGGTCGTTGTGGGGTTCGTTGCTGCGATGAGCGGCTTAGCGGCGACAAACGCGGTTGGACCGACGAATGCCGAGTCGGTCGAGTCAATGGACGGATCCAGCCTGTTGATGTTGGCGCTCACCGCTGTGCTTGGATTTGCCATCGCAGCCGTGGTGATGATTCGAACACAGCGTGAGAACGCAAGATTGCGGTTGATCCGTAGCCAGCAACAGTCGGAAACGATTTCGTTGCCATACTTACTCGGTCAAGCAAACGATGTCCAACAAGATGCCCAAGACGCTACCCAAAAGAATGCCGATCATGATTAATCAACACCGCGTTTTTGGTACACGCGGGGACTCGCGTTTGTGGTTGCCGGGGTTGGTTTTTATGACCATCTCAGCCGCCTTGTGGATCGCACTACCAATTGCGGTTTTGCGAGCGGAGTCAGCGATTCCGCTGCTCAGTGGCTTCGATGAAGCACGAATTGCCGGGATATTCGAAGGCGGCAAAACTCAACCCAACGTTGCTGAACTTGCGAAGTTGATCTTTCGTGTCAATAAAATTGACTCAGCATCGATCGAGGCTCTTGCGGAAGATCCGTCCACAGCAACAGCCCCACTTCAATTGGCGCATGTGGTCATGCTCAAAGGGAATGTTCGTGCCGTCGAGCGAATGAGCGTGCCAGAATCGCTTGCTGAGTTGCTCGAGTTCAAACAATTTTATCGCGTTGAGATTGACGCGATTGCTGGGGCCGAACCAGGCGATGTTGCATCGAACGCGAGCATCTATTTGATGCAGATTCAGGTTGGGTTGGCACCGGGTGACATGATCTCAGCGGCCTCGGTCGTGATCGGGCTCGATGGTGGTGACGATGCGTCGAAGCCGTCTACTGCGTTTGCTGCTGCTCGTTTGCGTTGGACGCCGAGTAAGTCAACCAGTGTTGGAATGAAGTTGCTTGCTGATGAAGGAGTCGATATTTCGGGCGTGTCGTCGCTTGCAAGTCGCAATCGCCAATCGCTGCAAAGTGCTGATGGCGATGCGTTCTATTCGATGATGGCGGCCGCGTCTTCCGTGGCATCAAAGAACGTGCCGCAAGCAGAGAGCATTCGTCCGGTGATGCTGTTGCAGGAACCTGAGGAGTGGATCGGAGATTGGATTCGATTGGAGGTCGATACCATTCGGATTACCATGATCGCGGTGACAGAGCCGGCACGTCAGCGACAGCTCGGAGGCGACGCGTATTACCAGATCGATGCGATCGGAGATCTTGGGAATGTTGTGATCGAGCTACAGCGTCCTGAGGGGGCGCCGGTGCGATTCGAGAATCGTTTTCCAGTGTCCATCGTGATGGCGAAGCTGCCAGAGTTTCTCGTTCGAAAGATGCAAGACGATGCGGGCGAATCATTAGGAGTCCAGATGGTCTCGATGCGGGTGGCAGTGGACGGATTTTTCTTTCGTTTATGGAGCTATGAAAATGACCGGATGAGCCAGGATGGTCAGGGCGAGCAGATCGGGCCGCTCGTCGTCGCTTCTCGGATGACGAGCCTGGAAATTCCTGGTAGCGATCCCATCGGAGTTTCCAAGATCGGTTACATTGCCGCCGGAGCAGTGATCATCGGGCTGGCTTTGGCGTGGTTGTGGACGCAAACCAACCGAATGTCGGATACGGCCGCTCATGCTTCCCGCAGCCAGCGTCCGGCCGAGGACGTGACTTGGCTCAAGGACGATATTCCCAACGAAGATCCCGGCGATCGTCCCAGCGAAGAGCCAAAGAACGAGCCATGAAATCCGAGATGCGAGTTCTAGCGACTTTGGTCCTCCTCTTGACCGGTTTTCACCGCGCGGGACGATATCGGCCGCACTGTCGGTCAAGGATCGATAGTTTTTAACAGCACCCAACCCGTTCAAATCAACATTTCTAACCACGAACGAAAGCGAATCATGCGTCGAGCGAAAATTACGATCATCGGAGCCGGCAATGTGGGAGCCACCTGTGCGCATTGGTGCGCGGCTGCGGAACTCGGCGATATCGTCCTTTTGGATATTCCTCAGGCCGAAGACATGCCACGCGGCAAAGCTCTCGACTTGATGCAAGCCTCGCCGATTTTCGGTTTTGATAGCAACATCATCGGCACAACGAGCTATTCCGACACTGCGAACAGCGACGTGATCGTGATCACCGCCGGGATCCCGCGAAAGCCGGGCATGAGCCGCGATGATTTGCTCAGCACCAATGCACGCATTGTCACTAATGTTGCTGAACAAATTCGCGAGACGAGCCCGAATGCGGTTGTGATCGTCGTCAGTAATCCACTCGATGCCATGGTCCAGCAGGTATGGAAAGTCACTGGCTTTGACCCAGCCAAGGTGTGCGGCCAGGCTGGTGTGCTCGACACCGCGCGTTATCGCACATTCCTGGCGATGGAGCTCGGCGTGAGCGTGGAAGACGTCAGTGCATTGTTGATGGGCGGACACGGCGACACGATGGTGCCGATCCCGAGCTGCACAAGCATCGGTGGCATCCCAGTCACCCAGCTTATCGATCCAGCTCGTCTCGAAGAAATCGTTGACCGAACGCGAAAGGGTGGCGCGGAAATCGTTGCGTTGCTTAAGACTGGTAGTGCCTATTACGCTCCCGCAGCCGCCTGTACTCAAATGGTCGAAGCCGTGGTGAAGGACAAGAAGCGGCTGATTCCGGTTGCTGCTTATTGCGACAAGGAATACAACGTCGGTGGCTATTATGTAGGCGTCCCAGTCGTCATGGGCAGCGGCGGCGTCGAAAAAATCGTCGAGCTGAAATTAACTGAGGGCGAAACGCAAGCATTCCAAAATAGCGTGGATGCTGTGAAACAGCTTGTTTCAGCGATGGATGCACTGCTCGCTGGTTAACGGAATCGTTAGAAGGTGGATTGTTTCATTCGTGTCGTCAAATTGGCGGCACGAAATGGGCACTGATTTTGCTGTGTCGGCAATCTCGAGTGCAGCATGGAACCAGTCCAAGGCTGAACTTTGGGGTTCAGCGTTGACACCAACCTAATCGCGGGTTTACGTTCTCAGGTGCTCGGGAAGAGCGGTTAAGTCAGCGCGATTTTTGCAAGTAACGTTGGACGTGTGCGAGATGGTTTTTCGTTCATTGAGCGTCTTGCGGATTTCGTTTTAAATATTTCCCACCGAACACGAGATGCACCATGAATCGTTTGTCTCGCTCGATGACATGGAACGAGTCTGGTTCGTCATCTCATCCGATCTCAGGCAAGCTGCATGCGATCGATGACCCAAGCCTTCGTGATGATTCCAAGCCGAAATCGTCGTTCGAGAGCTCGATTGGTTCTTGGGTAAAAACGCCAAAATCGTTTTTTCTGCCGCTGCATTACGAACCAAGCTACAAGTACCCGTTGATCGTTTGGATGCACAGCGACGGATACAACGAGTCGCAAATCAATCAAGTGATTCCGCACATCAGCTTGCGGAACTACGTCGCTGTGGGGGTTCGTGCGAGCCGTTCGATCGACGCGTCTGGGCATCGTTTCGAGTGGTCTGAAAGTTCAGCTTCCGTCGGTACGGCGCACGATGCTGTGATTGCGGCAGTGAACGAAGCCACTGAGCGTTTCTCCATCCATCCCGATCGAATAGTGCTGGCGGGTTATCGCAGCGGAGGGGCTATGGCGCTGCGTGTTGCGATGCTCCAGCCCGCTCGATTTGCTGGAGTGGTTTCACTTGGCGGAACGATGCCACACAACGGTTCATGGATCAGCAGCCTCGCCGAGTTGCGAGATCGCCGGATGCCGATGCTTTGGCAATGGGCTACTGAGGGCGATCATTATAGCAATGAAAATCTGGATCGCGACATGCGTACAGCCATGCTGATCCGGGCCAGCGTGGAAGTGCGGCAGTACGTTGATGATGACGAAATGTCGAGCGTTTGCCTCTCCGATCTCAACCAATGGGTGATGCGTCGAGTCGTCGCGGGTGATTGTTCAGGCGAACTTGACACGTGGGCCTCGACCCCCACGAGCTTCTCCGCCAACTAAATGCTTTTTGAATGGGCTTCTTGTCCATTTTAGCTTCCGTTCGTCTGACTTCGCGTGACGGGGCAAGGCAACAGCCTTGAAAGTCGGTTACACTGGCTCTCAGTTCAGGATGCCGGTCTTTCCCCAAGGCCGAGTGTAAAAACGACAGTGAGTAAAAATGAGCGGCGCACCAACCAGCGGCAAGAAAGTTCTAATTGTTGATGACGACTTTGAGATTATCGAGTCGATTCGCTACGCCCTCGAGGGTGCTGGACACGAGGTTGTGATCGCTCGCGATGGAAACCAAGGCCTCGCGCTCGCCGAACGTGAAAACCCCGATCTCATGATTTTGGACATGATGATGCCCAAGCGAAGCGGTTTTCTCGTGCTCGAGAAGTTGCGGCGAGTTCGCGACGAGCCTCTCCCTGTCATCATGATCACGGGTAACGAAGGCAGCCGGCACAAGGCCTACGCGGAGCTGCTCGGTGTGGCCGACTACATCCGCAAGCCGTTCGCGATGGATCGGTTGTTGTTGGCCGTGGACAAATTGCTCAAGCCATGAGCCCATCCGAATCATGAGCGAATCGAGTGATCTTGTGGTGCGAGATTCCGGATTTTCTCGCACGTTGCTTTTGGCTGGACTTGCTGGGGCAAGTGGCGTCGCGATTGGTGCGTTTGGGGCTCATTACCTCGCTCCCGTTCTAGAAACACAGTACGAGACGGCGGAACTTGTCGCGAAACGCATGGCCCAGTTCGATACGGGTGCTCGCTATCACTTGCTGCACGCGGCGGTGCTGCTCGGTTTGGCGGGGCTTCAGAAAAATTGGGCGTCGCACGAGCCAGCCTCGCGCATGTTGTCGATTGCCACGATTCTGGTTGTCGTCGGCATCGTGCTTTTTAGCGGCAGTTTGTATGTGCTGGTGCTGAGCGGGCGAACTTGGCTGGGTGCGATCACACCGCTGGGCGGATTGAGTTGGATCATTGCTTGGTCGCTCATCGGCGTGGCTGGATGGCGAAACCGGCGTTAGTTTGCTGAACCCTCTCGTCATCCTCCCGATGATCGCTTAACGTATGCCTCGAACCCGCTTCGAAAGCCCTCTGGATTCATGCTCGCTCGCCGATGCCCAACGACTCTCCAGATCTCATACCTCCTGCATCGTGGCACCGTCGCCACTTACTTGACCTCGAAAGCCTCTCCGCCGACGAGATCAACTGTGTATTGGACGTCGCCCAGCAGTTGAAAGACGCGACTGGCGGTTGCCGTCGCAAGCTCAGCCTGTTGTCTGGCAAGACCTGTGCGAATCTGTTTTTTGAAAACAGCACACGAACTCGCAATAGTTTCTCGCTCGCCGCGAAACGACTTGGTGCTGACACCGTCGAATTTTCCAGCAGCGGCAGCAGCGTTGCGAAAGGCGAAACGTTCGTCGATACAGCCAAGACGATCGAAGCGATGGGTGTTGACTGGGTCGTGACACGACACAGCACGCCGGGCACGCCACACTTGCTCGCTCGTGAGTTGGGCTGTTGCGTGCTCAATGCTGGCGACGGGCCTCATGAGCACCCGACTCAGGGTTTGTTGGATATCCTCACGATCCGCCAACACCGCGGCAGCGTCAAAGGACTCACCGTTGCACTCGTTGGTGACATTGCACATAGCCGCACCGCTCGCAGCAATATCTGGGGCCTGCACAAGCTCGGTGCTCACGTGATTGTCTGTGGACCGCCGACGCTTGTTGGAGAACGCTGGAAAGAGCTTGGTTTCGAAGTCGCACATAACCTTGATGCGATTTTGCCTCGCTGTGACGTGCTGAATTTGCTTCGCGTGCAATTCGAACGCCAAGCCGCGCGACCGTTCCCGAGCGTTCATGAATACGCGGCGCTCTACGCCATGAACGGTGCGAGAATGCGTCGAAGCAAGAGCGACATCCTGATCATGGCTCCGGGGCCGATTAACCGAGGCGTTGAGATCACACCTGAAGTTGCCGACGGGCCTCACTCCGTTATTTTGGAGCAAGTCACGAACGGGATCGCAGTTCGTATGGCTGCGTTGTGGTTGCTTGCTTCCGCCGATGCTAAATCGCGTGGCGAACACGAATCTTTTGCGACAGTGAGCTGACTCGATGCCATCGCTGCTGATTGAAAATGGACGACTGATTGACCCGGCTCAATCGCTCGATCGCGTTGCACGGTTGCTCGTCGTGGACGGGTTGATTTCTGCGATCGATCCAATGGATGGCTACATTCCTCCTGATTGCCAGCGAATCGATGCGAGTGGTCGCATCGTTGCTCCAGGTCTTGTCGATCTCGGAACGGAACTTCGCGAACCGGGGCGTGAAGAAGACGAGACGATCCAGACTGGAAGCGATGCCGCGCTCGCAGGCGGTTACACCTCGATCTTGTGCTGTGCGAATACGGATCCCGTCATCGACTCCTACGGTGCCGTCGAGTTTGTTCGCCAAAAAGCGGCACGTGCCGCCGGCGTTCGTGTCCACGTGATCGGTTGTCTGAGCAAGGGCCGACTCGGGGAACAGATGGCTGAACTCGGTCTGCTTGCTGAAGCGGGCGCCGTTGCGTTTAGCGATTCGCCGAAGTCGATGCCCAACGATGCACTACTGAAGCGTGCTCTTGAGTATTGTCGCATGTTCAACTTGCCGATCTTTGATCGACCGGAAGTGCCAAGCCTTGCTGATGGTGGCGTGATGCACGATGGGCGAGTCTCGCTCGTGCTTGGTTTGCGAGGTTTGCCCACAGAAGCCGAGGACTTAGCCGTTGCCCGTGACGTTCGGCTTGCCGAAGCCACCACAGGACGTTTGCATGTCGGCCCCGTGAGCACGATGGGTTCCGTCGACTTGATTGGTCGAGTGAAGTCGCGAGGGATCGCTGTCACAGCATCCGTTTGTCCGTATAACTTGGCGCTCACGGATGTCGAGCTTCGATCGTACGACGCGAAGTTCAAAGTGCACCCGCCGCTACGCAGCATCCGGCACGTCGAGACACTTCGCGAAGCCGTTGCCAATGGAGTCATCGACGCGATTCAGTCGGGGCATATGCCGCGCAGTCAAGAAAAGAAGATGAATGATCTTGATCTGTCGCCGTTTGGAGCTGCGACGCTCGAAACAACGTTGTCGACAGTCGCGACTTACATGATCGAGCCAGGCATCTTGGATTGGTCCAGCGCGATCGATCGCATGTCGACTGCTCCAGCACGCATTGCTGGTATCCCCGGCGGCACGCTCGCGATCGGCGCTGCCGCAGACATTGTGATCATTGACCCCACAGCCACCTGGACCGTCAACGCCGCCGAGTTCCGCTCGAATTGCTCCAGCAGTCCTCTAGACGGTCGAGAACTGCGAGCCCGTGTGACTCACACGATTGTAGCCGGAAGACTCGCTTTTGAATCGCAACCAGTAGCCGTTGCCTAATGTTTATTTGCACCTCCATCTGGAAACGGTGAGAGGCAACGACAAGTTCAGTTAGTCAGCTTTTTTGGCAGCAGGCACGTCAGTTACCGGTTTCTCAATTTTGGCAGCGTCCACATCTTCTTCGAGTCGAATGACCGGTGGAAGCTTTTCGCCTTCGACAATGAATCGCATCGAGATGCTGTTCACACAGTGGCGTGTGTTCTTGTCCGTAAAGCGTTCACCTTCGAACACGTGGCCCAAGTGGCCGCCACAGTTGTTACAGACGATTTCGATTCGACGGCCATCGGCATCGATATGGCGATCCACCGCGTTCTTGATTTCATCGTCGAAACTTGGCCATCCGCAATGACTCTCGAATTTGTCCGCTGACTTGTACAGAGGCAAGTTACATTGGCGACAGATGTACGTTCCAGGTTTCTTGTTGGACGTGTATTCGCCCACCCCAGCTCGCTCAGTGCCTTTTTCAAGAATCACATAGGCTTCTTGCGGGGTGAGGTCGTTGTATTTCTTGGCCACGATCGTTTTCACTTCCTCGGGTGCAGTTGCGGGAGTCGATTCTGTTTTGGTGGTCACAGGTTTTGGTGCCGCGGGGTTGGTCTCGATTGGTGAGTCAGCAACCGCAGGCGAATAGAGCACCATCACCCCAGCAGCCAGTGCTACTAGAGCCAAGCCGGCAAGGATGCCGTATTTTCCAAAACTTCGATTCATAGTGTCATGTGTCATTGATTCTTACTCACTCAAGTATTCTGGGATCGGCTCACCAGCCAATTCGTCAATGATCCCTTGGCTTCGCTCTTGTGCATTGAGCACTTCCATTTTACCGACGAATAGCATGACTTCGCCACCGTCAGGTGATGCTTCTTTAATCAGTTTTCCCGCCGCGCGGCCAGCCATGTAGTTGCTGGTTCCCAAGTAAAACCGCCGACTGGATGCTGGAGCGTCGCTGTCGTGACAGATCAAAATACTGGCTTTTGCCGCCTCGTTGATCATTCCCACTTGGTTTTCCGGATCGATGGGGCTGATCGCGATTCCATCGAGTTTTTGAGCGACGTTGGATTCAAGATAGCGTTTTTGCTCTTCGATCGTACCGGACGAGGGCATCTGTACGTCCACTTCACAGCCAAATTGCTCCGCCGCTCGTTTGCAGCCAAATTCCGCTAATGTCCAAAACGGGTCGGTGCTATTGGTGATGTAAGCCACTTTTTTGCCTTTGCCATCAATTGTCGAGTCAGGCGAAAGCAAGGGGCCTTTGCCAGCTCGAATGGCTTGGATGTCGTCGGCAAACTCCTGAACGTTCTCGCCAGTGATGGATCGATGCGGAATGTAGAGCAAGCCAGATTCCGGAACGTCCACTTCCTTGCCAAGAGCCAGCGTGGTCAACCACTCGACGCTGCGATATCCGAACGCATAGGGTTGCTGGACGATCGTGCCGTACACAATGCCTTCGCGGATCCCAGCCAAGGTTTCGGGGTGCTCATCGAATCCGACGACCTTCACTTTTCCGACAGCATCACTGCTGCGAAGTGCCGCCAAAATCATCGGTGTGTTTTGGCTCCAAAGGCCAACAAGGCAGCCGACTTCTGGATGGCGAATGAGGGTCGTCTCAGCGTTTTCTTTGGCTTTGTTGTTGTCTTGGTTGTCGGTCAAGATTCCCAGCACGGTGTATTGGCCGGCCTTGCGAGGGAACCCACTGTTGTCGGAAACAGCCGTGTCCGTCGACGTACTGCCGCCGCTAATCGACGAAGACGATCCGGAGGTGGCGTCACTGGTCCGTGACGAACATCCAACGAGAGTGACTGCACAAAGCGGTAACACAAGGGCGATGAGTCGAAGTCGCATGAGAGGGCTTTCTTGCCAGGGCGGGAGAAGGAGTGGAGGGGAAAGTGTTGAATCAATCGTGAGCGATCAATGGCACTGGGTTGTCAATTGTACCTAAAGTGCGGCAGCCAGGACCAACACCATCAAGTCCCAAGTCGCTATCGACTTCCTTGCATTTCAGTTTCATCTTTTCGATCACTTCGGGATGATCAGCAGCAATATTTTTGGACTCACTAATATCCGTGGACAAGTGGTGCAATTCACCGGACTGGAGGTGATACTTGAAATCGCCCATGCGAATGGCTTGCAGTTTCAAACCACGGTAATACAAGAACGTCTCGCGTGGAGATGCGGATTCGCCGTTCCCGCTTACCAACCAGGGCATCATATCGACACCGTCAATGATTCGATCGGTAGGTACCGTTCCGCCAGCCAGCTTTACGAATGTGGGTAGCACATCCATGGTTGAAAGCAATGCATCGGTCTCTGTCCCAGCCGGAATCGTCCCAGGCCACGATGCGATCGTCGGCACACGCATACCACCTTCGAAGGTTGAGCCCTTGAATCCTCTCAGAGGTCCGTTGTCGGCTCCGTGTTGTTGAGCACCACCGTTATCACTCGTGAAGATGACGAGCGTTTTCTCGGTGAGTTTTAATTCGCGAAGCGTGTTCAATATCTCGCCAACGCTCCAATCGACCTCTTGGACCCAGTCACCATACAGTCCGTTGTCACTCGTGCCTCGAAATTCTTCACTTGGGTAAAGCGGAAAATGAACGGCTGAGTGCGGCACGTAGAGGAAAAAAGGGTCGCTCTTGTTTTGGTGAATGAACTCGATAGCTTCACGCGTATAGTTTTTGACGAGTTGTTGTTGGTCCTTGGCGAGAACTCGCTGGAGCACTTGGTCGTCGCGCATCAGCGGTAGTGGTGGTTGGCCTTTGGCGTTGTTGACTTTGGCGTTGTTGCCCCTGGCATTTTTCTTTTGTGGAAGCGGGGCACCGAGATTGCTTTTGACACCGTCCGCTGCGGGCCCCATGTCGTTGGAGTACGGTAGCCCATAGTACGAGTCAAAACCTTGTTTGGTTGGCAGCCATTGTGGTTGGTCGCCCAGGTGCCACTTACCCACGATGCCTGTGGAATAGCCTTGCTGCTTGAGAAGTTCCGCGACAGTGAGTTCGTCGTTCGCTAAGCCATTCTTGTCCGCCGGGAATAGCACATGGCCAATGGGCAGCACCCGCTTGGGGTAGCACCCCGTCATCAGCGAAGCTCGTGACGGTGAACAAACTGGCGCCGCATAGAAGCAATTGAGCTTCCGCCCAGCACTAGCCATTTTGACTAGATTCGGCGTTTTTTGGTGGTCACAGCCAAACGGCTCAATATCGCCGTAACCCAGGTCATCGATGTTGATCAGGACAAAGTTGGGACGTATCGGCTCGGCAACGGCAATCGAAACCGCTTCGTCGAGGCACAGCGTCCAAGTCACAACCAGTAGGGCAATCAGCCGAGAATATATGTTTTTCATAAGTGCCAGTTTAGACGATTCGGCGGCGGTTTGCTCAACCAAGGGGGATGGAGAAGTTTACGAACTAGCTAGGTGATACACGGCGACTTTGACGATTGCCGGGGCTTCGATTCGACACGACACCGTCGGAACGTCGATGCAGTCTCTAGCTTCGATGGTAACTCTTTGATTTCGACGATTCTCGATCGTTATTCGAAGTGCCACGTTTCACAACTTCGCGTTTCACCACAGGATCTCTTTCGGTGCATCACGCTTCGTCAACCGCCGACTCGACTTCAGCAAGCCGCCCGAGCATCCTTGGAATCTGGCGTTTGGGTCAAAGCTTGCATGCCACCGAGTGGTCTGAATTGCATCTGGCGCAACCGGCCGACGCGATGGGGAGCCCACGATGGGACTACGTCCTTAAGCGAGGTCTCTGTGTGAATCAGAGTCATGCGAATCAGGGTACAGAGTCCCGCCAGCAAATCGAGCGTTTCGTGCTCGCGGCGAATGCTGCTGCGCATCCGAACTTGGTTGCAGTGCTTGACGCGTCGACAAGTGGGACGGTTCCCTACATCGTGATGCCGCGATTGGAAGGTGCAACGATGAGCGAGCACTTACAGGGAGATGCGCCCGTGACGTTGCCTGTCGCTTTGTGGTGGACGCGGCAAGCGGCACAAGGTCTCTCGGCACTGCATTCCGCTGGTTGGGTGCACCAAGACGTCAAGCCAGAAAACTTGATGGTGGCGCCAAGCGGGCACGTTACCGTTGTTGACCTTGGGTTCGCAGCAAGAATCGGCGAACCGTCGGACAAGACGTTTCGTGGATCACGCACCTACGCATCACCAGAAGCACTCGCGGCCGACGGTCCGGCTCATTCCAGTCGCGATATCTTTGCGCTCGGTCGAGTGCTGTGGTCTTGGGTGGCTCAAGTCGAAGCGGCTACGGATCGTATGCTTTCGCCAGTGGTTGAACTTGTCGAACACATGGTGAGCGAACAGCCCAAACAGCGTCCGACTGCCGAATGGGTCAGCCGACAACTGTTGAAGCTGGAGATCGAAACTCTCGGTCATCACATCGGTCCGACCCCAGCCGTTCGTCGCGCCGCATAGTACGCGACTAAGTCGAAACGGCTCACTCCAGCCGGCTCACTCAAGCTGGCTCACTCCAGGAATTGCGTCGTGAAGCAGTCGGCCCCTTTCACGTTGGCTGCATCGACTAATTTCATTTCGACCATTTGACTGACAAGCGTATCCCAGCGTTCGCTCGTCATGGTACCGACACTTTCCAGTGCGACACCCTCAGGCATCGCAAGCGGGCGAAGTTCTTGGCTTCCAAACTCGAGCGCCTCAGCCGTCATGCCCTGGGAGTTTGCGGCGAGGATCATCTGGTTACCCAGTGTTGGGTCAGTGATGTAGTGTTGCCAACCGGCTCGCGTTGCGGCAACAAATTGACGGACCAGTTCCGGGTTCTCGCGAATCAGATCACCCGTCGTGACGAGTACGCTCGAATACGGGTTCCACCCAAGATCGCTCACCATGAGCAAGTTCACTTCGACGCCTTGCTGGCGAGCAAGTAACGGCTCGGCAAACGAGTAGCCTTGGATCACCACATTCGGATCACTCACAAGCGTCGCGATGCTGTTGTGGTAAGGCACTTGTTGGACATTGTCGAGCAGCCCACGGTCTTTCAAGAATGTCAGGTAAGGACGACCACCACCGCATTGGAATGTTTTGCCGGCCAAGTCCTCAAAGGTTTTCACACCACTGTCGGCGCGGGAGATAATGCACCGAGGATGATTCTGCATTGTGGCGAGAACGGCAACGATATCAGCACCTTGTTCACGAAACAGCACCACGTCGTCTGCATTCGTGATCGCGAACTGGCTGCGGCCGAGAACTAATTCCGACGCGATCGGGGTGCCGACCCCGCCGGGGACGATGTCGACTTCGAAGCCAGCTTCTTCAAAGGTCTTGTCCGCGACCGCTTGATACAAGCCGCCATGTTCCGCCTCGGGATGCCAATTGAGTTGAGCACTCACCTTGGTGAGTGTTTTCCCATCGTCGGTGACGACTGTTTGAATGGGCGTTTCGGAGCTTCGTCCGCAACCCAGAATACAGACGAAACTGAGAAGCAAGAATGTGCCAAATTTGTTCATGACTTTTGCCAGGTTGAAGTTTCCGGTCGTGTCCAACGTCGCAATAGGAAGTGTGCAACCAAGTGAACGCTTCCAAACAATAGCAAACCGAGAAGTGTCGAAAGAAACAAGGCGGCAATCAACGCATCTGTTTTTTGCATCCCTTGCCAATCGGTCATCAGGCTTCCCAGTCCAGAAGAACTTGTGCCGTTTCCGACGAAGAATTCAGCCACAATCGCACCAATCACGGCCAAACCGCTGCTGATTTTTGCTCCGAGTACCAAGTACGGCACCGCCGAAGGGATCTGCAGTTTCCAAAGTCGTTTTGCCCGGTTCGCGCCGTAAAGACGAAATAAGTCAGCCAATTCTCGCTCGATCGTCATCAATCCCGCGGTGACGTTATTGATGATCGGAAACAAACAGATGATCACGGTCACGATCACGACAGTGCGAAATTTGTAACCACTCCACGTAATCAACAGCGGCGCGATCGCGACGATGGGAACTGTTTGAAGAAAAATCACATACGGGAAAAAGGCTCGGCGTATCGTTCGTGATTGACTGAATACAACAGAAGCTGAACATCCAATCACAATCGCAGTGACAAGACCGACCGTGGCGGCAATGCCAGTGCTTAGCATTCCGAGAGCCAACTCGTTTCGCTTTTGCATCGCTGCTTGAAAGACACGCAGTGGCGACGGCAGCAAAATCGGTGGCAGGTCAAACACTCGAAGCACCAGCATCCAAATAGCCAATCCTCCCAAGGCGACTGCTACCACAGAAACGATTTGCACGAGCAAGCCGCCTGAGTCGCTTCCACGTCGTTCGGATTTCATGATGCTCCTCGCATGGAGTCGGAGAGGACACCATAAAACTCACCGAACTCGGGTGTGCGTCGCAGCGAGTCACTGCGTGGTTGTGGCAGCGGATTCTCTCGCGGGGTTTGGGTCTTGCCCGATCGCATCACAATGACTTGGTCGGAAAGCAAGATCGCTTCGCCGATGTTGTGCGTTACCATCACCGCAGTAAATCGTCGCCGCGTCCAGAGTTCGAGTAGCAGTTCACCGAGTTGTCCACGAAGCAAGTCATCGAGCGCCGCAAACGGTTCGTCGAGCAGCAGCACTCGCGGCGAAGTCACTAGCGCTCGTGCGATCGACACTCGCATCCGCATTCCGCCAGAAAGTTCGGTCGGTCGTTTGTTTAGCGCATCCGAAAGGCCGACGTCGGCAAGCAATTCAGAAGCGAGTTCACGCTGCTGGCTTGCCGAAACGCGACCTGTGAGTTCAAGAGGCAGCATCACGTTTTCGATCGCCGTCCGCCATGGCAAAAGCGCTGGCTGCTGGAACACAAATGCAATCTCGCCGGCTGCTGCGGAAACCACCGGATCCAGAACAACCACGCCGCTGGATGGTCGTTCGAGTCCCGCAAGTAAACGCAAGAGAGACGTCTTGCCGCAACCGCTCGGGCCGACCAACGAAGCGATCGTGCCGGCAGCGATTCGCAAGCTCACGTCGTCTACCGCACGCGTGCCATCAGGAAACTTCAGCCCAACCGATTCGCATCGAATTTCCGAAGCGAGTGGGACAGAGGTGTTCACAGTGGGTGTTGGCTGCTTGAGGGCGGGCTTCGCATGATTTCCGGAATCGGATGTTTCCGGGTACGAGTAAGGATAGCCCCCGCGTCAACTCGATAAAAGCCGCGACCTACGCCATCGCGATCGGCATCAGGACGTCTTCGGCCCGCAAAAGTCGGACTGAGTCACAGCGGTTGAGGTAGAACTGTCGTGGTTCTTCGCGGCATAAACACAACGCCAAAACACGGTCGGATCCGACGAACCGAATGGGGCTGATCGTCCGGTGGGTGACGTTCCCCTTGCTATCGGCGTACTGCATTTCGACAACGAGTTCGTCTGGATTCCCCATCGCTCGCCGCAAAATTCGAGCGATTTCTGTGGTGGATTGGGTGTGTGAAACAGATTCGGCTGGGGTTGTTGTTGTGCTCATGACCCAATTATCGTCAGCACCGATGACACGTCTGGTCACTGCACGAAAACTTTTTCAAATTTCGTTTTGGGTCAGTCGCTCGCGGTAGGATTGTTGAGTCGATGCTTCGCCGTCTGGAGAAACTGCATCGCCTGGATCGGCGTCATGGCGTCGATGTCGAGCTTTTGGACTTCATCCAAGAGGGGGTGATCCGCAAATCCGAACAGAGTCAATTGATAGTTGCCTTTTCCAGATGTGTTTCCAGAGCCAGAAGGCGGAGCGATGGTCGGTCGATCGAACGCGTCGCGGCCATTGGCTTCGAGTTGAGCCAACACGTCCTTCGCACGCTCGTTCACGCTTCGCGGGATACCGGCTAAGCGCGCGACGTGGATTCCATAACTCTTGTCGGCCCCGCCGCGAACGATGCGATGCAAGAAGACGACTTCATCGTTCCATTCACGTACTGCGACATTTAAGTTTGCGACTCGAGGCAACGTTTCTTGCAGCTGTGTCAGCTCATGGTAGTGAGTTGCAAACAAGGTGCGGCAACCGATCTGTTCATGCAAGTGTTCGGTGATTGCCCAGGCAAGCGATAGTCCGTCGTAGGTGCTGGTGCCTCGTCCGATCTCGTCCAAGACAACCAGACTACGTGATGTCGCTGTGTTGAGAATGCGAGCGGTCTCGACCATCTCGACCATGAACGTACTTTGTCCTCGGCTCAGTTCATCGCTCGCACCGACGCGAGCAAAGATGCGATCGGCGATTCCGATCTCCGCTTTCTCCGCTGGCACGAACGAGCCGGCTTGAGCGAGCAATGTGATGAGCGAGACTTGGCGAATGTACGTGCTCTTACCGGCCATGTTGGGACCTGTGATCAGCAAGATCATTCCAGATTCAGGCGAGTGAACGCAATCGTTGGGTACGAACTCACCTTGCGACATCGTGATGTCGAGCACGGGATGGCGTCCGGCTTCGATGCGCAAGACGGAGTCGTCGGTGAGTTGCGGTCGAATCCAGCGACGTTGGGCTGCGATCTCGGCAAGGCCCGTGAGTGCATCGAGTTCCGCCATCGCCGCCGCGACGCGTTGCAAGATCGCTAAATGAGCATGCGTCGCGACTCGCAACTCGTGGAATAATTCTTGTTCACGCGAGGAGGCTTGGTCGTCAGCGGAGAGTACTTTTTCTTCGTACTCTTTTAATTCTGGAGTGATATAGCGTTCGCAATTCTTGAGCGTTTGTTTGCGAATGAAGTGCGTCGGTATTTTGTCTTTTTGGGCGCTGGTGACTTCGAGGTAGTAGCCAAAGACTTTGGTGTAGCCAACTTTCATGTTGGTAATGCCCGTACTGTCGATTTGGCTCCGCTGGTAATTGGCGATCCATTGTTTCCCGCCCTTGGCGAGTTCGCGAAGCGCGTCGAGTTGCGAGTCATAGCCGCTGCGGATGAAGTTGCCGTCGGATGCGTTGAGTGGGCACTCGTCATTGAGTGCGGACTCGAGCTTGGATCTGAGTTCTGGGCACAAATGTAATTCAGCTTCGATGTCGCACAGGATCGCTGCGGCTCGATCGGTCAAACGAGCCTTGAGCTTGGGCAAACCGGCGAGCGTACAGGCGACCTGTTGCAAGTCGCGCGGGCCAGTACGGGATGTCGCGATTCTTGCGAGCAGCCGTGTTAGGTCGTAGGTCTCTTTCAAAGTCGACTGGATGTCGCTACGCAGTTTCGTGTCGCTCACGATCTCTTTGACGGCATCTAGCCTTCCATTGATTTCGTCCATGTTCACGAGCGGTGCCGCGATCCAATCCGCCAAGAGTCTGGATCCCATCGGCGTCGACGTGCGGTCAATCACATCGAGCAACGATCCTTCTCGCGAATTGGTTCGGATCGTGCGAGTGATTTCGAGACTGCGGCGCGTCGATGCGTCGATTTGGAGTACGGGTGTTCGCTGGTGCGACGCCAGCGTTCGAAAGTGGTCGAGTCCGGAGGGTTGTGTTTCTTGTAAATACGTCAGCACGGCTCCCGCGGCACAAATCGCTGGCGAATCGTCTTCGTCGAACCCGAAGCCTTCGAGATTGTGAACGGAGAATTGGCGACATAGCGATTGCCGACTGGGTTCTTCCGCGAACGACCAAGCCGGCCGCCGCGTCCATGACCAAGGTGCGGTCGTGTCTGGTGTGAAGCGTGCGTCATCTTCGCGGTAGATAACTTCCGCCGGACCGATTCTCGCTAGCTCGTCTTCGATCCTTGAGTACGGGAAGGTTCCTGATTCGAAACGGCCGCTGGAGAGCTCCGCCCACGCAATGCCTACCTTTGTGCCTGGATCAGGTTTCGACTTACCCGCCGCACCTTTGATTGGCGGCAAGAAAACCGCGGCCAAGAAATTGGCCTCGCGTGGATCGAGTAAGCCATCGTCGGTGAGCGTCCCGGGGCTGACGAGCCGCGTGATCTCGCGACGTACCAGTCCTTTGGCCTGCTTCGGGTCCTCGACTTGTTCGCAAACAGCGGCTCGGTAGCCAGCGTGAATGAGCTTGTGCAGGTACGAGTCGAGTTGATGGTAGGGGAACCCGGCCATGGCAGTCGGGTTCTCACTATCCTTATCGCGGCTGGTGAGGGTCAGTCCGAGGATCCGCGCGGCGACCTTCGCGTCGTCCAAAAAGAGCTCGTAAAAGTCGCCCATTCGGAAGAACAAGAGTGCATCGCCACAGGCAGCTTTTGCCTCGTGATATTGCTTCATCATTGGTGTCATGACGGCAATCCTAGCGGCCACAAAAGCATGCGGGGAGCGGGGAGCGGCTCGGTTTACTTGCGAGGCTCCCTTGCCCCTCCAACTAATCGTTACATTCGCAAGACTTTTACATTTCTGAGTATGGCTTTGCGACCATGATGAACTTGTCGATGTGCGACACGGTCCCAGCGTACTTCACTTCGGCACTGAGAACCTTCCAATCCGGGTGTGCACGAAAGGCTTTCCAAGCTTCGATGCGTGCTTCTTCGTTTGGATACATGGTCAAGTACGTGAGCGAGGGTGTTTGCGGACCGATGACGGCTTGGCCGATGAAAATCGGTTGGATTTTACAGTCCAAGAAAATTGGCACTTCGCCTGCGTTGAACATGTCAACTTTGGTCGCACCGAGTCGCTCGTTTGGGCTTTCGTAGAGTCGAAGTTCGTAGACGCGTTCTTTGTTGTCGAGTGTGCCCGCCGGGACTTTGGCTTCCGTCCAGCAATCCATGGCGACAAGCAATTCACTTCGCACTCGAGCGTAGTGCGTCATCCAGCCTAAGAATTGGGGTTGGTTGATTTGCTTAAATTAGCGGAAACTTTCGTCAACACACGGAGGTTTCCAATGATCAAAAAGTATATCGTCCGACTCTCGGATGAAGAACGCCAAGTTTGTCAGGACGTT
>JBGTAI010000083.1:0-7779 GCA_041749955.1 Pirellulaceae bacterium | reverse complement strand
GACAAACTTGGCGTTCTTCATCCGAGAGTCGGACGATATACTTTTTGATCATTGGAAACCTCCGTGTGTTGACGAAAGTTTCCGCTAATTTAAGCAAATCAACCAACCCCAATTCTTAGGCTGGATGACGCACTAGGTCTCAAATTGGAGTTCGATTTGCTTCGGAACGGCTCGCTCAGCACGACTTGCTTGATCACCGTTTGAATGCGGTAGTCGTTGGATACGGTCGCTTTCGCAATCTCGTCCACCGTGATGGAATCGGACGCATCGAGTTGTCGTGCCAGTGCAAACGATAGCACATGTCCGGCGAAGCCTTTGGCGAATCGGTCTTTCTCAGCCAAGATTGCATCCTTGAACTCGAGCAGATCGTTGAATGAGTGTTCTCGGAATAGTTCACCTTCCATGTCGATATCTCGATCGTTCTCGTATTTCTCTCGCCAGTTCCCCACGCTGTCGAAGTTCTCCAGTGCGAAACCGAGAGGATCAATTTTCTCGTGACAGCCACGGCAATCGGCTCGTTCGCGGTGCATCGACAATCGCTCGCGGAGCGTCAGGTGCAATTCATCCTCAGCAGGTTTCTCGGCCAGTAGCGGGACGTCAGCAGGTGGCGGTTCAGGCGGGTCGTTGAAGATCACTGACAGCATCCATGCACCGCGAGTGATAGGTTGTGTCCGATCGGGCCCCGAGGTCATCGTCATCACAGCGGCGTTCGTAATCATGCCGCCATAACGTCGATCGCGGATCGGAAGCCGATCAAACGTCAACGTGGTCACTTCGCCCCCGCGGTTTTTTAGACCCTTCTCAAGCGAAAGGTCTTCTCTATAAGCTTTGCGTAAAAGATGCGATCGATAAGTAAAGTCAGAGTCAATGAATTGCGTGATGGGCTGGTTCTCGATCAGCACCGCTTCGAACAACAACAGTGGCTCGAGCATCATGTGCATGCTCTGGCGGTACTTGGAGAAATAGAAATCCGGAAATAGTTCTGGATTGGGCATCGAAGAGATGATGCGTTCCAGCTGCAGCCACTGTGCCGGGAAACTATCACAGAATCGTTTTAGTTTCTTATCTCGCAGCATTCGGTCGACTTGCGCGGCAAGCGTTTCTGTGTCACTGAGTTTGGATTCACGTGCCAGATCGATGAGCTCTGGATCAGGGATACTGCCCCACAAAAAGAACGATAGCCGTGACGCGAGCTCAAAATCATTAAGCGACTCTCGCAAATCGTTCTCATTTGCTTCGTCGTACAAGTAGATGAACTTGGGTGAAGCGATCGTTGCCGCAGCAACCGCCTTCATCGCGTCCGTGAACTCGGCACCCTTTTCGATTTGGGTCGTGACAAACGATGCGTAACGATCCAGGCTGGCGTCATCGACAGGTCTGCGAAACGCTTGAGTCAAGAACGGTCGCAGTCGGCGGCGAATTTCTTCGTCGAGATTCTCGTCTTGGTTCAAGGTTGGCTGTGCGAAGAACTCTTTCCAAATGCCGACCCGTTTTGGCGTAAAGTCGGGGCTTTGCGTGATCGACTGGCCGAGTTTCAAGAAAGACTCCATCAGCAGCGGCGACAAAGACAAGTGATCGCCACGATTGTCATAACCATGTTCGGCGCGCAAGTCCTGTGGAAACGCTGCGACGCCATCGAGTCGAGGTTCGATAAGCTGGGACTTGCCAAGCGGTCGGCTGCCAACAACAACCGTTTCTGGCATCACGCCTGTTTCAGGTCGAAAGTAGTTTTTGTGCTCACGCATCATCCGTTCAGGGAGCGTGAACACGACACAATTCAGATCGAACAGATCTGTGACCGCATTGTTGTACTGGAAGCGGTTCATTCGCCGCACGGGTGCGTGACTCAATTGCTTCTGTTGAGCAACCGATTGGTGCAGCAATGCTTGGAGCTGCGTTAGCACTGCCATTCGTTCTGGGTAGGGCAGCTGAGGTTCATCCTCCGGCGGCATTTCGCGATGCTCGATGACATTCACTAACTCACGAAGCAATTCAGTTCGTGCGACTAACGAATTGGAATCGTCAATGTCGAGCAAGTTGACCTCGCCGTTGACTTTTCCGTCCAAACCGTGGCAACGCACGCAGTGTTGTTGAAGAATCGAGCTGACGGCATCTTTGGCAGCGCAAGGCACGGCCATCAAAAGCATCACTGCGGCTATGGAAAGGACGAGACGCACGGTAACGCGTTAGCCAATCGAAGTGAGGGGTGGGATTTTGGCAGGCCGTGTGTCTGCCTTGGCAAACACACCCCCATGGTAGGCTCCCGCCGCGAACACCGCAAGAAAACGTTACGTCCAAAATTGCCCCGTCACAGGATCTTCTACTGGTGGCAGATGCCCAAGAAGGATCTGGTAAGATATTGCGGATTATTGCTGAGCAATCGTCTTTTCGTTGAGTTGGGCCGTTGAAGTGAAGTTATGTGCAAGTCACTGTTTTGCCTGTTCCTGTTAATTCCGTCCCTGAATGCCTGGGCAGAATCAAATCGCGTCACCGATGGTTTACAGGTTTTGTATGCCTTTGATGAAGGTGAGGGTGATGTGGTACACGATCGCTCGGGAAACGGTGAGTCGTTGGACTTAACGATCACTGACGTGAACAAGGTCCAGTGGTCACGTGGGTTCGTGACGCTCAAGAACGAGACATTGATCAAGTCGGGTCGTCCGGCGAAAAAGATTCAGCAGTCGATCGTTCAGTCGAAGGAATTGTCGATTGAAGCATGGGTCAAGCCGGCGAACGACAACCAATCAGGCCCCGCTCGTATCGTGTCGATCTCTTCGGACACGAGCAATCGCAATGTCACGCTCGGGCAAGCGGCAAACGCATGGGAAGTTCGTGTAAGGACCAATTCAACAAGTGTGAACGGAACTCCGCCGATTGTGTCTGGGAGCGGGACATGTTCGACGGAGCTTGTGCATGTCGTCTACACTCGCGACTCGACCGGCAATGCGGTTTTGTATGTCGACGCCGACGCGATCGTCTCGCAACCCGTCGCAGGTGATCTGTCGAATTGGGATGATGATTTTCATTTGCTGGTGGCGAACGAAGCGACGAGTGACCGCGCGTGGCTGGGCGAGTTGCACTTAGTCGCGATTTACAGTCGTGCGCTGACGCCTGGCGAAGTGAAACAGAATTATGCGGCGGGTGCGGACCAAGATCCCGTGTTGGCTGAGAAAGTGCCGTCGCCAGTTGCAAGAAGCGTTGATTTTGTCAACGACGTCCAGCCGATCTTGAGAGCCTACTGTTACGAATGTCATTCCGCAGGAAACGAAGAAGGGAATTTGAATCTCGCGATCAAAGCGCGGGCGATGGAAGGCGGTGAGCACGGGCCGGTGCTTGTGCGTGGCAATAGTCTTGGCAGTTCCATGGTGCATTTTGTTTCAGGTGTTGAACCAGATCGAATGATGCCGCCAGATGACAAGCAGCCCTTGAACGCAGAGCAGATTGGAATCCTCCGGGCTTGGATCGATCAGGGTGCGACTTGGCCTGCGGGAGTGGACGTGTTGGATCCAAGATTGGAGAAAGCTCGTGAACACTGGTCTTTCCAACGACTCAAGCATTCCGAAGCGCCAGTTCGCAGGGATGGCGATGTTTGGACACGAACGAGCATCGACGTGTTCATTGCGGAGAAATTGATTAAGAGCGAAATCGGCGTTTCGAAGCCACTTGCTCCAAATGCATTAGCGCGTCGGATCTATTTCGATGTTATCGGTTTGCCGCCGACGCCAGAGCAAGTGGAAACGTTTGTGTCCCGTTACGGCGAGGACCCGATTCAAGCGGTGAGGTCGTTGGTGGATCAACTGCTGTCGTCCCAGCACTATGGCGAGCGATGGGCGCGGCATTGGTTGGACTTAGTTCGATTTGCGGAGAGCGATGGCCAAGAATCTGATCGTGATCGACCGAGTGCGTATCGGTACCGCGATTTTGTTATTCATGCGTTGAACGATGACATGCCGTTCGATCACTTCGTGCGTTGGCAAATCGCTGGCGACGAATATGAACCCGACAACCCCGTTGCCGTCGCAGCGACTGGGTTTCTTACGGCCGGTACCAATTCAAAACTAGAAGAAAAGTTCATTGAGGAAGAGCGGCTGTTCAATCGTTACAACGAGTTGGACGATGTGGTCTCGACACTCGGGACGAGCATGCTTGGCATCACGGTTGGCTGTGCGCGATGCCACGATCACAAGTACGATGCATTCTCAGCTCGCGAGTATTATCGGTTGCTCAGTGTTTTTCACAGTGGCGATCGTAAATCAGGGAAGCTTCCTAACGGAGAGGACGGGCTATTTTTCAAGGACTTTGACGCAAACGTTCGTACGACCTGGCTATTCCGACGCAGTGATTTTTTTGATCGTGAGCTTGAGGTGAACATTGGGTTTCCAGAGATGCTGAGTGCTGGCCGTGATGCGGAGCAGTACTGGACAGACGCAAAGTCCGTTTCACCAAAAGTGGAGAGTACCTTCCAGCGACGTGCGTTGGCCGAGTGGATCACGGACGTTGAATTTGGTGGAGGTGCGTTGTTGGCTCGAGTGATTGTGAATCGACTGTGGCAGCATCACTTTGGACAGGGTCTTGTGCGAACGGAGAATGACTTTGGTGTTCGCGGGGAAGCGCCGACGCATCCAGAGTTGCTCGAGTACCTTGCAAATGATTTCGTCACAAATGGTTGGCAATTCAAGCGGTTGCAACGAATGATTCTCAACAGTGCTGTTTACCAACAAGGTGCTGAACGTTGGGAGCCGCGAGGGGAACGAGACTTCGATGCGATGAAAGTGGATCCAGACAATCGATTGTTGTGGAAGATGACGCCCATGCGACTCGAGGCCGAAGCGCTTCGCGATGCGATGTTGTCGGTTTCGGGAACGCTGAATTTGCAAGCGTTTGGTCCAAGCTTTAAGCCCTACATTCCTCCGGAAGCCAATTTGGCTCGGAATATCCAGGGTGGTAATTATCCCAATGACGCGCCGGATAACGCGGATACTCGCCGCCGTAGCGTCTATATGTTCCACAAGCGTCTCGTGCCTTACCCGTTGTTTCAAGCCTTCGATCGGCCTGATTTGCTCGTAGGTTGTTCTCGCCGACAAAACACGACGGTTGCTCCCCAGGCGATGGCGATGCTGAATGATCGGTTCGTCCGAGCTTGTGCAACGGATTTTGCCAAGCGGTTACTTGGTGATTGTGGCGATGACGATGCGAAGCTCGTTGAAGATTCGTTCGGTCTCGCGTTCTCGCGGCTTCCTAGCGACAGCGAAACCCAAGCATCCATTTCGTTCATTCAAGCTCAAAGTGAAGCCAGGAAAGAACGTGATAAGTTGGAAGCTCGACTCGAAGCAGTAGCCGATTATTGCCAGGCATTATTCGGGCTGAATGAATTTATCTATGTCGACTGAAGCGGCTTTTCGCAAAGCGTGTTTCTGTCATCACAATCTACTGAATCGCGATTTCTCGAAACAAAACCATGAATAGTCATTTTCCTTGCGGACGCGTTTTACAGCCGTTTGGTCGACGCGAGTGGCTCAAGCGAGCTGGCGGTGGTGCCGGCATGCTCGCGCTGGCAAAGTTGCTCAGCGACGAACGCTTACTCGCCGACGAAGCGGATTCACTCAATCCGATGGCTCCGCGGCAAGGTCACTTTCCGGCGAAAGCGAAGGCTGTGATTTGGCTTTTCATGGAGGGAGCCCCGAGTGCTGTGGACATGTTCGATCCGAAGCCCGAGCTAACACGCCGCGACGGTGAGAAGACTGACATCAAAGCGTTCAACGGCAATCCAGGGCCGCTGATGAAATCGCCGTTTTCGTTCAAGCTGTATGGTGAGTGCGGCCAAGCGGTGTGTGAGAAGTACACGAATGTCGCCAAGCACGTCGACAAGATGGCGTTCATCAAATCCTGTTACAGCGAGTCCAATGATCACGTCCCAGCGATCTATCAGATCAACAGTGGATTGGCGCGACCAGGGTTTCCGACCGCTGGTGCCTGGATCAATTATGGACTTGGTACCGAGAACCAAGACTTGCCCGGTTATGTGGTTCTCGGAAATACCAAGGGAGCGAAAGGCGGCCCGCACAATTGGGGATCTGGGTTTCTGCCGACGAGTTACCAGGGCACATTGTTTCGTTCTCAGGGGACACCGATCTTGAATTTGAAGCGTCAACCTCAGGTGAATGAACAGGATCAACGTGCCCAGCTCGACTTGATGGCCAAGCTCAATAACGAGCACTTGAAGCGGCACGACGGTGAAGCGGAGTTCGTGGCTCGAATGCAATCTTTCGAATTGGCGTTTCGGATGCAAACCGAGGCTCGGGATGTCGTTGATCTATCGAAAGAGTCTGAGCAGACGCACGCGATGTATGGGATCAACAATCCAGCGTCAAAGTCATACGGCTCCAAGTGCTTGATGGCTCGGCGGTTGGTTGAGAGCGGCGTGCGATTTGTCCAGGTCTATAGCGACGGCGAATGGGATGCACACAGCAAGTTGGCGGAGAACCACACGGAGCATTGCGCCGCGACGGATGTACCGATCGCCGGTTTGCTGGCTGATCTCGAGGCACGTGGATTGCTGGAGTCAACGCTCGTGATTTGGGGCGGTGAGTTTGGGCGAATGCCTGTGTCCCAGAATGGAAACGGGCGCGACCATAACCCCAACGGATTCTTGCAGTGGATGGCGGGAGCTGGTGTGAAAGGCGGCGTCAGTTACGGCGAAACGGATGAGATTGGGTACGCCGCCGTGGAGAATCGAGTGAGTGTCAACGATTTACACGCCACCCTGTTGCACCTTCTCGGCCTCGATCACAAACGCCTCACCTACTACCACAACGGTCGCAGTTTCCGGCTAACCGACGTCGCTGGGAAAGTGATCCACGACGTCTTGGTGTAAGATCGGATTTGCGTTCACGCGCCAGTGAGCGAGGCTCAACTTCGCAATCACTTGCGAACGCTCGGTTTGTTTGCCGCTTCGACGAGATTGGCGGGGTAACGATAGAAGTTTGGATCGAAGATGTCGTCGCTGGTGTACCAGAGGCTGCCGTCGGGGCGACGGTACATCTTTTCCGTTTCTTCTTTTCCAAGTGGTCTCGCTCCGACACGTCCGAAGACAGCGATTTGATTTCCGCTCTCGTCAACAGCGCGGTCGCGGTCCATGCCGCGGCTGATGGCGAGCGCGTGTCCGTCCTTGGGAATCTTGAATGTGGCGACGAGGAACGGCATCGGTCGCGGACTGAAACCGTCGTTGCCAGGAACTTCTGGACTCGTGAGTTGAATGACTCTCAAGCCGTTCTTGCCGTCCGCGACATACGCGAATTGGCTGACGTTCGTGATCCCAAGCTGGACATCGTGAGCATCGTTGATGCAATTACCAGGGTTGTAGACTTGGTCGACGTAGGCTTCGAGCGGGTTCTCGACATTTAGGATCGCAAGACCGTGTTTGCCAGCAGCGACGTACGCGTAGGTACGGCCAACATACAATCCGTGGGCGTCTTCGAGTTCCACTTCGTGCACCACGTGCGGATGACCGAGATCCGTCATGTCGAGGACCTTCACCCCGTGGTGATCAGTCACGAAACCGTACCGGAATTGTGCTGCGACCGAGTGAGGGTGATCGAGGTGATGATCATGGCCCAAGACACTTGTAACCTTGGGGCATGTCGGGTCATCAAGATCGACGACAACCAATCCGGCGTCACAGCAAATGTAGGCGTAGGTTCCCACAATCGTGATCGATTCCGCGCCTTTCAAGACACCGTCTGGATTGAACGTCAAAGCTCGTTCGAGGAAGTTGTTGAG
>JBGTAI010000082.1:0-5402 GCA_041749955.1 Pirellulaceae bacterium | reverse complement strand
GGGCTCGAATAGGGTACCCTGGTGTTCACCCATCGCGTGATCCTGCCCGGCGTTTGAGTTGGTTGGTGATAACCCTTAAACGCAGCGGGTCACGCGATGGTTTCTATGATCGGTGAAGGTTGTGGTGAATAATGCGGGGTTATAGACGGCGACCTCCTCCCTCAGTTTTGCCCAATCTGCAATGGCCGCGGTTGCCTCCGGCGTCATCTCAAGGCACTCAGGGGGCGAGGCGAGCTTTTTCTTGAGCAGCGCATCAAGTGAATTTTTCAACGCCGCCGCGGCAGGCTGAATTCGCGTGTCAAACGATAGGGATGGAACCTTGGCCTTCGCATACCGCTTCCAGAATTCCAGGAGACCGTCATTGCCGGCAATGCTACGTTGAACGACGATCATCGCTTTGTCGTTGCCGACAGCGCTTGACGTCATATTGAGCGTTGACAATTCACCCTTGAAGTCGGCGTACGCCTGCCCGAAGAACGCCCGCAGCGGCTTGATGATCGGGGAAGCACCGAGAGCCTGAGCGCACATCGGGCACTTTTCATCTGCGACATAGCCAAGGCCTTCGGATAGCCACGCCTCGCCGCTAACTTGCATTCTATGGGATTCGACGTGAGCGCGGATTGTGGCCTCGGCCTCATCCGACACGTCATCGAGTTTCTTTGCGAGCAATGCGACCAGATTGTCCGGGACGGCCGCAAGCGTGACCTTGGAGAGCGCCGCCTTCGCCCGAATCTCAACGGCGTCTTTGATGACGTGAAATTCGCCCTGTTTGTCCTTGACCTTCTGTTCGACCTCGGCGTCCTCGGCCAGACCGATGAACAGGTCAATATTCACGACCTTCGTGTCAATCAGCTTTTTGATTTCCCCCTCGGCCGTGCCGAGCGTCTTAATCGCCTCCCGCTCATCCAAATCCAGAGTAACGCAGACATCGGCCAACTTCACGCCCTCAGCGCCAAGAACCACCGTGCAGAGGTTCCGCTTATGGTCATGCGTGATCGCATCACCCGAATACACATTGGACGTGACGAAATCCGCATCGAAGATTTCGAGCTGTGAATAGTTGGCCGACCAAGCACCGTTCTTGAATTCCGCGTTGCTCCCGTCCAAGCGAATATGGACGTGCGGATCTCCGTCACCGTTGAGCGTTTTCCGCTCAGTGATGATTCTCGGATCGTTGGACTTAAGCGACCGGAGAATCGAGCACAGGGTAGACTTCCCCATGCCGTTGTAGCCGTGGACCAGATTCAGCTTGTTGAGGGTCGTATCTCCCCCGCCCATGCAGCGGCGGAAATTTCCGACATCGCTGATCCGAATGAACTTCCCGATCATCGCCCACCTCGCCTGAAAGACAGCCAATCCATCGCGGGATCCATTGTCCCGAAGGGGTGCTAGCATGTCCATCCTGGCAGCAGGCCGCATCAAACCACATGCCACCATAATACTGTTACCGCCGCGCGAACTGACTAACCGCCCGTAGATCGAGGGCGGCAATGTGATTTCTACGCGACTCCAATGCGGTAAAGAGTCGTCGGCCTAGTTGACCCACGGGATTTAGGACGTGACGCGCCACATTGAGGAACCTGCGACTTGAGAAGTCGCCGAGGTCGCTTCGACCGAACGCAGTTCGAAGTTGTCGTTCGCGACATCGAATGCTCGCGTGAGCGAATCGCGAAAAGACCATTGCGACGTGATCGCAAGTCAGACAACGAACGCCATGGTGTGACAAGCTGCGCGAACTCTCCTCCCTCGACTCGATTGACCTTTCCCTACCCTAGAATGAATTGCGTTCCCGGAACTTCGGGTTTTGTTCGCTCCTTGCCTGGGAGCCGGAAAAACAAAGGGCTGCATTGTTTGAGCTTACGTCGTGTTGCTTCGCCGTGACGGTCGTCCGTCACGGAGGGGCAATGAGCCATTTGCGCGCCGCCCCTCGCTGAGGAGCGTGCAAAACAAGATGGAGGACGTATGGACAACAATGCAAGACAGGAAATCGACACATTCTCTTTACCAAGAACCTTTTGGTTAGCGTTGTGGGAGGTGCGGATTTACTTAATCCAAAACCTGGAGTTCGTCGATCGAATCTACGGCCCGGGGCGAGATGACTCGCTTCGGTACGCATTCGATCTGATGGACGACTATCTCAAGAAGACGCTAGAGGATCATCAGATCTTAGAGGAGTGATGATTTCTGTAGGGGAGGAGAGAGCTGTTCTCTCCTCCCCTTTTTGTGATTCATTAAGAGAGGCGTCGGTCTCCCGTCATCAACAAAAGCGGGATTTCAAGTTCGCAGCGCCGACCTGCCGCGCTAACGTGTCTGTGGATGTAGCTAAAGAGACAGCTACCGACATGGATTGCTACGCACAGACAGTTCGGCAGGCAAACCTCGCGTCACAATATCCGCGACTATAATTGCGCTGACACCCTTCACGGGTTTATTCGCTCCTGCGTCCGGGAGCCGGAAAAACAATGGCGGGGTTCTATAGTACTTCAGCAAGACTTGCCTCTCCCCGACGGCTAACCGCCGCGGAGGGGTACGTTCGGCGCCCTCTGTCAACTGCCGAACACAACTTGGTACGGAGTATTATGTACGGACTCGAATTACCTTCCATGTTCTGGGAGGCTATTCAACGCGTGATGGATTATTCCTATGAGGCAGAACTGGGACATTACCTGGAGACGCCTGCCGAGGAGCGAGACGAACATATCTTCGAGGCCCTGTGGGTCCTGAAGTGTTGGCTCGAACTCGCTCACGGCGAGGGAGTCTACACGCGAATGGATAGTTAAAGGTTTTGCGGCGTGGGGAGATGACAGCTCTCCACGCCGCCTCTTTCTATCGCTATCATGCCCGATCACCTTCACGCAAGTGACGTGGATGTGACAGTCTCCACGTCCCGTTGCGACAAACTGCGACAGTCGAAGTCAATTTCCCGCCCGACCTCGATCGCACTCCACCGTCGAGTACAATCCTTAGTAGTTCCGCATCGTCGGTTTTATCGCTCCTGGTCCCGGGAGCCGGAAAAATAATGGGCGTGCCACCTGACTCAAGCGTGGGTTCACGAGGACTTTAGCGGACCGGCCGGGTAACAGCTTGCCGATCCGTAGTGTCCTATTAACCCGCAATCATGGAGGAGACCATGACATTTGAGCAACGGGCTCGCATGACGAGAAAATGGCAACGTGAACAGTTGCGTGAATATGAGAAAATGAGGGCCAGAGAGCAGATTCTGCCCCGCATTATCTTCCTAGCGTTCATTCTCGGCGTTCTCGCGCTGGGAATGTCGCACATTAGCACGCGACTCTAAGTCACACTTCGAGGCCCAGGATAACTGGGCCTCACTTTTTGCGCAACTGTTCATTTAGAGATGCAATCGTTCTAGCATGTTGCTAGTTACAAAGGGGCTGACGTCGCCCTTTGAGTCGCAATGACTAAAAGCGAATCCATTACCGGTCCGTGCGGGACGGCTTTCGGCGACGGGACGTTTTTTTCGAGCTACGTCCAATGCCGGCAAGCACAAGGCGCTCAAAAAGTCCTGGTACCACATAAGGCAAAATCGGAGGGCGGGCCCGCCCTTGCAGCTCATCCGCGTCGAGCCTCGCCGCGATCGACCGCGCCTTCTCTGGGCAGGCGACCAGCAAGGAGATTTGGAATCGCTTTTGATCCACCATCGCTCGCAAGAGATCAGCTTGATGATGATACCGGGGGTCAACAGGCGACCGCTCGGTGCGTTTGGCCAGGAAGCGGCAACAGGAGTTGATGACTCGGTCCCATTGCGACGGGCCTCCCAGATCGACTTTGAGAAAGGCTAAGCGAACTCCGGATCCGTTGTTCTCCAGATAGTAGCGGAAAGGTTGACCGGGATGCCACAAGTCGTCGAAGCGGGCACGGAACTCGGACTCGGTCATCAGTTCGCGGAAGCGTTCTCCCTGGCAACAGAATCTGGCAATTGCGTAACGTTCCAGACGGTGTTCCACCGACAATTCGTGAGCTGCCTGAGCGTCTACGCCAAGGGCTACGGCGGCTCGCTGACTTAGGAAATAATAGGGCTCCTGGCTGCCCGGATAAAGCATGCCGCGACGAAGCCAGTCACGTTCGACGAGTTGGTTGAGCAATAGTTCGGCGCATTCTAGAGTGTCACCGTCCGCGAGGCCCCGTCCCGCAACGATCTCGGCTGTCGTAAGGCGATACCGGTTGACCAAGTCTAGTACCGAGTCGGCGTGTGCGGAGAAAGGAGTTACCATAGTTCGTATCCAATTTCTCTACGACCGTAGGGATGAAGTGAGCTATCGGCGCCGTTCTCATCGGCCAGATCATTTAACCGGCGATATGCTTCACCGCCACAATGCTGGTGAATATCGCTGAGATGGTCGGCCGTATATTTTCCTGCAACCTCGATCACCCGCTCGATCTGGCCGCGTTGATCCATGAGAAATGCATCGGGGTCCTTCATGTGCTTGACCCGCTTTCCCCACTTTGTAACGGCGACTTCGCCTACCCAACGTGTTAATAAATCGGGCGAGTGTTCGCGGTAATGGAGGAACACTTCGGTGAGTC
This sequence comes from Pirellulaceae bacterium, assembly GCA_041749955.1. Classification (GTDB taxonomy): domain Bacteria; phylum Planctomycetota; class Planctomycetia; order Pirellulales; family Pirellulaceae; genus JBBSJZ01. The sequence goes on along the minus strand of JBGTAI010000082.1, from coordinate 854 downwards.
GAAAGTTATGGCTCCATTCGCAGGGGCGCCCGACCCCAGCGCCTCGCACTCCGAATAAATTGGCGGCCACACGAGAGGCTATATACACTTCCACGGCTTCAAACGGACTGCTCCATCGAACGGCAAGGCTCTCTGCTAGTTCCTCAAGCTCAGCTCGGTCTGGATCGCCCCAATCGGGCTGCCAAACGAACACAGGCTTCGTCGCGGGCCCGGCCGTCCGCACCTCAATGGTCGCACGCTCGATCAGCCCCGCACGGAGGAGGAATCGTAGCGACCCGTCGCAGACCTTTTCGGGCTCTTCGCACAGTCCCATATAGCTACGGATAACCTGGACGCGCGACGCCATATTCACTTGAACTGCCAACATTCGCAGTGTTTCTAAGGCAAGTTGTTCGCTATCGCTACACACCGGCAATGCTCCTTATACAGGCGGGACTGCTCAACCTAAAATGTAGTCGGCGTCGTCCTGAGTCAACGCTTGAGAAGAGATGGCACGGATTGGCATCCGATGGCTGCCAACGGCGGTGAAGAGGAACAAAACGATGGTTACTGGTGAAGTGTTCGCGACGGGTCAGCCAGTCAGCAAAGAAAGGCGGAGGCGTTGTCAGATACGGCCTCGGATCCTCCGCTGCCGTTTATGTGAGCGCCGCTTGGTACTGCTTAAGGCCGTAATGCGTTGGCGGACCGTGATCGACTCCCGCTCTGGATGGGTACGTTGGCAAACGCCTGCTGGAATCGTACTGGAAGCACTGGTCGCGACGCGGGACCATATCATTCCTCGACGGATGGCTCGCAACGTCGGGCACAACTCGCAAGTGCTGTGCGTACCGTGCCACAAGAGAAAGTCGGCAATT
>JBGTAI010000081.1:0-12360 GCA_041749955.1 Pirellulaceae bacterium | reverse complement strand
ATCAAGGCCCATTGGGCGTCCGTTAGACGATGTCGTGCCATCCGTGGCCACCGATGAAACAGGGAACGAAGTTGAATTCAACCAAGTTTGTCGCATTAGCTGATTTCTTGAAATGGCAGTTTAGGGACAGAGCCTAGTGTCGTCGCGTTGGATTCCAAGAATAAGGAGATTGCGTCCGGTGCGAAAGTCACGGTGACAGGGACGAGCGATAAGACGACGGCGAGAGCTCTTGATCAATTTGACCAACCGTTGACGGTACAGCCGAGCTTTGTTTGGACATCAGTGGCGGCGCCCGCTGGGGGCTCCGTGACGATGGCGTCAAACGTTGTGACGTTTGATCGCGCAGGAACCTACAAGATTCGAGCGACTGGCAATAATAAGTCGGTCGAGGTGACGTATACTGTCGAGCAAAAGCTGAGCCGGTTGGAGGTCACCGGCAACGATACTGTTGCAGCGAAAAGCCAGCTTCAATTGAGAGTACAGGGCTTTGACCAATTCGATCTGCCGAATTCAATCTCGTCGAGCACGTCGATCAAATGGACGGTGACCAAGGGAAGTATCACAAGCAAAGGCTTGCTCACCGCCGGTAGCGATACGGGTACTGTGAAGGTCACTGCAAAAATCGGAAGTGTCTCGGCGACATTGAATGTCCAAGTCACTACGCCAGCCCCGCAGTCGGGCTTGCTGGATCCGGCAATCAGTCAACTGGTGACAAGTCTCTACGGCGATCGCGTACTTAGTCGAAATGAGATGATTCAGATCCTTCGCAGTGCGGGGACTGATGGGAAAGTTGACGCCACTGAATTAGCGGACTTGCGATTCCTTGTTTCGAGCACCTCGATCTATCACATTCCGGAGTATGCGAAGGAGCTTGCGAAAGATGTTGTCAACTCCAATCCAGCGAACTTGACATTCCAAGGCCAAACGGCTGGAAACTTGAAAGCGGGAAGCTCATCCACATTGCTCAATAAGCTGATTGACAAGTGGTTTTTAGGGGCCGACGAACCCGCTTTGACCGGATCGGGTGTTAGCTATCGCGAGTCGACAGGGACACTGTTTGTCTCGACGCCATCACTGACGGACTCCAGACAAGGGATCATCGGCGACTGTTATTTTGTCACGTCGCTCGGTTCAATTGCCAATGAGAACCCGAACGCCGTTCGCAATATGTTCATTGACAACGGCGACGGTACGTACACCGTTCGATTCTACACCGGCACGCTGGGATCATTTTATAATAACTCGGGGCTGATCAGTTCCGGCTTCACCTCAGGTGCCGGTGTTGCGGACTACGTCACCGTCAATCGTCGATTGGCAACGTTCGCGAACGGTACGCTGGCATATTCCGGACTCGGTCTGAGTGCGACGAGCGCCTCAACGACAATTTGGATTGCCCTAGCCGAAAAGGCGTATGCGCAATGGAATGAAACCGGAAACTCCGGACGCGACGGCACGAACCGCTACACGGGAATCGAAGGCGGTTGGATGTCGAACGTTAACGCCCAAGTATTGGGCTATAACTCGACGACTTACTCGTTCTCGACGCCGACCGAACAGGCAATGATTGATGCGCTCAACGCGAATCGAGCAGTCACGCTTGGTAGCAAAGAGAACGCTCCGTTGCTCGTCAACAGTCACGCTTACACAGTGACCGACTACGATGCCGGTACAGGTAAATTTACACTTTTCAACGCGTGGGGAAACACGCATCCTGACCCGATGACGTGGGAGCAGTTAATTGCCAACTGTACCCAATTCGTGGTTGTCGATCCCACGGGTTCGACCGCACCAGTGGTTTCTTCGTCCGTCAATTCGAGTCCCTTGCAGGTGTCCAATGGTGCATGGAGGGTGACAACGATGATTGTTTCACACACCAGCAATCTTGATGACGAGACAACCGTAAACACGTTTGAGGATCAGCCCGAATCCCGCGATGAGATCATGGTTCACGATGTCGAGGCGGATGCCTTTGCACGATACCAATCCATCACAGACCGTATTTTCAGTGAAATCGATTCTGAGCATGACACCGAGACGAACAACTTGCTCCACGATCTAGCGGATTTAGTCGACCTCGCGATGCAACAGTACGGGCTCGACAAAACATTAGCCTAAACCGTGGATTGCCGTTCTTAAGATTGGCGGTACCAGCCGCCGGTTGGATCACTTGTTCGCGTGATTGGGCAGGGATGTTCCACGCTTCGGCTCAACTTTGACCTGTCAGAACTCCGATAACTTAGACACCTCCCAATCCGATTTTGCTCGAACCACCGAAACGTCAAATGGGGCGACTACAATCATCTGTCGGTCTCGTTACCGGCACCAATATTCAGAGCACAGTTGATCAGTTGATCGCGTTTAGCGGCCAACCACGTGATCGTCTGCGGGCGAAGATTGCGCAGTATGGCCAGCAGCAGAACGCGATCGCCGAATTGACGGCTGCGGTGATCGGCGTGCAGATTGCCGGGAAACAGCTTTCGAATGCGGATGTGTTCCAAGCAAGAAAGGCGACATCGTCCAACGTTGACGCTCTTTCTGTGAAAGCTGCGAGTAGTGCGGCCACGGGAAGTTATGAAATTCGTACCGTTCAACTTGCAGCCACGCATACGGCTCAGTCACAGCGAGGTTTTGCTTCATCGGAAACACCTTTGGGTGTCGCGGGCAAGATTGAAATTGCAGCTGGCGGCTTTTTGGAACAAACGACTTCGCTAAGTGAGCTGAACCAAGGTCGCGGGGTCGAACGCGGCAGCATTCGGATCACCGATCGCGCGGGAAACACCGCGGACGTTGATCTATCCAAGGCTCGTACAATCGATGACGTTATCGATACGATCAACTCGGCGTCGGGGATCCGGATTCGTGCGACAGCGGATGCGGACCGGATTTCTCTCGAGGATCTCAACGCGTTGGGCGGCGCGGCCACTTCCAATTTGCGTGTAGAAGACATTGGCCAAAGTGAAACGGCTGCGGATCTTGGACTTTACGGTATCAATGTGGCCGCGGATGTTGCCAGCGGCACCGACCTGAATCCACCAAATTCGTCCACAGCGCGTTTAACTTCTCTAGCGAGCATTGGCGTTAAGTTCGGTACTGGCACTGACTTGAAGGTTTCACTGAGTGACGGATCTTCGCTGAGTCTCGATCTCAATCCTACGGGTTCGACCGCGCCGACCACTGTGGGGGAGTTGATTGACGCGATCAACGACAAAGCAGACGGTAAATTTAGCGCAGTTCTTTCTGCCAACAAAGATCGAATCCTCTTCGAGGACCTGACGAGTGGATCTGGTACGTTCGCGTTGTCCGATGGAACCGGTGCGGCGCTGGCGAGTACGCTTCGTGTGGATGGAGACGCCTCCTCGGGAGAGATCACGTCTCGTAGTTTCGTGAAGCCGCTACGTGGCACTTCGCTCGAAGACCTGGGTGGTGGAAGCGGGCTGGAGCCACTGACGACACTCGAACTTCAAACACGCGACGGAGCAACGGCTTCGGTCGATCTTTCGAACGCAAAAACGATTCAACAAGTTGCTGATGCGATTAACGCGAGCGGCTTGCAGTTGAGTGCGAAACTGGATGATAGTGGTACGGGGCTCCGTTTGCGTGATCTGTCCGGCGGAACTTCGGTGAACTTCAAGATCGACTCGAGCGACGCCACCGTATCAACATTGGGAATTGCAGCGGACTCTGAAGATACCATCGTGGACGGTCGGAGTCTGAATCGTCAATTCATTGATCGCTCCTCGAATATTACGGCGCTGAACCAGGGACGCGGTCCGGGAGTTGGATCGTTCACGATCACGGATTCTGCTGGAAAGAGCGGCGCCGTTAACCTAGGCGTGTCCCAGTTTGCAACGGTCGGCGAACTGATTGACGGCATCAATGCCTTGGCGATCAACGTTGAAGCAAAAATTAATGAACGTGGCGACGGTATCCAGCTTGTTGATAAAGCGAGTGGCAGTGGCAAATTGAAGGTCGTTGACTTTGGCTCCGCTGGGGTTGCAAAGGCTCTCGGTATTTTGGGCGAGGCTACAACACAAACGATCAACGGTGAATCGGTTAGTGCGATTGTCGGTGGGGAACTGGATTCGTTTGAATTCACGGCAACCGATACGCTTGATTCCATTGTCACGCGAATTAACGAAACCAGTCGTTTTGCGACGGCGTCGATTATTACGGACGATACGGGGCTTGCCCGCTTGCAATTGCAGAGCAAGCGAGCCGGTGACGCAGGCCGCTTGAGTATCGATACCACAAGTCCTGATTTCACAATTGGAACCACGTCTCGAGGCCAAAACGCTCTTGTTTCTATCTCGACGGACAATGGACCCGAGCGATTCTTGTCGTCTGTCGATGGCGTGATTACGGACGACACCACGGGGTTGTCGCTAACGCTGAAACAGCTTTCGGAGGATCCGGTCAGCATTACGGTTGAAAGCAATCCCGATACCGTGACCAAAGCGGCTCAAACAATTGTTGATCAATACAACAAACTTGTGGATAAGCTCGCGTCGTTGACCTTTTTTAATTCGGATACTCAGGAGGTCGGATTGCTGTTCGGGACCAGCGAAGCATTGCGGATAAATTTGAACTATGGCCAACTTCTTTCGGGCCAAATTCGTGGTGCAGGCACTATCAAGTCGTTTAGCACGGTTGGCATTCGGCTGAACGATCAAGGAAAGCTGACCCTTGATGCGAATAAACTTGTCGCAGCGATCGAAAACGATCCTAGTGCCGTGACGGAGTTCTTCACGAAGGAAGATACCGGAGCGATCGCACAGTTAGAAAAACTCTCCGACCGGATTGCGGGTGCAAATTCAAGTTTGTTGATCAACCGTACCGAGAGTCTCGGGTTGGCAATCCAGCGAGGCAATGAACGAGTCGCGTCACTGAATAAGCGGCTTGACAATGAACGGACTCGCTTGCTTCGGAACTACAACGCTAGTGAAGTGGCAATTGCTAAGCTGCAAGCAAACCAATCGGCTTTGGATAGCATTCAGTCATACGCGTCGATCACTGGCACATCAAACTAGTGTTTGTGTTGTCACGTCGGAAGTGCTTGCGAGCCTCACGTGATGGCGTTATTGAAAAATCAAGGACGATCACTCTTTCCCAAGGATGTTCTTAAAGTGCAACATGATTCCGCTTCATACTCACCACGTCGCCCGAATTTGGCGTCAGCTAATCACCGTAGCGCGAGAGACGAGTACCTAGAGAATGCGGTTCGCTCGGCGAGTCCCGCTCGAGTTCGCTTGATGTTGATCGACCGTGCAATCGAAGTTTCCGGATCGCTATCTCGTAAGTACCGCGAAGGCGTTCAAGGGGCTAATGAACATTCGATTCATTTGCTCGACCTGCTCGGCGAATTACTTGGAGGCGTTGCCAATCACGACAACACCTTGTGCACTCAAGTTGCTGATTTGTATGTGTTTATGTGCCAAGAGTTGGTCCGCGCCGAAGCCACGAGCGATCCAGCAAAAGTCGACGCGATTCAGGAAATTCTCCGAATTGATGCTGAGACCTGGCGAGCGGTTTGTGCGAACGAGCAACCCGCTGCGATTCTCGCCGATGTTTCCGGATTGAACCAAACCATGGCCACAGGTTTGAACTTGCAGGGCTAAAAGCCTATCCTTCAGGGAGGCGGTTTTCGATTCTTCCGTTTTGCCCAAGGCCAATTCGATGCGTCTGACTCATTTTTTCGTTGTTCTGGTTGCCGCCGGTCTCTGGTCCAGTGGCGTTATGGCCCAAGCGGTTGCGGAGGCGGAACCGGTCGTTGCGGCCAGTGCCGAGGATGAGTCGGTCGATAATCCGCTCTATGCTCGCATCGACGACACGGATGCCGGTAAACCGCGGGCGATGCAGACAGCAATCGTCCGTTACGAGGGCGTGAAAGGCGGTCCCAACGAAGGCCGCGTGGTTGACCTTGTCGGTGTCGTTCATATCGGCGAGGAAGAATACTATCGCGAGTTGACTGATCGTCTCGCGAAGTATGACGTGGTGCTGTACGAGTTAGTCGCCCCAGACGGCACGCGAATTCGGCCTGAGGATCTGCAGCAACGTCGGAGTGTTTTGGCGTCCATGCAGACCGGGATGAAGGACATGCTCAATCTCGAGTACCAACTCGAGAAGATTGATTACATGTCCAAGAATTTTCGTCACGCGGACATGAGCCCCGATGAGTTCGTGGAAGACTTGGAACGCCGCGGCGACAGCATTGTGAAAATGATCGCAAGGATGATGGGTGCTGGACTGGCTTCGCAAGCATCGACTGGCGGTGACGCTGGGGTGCTGCTTGCTCTATTCAGCAATGATCGGCCGAAGAAAATGAAGCAAGCGATGGCGCGTCAGCTCGTTGATATTGAAATCGTGACCGCAGGCATGGACGATGAGAATGGCGAGAATACGCTCATCAAGGGCCGCAATGCCAAAGCGTTCAAAGTTCTCGGCGAAGAGCTTGCCGCTGGCAAAAAGAACATCGCCGTCTTCTACGGCGCCGGCCACTTGCCAGACATGGCGGAGCGGCTCGAACAAGAATTCTCAATGAAAGCCACGACAACAACGTGGCTTGATGCTTGGGACTTACAGTCGAACTAGCCGACCATCTCAAGACCGCCGAGCAACTTTTCGGCGGAGTCGCTCTTGTTGAGCACGTAGTAGTGGATGCCGGCGACACCGTGCTTGATCAGGTGCATGGTTTGTTGGCGAGCGTGCTCGACGCCGATGTCGAATTGCCTTTCTTCGTCTTCGGTATCGTTCATCGCATCAGCCAGTTGTGACGGGATTCTCGCTTTGCACATCGATGCGATACGTTGCGCTTGCTTGAAATTCGTCACTGGCAAGATGCCTGGGATGATCGGGATGTTGATCCCGACGCGACCGCAATCGTCACGGAACCGGAGAAAGTCGTCGTTGTCGTAAAACAATTGAGTGACGACGATGTCTGCGCCAGCGTCCACCTTTCGCTTGAGGTTCTCAAGGTCGGTCTTCGCATCAATCGCTTCCTGGTGAACTTCGGGATATCCCGCCACCGCGATCCCGAAATGGTCGTAGCGCTCGCGAATCAGCGACACAAGCTCGTTGGCATATTGAAGGCCACCATCGACAACTTCGAACTTCTCGGTGCCCTTAGGTGGGTCCCCACGCAGTGCGACGATGTAATCCGTACCGCGACGTTGAGCTTCTTCGAGATAGCTGCAAAGCTGGTCGACGGTCGAACCGACGCAAGTCAGGTGCGAGGCGACAGGCAGACCGGTGAGCTTGCGAACTTTCTCGATCACATCGAGCGTCGCTGCTTGGGACGAGCCGCCTGCTCCGTAGGTGCACGTAAAGTAGCTTGGGTCGAATTGTTTCAATCGTTCGACGTTTTCGAGCAGCGACTCAATGCCTGCTTCGGTTTTGGGCGGAAAAAGCTCGAAAGAGATCGTCAAACGCTTTTCTGCGTAGTGGGACGCAAGACTCATCGCGGATCCTGGAGAGACAATAAAACTGTGCCGACACCCATTAGGCCAGCGTTCTTCGTATTGTAGCTAGATTGTCGAGATCTCAACGGGGCTAGATCCTGAGTCGGTGATCTTTTCTGCGATGAATGGATGGTTCTTGGCCAGACGCCTCGTCGTTCCGCCGCGAACATTTTACGATGAGGGTGTTCGAATTCACTCGTTTGTGACCAATTCTCACCTTCAACTGTGCTTTGCGATGAATGTTCCACCGACCGGTCGTCCCGCTGCTGCGCCGCAACCCGAGCCGACCACGATTCCTGAAAACGGCTGGCATTGTTCGCATTATTTTTATCGATTTCGCCGTGAAGCGATCGATGCCAAGCTGAGTCCAGCACTCCAGCGTCAATTCGCCGATGCACTTTCGCTGGCTGGCGAGAATCACCCCGAACGGCTCGCGTCTTATTGGACGAGCGGGCATCGAGCGGACTTTGGTGTCATGGTGATGGACCCAAATCCCGCGAAGGTTGAAGCGGTGAACCAGAAGATTCTTGGGCCTGGATTGGGCAAATACATCGAGCCGGCGTGGTCGTTTGTTTCCATGAGCGAAGTCAGCGAATACGTTCCCACAATCGAACGCTATCGCGAGCGGCTGATTTCCGATGGAACACCTGCCGATTCGCCTGAGTTGGTCGCCAAGGTTGCAGCATACGAGCGACGTTTGCCGCTGATGAACGAGCAACGACTGCGACCCGAGTTCCCTGATTGGCCAGCGGCGTGTTTCTATCCGATGAACAAGAGTCGCGTTCCAGGAGCGAACTGGTTCATGGAGCCCTTTAGTCGGCGGAACTCAATGATGGCCGAGCACGCTCAAAGCGGAATCGCCTTCGCCGGTCGCGTGAGCCAACTGATCTCTGTTGGCGTAGGGCTTGACGATTGGGAGTGGATGGTGACGCTCTGGGCACGAAATCCTGAGTACCTCAAGGAAATCGTATACAAGATGCGATTTGACCAAGCAAGTGCCAAGTACGCCGAGTTCGGCCCGTTCTATGTCGGTTACAAGTCCGATGCGATGGGCATCCTTGCCCAGTGCCAATTGGTATAAAGTTTTCGTCTTGCAAGGGCCTACGCGGTCAGCCGATCGAAGGCCTCGCGGTACTTAGCGGCCGTTCGTAAGCGAATCTCTTCAGGAAGTGGTGGTGGCGGGCTGTTCTTGTCCCAGCCGCATTGGGACAGCCACTCACGGACGAATTGCTTATCGTATGAGGACTGGGCACGCCCAGCTTCATACTCGGCGGCAGGCCAAAACCGCGAGCTATCCGGCGTGAGGACTTCGTCGACCAAGGTTAGCTCACCCTCGACAAAGCCGAATTCGAATTTCGTATCGGCAATCAAGATTCCTCGTTGCTGGGCGAAATCTGCTGCTTGGGTATAGATCGCAAGGCTTTCGCGACGCAATGACTCGGCAAGCTCGATCCCCAGGTCTTGTTGCATTCGCTCGAAACTCACATTCTCGTCGTGACCCGTTTCAGCCTTCGTTGCTGGCGTAAAAATCGGCTCGGGCAATCGATCGCATTGCACCAAGCCGGCGGGCAACTCGATGCCACAAATCATCTGGTTGTGCTGGTATTCCTTCAGACCGCTACCCTCGAGATAGCCACGGACGACGCACTCGAACGGGACAACCTCTGCTTTGTCGACGACCATCACGCGGCCCACCAACGGCGCGGTGTCAAATTCTTGGCTCAAGTGGGCGGGGACGTCCGAGCTGCGAAGATGATTTCGCATCGGAAGCAGCCCAAACCAAAATTGGCTCATTGCCGTCAGTAGCTTGCCCTTTCCCGGGATTCCCGAGGGCAAAATGTAGTCAAAAGCACTAATTCGATCCGTGCTAATGATCAACAAAGAATCCCCGAGATCGTAGACATCTCGCACTTTGCCACTTCGGCGTGGCAACGGCAAATGAGTGTTCAAGAGGGCACCAGCGTCGTCAAATTGGTACATGATGTCTCGTTGCGTGGCCGTCTCGGGGTTGATCGAAATCGCGAATCGGTACTGTGCCAAAAGCTGACCAACCGAGCAAGCGCCTGTCATCTCGCCCCGGCCGGCTCGACGGACTACCATAAGTGCCTTTGACAGGCGGCGAGATCGTCGCCTTTGTATATCGTTGGGTTCTTGGCCAGGAATGCTGAGACCTTTTTCCGCACAAAATGGGTGAGTCGATCGCTATGGGGCAGTTCAATTTCGATGTCCCCGCAGCTGCTCGGCCATTCATCGAACGATCCCTCTGGAAGGATGCCTATATCTGTGGCATCGAGGGTGTCCCCTGGCAATCCAAAAGCGTCTTTGATGGCGAGCGACTCACTGTCGTCCGCGGCATCGAGTCGTCTGGGAAGCTGTATCTCACGTGTCCCGTCGAAGGCTCTGGCTATCGCACGCTGAGTACGTGCAGCCTTCGTCCGCTAGAGCAGCCTCATTTGCTCACGTTGGAACTCGCTCGCGGAAGTTGCTACCGCGCACGAATCCAGTCCGACGCGTGGCAGCGTGCCGGGTTGTTGCTCAACGAGAAGTTTGAAGAGCTGCTCAATGAAGGCACAAATCGCTTCCTCGACGCAGCGCAAAAGCGTGATGATGCCGAAGCCAGTTGTGCCGCTGCGATCGAAGCAATCGAGATTCTCGAACGAGCCCTTTCAGAGTTAGGCGAATCGTACGCCGTCCAGTCCATCTCGTTTCGCAAGCAACGCCAGCCCCAAATCACGACCCTGTTTGGTGCTTCGATCACACCACCAGCTCCAACCAAATCGACTTCGCACAGCGACTTATTCGCATCGACATTCAATACTGCCGCGATCCGAATGAGCTGGCCTGAGATCGAGACAGACGCCGGGCGATTCGACTATGAGAATACGTGGGCAACGGTGCGATGGTGCCAATCCAAGGGCTTGAAGATTATCGGTGGGCCACTCATCGACTTCCGCGAGCGATTGATGCCGCATTGGCTGTATTTGCTCGAAGACAACTTTGATGCGTTCCTGAATGCGGCCACGTCGTACGTTGAACGGACGGTAACGACATTCCGCGGCGCTGTCCAAATATGGAACTGTGCCGCCGCGCTCAATACGCCAGGGCCTTTGCGCCTCGATGACGAGCAAGTCATGCGGCTTGCGGTTTCGATGCTGCAAACGATTCGTCGACTCGACCCGAATGTGCCGACGATCATGACCTTTGACCAGCCCTTTGGTGAGTATCTCGCAAAGCACCGTGAAGGAATTTCGCCACTTCACTTTGCCGATGCCTTACTTCGCAGTGGACTTGGTCTTGCTGGAATTGGTCTTGAAACGAACATCGGCTACCTGACGTCTGGGACGATGCCGCGATCATCAGTGGATTACGGTCAAATGATCGATCGATGGGCGACCCTTGGTATGCCGCTGATGGTCCAATTGACGGTGCCCGGCGGAAGCGGTCTGGATGCGAATGCGCTAGCGCCGAGCGAGATTTTGGCGCCGATGGCTTCGCAAAAGTCACCTGAACTGGAGCAGTTACAGCAAGGTGGCCAGCTGATTCGAACCCTGCTCGCCAAGCATGTGGTGCACGGGATCATGTGGAATGGCTGGGCAGACAGCGAGCCGCATATCTATAGCCACTCAGGTCTGATCAATTCCGCTGACCAGCCGCGGCCGATGCTCGAGTACCTGACGCGATTACGTCGCGAAGTTCTTGAGTAACCGGCGTCGGGGATCTCGCTAGAATAGGAGCCAACGTTGAATGACGCCTGCGGGCTTATTATCCTTTGGCATCCTTTGGCCCTGCGAGAATCCGAGTCTTATCATGTGCTTGCGTTTTAGTCCTGTGTGCGTTGCCGTTGTTCGTTATGGCTGCATCGTTGGATGCATCTCGTTGATCTTGGGGTCGGTGAGGACGCGAGCTGCGGATCCGATTCAACCCACGGGTGTTGTCGAGGTCATTTCTGGCGATTTCGAATTCACCGAAGGCCCAGCCTGGAACGCGTCTTCCAAGACGTTGTTCTTCAGCGACATTCCGAAGAGTGCCGTTCACCGGTTGACCAGCAACAAGAAGATCGAAGTGCTCACCGCGGATTCGATGCATACCAACGGAATGATTGTCACCGCGAATGGACGATTACTCGCGTGTCAAATGGATGGCCGAGTCGTTGCCTATGACCAAAAGAACGGCGATGCGACGGTGATTGCGGATTCCTACGATGGTAAGCGATTCAACGCACCGAACGATCTTGTGATCGATGCTGAAGGAGGCATCTACTTCACCGATCCGCTTTTTCGGGCACCGACTCCTTTACCTCAAGGCGTGCAAACCGTTTACTACGTCACGCCCGGCGGTGAAGTCAGTCGTGTGACAGGCGACATCGCAGCACCGAACGGAATCGGACTCTCGCCAGATGGTAAATCGATTTACGTCATTCCCAGTCAACAAGCTGAGATGCTGGTCTACACGGTCGATGCACCAGGCAAGCTAAGTGCCGGTCGTACATTTTGTCGGCTCGCTCAACCGGAAGGCAAGGACTCCACCGGCGGCGACGGGATGGTTCTGGACGTCGAAGGCAATCTCTATATCACGACACATCTTGGCGTGCAAATCTTCGGTGCCGATGGCTCAGCACGAGGGCTCGTCGCGTTTCCAGAGCAACCAGCCAACGTGACTTTCGGAGGCGCGGAAAGAAAAACAATGTACGTCACCGCAAGAACGGGCCTATACCAAGTCGAAATGCCAATCGCCGGGTTGCCGTCGGAGTGAGTTGAGGGTTGAGGGTTGAGGGTTGAGGGTTGAGGGTTGAGGGTTGAGGGTTGAGGGTTGAGGGTTGAGGGTTGAGGGTTGAGGGTTGAGGGTTGAGGGTTGAGGGTTGAGGGTTGAGGGTTGAGGGTTGAGGGTTGAGGGTGATCATTTGCTC
>JBGTAI010000080.1:0-3066 GCA_041749955.1 Pirellulaceae bacterium | reverse complement strand
ATGTCGGTTCTGTGCCAAGACGATTCTGGTCACCGAGTGCAATACACCAAGGGTGCTCTGGAGGGAATTCTTGATAATTGCGTTTCGGAACGCCGAGAGAACCAAGTGATCGGGCTGACCGATGAGCGTCGGCGTGCGATTACGGAGGCTAACGTCACGATGGCGTCACGCGCCTTGCGAGTCCTTGCACTGGCCTATCGCGAGGATGCTGAAAACGAGCCAACGATTGACGAGAGCGGTCTGACGTTTGCCGGCCTTGTTGGAATGATCGACCCACCACGCGAAGAAGTGAAAAAGGCTGTGTCGCGATGTCGCAAAGCGGGCATCCGGCCGGTGATGATCACGGGAGATCATCCTGCAACGGCGATGGCAATTGCGAAAGAACTCGGTATCGCTTCGGCGTCCGACCGCGTCGTCACTGGCCAAGAACTGGATGAGATGTCTGACGACGAGTTATCGACAAACGTCGAGAAGATCGCCGTTTATGCTCGCGTCGCCCCGGAGCACAAACTTCGAGTCGTGCGTGCGTGGAAGGATCGAGGCGAGATCGTTGCAATGACTGGCGATGGCGTCAATGACGCGCCCGCCGTGAAGGCAGCCGACATTGGCATCGCGATGGGAATCACCGGAACCGATGTTACGCGCGAGGCAGCAGCGATGGTGTTGATGGACGACAACTTCGCCTCCATCGTCAACGCTGTTGAAGAAGGCCGAGCGATCTATGACAACATCCGCAAGTTTCTAATCTACCTGTTGTCGTGTAACGCAGGCGAATTGATGTTGATGCTGGTCGCCTCGTTGCTTGGGTGGCCAATTCCATTGATCCCCGTGCAGCTGTTGTGGATCAACCTTGTGACCGACGGCTTGCCTGCGTTGGCACTTGCAATGGAGCCACCCGAGCCTGGTCTGATGCTTCGCGGTCCGCGCCGAGCAACGGAGTCGATGTTGTCCTGGTCGCTCGCCGCGACGGTGCTTGGTCAAGGAACGCTGTTGGCCGCAGTGGGACTGGCCGCGTTTTGGCTGAGCTACGACCAGGCAAGTGACCTCGATCGAGCTCGCACAATGACGTTCGGCGTGATCGTCTATGCCGAACTGTTTCGCGCCCTCGCCGCTCGCAGCCAGACGCTGACGTTTTGGCAACTCGGTATCAAAACAAATCTGTACGTCGTCGCAGCAGTCGCAATCTCGATATTGCTACAGGTCGGTATCAGTTCCTTGCCGTTCACTCGGTCGGTCTTCGAAGCAACGCTCCAAACACCATCAGAATGGCTCTTCGTGCTGGTGTTGGCACTCACGCCCGTCACGATCATCGAATCAGTGAAGCTCGGCCGTCGGTACTTTTCGCACAGTTCAAGCTAAGACTGCCCGCATTCGCGCAGTCTGGCGCGCAGAACTCAAGCCAAGCAGCTTGGCATGACAAGTGCGTTGCAACGCAGATAGCCGTAGTGATTAAGGCATTGGATCATCGCCTATTGGGCCAACGACTCTGGAAAATAAGTGCGTCTTCGAGCTTCAATCACCGCTCGTGTCACGACCACGATTTCTTACATCATCAACGACGCCCCATTCAACCATGAATAAGATACTCGTTTGGGACATCCCCGCTCGCCTTTTCCATTGGGCCTTCGCCGCCTCACTGACGGCGGCGATTGCCATCGGATTCCTGGTCGATGATGACAATCCGCTTTTCCAACTACACATGATGCTTGGCATCGTCGCGATGTTCCTGCTCGTTGTGCGAATCGTGATGGGAGTGGTTGGATCGCGTTACTCACGGTTCTCCAGCTATCCCGTGCGTCCACGTGAGGTTGCCAGTTATATGGTTAGCGCGGCGGTCTCAAAGACCCAACTCTATGCGGGAAACAATCCTGGTTCCGCCACCGCCGCAGTGCTCATGTTCCTGCTCGTTCCCGCGTTGTTCCTCTCGGGCATCGAATATGGCGGAGAGACAGGTGAGGAGCTTCACGAGCTCTTCGCTTGGGCTTTGCTTGCCGTGATTGTCCTACACCTTGCCGGTCTTGCCTGGCACACTTTCCGGCATCGGGAAAACATCGCATTAGTCATGCTCACGGGCAAAAAGAACGGCAAGCCTGAGGATGCCATTTCATCTGCCCATCCTGTATGGGGAGCGATCCTACTGATCGTTGCCGGACTTTGGATTGCCGCGTTGTTTGCCAATTACAACTCAAAAGCTTCCACCGTCAAACTGCCGGTTATCGGAGTGACTTTGCAACTCGGTGAAAGTGAATCGGGAGGTCGCGAGAATGGCGAAAACAACAACAACAACAACGACGACTGATTGAAACCTGTGGCAATAAACACGAACAGACTCACGACAGAACTCCTCCAATGAACGCCAATATAAAACCGTCGCCCACCAGCCGGCCGCAAAAAGCTGCGCAGCCCGAGCGCGAGGCGGAAACGCCTCCTACTGGACCTTGGTATTCGCTGTCTGTTCTCTGGAAACGTAAGACTACGATCATTGCTGCACTTGCGGTTGCGGGTATTGCGACGCATCTCGTGCTCCGGTTTGGACTTCATACGTCATCAAGCACGTTCCAGATTCCGCTACTGATCACGCTCGGAGTGGGCGGAGTGCCGCTCGTTTTTGAATTGCTGGGAAAGCTTCTCAAACGAAAATTTGGGTCGGATCTGCTGGGCGGAATCTCCATCATCACATCCGTGCTGCTCGGTGAGTATCTGGCGGGGTCGATCATCGTGTTGATGCTTTCCGGCGGCGAAGCATTGGAGAGTTACGCACTGCGCAGCGCGTCGTCGGTGCTGGCGGCGCTGGCTAAACGGATGCCATCCGTCGCGCACCGCAAAACTGATTCAGAGATCGTGGATGTGGAACTGGCGGACGTTGCGATCGGCGACACGCTGGTGATCTATCCGCATGATATCTGTCCCGTGGACGGTGAAGTCATCGAGGGTCACGGCGTAATGGACGAATCCTACCTGACCGGTGAGCCGTTCCAGATCACGAAGACCTCCGGTTCCATGGTGATCTCGGGAGCGATTAACGGTGAATCGGCGTTGACGATTCGCACGACTCAGCGAGCTGCC
>JBGTAI010000079.1:0-27645 GCA_041749955.1 Pirellulaceae bacterium | reverse complement strand
AAAGCGGGCGTCTGCGTCTCGGCGAATCTTTCAATCGGCCAGTTCGACAGCCACGCCAACAACGACACGGACCAGATGAAGCTGATCCCCGAGTTCCTGGAAGGCATCGCGTATGTGCTGCGTCGTGCCGAAGAGTTACAGATCCGCGAGAAATTGGTCATCATCGCGCAAAGCGAGATGGGCCGCACGCCAACCTATAACAAGGGCAATGGCAAAGATCACTGGTCCATTGGTTCGATCATGTTTCTTGGCCCCGGCATTCGCGGCAATCGCGTTATTGGTGCCACCGACGAAGGCCAGTTCACCGTGCCGATCAATCCGCAGACTCTGGAACTCGACTCTGACGTTGACTTCCGCGTTCGACCCGAACACATTCACGTCGCGCTGCGTCAATTGGCCGGCATCACCGAGCATCCCCATAGCCAGCAGTTTCCATTCAAAGTGAAGGATGAAGAGTTGCTTCGCTCATTGTGGGGCACTCCCTTCAATGACAAAGCTCTGTAGAGAGCTCGATACCTGGCTTCCAGCAAACTGCAGCGACAATGCTTCGATCGACAAGTACCGAACTCTTCTCATCCGACAATTGAAAAATGCTGAATCAGCTGGATGACGACGGTATGTTCGCTATTCCCACCGGCCCGGGTCTCGGTCTCGGTCTCGGTCTCGGTCTCGGTCTCGGTCTCGGTCTCGGTCTCGGTCTCGGTCTCGGTCTCGGTCTCGAACTGGACCCCGGCATCGTGAAAAAGTACACACGCGTGGCCAACTTGCTGTAACTGTAAATCGAGCGATGCGGTGAATGAATCGCCGTCAAAGCCCAATCCAATTCAGCTCAATTGGTGTCGGCCGTCGAAATGGGCTGATATTCCACCCACAGCGTCTTGACGCCTTTTCCCGTTTTGACCTTCCACGGTTTGGAGGCCGCTTTGGACGCTTGACCAACGGGAAAAGCATGTGACTCAGTATGTTGACCCTGATCATCTTGCCAGTGGAAGGTGACTCGGGTCGCGTCCTGCTTGGTCGCGTACAGTAAGTGCATCTCTGCGCGACGATACGACTTGCCGCCATCGTTATGAAAACGAACTTGCACAGGTTGTGTAACGCTATCGAGTTTTGTATCTCCCCAGCTGAAACTTTGTGACCAGAAATCAGCCGGCTCTTCGCCGGAGCGAGTGATTCGCCAATCGCGAACCAGAGGTTGCCAGCTTGATCCTTGATCGATCGAGTAGTCGACCTGATAGGCAACTTGCGGTGAGGGTGGGTTCGATGACGCGACATGCGCCACAGCGTAGAGGGCAACCGCTGGTTCGCCACGCGGTGTGGCGAGTTCCAGTGTCACTCGCGGCGAATCAAATTTACCGGCAATGCGATGCGTTTCGGCTTGGGCAATGGTCGGTCCGGCGCTGATACTCGCACGAGCCGATGACTGAAACTCGACTTGTGAGCCATTGTCCGTCAGCCGCGGAATGATTGAGGAATTCGCCTGACAGACGGTTGTGATTAGAAGTTTTGATTGCTCCAAACTCTTCGCACCGTCGGCGAAGCGAAGCCAATACTGTCGATTTCCCTTTGCGTGGTCGGTCAGATCCAGCCGACCTTCGAGAACACCAACGTCTCGCCAGCTTCGCCCTCGGTCGGTTGATATTGCAACACTCACTTGGGCCTGTCCGGTGATCACCAAACCATTGCGGCAACCAGGCTCATAAATCGCCCATGGTTCATCTGTGGGAGGTGTCGCGGCAATGATGTAGGGGGATTGGAACTCGAACGTCACGTGCTGATCGCTTTCATCAACAATTCCTTCGCGATAATCACCATTGGTAAAGTCCGGTTGCCATGTGTAGACCGCATTGGCATAGCGAGCCTGACCATCGCGATGTCCCGTGCCGTTTTTCGAACCGTACATTCGTTCCGGCTGGTTGACCCACGTGCGTGAACGTTCCGGACCGGGAATCCCTCCGGTATTGTAGTTGCGTCCCCAGAAGACAAACGTAGAGCCGTCATCAAGTCCCGGTTCGATGTAGCGACGCAAAGTCTCGCCGCGGCGCAGATTGACCAGCGGCGGAGGTCCAGCGTAACCGGCCAAATACTCCGCTGTGCGATAGGTGTCAAAAGCCGCACCGTCATCCGGGTGCAGGCCGCAGACGAGCCAGCCGTGTTGCTTCGTCGCCGACGTTTCCGACTTTGTTAATTGCTGTAGGTGTTCCTTGATCTCCGCGATCGAAAGCAACCGCTGGCCTTGACCATCGAAAATGACCGTCGAAACATCGTGATCCAACAGCGCCCAACGTCCCAGCCCGTACGGACCGCCGGTGAGAAACACTTCGAACGAATTATGGCCGGTAACGCCAACGACTCGTGCTCGGTTGTGTCCGAGAAGTTGCTCCATCTCAGCCGTCCACTGGGCGTGCGTCGTTCCGCACAAGCCAAAACCGTGAGCGAACAATCCGGTCCAATAGTCTCGCGTGGCCGAGTCCGTGGCGTTGTGAAAACCTGTGCCCCATAAATCCTCAACGCCCTGCTCGCCGTGCCAGTAGTGAGTGTTTCGCCACAGCCACGCCGCTAATACCCGTTGCTCGTCGCTCGTCGGCCGCACACTGACCACTCGTTCGTATAATGCGGCCTGCGTCTCGGCTAATCGTTCAAACGTCGAGCAGGCCAATTCGCCCGGATACCAAGGATGGTCGGTCGCGACTTGTGGATCACCAACACCACCGAAAACCTTAGTGACGATTGCGGTTGTGATGAAAACGACCACAAACATTCGGCAAGCTATCCATCGGTCTTGGGTCATGGTGGATCACTCCTGGGGTTATTGCTTGGACTCGACGTGTACTCGTAAGCCGTGTCGTCGTTGATGAATAGCGGCCAGTTGCAAGACAATGAGTTCGCCTTGTCATGACCGATGTACGTTCAAACACAGCGTCACCAATAGTGTAGCGGCGGCGGAGAGGGGTAGGTCAGCACTAAAAACGTAAATTGTGCAGCTCGCCCTGCTCATCGCTTTGAGTCGACGATGCCGATCGAAACGGAATTCGCCGGCAAGTTACATCCGCGTTTACATCGTATTCGCCTAAGCGACTGGGGGACGTGTTCATACCAACCGTCCCATCAGTCGCGTCCTCGGTATGAACCGTGAGACCGTCAACGTCGGTGTGATCGCGAAACGCAAAGACCTCATAGATGCCTCTCAGGTTCAGATGGCACTAGCGGACATGATGAGGTGGCCTGGGTTTCGGGGGCCACGCGAGTCCTTAAACTGAAAGGAACAAAAGGAACTCGAAATGCCACGGAAGAACAAGCCTTCAGCGACGCCTGAGCGTCGTGTCTACACAGATGAATTCAAACGCGATGCGGTCGCCATGCTGCTCGATGGTCACTCCGCTGCGTCGATCGCCGAGCGATTGGGCATCTCAGGATCAAACCTACTTTACCGATGGAAGAAGCAGCAAGTCGTGTCGGCTGGACCAGTCGGTGGATTTCTCGACAGTCGTGTTGCCCAACTCGAAGCCGAGCTTCGCCGGGTCGAACGCGAGCGGGATGTTTTAAAAAAAGCTTTGATCATTTTCGGCCGAAGCGAGTAAGCCGGCTTTACACCGCAGCGGCCCAGATCATTGCCGAAGGCACTGCATCGGAACGTGAGGTTGGAGAGTTTCTCGGCTTCTCGAGATCGGCCTTTCAGCGATACCAACGCAACCTCTTTACTACAACTCAGCAGAGCGACATGGATGTCTTGCCTCTGGTGATCACCACTTTCCATCGCCATCGAAGACGTTACGGTGCGCGGCGCATTGCCGCGGACCTGAAGCTTCAGGGACTGCCCATTGGCCGACAAAGAGTCACCAAACTGCTGCGAATCGCAGGACTTTCGTCGCTACAGCCGAAATCTTTCAAACCCAGAACGACTGAAAGTCGCCACACGTTGGGCTACAACGAGAATCTTTTACTTCAGGAGCCCGAGCCGATGAGCATGAATCAACTTTGGGTTGGCGACATCACCTACATTCCGATTGTCCGAGAGGGTTTCGCGTATATGGCAACGCTGATGGATCGCTATTCCAGACGCATCGACGGCTGGTCATTGGAGATGAACATGACTGAAAGCTTGGTGATCAAGACGCTTCAGAACGCGATCCGAAATCGACAACCGCCCAAAGATCTGATTCATCACACCGATCGTGGTGGCCAGTACGCTGGTAAGAAATACCGAGCGATCATCCAGCGGAGCTCGATGCGTCAAAGCATGAGCCGAGCGGGCGACTGCTACGACAATGCATTTATGGAATCTTGCTTCGGAACGATCAAGACCGAACTGCAAATGACCGAATACGAAAGCTATCGCGACGCGCTAAAAGAACTGACCGAGTTCATTGATTACTACAACACGTCGCGTCTTCACTCATCGCTTGGCTATCTTTCGCCAAGCCGATTTGAATCAACCGTCCCCTGCTAAACGAAGAGGACGCGTGGCCCCCGAAACCCAGGCCACCTCATACATCGTTCGCTATGCGGACGACTTCATCTGTTGTTTCGAGAAGGAATCGGATGCGACGGCGTTTCAGACGGTGCTTCGTAAACGACTGGCTCGTTACTCGCTAGAGCTGCCGAGGAGAAGACGAAGTTGCTACGTTTCGGCCGCTTTGCCGCCCGCGATTGCCAGCGGCGTGGTGAAGGGGCTCCGGGTACGTTCGACTTTCTTGGCTTCACACATTATTGCGGCCTGAGTCGTAGCGGTAAGTTCAAACTGAAAAGGAAAACGGCAACGAAGAAGTTTCGGGCGAAGGTTCGAGCTCAGAAGGAATGGTTCCGGGAGAATCTGACGACGCCTCGCAAAGACGTATGGCAGACGCTGGTGCGTAAGCTTCAAGGTCACTATCAGTACTAAAACGTCAACGACAATTGGCATTGGGTGCAGAAGTACCAGCGAGCAGCACGGCGACTGGGTCTGCGTTGGATGCGGCGGCAGAGTCAAACCGGGACGATCAACTGGGAAGAGTATCAGCTTTACTTGGAGCGTTACCCGTTACCGCAGCCTGGCAAGATTACGGACTTAATCGCGATGTCGAGGAACTGAGATGCGTGTGGGTGACAGGTGTGGGTGACAGGTGTTGGTCGGGAGCCGGATGCGTTCACAGCGCACGTCCGGTTCTGAGAGGGGTCGGAGATCAATTGGACATGGAGAGAATGTTGTGACACCACAACCTGAAACGAGTGGCAAACAGTGAACACAAACCCTATCCTAAATCTGAAAGATCCCGATCTACTCGCCCGGAGCCGGGCTTGCGTGGTTACACGAATGGACAATCAAACTTCCCGGCCCGGTGACGGGTAGCGTTCGTCGACAAATATGTATCAGGGACTTGGCGAAACCTACATCAACGTCTTCTTCTGGCTTAGTGCGTGGAGCTTCGTTGCGGCTGCCGCGACCGTGTTGGTCGCCCGGCTCTTCAAGCCTTTCGCTATAGGTTGGGTCGTTGCTGCAACGATCGTGCTCGGAATCGTTTTTACCTATGCCTCCAACTCAATGCTCCACCATGGGATGTTCGTTCAGCAGCATCAGGACAACAACACACTAGTGCCCACTACGGGCTGCGTACGCTACGAACCGTCTTTCGGTCACCTGTTTGCCGCCTACAAAATGACTGCCGCTGAATTTGATGCTTGGGTTTCTCAACATCCTTGGGGCTTGGTTGAATACGATCGTGGGCTGATGGACCATGACCAAGTCTAAGCAGCGAGACTTAAGTTGCAGCCTTGATGCTCCTTTTCACTTGATCTCGTTGGTGACGACGGTGAGGGGTTCTTAGTGCTACAATGACGGCCGCAGACCACTGCTATGACACTTTTTGCTCCCAGTCTTTTTTTCTTGCGATCCATATGGAACAGGCGAGGTGATTGAGAAGGTAGCGTGAGGTACTACCTAAGAAGAATCGTATAAGCGCTGACTTGCCCGCAGCTCCGACGAACATCAGATTCGTCTTTTTTGCGTCGGCCAAATCCCAAAGTGTACTCCCGACATGTAGCGTTTCACGCACGGTATAGCTGATGTCGCATTGACATGGATCTTCGCTGGAAAGTGTCGGCAGCGTTCGATTAGCGTCTGCAATCGCATCGGGATCATAATCCAAGTCCACAGGGACGAGCTTTGGACGCGGGAGCATCATGGCGATGTCAATTTTTGCCGATGTCTTGGACCAATCCAGCTCGAACATCTGCTGAGACGCTGTTCTAGAGAATTGCGAGCCATCATAGGCAAGCAATACACGGAACTCGGGCGCGGCATCGCCCTTGTCCGCGTCAGGGCGAACAACCACAACAGAACACTGTGCGTTGTTGGCGACAAAGTTAGCGGTGCTCCCCAGAATCACTCGATAAATCGCTGAATGTCCCCGTGCTCCCATGACGATTAGGTCCGCATCAATTTCCTTGGCAACACTAATGATGGTCGAACTCGGATGCCCTCGTTTCGTGATGAAGGAAAGCTCGTAGCCGACCCGTTGAAGAACGGACTGAATAGTTTCAAAGTGCGTGGCCGTCTCCTTCTCTTGCGTCTCTGGTCGGTACATCGGTATTTCCATATTGCTTTGGTCCTCCAGAACGGTCAGCACCGAAACTGTCGGTTTTTCGCGAAGGGGAAGCCGAGCTAAGAATGCCGCCGCTTCCATCGATTCTTCGGATCCGTCAATCGCTAACAACACTTTCATGAGTCAGTTCTCTGTTGAATTTCTAGGGGATTGATTTTGTTGCAAATTTGTTTGCAATCCGTGTGCCACTTAGCATTTCGCGGTAGCGCCCCAGGTTACGACTGAAGCGGTCGATTCCGCCTAGTGCCATCGCGCTACTGTTCCCTTTGCCGATGTGGATGCCTGGTCGCGAACGGTTTAGGTAGAATCTTTTGATCGCTGCCCGCATCGAACGGGAAACAACGGCCTTTTCAGACGAATTGAACATGGCCATGCCAAGCGGTGGGCGATTTCGCACACTGTTACCCCAAGCACACTGTGAATAGTGGATTCGGTTTCGGAGAGATATTGAATGAGTAATCAACGCCCGACGGACTTGCTGGTCGTCGATGACGATGAGGAGATTCGGAAACGGGCCGTGCAGTACTTTGAGTCAAAGGGTTACGACACGACCAGCGCTGCCAATGGCAGCGATGCTCTGGAGTTGGCGAAGCAGCGTGTATTCCACGTTGCGATTCTCGACATGTTGATGCCCGGAATGTCGGGCATCGAGCTTTTGGAGAAACTCCGACAATGCAACGCTGAAACGGAAGTGGTCATGTTAACGGGCCAAGGAACGATTGAAACGGCCGTTCAGGCTATGAAGCTTGGGGCGCACGATTTTCTTTCCAAGCCCGTTCGGTTTCCGCATTTGGCAGCCGTCGTGGAGAAAGCGGCTGAAGCGGGGCGCATCAAGAAAGAGAACCGCCAACTGCGAGCATTGATTGCACGAACGCAGGTGACCGGCGGCATGATCGGTGAGTCACCAGCGATGCGTGAGGTGTTCCGATTGATTGAGCGCGTTGGACCCTCCGACAAGCCAATCTTGATTCAAGGCGAGAGCGGGACCGGGAAGGAGTTGGTGGCCAAAGCATTGCATCAGGCTAGCCCTCTCGCCGACAAGCCATTGGTGGTAATCAACTGTGCCGCACTGCCCGAGGCGTTACTGGAAAGTGAAATGTTTGGACACGAAAAAGGAGCCTTCACCGGTGCGGTTGCGTCCAAGGCAGGTTTGTTTGAAGTGGCGGACGGCGGGACATTGTTCATCGACGAAATCGGCGAGTTGGCACCGACCCTGCAACCAAAACTACTGCGTGTCTTAGAAGACGGTTGGATGCGGCGTGTTGGTTCGACCAAAGATCGTCGTGTGAAGGTGCGAATTGTGGCCGCGACCAACCGAAACTTGGCCGAAGAAGTAAAGGAGAAACGGTTTCGTGAAGACCTTTATTACCGCATCAACGTGTTGACGATCGCGATGCCGCCGCTTCGAGAGCGTGGCAACGATGTATTGCTGTTGGCAGAAAAATTCACTGGCCCCGGATGGGAATGGCGATCAGACGCTCGAGCTGCCGTCAAAGCTTATCCCTGGCCGGGCAACGTCCGACAACTCATCAATGCCGTTGAGCGAGCAAAGATGTTGGCCGACGAGGACATCATCGAGTTGAGGAATCTTCCACAAGAAGTGAACTGTGATTTCACCGAAAAGACGCCGACCTCTGAAGTCGAGGTGGACCTCAAAACGGTGAATCGAATCCTCGTGGTGGAAGCGATGAAGCGAGAGAAAGGCAAGAAGATCCATGCGGCCAAATCGCTCGGTGTGAGCCGCCGTAGCCTCTATCGTCTACTCGAAAAGTACGACATCAAAGATGAAGAGTATGTAGCGTAGTTTTCGCATGCCACTTTTACCGTTGAGTCCATGCATCCATTCTTGTCCAATGACGAGAGACCCTATCAGTTCACTCCGGCACGTTCAGTCGGTTGTCAATTTGTTCGACGTGCTTCATGTTTCGGAGCAACTCCTGCGCGACCTGCTTCATGTAGAACGTAGGCACTTGCCCGCTGAGGATGAGGACGCCTTCTTGGAATCGGCACTGCACGTGTCGAAGGGCGGAGTAGGAACAACCTTGCAAGCGTTCCATCGCTTTGCCAGCCACATCAGGTAGTGATGGAGGTGTTGCCTCAAGTGCCGAGGCGACGTCGATTGTGGGGGCGGCGGTCGTTTGGATCATGCCTAGTCTCTGTGTCGATATTGAATATTAGTCCAACGGCAACCATCACCGCACGCCATGACACATGCGTTGCATCAAACGCACGTGTTCCACCAAGCTACGAAAAAAGCGCCAGCGACAAACACAATGGTTTGTCGTGGGGCTCGTTCGTAACCCGGAGTTGCTGAACAACTTCTTCACCGTTGCTGGCAGACACAACGACCTGATGACCGAGTTTGGTGAGCGTACTTTCAAACCAACGGCGCATCAAAGGTTCATCGTCCGCCACAGCGATTCGCAATGGCTGGGTCATGACTGTTTCCTCGGCAGCGTCACTACAAATTCCGCGCCCTGGTGACATTCAGGGTTCACGGCAATCTTTCCGCGGTGTGCCTCAATGATGCGTTGAGCAATCGCCATGCCCAAACCAGTACCATTGGTTTTGGTTGTGAAAAAGGAACCGAAAACCAGTTGTGCGTTTTCCGCCTGAATCCCCGGACCATTGTCTCGAAGGGAGATCGAAATCGCCGGGCAACCCAAGCCGTCGACCTTGGCATACTCAATGTGGACTTCGACGGGATCGGCACAGGCTTGCAGGGCGTTTTCCAGAATGTTTCGGAAAACCTGGCCTATCGCAAACGCATCGACTTCGCAATGCAGGTCGTCGCACTCCACACGCTCACTGAAACGCACATTGCGGTGTCCATGTACTGTCTTCACGTCTTCCCAGGCGCGATGCAAGACTTTGCCAACATCGCAAAGCTCCGGCTTGATCTGGATCGGCGCAGCGAAGGCGCGAACTTCCTCGTACAAACGGTACAAATCATCCTGTGAACGCTGGATCGAATCGAGTAGTTCCAACGACTCCGGTCGGCCTTGCAGTTGATCGGTCAGCAAGTCCAGACAAGCTTGGCTGCGCTGGAGTGCATTGCGACTCTCGTGCGCCAAACCGGCCATTGCTTCCCCGATGGCCATCAGTCGTTCCGACTGGACCAGCTTTCGTTGAAGTTCGTTGTACGCGGTCATGTCTCGGCCGGCGCAAACCAGTTGCAGAATTTCGCCTGTGTCATCTCTTAGTCGTGCCGTCCACCAGGCGATCTCGCGAACGCCTCCGGCTTTGGTCCGAATCGGATGGAGTGATCCCTGCTTGTAGTTCTCCGAATAGGATAGGGCGAGGTCCTGCTCCGCTCTCTCTGCGGATTGTTCGGGAACCAGAGTCTCGACGACCGACTTACCGATCAATTCTTTCTCTTGATAGCCACACAGTTCCTCGAAGTATCGGTTGATTCTCAACACGCCGCCATTCCGATCAAGGACCAAGATTAAGTCACGGGTCGTATCGAGAATCATCTGTGCGAACGCTCGTTCGCGGACAAGCTCCGCTTCGGAACGACGCTGGTTTGCCAAACGTCTTAAACGAGTCCGCAAGTGCTCGGGATCAATCGGCTTGAGCAAAAAGTCCTCGGCCCCGTTGTGAATCGCAGCCATTGCGCCATCCAAATCGATGTATGCAGTCGCAACGATGAGCGCGGCGTCGGGAGCCAATTCAGCGAGTTGGGGAAGGAACCTGTCAATGGTTCCGTCAGTTAATCGGCGGTCGAGAAGAATCGCGAAGTAATCCGACCAGTTTTCTCGGTCCATCAATTCAGCAATCGACGTGGCCGTATCAACGCGGTATCCATCCAAGCGGAGAATACGGCTTGCACTTCGGACGAGGTCCGGTTGGTCATCAACGATGAGTATGGCGAGTTCCTGATCCTTCATGAAGACTCGTCCTTGTCCGCTCCCGCGCCACGCACTTCACCCGCTGAAGATGAAATAGAACGCGGTAAGGTGAGCCGAAAGGTCGAGCCATGGTCCGGCTCACTCTCAACATCGATCTCGCCTTGATTCAGCTCCGCATATCGCCGGGAGATCGCAAGCCCTAAGCCAATCCCCTTCGCCTTCTGTGTAAACAGCGGATCAAAAACTTTGCCCAAATACTCGGCGGAAATTCCCACGCCAGTATCCGAGACTTCAAATGAAACGGTGTCCTGATCACCGTGGCAACCCAGCGAGAGCGTACCACCGCTGGGCATCGCCTGGACCGCATTGTTGATGAGGTTAATCAAGATGCGTTCGATCTGCCCTTGGTCGCCCATGCAATGCAAGTTACTTGGAGGCGATCTTTCGACGCTTACCTTGGGATCGATATTCAGCGTACCAAGCGCGTTGTCGACTGCATCATCAGCAGAAAATGGCGTGTGATTGGGCTGCGGATCGCGAGCATAATCCAAAAGCTCACCAACAATGTGACTGGAAGTTGCCAAGGCACGTTGGATTTCCTCGAACGATTCAAGCACATCGGGGTCATGCTTGTCCGAGGATTGTTTGAGGAAGTACGTGGCGTTGCGAATGACGCCCAGCGGGTTTCGTATCTCGTGGGCGACACCACCCGCCAATTTGCCAAGCGTTGCTAGTCGTTCTTTGCGGATCAGTTCGTCGTGAGCCTCGCGGAGTTCTTGCGTTCGTTCTTCCACGCGTTTCTCCAGCTCATCGTGAATGCGTTTCTTTTCCGTCACGTCACGTTCTGTCGTCGCAATCGCGATGGGACGTCCTTCTGGATCGTGAAGAACCGTTGCCGTTAACCAAACGTCGATCACCCTGCCATCCTTTGCGACTTTTTGCGTATCAAGTGAAACGATCCGCTGGTCGTGAGCGAGTTTTTCACGAAATTCCATGGACTGATGCTGGCATGCTTCTGGCACGATGCTCAGGATATTCATGCCAACGGCTTCATCCGCCGTGTAGCCATACATTCTTTCGGCAGCGTGATTCCATTCTAAAATGGTGCCGTCAAATTGCTGGAGTGTGATCGCATCGTTGGAGTCTCTGACAATGGTGGCAAGCCGCCGCAAGTCTTGCTCCGCAGCCACACGTTCGCTCAAGTCGTGGACAAAGCCGGTGAAAATCCGCCCGGTTGAGAGCGGCACCTCGCTGACGGACAAGTGCATGGGAAACGTCGTGCCGTCTCTTCGTTTCCCAATCACATCGCGTCCGATTCCGATGATTTTTTTTCTGCCGGTGTCTCGGTATTTCGCAAGGTATCCATCGTGTTCTTCACGGTACGGTGCTGGCATCAGGAGTGTAACATTGTGCCCAACCGCTTCGGCTTCGGAGTAACCAAACATCCGCTCGGCGCTCGGGTTCATCGACTCGATGTTTCCACGCTCGTCGATCGTAATGATTCCTTCGACCGACGTTTCCAGAATCGCGCGCAAGCGTGCCTCGCGGTCGGCAAGCGATTCGGGATCATTTTCATCTGGGTGCGACTCGATCTTCGTCACAAGCGAACTCCAAAACCCGATGTATAGATAGACGCATGCAAAATGTGTTTTCCCGGTAGAAATCAGATGATTGCAGTTTCAACTCAATTGCCGCGATGTCGTCACGGCTGCTCAGTTTGACAGATTCGATGCGGGCGGTCATCCAGCCGAACCGTTGTTGCACTGCGGCATCCTCCACTCGTTGTTCAGACACTTTAGGGAACAGTCGAAAGTCGCTTGCCTGGATTGGGCACCATAGCACTTGGCACCATAGAACTTGGTACCACCATGAATGACACGATGCCTCGCCGCCTGGATCGGCCCGTCGTGTCCTCATGGGTTTCAGCAGGCGGCGTTCGTAACCCCAGAACATTCAGGTCGCAACCCTCCTCACGTCTGGTCACCTGGCCACGTCCACTCACGTATCTCCGGCATGTCTTGTCCATGTAGTGCGATATAGTGCTTGTGTTCGATCAATTTGTCGCGGATTGCTTGCTTCGCATAAGCTGCCTTGGCACCTAGTTTGGGAACACGGTCGATCACATCTTCAACAAGATGAAAACGGTCCAGGTCGTTGAGCACGACCATGTCGAAAGGCGTTGTCGTTGTGCCTTCCTCTTTGTAGCCGCGAACGTGCAGGTCTCTGTGGTTCGTTCGCCGATACGCGAGTCGGTGAATCAACCAAGGATATCCGTGGAACGCAAAGATGATTGGTTTGTCGGTCGTGAACATGATGTCGAATTCCTTGTCCGACAATCCATGCGGGTGCTCATTAGGCGATTGAAGCTTCATCAAGTTGACAATATTGATGACGCGCACCTTCACCTCGGGAAGCTCACGACGAATGATGTCAACCGCTGCCAGCGTTTCGAGCGTCGGTACATCGCCGCAACATGCCATCACGACGTCTGGCTCACTTCCGCGATCGTTGCTGGCCCATTCCCAAATGCCGATGCCAGCAGTGCAGTGTTTGATTGCCTGGTCCATGCTCAACCACTGTGGTGATTTCTGTTTGCCGGCCACGATGACATTCACGTAGTTGCGGCTGCGCAGGCAATGATCGGTGACTGAAAGCAAACAGTTGGCATCGGGTGGCAGATAGACGCGAATGATCTCGGCTTTTTTATTGACCACATGATCGATGAAACCTGGGTCTTGGTGGCTGAAACCGTTGTGGTCTTGACGCCATACGTGCGACGACAACAAGTAATTGAGTGAAGCGATGGGCCGCCGCCAAGGAATGTCGTTGCAAACCTTCAACCACTTCGCGTGCTGATTGAACATCGAATCAATGATGTGAATGAACGCTTCGTAGCAGTTGAAAAATCCGTGGCGTCCGGTCAGCAAATAACCTTCTAGCCAGCCTTGGCACTGGTGCTCGGAAAGCATTTCCATGACGCGACCGTCGGGCGAAAGATGATCGTCACTTGGCAAAATGTCGCCCACAAAGCCGCGACTGGTGACATCAAAAACATCACTCCAGCGGTTCGAGGCGTTTTCATCGGGGCTAAAGATGCGGAAGTTGCGGGATTGAAGATTGCGTTTCATCACGTCGCGAATGAACTTGCCTTGCACACGCGTTGCTTCGGCGGAAATGCTTCCGGGATGCGAGAGCTCGATCGCATAGTCGCGAAAGTCAGGCAAACGCAGATCCTTGAGCACCATGCCACCGTTGGCATGCGGATTCGCACCCATCCGTCGTTCACCACGAGGCGCGAGTTCCGCCAACTCCGGCTTCAAGCAACCATTCTCATCGAACAACTCTTCGGGCCGATAGCTTTTCAACCATTGTTCGAGCAACGTCACATGCTCCGGATTTTCGTGCATCTCGCCCATCGGCACTTGATGACTGCGCCAGCTCCCCACGACCTGTTTGCCATCGACGTGCTGGGGACAGGTCCAACCTTTGGGCGTGCGCAGTACGATCATGGGCCAGCGCGGACGACTTGCGTCATCGTTCTGGCGAGCGTGCTCGGTGATGCGTTGAATCTCCGCCGTCACTTTGTCCAATGTCGTGGCCATCGACTCGTGTATCGTCGCCGGATCATCGCCCTCGACAAAGTACGGCGTGTAGCCGTAGCCGCGCAGCAGATGTTCCAGTTCCTCTTGGCTGATTCGTGCCAGCACGGTGGGACTGGCGATTTTGTAGCCATTCAAGTGCAATATCGGCAGGACCACGCCATCGCGAATGGGATTGAGGAACTTGTTGGAGTGCCAACTCGTGGCCAACGGTCCCGTTTCCGCTTCGCCATCACCGATGACGCAAGCGACAATCAAGTCGGGGTTGTCGAAGGCAGCACCAAATGCGTGCGAAAGCGCGTAACCGAGTTCGCCGCCTTCGTGGATGCTACCGGGCGTTTCCGGCGCGACGTGGCTGGGGATTCCGCCTGGAAAACTGAACTGTTTGAACAGCCGCTTCATGCCCACTTCATCTTGCTCGATGTTTGGATAGTATTCGGTGTAAGTCCCTTCCAGATAGGTGTTCGCGACGAGACCCGGACCACCGTGACCGGGCCCAGTGATGAAGATCATGCTCAAATCGTGTTTGTCGATGACACGATTCAAATGGGCGTAGATGAAGTTGAGCCCTGGTGTGGTTCCCCAGTGCCCGAGTAACCGTGGCTTGACGTGCTCCTTTCGCAGAGGCTCCTTCAATAGCGGATTGTCGAACAAATAGATCTGGCCGACAGAAAGATAATTCGCTGCTCGCCAATAGGCATCGATGCGATAAAGTTCTTCAGGCGATAGCGAGTTTGTCATGCAATCGTATTTCGTGGTTGTTGGGCGTTGGGCGTTGGCTCAATGAATCGACAATCCCGCATTGCAACACGCGCGCCAATTCATGAAATTTGATTCACGGTGGCATCGAATCGCTAGCTATGAAGCTTGCCAATGAGTCGGGAACGCCAATTGCATCATTGCAACTTGTCTTGACATCACTGCTTGGAGACATACAGCGTGTATTCTTATGCCACCGTCTACCTATTCGTCTGGATGACGATCAGCTTCGTTGCATCGTCCCACGTGGCGTTATTCAAACGGGATAGTCGATCCTTGGTCGGTTGGGTCGGCATCATTTGGCTTGCTCCTATTGCGGGAGCTGTTTTTTATTGGATGTTTGGCATCAATCGGATCCAGAGGCGAGCGCAGAAACGAATGCGAGTCGCCGAAACACAGGGGTGGCGAGCACATGATTTGCCGCCGGATCCAATGGAAACCAGCCGAGTTGGGCCCCAATCGGCCCATCTCGCCCCACTGGAGAGCCTTGTTGGGCGAGTTGTTGGGCGGCCGCTGTTGAACGGCAATGATGTCAAGCTACTTCAGAATGGAGACGATGCGTTTCCAGAAATGCTTCGCGCCATCGAATCGGCCCAGCACTCGGTCACGTTGAGCACCTACATCTTTGATCGCGACGAAGTTGGAAAGCAATTTATCAACGCGTTACAGGAAGCCGTGCAGCGCGGCGTGCTTGTTCGTTTGCTGGTTGACGACGTCGGCATACGGTATTCATTCCCCACCATTGTTGGCACTGCGAAACGGGCGAACATCCCCGTCGCTAGGTTCCTTCCGGTGCTCATTCCCTGGTTGTTTCACTATTCGAATCTGCGAAACCATCGCAAAATCTTGGTCGTTGACGGCCGAGTCGGTTTCACCGGTGGAATCAATATCCGTGAAGGCCACTGCCTTCAGCGGAAACCTCGCCATGCAGAACGCGATATTCACTTTCGGATTGTTGGACCGGTCGTCGCTCATTTGCAGCAGTCGTTCGCACAGGACTGGTTTAGCACCACCGGCGAGGAAATTGCCGGGGAAGCTTGGTTCCCCAAGATCACGTCGGCAGGCAACTCGCTGGCCCGTGGTATCGCGGATGGGCCAGACGCAGACCTCGATAAGTTACGGATGGTACTCTTGGGTGCCATCGCATCCGCACAGTCGTCGATCACCATCGTGACACCGTTCTTTCTCCCTGATGCGGCGCTCATCGCCTCATTGAATGTCGCCTCACTGCGCGGCGTTGATGTTCGTATCGTCATTCCCGAGAAGCCCGACGTAAGATTGGTGCGATGGGCTTCCATGGCCCAGATGTGGCAAGTGCTTGAACACGGTTGCCGTGTCTGGCGGTCCAAGGCTCCCTTTGACCACAGCAAGCTGATGATCGTTGACGGACAATGGACATTACTCGGGTCAATGAACTGGGACCCGAGGAGCTTGAGGCTGAATTTCGAGTTCAACGTGGAGTGTTACGACGCTGAGCTAGCGACTTCGCTTCAGAAAATCGTTGACGCTTCGATCTTGGAATCTCGCGAATGCAAGTTAACCGATGTCGACGACCGGAATTTACTCGTTAGGCTGCGAGATGGGTTCGCTCGTGTGCTCACACCCTATTTATGACGTTCAGTGTGCGAAATCGCCCAGGAGCGAAGGGGATCCCCGCCCACCGCTCACTTTGCATTCGCGAGGAGTAATGAATGAGCTTGAACGCAATGGCAACGACCAAAACTCATGAAAAGCTCTCCGAAGCGGCTGCACACGGAACTCGTGCAACCTTGTGGGGAATCGTCGCGAGCAGCGTACTCGCCGCCGTCAAAATCATCGGAGGGATACTAGGGAATTCTTACGCATTGATCGCTGATGGCATCGAGTCAATGCTCGACATCATGAGTTCCCTGGTCGTATTGGGCAGCCTGCGATTCTCGACTCAGCCCGCGGACGAGCAGCATCCCTACGGTTATGGCAAAGTCGAACCACTGGCGGCGCTCGTGGTGGCCACGGCGCTCTTTGCGGCAGCCGTCGCCATCACGATCCAGAGCATTCGCGAGATCAATACGCCCCACCATACACCGGCCGCATTCACGCTCATCATTCTCGTCGGAGTGGTTCTTACCAAAGAGTGGATGTTTCGATTGCTCGTTCGTACCGGTGAAACGATCGGCAGCACGTCGATGCAAACGGATGCCTGGCACCATCGTTCGGATTCGCTGACCTCGATTGCCGCATTCATCGGTATTTCGATCGCACTGATTGCCGGAAAAGGCTACGAGGCCGCCGATGATTGGGCAGCGCTTTTCGCGGCCGCCGTCATTGCATTCAACGGATCGCGTCTATTTCGTTCTGCTTGGCGAGAAGTACTCGATGCGTCACCTCAGCCAGAGGTCATCGCAAATGTACGGTCGGTTGCGCAAGCTGTCGGTGGCGTTGTTGAAATTGAAAAGTGTCGAATCCGAAAGAGTGGGATCGGGATGTTCGTCGATATTCATGTTGTCGTTGACGGCGACATGACAGTGCGTGAGGGACACTTTCTGTCGCATCAAGTTAAGGATCGAATCATTGAGGAAATCCCTGGGATCCAGGATGTCCTTGCGCATGTTGAGCCAGCGGCCCAGTCGCGTTACCCATCAACTTCATGCGTGACCCTTCGACAGTGAAGTTGAGTGCCGAGCAGCTTCACGACGCAGACCAAACACACGCTGGCATCAAGGAGGACGACATTCGCATACTCGCTTTTACGGCAGAAAGACCATTCCACGCCTTGGGATATCTGGCGCTCGCTCACTCCAAAAGGGGAGGCCGCGGAACGCCCAGAGGGTGACGGCCTCGAATTTTGGTTGAACACCGAAAATGAACTTAGCGAGGCGCAATCGAGGGCAAGTGCGACAGGATCTTCAGGTAAATGATTAGAATGCGCACCGAGCGAAGACCGAACGCAGTTAATGAGTCGCATGGAGATGTGCGAATGGCTTGTGACACGGAAGAAGAGGGCTTCTTGAGGCCTCGTGAAGAAACGATTCACTGCGACGTCACGGCAGGAATTGATGAGACAGCCTTTCGACGCGAGTATCCAGTCATTTGGTGGTTAACGCTTGTCGGGCCATTCGTGATGACCAGTGCCGTGGTGTTTCTTGTTTGGGAGTTCGCAGGCCCGCGCGTCGCATGGCGATTGATCTCGGTTGCCCTCGCCACGTTCTTTTTCTTTGGCAAGTTTGTCATTCTGGGCGGTAGCGACGGCGATCTGTTGGACACCGCCAGTTTTTTTACGGCTGAGCAATTGTTTCTTCTCGTGTTGTACATGGACATGATGACAAGCTGCTTGCTGGTGTTCCACTTGGGATTCATATTCAGGTTGCCCATGGTGGGCAAGAAGCTCAATGAACTCGTCTACGATGGAAACTTCATTTTGAAGTCCAACCCATGGATGAAACGCGCGACGCTGCTGGGACTTGTTGCCTTTGTCACGTTCCCGTTGGCGGCAACCGGCAGTGTCGGCGGCTCTATCTTCGGCCGCCTCCTTGGGCTCGGTCGACTTCCTACAATTGCTGGGATTGCCGTTGGGAATATTTTGGGTTGTGCTTTGATGTACTTTGGCAGCGAGCTGATCACGCGATACGTGGGGCGGGACAATCCGCTGCTGATGGTCGGTGGCATCGCAGTGATTGCGGCGATTCTGTTTTTGTTAAACTACCGCTACCGTCAACTCAAGAGACGACAAGCTTAGACATCCAAGTTGCGTGAAGAAAAGCGATTAGCATCAACTCCCAGTACGGGATTCGGTGATGACAAGAAATCAAGATACTGGGCTCAGGGTCGCGTTGCCGTTTCGTGTGACCCGCTCAGTTGCTTAGCTGCTTCTTTGGCGGCGTCCGCAAAAGGCAACAGAATTAGGTTGCAGCCTTCGTCCTTTAGCTCCGCTGCGTCCCGGTCGTTATGTGCTGTCGCTGCAATCGAGCCTGCGTATCCGTAGCGAGCAAGAGCATGTAGCAGCGCAAGATTGACCGAATGCTGAGGCACTGAGCTGACCACCCATTTCGCTTGCGCTAGCGGGAGCATGGACGCAAACTCGGGGTCTTCCGCATCGGCGTACACCGCCGAATGCCCAGAAGTACGTAGTCGATTCACGACATCCGGATCAAAATCCACTCCCAGCACACGCTGTCCCCGTTCGATCAGCTCTCGAGAAAGACGATTCCCGAATCGCCCCATGCCAAACACGATCGTGTCGAATCCTCGCGTCGGCTCCGTCGTTGTTTCCAATTCAACTTCGCGAAACGGAGTCTTCCTCTCGAACCAGGACA
The DNA here is from genome assembly GCA_041749955.1 of Pirellulaceae bacterium. Lineage (GTDB taxonomy): Bacteria > Planctomycetota > Planctomycetia > Pirellulales > Pirellulaceae > JBBSJZ01. The sequence continues at coordinate 8,563 of JBGTAI010000079.1, read as the reverse complement.
AAAGCGGAGCCAGTCGATCGTACAGCGAGTAAGAGTAGACAATCAGATAGGTCGAAAGAGTAATCGTGATCAAACCAACGAGCGTAATCAGGCCCAATACCTCACCCGAAATGTGCCCGAGATCTTTTCCTAGTGCACCGAGCATCAATGAGAATTCGCTGATCTGTGCGACAGTCAAACCGGCCAGAAATCCGGTCCGCTTTCGATAGCCCATCAGTCCCATAATGACCATCACGATCAAAGGATTTCCAACCAGGACAAACAGTGATAGCGCTACCGATGGCATCAGTTGTGAGCCAAGTAAGCTGAGCTTCAAATGGGCGCCCAAATCAACAAAGAAGAACAACAAGAGAAAGTCCCGCAAGCCAACCAGACGCGATCCGAGTGCATCGCGGTGCGGCATCGCAGAGAGCGAGACGCCAGCCAAGAAAGCTCCAACCTCCTTGCTAAAACCCAGCCAATCTCCGATTGCGGCCAGCGCAACGGCCCAGCCGATTGCCAATGTTGTTAGCAACTCTGCCGATCGAGCAGCGTGGCGATAGAGCATCGGCAAGACATGCCGCATCAGTAGCCCCACCGCGACCAACAGGCCGATTCCCTTGACAGCAACGAAGGCAATGTCGGTCATCCAGTTGGGGCCCGAGCTCGCGCCATAGGCCGTCAGGGCGATCATCACGAGGACCACTACTAAGTCCTGAACGATCAAGAAGCCGATGGCGATACGACCGTGTAGCGAGTCGATTTCCCGCTTGTCAGACAAGAGTTTGACAATGATGATTGTGCTCGAGAACGTCAGTGCGACGGCGATGTAAAGCGATGCGATTGGCGAGAATCCCATCGCGAAGCAGATCACATAGCCGATCACCGACGTGAAGGTGACTTGCCCTAATCCGGTTGCAAGTGAGACGGCCCCCATCGTACGGATGATGGTCAAGTCGAGCTTCAGGCCTACGGTGAACAGCAGTAACGCAATGCCGGTCTTTGACAGCAGGTCGATCTCGTTTCCAATGGAAACCCACTTCAGTCCCGATGGCCCAACCAAAATTCCGACTGCGATGAAGGCCACGATTAGCGGTTGCTTCAGCCAGTGCGCAACAAAGCCCAGAATACCGGCTGCCGCCAGCAACATTGCAAATTCGTAAAAGACGTTGCCTTCTGGCATGCCGCACTCCGCGCCGCTTAATAGGATAGGGTCACTCGAACTTAACCGGCGACTGGAACGTTTCTGGTTTGACCGTGAGGACCGAGCAATCGACTTCATCCAGAGTCTTCTCGGCAGTGTTGCCAATGAAGAAACCGGGGATACCGGTGCGACAGACGGTTCCCATCACCAACAAGTCAATGTTCTCGCTCTTCGCAATGTCAGGAATGACGAACTCGGCCATTCCGTTAACGACGTGAACCCTTGCTCCACCACTGGTGTGTTGACGAATCAGTGCCTCTACCATCAGCTGATGCCTTCGCAACTCCTCCTGGAAGTATCCGCTAACCGAAGCGTCGCCAAGTAGTCCTCGGCTTGTTTGCAAAGATTCTCCAAACATGGTCCAGGCGTGTGCGACATGCAGTTCCGCGTTGTCTTGTTGGGCAAGTGAAGAAGCGAGTTGCAAGATCAATGCATTTAGCGCATCGTGGGAGTCTTCCTCTGGGTCGGGATCGACTGCGGCCATGATCCGTAGAAACGGCTTTCGTTTGGTCGGTTTCATCACCCAGACCGGACAAGGGCACTTTCGCATCAGGTGCAGCGACGTGCTGCCGAAGAGGCGTTCTCTTAACCCACCTTTCCCTTCCGCAGTCATCATCACAAGATCATGCTTCTGGACGATCACGTCACGAATGATTTCCAGAAAGGGCGTTCCCACGACAACCTTCCATGCCACTCGCACGCCTTCTTTCTTGACCGGCGCGACGAACGTCTTGAGTTGAGAGCGATACTCCTTGACGACCAAGTCCTGTAGCTCCATCGCGGGACTGCCGGGCGCAGTAATCAGACTGGTGCCAGTGAGCTCTCTTTCGACGTGCATCACGGTCAGCTGAGCGTGGTTGTTCCGCGCCAATGAGGCAGCACGCTCAAGTGTGGCTTGATCACAAGGGTACACCAACAAAATGTTTTTGAAACGTTGCATGATTCTCTTGGCTCGGCGAAACCAAAGACACGACTCACCGGACACAATGTCAGGGGTTCGGATTGTTTTGAAAGTTAATGAGTGCGTGGCATTCGATGCACGATCGTTCTAAACGGAGCGCCGACTCCTTAGCGGCGTCGTAATCCGGCTTCTGCGCCGCCTCAATGAGATCAAAGGTTGATTGTCGAAAACGTTCGTCATTGCTTTCGTACAGTTCGCTCGACGAATACCAGTTGAGGTGAACGCCGATGGATCTCATGCGTAAAGCAGACTCCTCAACACTTCGCATGTTTCCTCGGACCAGCCCATCGAGAATCTGCTCCATCGTACGAGTCTTGCGATGCATCATTTGTTCCTTGAGCGTGCTGGTCACTGGGATGTCGTCCATCCGCCACAGCGCATGAACTCCCCAAGCTAGAAATGCACCAAAAAGCACACAGAAGATGGCACCACCGACCAGTGGAAAGTGCTTCGCCAGCATCATTCGCGGCAACGATTTGTTTTGGTCGTCCATAGTCTCCGTTTCATTTCGCATCACGAAAGTTGCTTACTTGTGTTTTGGTGGTTGAAGGGATGTGTCTTCCAAAGCCAGGCTGCGTGCTTGCCTTCCACGCCGCACCCATTTTTCAAACCCCACGAGCGAATAGGCAAACGCGGCAGTTAAAAGGATTCGCCACCAAGCGTCCCAGCCGATCGGCTCGCTTTGGAAGGTGCGGTTCATGAAAGGCAGGTAAGTGAAAGCAAGTTGCAGTGTCACCATGCTCGCGACGCCGAGACCGATCCAACGATTCGAGAATACACCCACTTGGAACATGGATTTCGTTAGCGATCGACAGTTAAACAAATAGAACAACTCGACCATCACAAACACGTTCACCGAGACGGTCCGAGCAAATGCGTCGCTATAGCCCTGGCCAACCGCCCACTCGAAGGAGCCGAAAGCGCCGACCAGCAGGACACCAGAAACGAGCAGGATTCGACCAATTAACTCACCCGTCAGGATTGGCGTCTTCGGATCGCGCGGCGGACGACGCATGATGTCGTCTTCTTTGGGTTCAAACGCGAGCATCAGCCCCAATAAGACGGCGGTGGTCATGTTGATCCACAAAATCTGAACGGGCAGAATTGGCAAGTGCGTTCCGGCGAAGATCGCTGCCAGGATCACCAAGCCCTCGCCCATGTTCGTGGGCAATGTCCAGACAATGAACTTGGTCAAGTTGTCGAAAACGCCGCGGCCTTCCTCAATCGCCGCTTCGATCGAGGCGAAGTTGTCATCCGTCAGCACCATGTCGGCAGCTTCCTTTGCAACTTCGGTTCCACCAATGCCCATCGCCACGCCGATGTCGGCTTGTTTCAGCGCCGGTGCATCGTTGACACCATCGCCGGTCATCGCCGCGATGTGCCCCTTGGCCTGCAATGCCCGCACGAGCCGAAGTTTCAGCTCCGGCGTGGCGCGGGCGAATACGGTCACCTGGTCGGCGATTTCGATCAGTTGCTCGTCCGTTTTGTCTGCGAGGTCACGAGCTGTCTTGACATCCGGCGTGGAGTGCTTGCCGCTATCCAATCCGTCCAAGCCAAGTTGCTGTGCAATGGCTCGCGCTGTTACCGCGTGATCGCCGGTAATCATTTTCACGCGGACGCCCGCCATCTGGCACGCCTTGATTGCCGCCACAGCCTCGGCGCGGGGCGGATCAATCATGCCCTGCAGCCCATAGAACACCAGCTCGCTAACGTCTTCATGGGCAATCTCGCCGGTCTCCGCTGCGGACTGCTTGCCAGCGAATGCCAACACCCGCAACCCTTTCGCCGCCATCGCTTCGACCTGCTGATTCACTGCTTCTGCGTCTAGCGAAACGGTCTCTCCCGAGGTATTCAATGCCTGGGTGCATTTTGAAAGAACGACTTCGACGCCTCCCTTCACATAAACCTGTCTGCATTGATCGGACGCTGCGTTATGCAGAGTCGCCATGTATTGGTACTGTGACTCGAAGGGAATCGCATCCAGGCGAGGTGAGGTTTCGCCGGCGTGCTTGCCATCCAGACCAGCTTTGCCAGCGACCGCCAACAACGCGCCCTCGGTCGGATCGCCATTCACCACCCAGCGTGATTCACCCTGGACCAATTGGGAATCGTTGCACAGCAACCCGCATCGCAGACACTGACTTGCCGCCACGTTTGACGAGAGCGTGATCGTGTCGTCACCCTCGGCTTGGATTGTTCCGCGCGGTTCGTAGCCCGAGCCGGAAGTCGTGAAGCGTTGGTCGCCGGCCCAAATTTCACGAACCGTCATTTGATTGACAGTCAGCGTGCCGGTTTTGTCTGAGCAAATCACCGTCGTGCTGCCGAGCGTTTCTACGGCTGGCAGCTTACGTATGATGGCGCGACGTCGAGCCATGCGGGCAACGCCGATCGCCAGTGTGATCGTGACCGCAGCGGGCAGACCCTCGGGAATCGCACCGACCGCCAACGCTACCGCAGCCATGAACATATCGAATTTAGACTGGCCCCGCCAAACGCCAACCGCGAATGTCACAGCGGCCAGCAACAGGATGATGATCAACAGCAGACGGCTGAACTTGGCGATCTTTCGCGTCAATGGCGTTTCAAGAATATCGGCCGTCGAGATCAATTCGGAGATCCGCCCAACCTCTGTCTTGGCTCCAATCGCAACCACCACGCCATGTCCTTGCCCGTAGGTTACCAAAGTCGATGCATACGACATGTTGCGGCGTTCGGCGAGGGCCGTTTCGAGTTGAAGCTCCACCGCTTTCTTCTCAACAGGAACCGATTCACCGGTCAACGCGGACTCGTCAATCTGCAAGTCTCGCGACCGCAGCAGCCGCAAGTCCGCCGGCACCTTGTCTCCTGATTGCAGCAACACAATGTCGCCGGGCACCAGCTCGGTCGACGCAATATTGCGAGTTTCACCCGACCGAATGACTCGCGCTTCGGTCAGCGTTGTCCGCGCGAGTGCTTCCAAGGCTTTCGCGGCCCTGGACTCCTGCAAAAAACCGATGATGGCATTGACCAGCACGACACCAAAGATAACCGACGCATCAACCCACTCATCCAAGAATGCCGTTATCGCGGCCGCAGCAATCAGGATGTAAAGCAGCGGCTGATGAAACTGGAGTAGCAACCGGATCAGTGGACCTGGGCCTCTGCGAACAGGAATGGCGTTCGGACCAAAACGCTGCTGCCGAGCCTCCACCTCGAACCGATCCAGCCCCTTTTCTAGGTCACTGGTCAGCAAGCCGACCACTTCATCGGCAGGTGTATGGTGCCACAATCGTTCAATCAACGTTTCCATTCACTCGTTCCGTAATTCCTGTTGGATTCCATACACGCTAACTGAGTCAAAACCTCAGACATTTTGAACGTCGCCATTACCAACCACGGTTTGGCCTTCATCAGCCCTGCTATCCATCGAAGGATGTTGTCATCGCAAATGCGTCCATGGTGGAAGAGACCGGACGTGCATACGTTTTTTCACGGCAACGCTTTGCAAATTGATACAGCCGCAATGGAGGCACGTTCCAAAGGACGAGCGAGACACGCGGCGTATTAAAGAGTTCGGTCGCAATCTCGATAATGGTGTCACGAACCTGGTAAGTGACGAACTGTCCTTCGGGAGCCAGTGAGCGATGAATGTCGGCGACAAGAGCCTTCGCCACGCTCGGCCGCATCGTCGAAAATGGTATTCCGGAAACAACCAGGTCAACGTTGCTTGATTCGCTTTCCGAGAGGATTCGCGATAAATCCGATGCATCGCCTTGGCAAACGATCAGTCGTGGATCGTCAATTTGTCGCAACTGTTCAACGAATTCAGGAACGATTTCGATGGAAATGAGCGTTGCATCGGCGTCCAACGAACGAAGTAAGGCTTTTGTAGTACCGCCCATGCCGGGCCCAAGTTCCACGACGATCGATGGAGCACATTCTCTCACCAAGTTGGAAAGTCCATTCTCCAGCTCCTGTGAACTCGGAACTACCGACGCAACTTCTCGCGGCTGAGCAATCAGAGCACCAAGGAATGTTGTGACGGCACGAATCCAATCAACGACGTAATCGAGTGCATCAGCGGAACCGTTCGTTTGCGTTTTCATAATGATGCAGTTGTGTTTCTTTGTTTCTTGGCAACCAACACGCTGCTGCCTGCGTTAGCGGAGGACGTGACGCGATTGATTGTGAACTTCGAACGGTCCAGTCCGTCACGCCTACAATCTCCGGCAACAATCCAATCACAATGGTTCATTAGCCTGTTTCGGTAGTCGTCGGAGCAACTGGCGTGCCGAACGAATCATGTTCGTCTGCGAAGTCGAACAACGTTGATCTCGCAGACCCTGATGAACGCGCACTGGCGGCTGGCCCTGTCCAGTGCGTTCCAGTGGCAGATATTCCCGCAGGGTGGCGTGCTGCTTGGCAAACAGCGTTGCAGTGACCACAACGAATTGACTCTCCATAGAACTCGATTCGTACACGCATCGGACGGCCGCACGTTGGACAATCTTGATGAAAGTAGGTGTTCAAATTCCTGTCTCGTTGTCAACAAGTTTCTTTGGATGAATGACTCAGACCCATTGGGACGTGGTTTGGCGAGCTGCTTTTCAATCAGTCGTTCATTCGGATCGGGCTAACGAAACTGGAGGGTTTGATCGCAAGCACCGAACATTCCATGTGATTGATTATCGTCTCGGCCGTATTGCCCATAATCATGCCCGCGACTCCGCTGCGCGCGACGGTTCCCATGACGACGAGATCTACAGCGTTCTGCTGAATGAATGCCGAAATGCCCTCGGGAACTGTGCCTTTGATTAGATGCACATTATCCGCGTCAACGCTGCTGTCGTGCCGAACAAGGAACCGATCCAATCGCGTGGTGATTTCATTCAGGTTGGCTTTTGCCATGGCCGCAAACTCACGTGAGTCCATCCGGCGTTTAAGAAACAATTCGTCATAGTCCCACCACGCGTGAGCAATCGAGAAAACGCCACCTTGGTAATGGCTGATTGACTTGGCTAACTCGAACACTTTGTCGTTGAGTTCTGCATCGAGACTGTCCTCGCTTGATGTATCGACGCAACCGAGCACATGCTGAAATTGGGGTTTGGTCGATTCAACAAGCCAAACGGCACAGGGGCATTTGCGGAGCAATCGCATGCCAGTGTTGCCGAAGAATCCCTGGCTGCGACTCTCTTTTCCCTTGTTGACACGAAGCACCAAATCGTGATCTGCTCGTATCACTTCGCGAATGATCTCCACCGAAGTCTTTCCGTTCAGAACCTTTGCTTGAACGTCGACTCCTTTATCGCGGATCGGTGCAATCATCGCTTCGAGTTTCTCCTGCTTCTCCTGGCTCATCAGCTCACGTATGTGTTCGTGATCTTTCATCGTCAGCCGAACCGTCCACGGAAACTCGGGAACAACGTCAACAATCTTCAATGACGCGCCGTTGTGGGAGGCAATCTCCACCGCTTCGTCAACGATGGGATGGCTGGCGAACCGGGTGTCAGTGGCGACTAGGATGTTTTTGAATCGTTGCATGGTGAGTCGTCCTTCAATGCGTCTTAGAATCGCTTGAGAAGAAAGCGTGTTGGCAATTTCCGTGCCAGTTCTAAGTGCCCGTCAATTCGGCACGGATTTTGCGATCTCCACGATCGCCGGGTCGCTGATCTAGCGATGGCTTCGAGAACTTGGAGAGAAGTGATGAGCAAAGACGCACTCAACGATCGTAGACAGGCTTTGGAGGATGAGTTTTTCCACCGAGTCGACGAAAAGCTTTTGGCTGACATGAAGGCGAAGACCGCGGCGGAATCCAATCGACAGCGACTCGAAGCGGCAACGGGAATCGCCAACATCGACCTGCTGGACGAACTCATTGCCGCCGGCGCATCGGCCGAAGCGGTTGCGGCCATCTCGCTAGTTCCGTTGGTCCTGGTCGCATGGGCTAGCGGAAAAGTGGAGCCAGAGGAACGCGAACAGATACTGAGGGCGGCAAATGACCACGGAATCACGAGCGATACGCCAGCTGCGAAGCTACTAGAGCACTGGTTGGCAAAAAAGCCGAATCAGGAACTCGGTACGACCTGGAAACACTACATCGCGGCAATCGTAGTACAGATGGGCGCTGAGTCACGCTCGGCGTTCCGCGCCGACATTATCGGAAGAGCCACCGCCGTCGCGAACGCTGCTGGTGGACTGCTAGGGTTCGGCAAGATTTCAGCCGACGAGAAAAGCGTGATTGTCGAACTCGAGCGGGCGCTAACCCCCTAGTTCGGCAATGTCGTGACGCGGGTAAGTGTTCGTAAGCGCACGTGGGTTCCATCTTGACGACCGGTTTAGGTTGGCGGGTTTTGACCCGCCTTTACGGAGACCACCATGGCGCGACAACCGGACCCTGCCTTGCGGCAGACTTGGCGAGAACTGATCTCGCGGCAACC
>JBGTAI010000078.1:0-39060 GCA_041749955.1 Pirellulaceae bacterium | reverse complement strand
GAACTGAGCGAGTATGACGGCTGGCCAGCGATAAGTGACGGGGAAGCCAACGTCTTCTCGCAGCCACGTTTCGAGTTTCCATTCGTTGGCACCAAGGGGCAAATGGAAAAGGATGAGCAGGCTCAATCCGAGAACGAGCGGTGGCAAGACAATCGGTATATCGACGAGCGTGTCAATGAACGCACGACCGGGGAATTGAAATCTCGAAAGTAGATAGCCGAGCGGAGTGGCGACGAAAACGGACAAGATGGCTGCGGCTGTACACGTCAGCATCGTGAGCCAAAACGCGGCCTGTATTTCGGGCTTGCGGATTGCCTCGATGAAGTCGCTTGGTGACGTGAACAAGATGTCGGCGACGAGCAGCAAGACGATGAGCACGACAAAGCAAGCCGAGATTCCTCCCATCACCAGGAAGAACGGCACATCCGATCGGCGGTGTCGACTGTTCAACGGATGCTTCGCGGGTTCATTGAATACGGGCACGCAAACGCTTTTGCAGTTCGTCACGTTTGATTCGCAAATTGTCCAGCGGATGCACCAGCAGTGCTTCTGTCGATTCTTGCGGCTCGCCTAGCATTTGCTGAAGCAATTGAATTTGCCCGGCGATGTGGCCTTCTTCACGACCTTCTTCACGGCCTTCCTCTCGAGCCAATCGCTCAATGGATGTGACGTACGGCATTTGATTTTCCTGCTCCATTTGTTCAAGTTCGGATCGAAATTGTGATTCAATTCCGGGCGGTAATTCCATCATCCAGTCGATGACGCGAAACAATTGTCGAACTTGTTCGGGTGTGAATCCTCGTTCGTACAGAGGTCTGACCAAACGCATTTTCCACTGGCATCGATCCGTTGGGCTTCCGGCCGTTCGCATGGTCATCAAATGCGCCAAGATGACTGAAGCAAACGGATTGGAAGACTGTTCTAGTCTATCCGTTTCGGGCAAAAAATCGAGCAACTTGACAATCGGAAACTCGAAAAGCACGTGACATCCAAACAATCCACGTGTGTAACGGTCGGGACGCCAAGCGGGTCGATCATCACCGAGGACTGCGAGGCTGACCACGTTCTTGTTGTACTTTTCGGTAATCCGGTAGTTGTAGACGTACATTCGCTCGGAAAAACCAGCGATTTCTTGGCTCTGAATCTCCAAGTGAAACTACCGAGATGCAGGGGTCAACGGCTTCGTCTCAGCCGTCGGTCCACCCAGATTCCAACGAAAGCCTTCGGCGAGGAAGCTTTCTTGTGAGTCTGCGTTCGTGATCCGCTGGAACAGCCGGCTTGCGGTTTGGGTGTTTGGCGATTTTGGCGAGATCGCAAAGGGCTGGGTCGCCACGCTGCATTCGAGTCCCTGGATTTGGACGGCGTCAAGTTTCTCGCCAGCGCCAGCCGCGTTGCTGAGGTAGACCACGGCAGCGTCAAGCGATCCGGTGAGCAATTGGTTCACGAGCATGTCACCGGTGGGAGTTTGCACGGTAACGTTTGCCATCACTTCCTTTTGCACACCGCCTTCGCGAAACGTGTTTTGCGTGAGCCAACCCATCGCGCATTGCTTCTCGTGACCGATACCAACTCGCAAGCCTGGGTTGCCGAGATCTTTGAGCGAACCAAGTTCGTGCGGATTGCCTTTTTGGACCAAGATGACCAATTCGTTCTGAGATACGTTGATGGGTTCTGGGAATAGATCAGGCACCTGGTTCATGAACTCGGTGTCACAGGCAAAATACGCATCAGGCAGTTGTCCTGCTTTCATTTGCGCAACAAGAATGCCGCATCCGTTGTAGACTCGCGAAACGCGGACGCCTTCGCGTTGTTCAAACTCAGCGATCGTGTCTTCGATCGCTGGACGCAGCATTGAACCGGCAAAAATTGAAACTTCGGGGACATCGCTCCAGACGTCGCCAAGTTGCGTTTTAAAGCCGTGCTGAGCGTAGTGCTTCTGGCCACGATCGCGAGCCGCGGCGTAACGTGCGAAATGAAGTGCGGCCTGCGGTTGCTCGGTGGATGCAATCACGCCGATCGAGACATTCGAAGTCGCTGATTCGAACTCAGGCAAGCTGATGGCCATCAGATCCGGGTAGGTATGCAACACCGCGTCGTACACGATAGCGGCATCGGCGGCGCCAGCGACAAGATCGTTTGCAATGTCGGTAACGGTTGTACGATATGCGGTGGTCGCTGCATCGAGTTTTTGCCACTGACCCGAGGGTGAAAGCACCGTGCGAGTCAACTTGCCGATCGCAGCTGCATCGGGGCTGGCTTGGACCAATTGAACATCGTCGCGCAATAGGTCATCAAAGGTCTTGATCGACTTTGGGTTGCCTTTGCGGACCGCAACGACGGCGGTCATTTGGGCAAGCGGGAGTGTTTCTGCGGCCAGTGACTTTTGCTTAGCTAGTTCAAGGTAGCTGTCGTCGGCCGGAAGATAGAGATCCCCCGTTCCACTAACTTCGATCGACGACAGTAGCGTTTGCGACGCACCGTATTGGATTTGGACGCTGCGACCAAACTCGGTTTCGTACTCTTCGCGAATCGCTTCCATCACCGCGCGGTTGCTTGCGGCACAAAACAACACGATCGCTGGATTATTTTCGCCGGAGGAGTTTGCGACTCCTGGGCGAGTTGTCGAGTCCGTTCTCGCCAGCAACGCGAACGTGCCGACGAGGACCAAGACGGCCACGATTGGAATCAAGAGTGAGCGACTCATGTTTCGACTCCTACTTTTTCTTACCGGATGGGATCGTCAAAAGGACAGGACGTTTTTCGGGATTACCATTTCCAGAGGATGGTGGTGGTGCGAGCCCGCCTTCTCCGAAGAGTTCTCCATTCCAATCGACATTGAGCAGCAAATCAAAGCCTGGGTTTTGTTCTTTGACTTGGCAAGAACATGCCGCGCCAAGGAACAGCGTTAAATCTTCGACAAGCTGTGAGCTACCGTCGCTCAATGGGATCACTTCGAGGGCACGTCCGCGTCCGAACACAGGAACAAGGACAGGCTCATCGCGATCACCGGAGACAAACGATCCACGAGCCAGCATGTTCACGAGTAGTGTTTCTTGCGGATCATCGTTCGCGACTTCAAGCACACTGAATTGAATCAACAGTGGCACGTCGCTGAATAGTTCGCTGCCAGGAAGCCCGATGCCGTCAGGGAGCGTCATCTTCGCTTGCAACGCTCGAAACGAACTTTCGAGAGTGTCGCGAGCCTGTTGGTTGAGTTTCTCGTCGCTGGATTTCAGCAGCAACCAGACCACGCTGTCGCCACGAAGCAGTCGCTCGCCGAGTTCCTTTCGAGCTGGCGAGTCGAGCACTTGGTCTACCGCAACTTCACTCAACGGACCCGACCAATGGTTGACCGAGTTGCCGCGTTGAGTGTGTGATCGGACGATCAAGTACGGCAAGTCAAGCGGCCTATCCGTTGACTTTTGCAGCGACGTGAATGTGCTTTTGAGTTCTTCAGGCGAATTGTTACCCAAGTCACAACGTAGCACGGTGACGTTTGTTGCACCGCCACTGTTTGTGGAGGCCGACATGAGTCGTTCGACAAGTTGTGACTGTTGCGGAGTCAATTCGCCGCGATAGAACACGATCGCTTCACAATCGTCCGGCTTCCACCGTTCGAGCGCATAGCGAAACACAGGAATATTGCATGCGGTCGCGATGGTGGCTGTCAGCACCAAGGCACACATCGCTAGCGATCTATTGAGTGGACTCATTCTCCCAAACACAACACATTTCCGTCGAGCGTGGTGAGGAACAGACGCCCATTGGCGCTGGATAGCCCGTCCCAAGTGGGAAGTTCAGCGAGTTTGAATCGTTGCTCGACCTCGCCCGTGTGCATGTTCACTCCCATCAGCAAACCGCCATCACGGCCTTCGAGCACGGCGTCTTGTTCGTCGAGCAGTTTTTGCACTTCAGGATCTTTCTCGGTCAGCCCCTGGAAGGTTGCTTCCTCGTCGATGATGTCTGGCGGACCAGCGATGAACAGGTTCTCGCCGGTCAACACCATCGCGCGGACGTAGATCGGTACATCCTTGGCCCACTTGGGTTTGACGAGGCTGTCGCCAGGCTTGGTCGAGGCGTTCGCTCCCTTTTTCTTTCCTTGCGTTGCGGCACGTTGAGAAAACTGGATCGCCCCACCAACTTTGCCATCGACGCGTTTTCCGCCTTCGAGCGTACCGTTATTCGCATGCACGCTTAAGTCACGTGCTGAGCCGTCGTCAAAACCGACCGCTAAGACTGCTTCGCTGGAAATTTCGGAACCATCGTCAAAGCGTTTCTTCACTTGTTCCGCAGTCGCGGCAAGGAAATACAAACGGACTTCGTCGATGATGCCGGTGAATGAGTCGACGGTGTAATCACCGACGCTACCGCCGATGTCGGCACCGACTTCCATGCCCTGTGCTGGGTCGCGTTCGATGAGGCTCTTGGCCGTTGCTTCACCGGCAAGTTCGCCGTCGACGTACAACTTCATCGACTTGTCGTTATTCAAGACACCGACCAAATGGTGCCAACCGCCGACGATACGTTTCTTGCCATTCGCGGTCGCCAGTGCGCCTCCGGCACGCACGTGGAAATTCGGACGTCCTTCCTGGATCGACAACGCGAAGCCAGCCGACGGTCCGCCGCGGGCAATGACTACACCGTTGGGCTGAGTCGTTGTGACCCAAGCTTCGACCGTGATCGGCTTGTCGGCTGGGTTGAGCGAAGGCGTATTTGGAAACATCGCTCCCATCGCTTCAGCCTGAAGACCTGGCTTGGCGATCGTCGCTGGGATCTCCGGCGGATTCGGTTCAGCGGCGAACAATTGGTGCTCGAGCGTCGTTGTCCAACGCAAGTATTGTGGTTTGCGGCCGTAGCCGAATACGTACCCGTTCCCGTTGACGAGCAAGCGACCCGATGGTGCGTACTTTCCAGCTTGGTAATAGCCGCCGTGTCCGCCAGCGAAACTTTGTCCGAGCACCCAATACGAACGGTGGAACCACGAGTCATCGAGGTAACCCATCGGAGCAAAGATGTGAGCGTCTTCGCCACGTTGCTTTTCAACTTGCTTCGCGAAGTCGCCTGAGTTTGGTCCAATCTCCAAGCGGTTGCCTTCGAGATCAAACTTTTGGCTCTTCATGAAAATGTGTCGGCCATCGCAAGACAGGATGTCGGGCAGACCCACGGGCATTTGCAACGTTTGCAATTTCTCTTGAATGTTGTTACCTGTTTCAGGATTCTTTTCGTCCATCAAGGTCTCGGACAGTTTCTTGCCTGTCGCGAAATCCAGTCGCAACATTCGCAAGCCACCATCAAGGAAGATCGAACGACCGGCGACACAGTAGACTTGGTCGTTGTGGATCAGTGCGGTTCCGTGGACGGGCCAAAGTGATTCGAGTTGTTCGTAGGCCATTGTGCGACGATCTTGCGGAGCCGCCCGATATCGCCACGCGAGTTCACCGTCCTCAGCGGCAAGGCAATACAGCCAGCCGTCGACACTGCCGAAGACGATACGACCACGATGGATTGTTGGCGGTGAGTCGATTCGCCCGCCTGTGGTGAAGGTCCAACGCGACTCACCTGTTTTCTCATCCAACGCGTGCAGCGTGTGGCTGTCCGTTTGTGCAACATAAACAAGTCCGTTCGCGATGACGGGCGGCGTCAATCGGCCACCAAGTTTGGCGGACCATTTCGATTCGACTTTTCCAGTGACCGGAAGCGCCACTGTGCCGCTGCGACTTTCATCGTGTCGATATGTCGGCCAATCACCTAGCGCCGGTTCAGTGTCGACGAACGCTCGATCGTAGGCTGGTCCGCGATCGAGTCGCCCTTTCTCAGGCACGTTTACAGGGACCGGACGCGTTGGGGCGGCGGGCGCGAGTGCATTGAAGCCAAACAATTTCGCTTCGGGATAGCACGCACAGTCGTGAGGCGGCGTGTACGTCAGTCCGTTGCACGGCATCACGCCATACAAACAACCGCCGCGAACCCAGTGGTGAATTTCCCAGTGTTCTAGTGTTGGGTCGACAAACTCAACACCGGTACGTGACGGCATCAGGAAATTGTCGGTGCCCTTGGCGATGTAGCAACGATGGTGGAACCAATAAGTCTCGACGTCTGGGGCGAAGGATTTCTTGACTTCACCAGTTCGCGGGTCGCGTCCGGTGTAAACGCCCGAGTCTTTTCCTTGCGTGAGCGGTGCGAGCCAAACGAGGCCGCCGACAACCATCAAGTCTTGCGGTGACTGATAGCCCGAGTTCGGGAAGCTGCTATTCCATAGTTCGGTGCCGCTCTTTGTATCGAGGCTGACCATTTTCCCATCGCCGCCGGAGTACAGCACGACATCGTTGTGGATCACTAAACGCGGACCAAAGTTGAACGTGAACGATTGGCGGCGAGTGACGGGTTCGGTTTGCCAAATATTGTTACCGCTGCGTTGATCCAGGCTGACGACGCGATTGCCATCGTGGTAGTAAACTTGTGTCGCGTCGGCAGCGAGAGTGAGCGGCGAGATCGTTGTTTGCTTAGCCCAGAGCTTCTCGCCACTCTTGGCATCAAACGCCATGATGACTCGAGGCTCTTCGTTCCAGAAATAGTCTTTGCCGACGAGTGCTTGGTCGCCGACGGTTCCGTTGACTGGCGCGTATTGAGCTAACTCCGCTTCACCCTTTCGCACGACGACAAACAGGATGCCGTTGGTGGTGATAATTTCTTCCGTTGCGTCGGAGCCTTCGTATGTGCGTAGCGTTTCGCCTGTCGCCGCATCGATCGCGGAAAGCGGTGCATTGATACCGAGCGTTGCGTAAACGGTGTCTTCCGTCGAGACAAGTCGTCGAGATAATTGTGTCGGTCCACTCTTGAGAGGCCACAGGTGCGATTGCCAGTCTTCGATGTCTCGCTTCCAAAGTACGGAGCCGTTGAAGGCGTCACGAGAAATCAGTTTCCACTTTGGCGGAAGCTGGATCGAGATCCGGCTGCCCTCGTCCATGATGTAGAACATTCGGCCGCCTGAGGAAACACAAGCACTCATGCTCGCCATGCGGTCGTGGTGACGCGACCAACGGGGGCTGCCGACCCATTGCAAATGCCGAGGTGGTCCGACGACGTCATCGTGAGCAACTGAGTTACCGCTCGCATCGTGCAGGTAGTGCGACCAATCGTCGATGTCATCCGGTCGCGGCTTGACGGTTTTCTTCCAGGTGCCGTTTTGCTTCACCAGTGCGACACCATTAGGAGTCAGCACCCGAAGTACTTCGTCCATCGAGATGCCGTCGAGGTTTTCGGTGACGAGCAAGTTAACGAGGTTGTCGACGTACGGCAGTTCGCTTCCATCGAGCACATCAAACGCGACGTCGCCGTAAGGAGTCGCTGAGTCCGATGAGCCAACAATCCGCTCGCGTGCCGCTTGGACTTCGGCCGCGTCTCGCGACAGCCCATGAATTTGCGTTGACTCGTTTTGCCGCAGGGCAGACGTCAGTTCACCGTTGCCGCTTCCCAGGTGGACAAAGAAGCCTGAGGATTTGCCGGACTCGTTGATGATCGTGCGAGCCTCGGATGTGGCATCAGCTGCGATAGCGTTGGAGCTGATCACCGCCAATCCAAGGGCTAGGGCGACGAACCGAATCGGGAGCAAAGACATCCGTTGCGACATCGAACGACTCACTGCGGGGGATTAGTGTGTTAAAGATTCCCCCACAGTGTAGCTGAATTGATGGCAACGCGGATCGTCGATCCCGGCCAGATTTTTCTCGGAATTTACCGCAGTTGCGTCGCTTCCGTCCCAGAAACCTCGAGTTCGGAAATCTGAATCGCGCGAATCGTGACTGGCATATCTGATTCGGGCATACCCGAAATTGGCATGTCAGATTCACTGGACGGCTCCACCGTTTCATTGACGAGCGGCGTTGTCGCCAGCTCTTCGAATTGGATTTCGCTCGTCAACTGTCCTATTTCCATGGCCGTCATCATCTGGCCGGCGTTTCCGAAGATCGCTTCAGTCGGCATCGTCTCCATGGTCAGGCAGCAATTCCCGTTACAGTCGAGCATGCCCGGCTCGCTGGTTCCCGAAAGTCCGAGCAAGTTTTCTGGCGAGATCGGACCTGGATCGAGCCACATGCCTTCGGGCGTCAGTTCCATCGTTCCAAGGTCGAGGTCGAGACTTCGGCGGACGAGTTCGAAGTTAACGAACACGTTGAGCAGTTGGTTCTGTGCATTGAGCAAGTCCGAGAACGCTTGGATCGTATCGCGAGCTGCGGTTGGACCACTGCTCAATCCACGTGCATCGCGAATACCACGAATGTCTTCGTTGAGTTCAAGCTGAGCGGCCGCAATTCGTACCGATTGCCGACCCAGTTCAAAGTTCAGGCGGTTGGTTTGAAGTTGGCGAATCTCAGCACGAAGCAATTGCCAGACACCGTCTTCGAATCGATAGAACGAACGTTTGGCCTGTTCGTAATCGATCAACGTTTGGCGATACGAGTTGCGTTCCTGGAGTCGCGTCAGCGGCGCGTCCCAACGCAGACCCAATCTCAGCGTCTCAGTCGTGTTTAACAAGTTCGTTGGATTCGAATCAGTCGACGCCAAACCGCCGCTGAACGTCACATCCAGCGAGCTTTCCAAGTTATCAGCATTGAACTCGATCAGACGCCATTGATCCACAAGCGACGCACGGGCATTCGCCCAGTCACGACGATTGCGGCGTGCGATTTCAAGTGCTTCTGCAGGCTCAATATTTACTTGTGGCAGAACCACCGCTTCGGTTCTCGCTCGAGCCTGGATGAGTTGCATCGCCAAGACGTCATCGCTGACATCCGCGAGCAAGTCTTGAGATGCGAGGATCACGTTGTCCCGTAACTCGGTAGCGACTTTACCAGGATCATCCGACTCGGGGCCATCGGTAGCAAGCTTCTCTAGTGCTTTGTCAAGTTTCTCCGCTACGTCCTGGTAAGTTGCGAGACGCTTCTCGAGTTCCGCGTAGTCGGCTTCGAGTTCTTCTACCAATCCGTTGAGGCCTTGGAGGTCAAAGATCGACTCGTCGATCTCCGAGACGTTTAGCAGCGAGCAAATCGACTTTTGTTCTTTACGATACAATGCGAGCAGATCTTGGTTTTGTGATTCACGCTCAGGTAATGCTGCTGCGAGCTTTTTGATGTCCTCCGAGATCAGGAGAAGGTCCGTCTCGAGCAACGTGCGATTGAAGTCGGCAAGCGGCTGAAGTTCTTTTCGCATCAGTCGTACTTGCTCGGCGATTTGCGGCGTCCAAACGAGTTGGGACTGTGGCAAACCCGTCTGTTCTTCTACCTTTACCGTCGCCTTGCTCAGCACTTCAATGTTGATGGCTCCGACTCGATTTCGGACAACGACGAGTTCCTCACGGCGTGATCGCAGTTTTCGATCGATCAGCTCAAATCGTTCAAGCATCGGGTCTTGAATTTGAGCGCAGATGTATGGCGGTAGCCCAAGCGTACCCATGAACGAGTCGATCGAGGCTTGGTAAGCCGCTTTGGTTGTGATCAGGCTGCTCTGGGCGTTCAAGAGCGACGAGCGAGCCTGTGTGACTTGCAAGCGTTGGCGAACAATTTCCTCTGGGTCATCTGGGATCGTCGTTAGCAGTTCGATAAGCGTGTCCTCGAGTAGCGTTAGGTTCTCCGCTTGGCGACCCACGTTTTCTTCAAGGTTCCGAATTTGAAGTTGATCTTGAAGCAGTCCTAGGAAGCCGCCAGCTTGAGCGACGCCACCATTTCCACCAACTCCAGTATTTCCGCCACCGAGACCAACAAGGCCGCCGCCTAGTCCGGTGAAGCCGCCGAGTCCGACTCCGAATACGCCACCACTCCGTTGAACGGTACTTTCAACCGTTCGTCCCGTGACAACATTTAAGTAGAAGCTGCGGCGGTACCGTTCGAACGAACGGACGTTCGCAAGCAACTGGCGTTCGGAGCGAGTTAGCGTCTCGAGTACGCGGTCACGTCCGGCGCCGCGAAGCAGCGGTTGAATGAGGCTGAAATCTAGAAGCGTTCTGCTTTGCTGGGTATTCGGTCCGCTTAATTGCCACGTGATGTCGTTTGCAAGACTGGTGACGAGTGTCGCTCCGGTAGCAAACGTGCGGTTCATCTGGCCATTCACGGTGTTCAGATTGGTCGTTGTGCTACTGCTAGTTGTGGTGCCGTTGAGTCGTGAGTTGCTGTTGGCAAACGAAGCACCACTGCCACCGAAGAATTGTGTGTCAAAGCGAAAACGCTCGCTGCTCACGTCGAGAGCTGAAAGGAATAGCTGTTCGAGCTGACGTTGGTAGTCCGGCGAGTTCATCAGTGCGAGTCGGACTGCGGTGTCGGCGTCTAGAACTAGCACACCGTCTTCGTTGAGCGGCAGGTTCTGCCACCAATCGGGGTTTTCTACAGTATTCGTGATCCCGGCGGCTTTCCACATCGGGTAGCCGCGACGGCCGTCAACACACTGCATGTAGCGGTGCGAGGAGGGGTCATCCAGCGGCATCGGCTGGAAATCGGGGTCGAACGGGTTGAACATTCGGCTCTCGGGGCTCACGTCGATCCGCAGCGGGGTCTGAGGCGGCCGCGAGATGTGTCCTGATTTCTCGTCAATCAGACAATACGCCTCGTCAGTTGCCTGGCGGCGGTAATATTGCCGGTGGCAGCCAAGCTGGACGATTGTCGCTGCCGCGAGGGCAAAAATCGTCAAACGGGCCATTGGGGTGACGCAAGACGCTGATTGGGTGGTGGGTAGAGTAGTCACGGCAGCCGGTGGAATGCGAAAGATTGCCAGAGCAGTTAAAACCGTCGCGACTCGCACGATCAGTTCCTTCGGTGTTCACTTCGGATGCGAAGCCGCTCCGGCTTCATCGGTTTAACGGGTTGTACCGCCTGTTCACCCCTACTAACCGGCCAGTCGTAACGATTAGGCAAGAACTTCTGGCAAAAACGGTCGACCGCGTGTCACGCTCGCTTCAAATTCACGGACAACGAAATTTGGACATAAGCTTACGAAACCCACGAAATGCTTGACGTTACAATATGCCCAACTTAAAATCCTTGTAGCCATCGCCGTCATCTCATCTGGGCACCAGCTGCGGTGTGCTGGTGATTACTGAAGTCAGTCCCTGTCGGACTGGCATTTCGTCCGACTGGCAATACGCCAGCAATGTCCTCTTCACGGTCGATCAATGAAGTTCGCAATCCTAGCTTTGCTGATCATCGCCGTTATTGGCTTCTTCGTGATCGTCTGGAAGGCCGCGAAGGATTGGCGCTGGTACCAAATCGTTGCCGCCATTTTCACGATGTTGATGGCTGTCACGTTCATGTTCCCTGTCGCTGGTGTGCTTCGAAGCCGCTCGGCGTGGAATAAAGTCTACGAAGAGCTCTCGACGCGATTGGCCGAAAGCGAGGAGAAACAAAAAAAGATTCTGAACGGAGATCCGTCCGATCCGACTGCCGGTGAAGGCGTCACGGTCCTGAACCTGAAACTTTCAAAGCTAGCGATTGAAGCTGGCCGACGTTGGCGGAACCTGCAACTCCAGGGCGTCAATAACAACGCGATCACACTCGTTCGCGCGGCTGCTCCAGTGGATCCATTGTTGCAGGAAGACCCAGCCGATGGTGCTGGTGCGGCGGCTGCGGCGGCTGCATTGCCATTGATACCGGATGGATTAGTCGTTTACGGGTTTGCGGAACAGCCCCAACCGGGCTTGAACGTTCCCGTGCCAACATTCTTTCTTGGTGAGTTCCGCGTGACCGCGTCTGCTCCCAATCAAGTGACTCTTGCTCCCCTTGGGAAACTCGAAGGCCCGCAACAGCAAGCGATCACCAGCGGCCAAGCCTCGAGTTGGTCCTTGTACGAATTGTTGCCGCTGGACGGTCACGAGCCGTTCATTGCTGATGGTAGCGAAGCAGATGCTGATTTCATGTTCGGTCGTGTGGATGACGAACTCGTGAATCGCGTTCTTGGAAAGCGGGTCAGTCCGGAAACTTTGAAGAACTACTTGCGCGATGGATCACGTTCGACAACCGATGATCCACCTATGAGTCGGTGGGTCAAAATCGAATTCTTGAAGAATCACAGTTTCGATGTCGACAGCCCCGAGAAACGCAGTGCTTTAGACGGCGGTTTCTTTGACGGGAACGGTCGTGCGGTCGATAGCCGTCTGCAACGTAGTGAAGCTGGACCGCTCCAGTTCAAGTCGGGAGTACAGATCGTCGTCAAGGAAGAAGCGGCGAACGTTCTCCGTGACGAGGGCGTCGCTAAACTTGTGGACACATATTATTCCCGTCCACTGAATGATTATCGTTTCGTTCTGCGTCGGATTCGTTTGCAACTGACGGAGTTGGCGATTCGCCAAGAGGAGTTAAAGTACGAGGAAAAGGTACTGCAGGCCGCGGTCGATGCGACTGTGGCAATGTTGACAACGAATCAAACAGTGAAACTGAATCTTGAACTCGATTTGGCTCAGACCCAAGTCGAGAAGAAATCGATCAGCGATTACACAGACAAGCTGACAGCAACCGTCAACGCGACTCGTGCGGAGCTCACGCGTCTTTACCAGAGCAACCAGAATCTCGAGCAGCAACTCGAGCAGATTCATCGCACCATCTCCAACCGCCTTGATGCGGTCACTCTGGCGAACTAGTTTCTCGGTTCTGGTACCGAACTTAGAATGTAGCCCAGGGCCTGTCCTGGTGATTCTCCGGAAACGCGATGGCTCCAATGCGGCCTTTTCCGCGACTCTACCGCCAGACCCAGCCACAGCGGCTCTTCGAAACGGTATCCTGGCGGTCGGCGACTTGCCACGCCAAGGACGTTTTATATCGAATCTAAAGGAGCACGACCAATGTTTGGTAAATGGGTGGATATCGAGTTTGATTGTTTGCCACTTCGAGGCGTCACTCGGCTGGATGTTCCGGTAGATGCTTCGCCGGTGTATGAACAGTTTGTCCTGCGCGTGAAGGCTGCGATACAGCGACACGGAACTCACAATACGTACTACCTGCATCGTGGCACGTGCGGTTTTCATCTCACCAATAAAGCGGATCTTGGTGAAGTTGTATTCCGATTCGAAGGGACAGTGATGACCGACACCGATGACTTGAAGACTCGCAGCGTTGATCTCGCGATCGAACTCTCCAGGGAAACATGCAGCTGGCTGAACGAGCCGTCGGTTGGTTTCTTATCCGAATGTGTTCGCCAAGCGGTGACAGCCGAGTTCGACCGCTTCATCTCAGCCGGCGACCTGGAAAAGACACAACAGCGAATCGAGACGATTCAAAAACAAGTCGACGAAGGCGGCGGATTCGTCGGTATGTATTTGTAGTCGTAACCGACTTAGCCGCCAACAATCGACGGTCCACGCAACTCATGGATCAACTCAAATGCAGAATCAATTCGCTCGACGATCGCAAGCTGTTTGATGAGTTCTTGCTGGCGACTTGAGACAGGAACCGCCGCCTTGGCCGGCGGAAGTGACTTGGCAATCGAGGCAACGATTGAGTGTTGCAACCTTTCCACTCCATCACCCGTGGTTGCCACGGTCTGAATCAGCTGTGAATCGTTGTTCGCACGTTCTTGCTCGTCCGGTAACAGTCGATCGGCTTTATTGAGTACTCTCAGCCAGCGTTCGGGAGCGATCGCACCCAAGGCTGATACAATGGACGGTGGCGGTTGGATACCATCGTTGAGCGACCAGGAATCGCTGACGGTCACAACAACATCCGCCGCGTGAATTTCCTGTTCGCTACGTCGTACGCCCTCGCGCTCGATCGCTTCGTTGCTCATGCGGATGCCTGCAGTGTCGGTCAACCGTATCGGCAAGCCGCCCAGTACTGTCGACGCGTGCAGAACATCTCGTGTTGTTCCCGCCTCGTCATACGTGATACTGCGATCCCAACCCACGATGCGATTCATGAGCGTGCTTTTGCCAACGTTCGGAGAGCCAACGAGTACGACGCGAAAAGGTACGCCCAATCGAACACCGATCTCACCCCATCGCGAGACTTGCAATGCATCAGCACGCAACTCGATGATCGCTTGCTCGCGTGCTTCCAAATCGGTCGCATCCGATTCAAGTCGCTCGAGCCATCGCAGGCTCCATTGAGCCAAAGCTCCGCGTACTTGATCCATCGCGATTGCCGCCATCCGCTCGGTCGCACACTGGCTGAGCATTGAAATCGCTTCGTCTTGCAAAATCGACTCGCTCCGATCCAATGAATCGCTGGCGAGTTCAGCACCAGCGTCACGCAAGTCACCGATGATTCGCTCAATCGCAGCGGCACCACCGTGACAGTGGACCTCGATGGCCGCGTCTTTGCTCGCCTTGTCTTTGTTCATGGAAATCACAACGGATTCCGGTGGTGCATCGTTGCTTTTGGCGCCAACCCATTGGCCATAGCGAACGTGGCCAATGGCGATCTCTCCATCACGAGCAAATTTCACACAGCTGCGAATAGCACGCCAAGCATCAGGTCCATTGACTTGGATCACTGCGATAGCCGAGCGCCCCGCTCCCGTGAGAACGCGACAGACGGTCGTTTGAGCGGGGGATGGCATGGGCATGAGCTGTTTTTATCATGCCCGAGAGTCATCCGGCCAGCCGTCTTGTGCTTCTCTGGTTGCCGGTCCGTAGACTACTTCGAGCGAGATCCTCGATACACCATTTCCGGCCGTTCGGCTTTTAGCTTCTTCTTGAGTGAGATAGCACTGTTGTCGTCGGTCACCAAGAACAGCGTGTCTCCGGCGCAAATCACTTCGTCGCGTTTGGGATTGCTAATCATCGTGGCGTCGGCACGTCGCAATGCAATAATCATCATGCTTTCGCCATCGTCTGCGTTGATGCTTCCCAGCGTGCTGCCAACGATCTGGCTTGTCGCCTCAATCGGGAATTCTCGCATCGACAAACCGAGCGTCTTTAGATCCGAGTTTAATCGCTCTCGCTGTCTCGGATCGGTTAGCAATGCTTCGTGGCTTGGGCAGGAAATCATGTTGGCGATCTTGGACGCTCCGATCGCGGCCGGCAGCACGACGTGATTGGCGCCGCTGCGAAGCAGTTTCCGCTGAGTCGCTGCACTCTCGCCGCGGGCAATGATCTCAACGCTCTCACTCAGCTCGCGAGCTGTCAAAGTAATGAACACGTTCGCAGCATCATCCGGAAGCACCGTCGCGACCACTCGAGCACGTTCAATCCCGGCACGAATGAGAGTTTCCTCTTCGCCAGCATTTCCTGTTACGACGAGGTAACCAAGTTCTTCGGCTTCGGCGATCCGTTCGAGACTCGCGTCCACGCACACAAAAGGTTCTCGCAGTTCGGTAAGCTCACTCGCCAGGATGCGGCCGACGCGACCAAAGCCGCAAATGATAACGTGATTTTTCGTTTGTTCGATTCCGCGACTCATCCTCCGGACTCCCAAAGCACGATGAAATTCCCCTTCAGCAACCATTTGTACAAAACCGCCTACGACATAGATGCCGGATGAACAGCCGGCGATGATGATCCCGGCCGTAAACGCTTTCAAGCCGACTGTGTCGATCGGCTGTACTTCGCCGTAGCCCACACCAAAGATAGTGATGACCACCATGTAAAGCGAATCCGAAAGTGGCCAGCCGGCAATCGTGTAGCCAACCACAGCAGCGACGCACGTCAGCAAAAAGAATGCTGAGCCAACGAGCATTTTGCGTATCGAGTTGCTATCCGTCATGGCAACTCAGGTTAAGCGGACTGGTAATCAAAATATTTGTTGCTCTTGATAATTTCCGCCACGCTGGACGGTACCATCGTTTCCCAAGAACTGTCGCCTTTCTTGATGCGATTCAAGACGTCGCGAGAGAAGATCTTCAGACAGTCCGGGCTGTAGTTGTTCAGCCCCGTGATTCCACCACGATCTTTGAGGTAACCGTAGAGTTTTTCTAGCCCAGGCTTGACGACAAGGTTTTCACAGGTAATCAATTCACCCGTCGCAGGATCCAAAAGCGGATAGCAGTAAATCTTCAAATCGTTCTTAAACAGTCTCCCGAACGACTCGAGGATTCCTCCTTGCAGATCCGTGTAGTACTGTTCATCGAACAGATCCATCAGGCTTCCCGCACCCATCGTGATTGCAATGCTTTCCTTGGTGTATCGTGAAAGATACGCCGCCAAGCGGAAGTATTGAAAATAGTCAGAAATCAGCACCGGCATGCCAATGGGTGCCATCACGTCGGCTCGCGATAAAAAGTCTCGCAAGTCAATCGAGCCATCGGACTTGAGATTGTTCATGGTGATCTCCATCACCTGGACAACCTCTTTGCCTTGAACGTTGGGAAGCTGCGAAAATTGTTCATGAGCACAACGCAGCATATCCAAGTTCACGTTGCATACCGGTCGAAAGCTGCCTCGTTCGACAAGAATCGGCTTGCGATAGAAGAACTCGGACGGTTGGAGAACTTCCCCGTTCGCCGCGAACATCGCCGCGCCAGTAAGTCCAAGCTCTACGAGCTTGAGACTCATCAATCGATTGTCAACATGTCGAAACGCGATTCCCGTGAACTCGATCATGTCGATCTCGATCCGAGAAGTCGACAAGCCATCTAGCAGTGAATCGAGTAGCAACTCGGGTTCATGGTGCAAATTGAATGCACCGTAAATCAAGTTCACGCCAACAATGCCAAGAGCTTCTTGCTGCAATGCTGCTTGGTCATCGAGCATGCGAACATGCAAGATGATTTGGCTGTCCGCATCGCGTGGATGCGCTTGGAACTTGATCCCCATCCAACCATGGCAATCGTTCGTTCCTTGAAAATTCCGAGCCGACACAGTATCCGCGAACGTGAAGAACGCGGTCGTGTCTCCGCGAACGTCCTTCAATCGTTCAATATTCAGATCGTGTTCGTAGTCGAGCATCGCTTGAAGCCGCTCGCGGCAAACATAGCGTGATGCACGTCCATAAATCGCGTCGCTGACTTTCATGTCATAGGCTGACATGCTCTTCGCGATTGTCCCCGCTCCACCACCCACGCGAAAGAACCACCGGACGACTTCTTGCCCCGCTCCGATCTCCGCGAAAGTGCCGTAGCGGCGGGTGTCTAAATTGACATCGAGAGCTTTTTGATGTGTGTCGATGGCTTTAAGTGTTGGGCCGCCTAGCCGATGAGAACGCTGCATTTTTTCCAAACGTGATATCGAGTTTCTCGCCTTACTCGAGGGAAGGCTGCTCCGCCAGCAATTGCCCTCAACCCTTGTGACGTCCTTAATAGCACATGTCGTGCCTTTTTCTCTCAATTCAGATAGTTGGCAAATCGTAGAGGCTATCACGGTCGATTAAAGCTCCAATCGCCGACCCGATTGCTGGCCCGAAGTGAAAAAGTTGCGCAGCAATTGGGCAGGCACGCCTTGCTCGTAGGCAAGCGGCGAGTTTCACGCGAATAGCGACTCAGTAAGCCGAAAGCAAATTTTCATCAATTTTTGATGTGAAAACGCCGAGAAAATGCCCGCCACGTGTTGACTAGCTTCGGAGTTTCACGAAAAGGGTCCGCGGTTTGCTTTTGCCATGCATTTGAACACAGCAAACTCGAATGGAGTGCTCCTGCACGAAGGTATCCGTCGGACATACAGGTTGTTGAAGTTGTTACGCCACGACTTTGCAACCGCGATTTTTGCCAAAGCAATCCAATTCGCTTGATCTGTGGGAGAGTGTTGGGAGGTGAAGTGGAAAAGCGGGAGGACTTTGGTCCTCCCGCTTTTTTTAAAACTCCACGTTGCCAACGAGCTGTCACTTGCTCGTGAGGTCGTCCCATTGAACTCTAATCGGCGGTTTTGCTTGTCGAACGAATGTACGCAACCAAGTCGCGAATGGACTCGGGCGTGAGTTCGGTTTCGAACCCTTGCGGCATTAGCGATTGGCTTGTGTTCCGGATTTGTTCGATGTCCCGTCTGGCGATTGTGGTGCGTTTCGCATCCGCGTGTACGAGCGTCAAACTATCTCCTGCTTCTTCGGCAATCGCTCCAACCAAAGTTTGGCCATTTTCGAGTAGCACGGAGTAGCTCAGGTATTGCGGATCGACGCGGCGATTGGGATCGAGGATCGCTTCAGTCAATGCACGTGAACTGAAATCGGTAAGATTGGCGAGGTTGGGTCCCGACATGCGTCCATTTGTGTCCGCCGTGTGACAGGCTGAGCAAAGTCGCTTGAACGTTTCACCGCCTTGTGCGATGTTCGGTTCAGCCGATGAACTGGTGTTGTTCATTGCAGCAAGATAGCGCTGCACCAAATCGCTACGGTCACTGGCCGTATCGTCCTTTAGCAATCGTTGTGCAAGTGCTCGCGTTGATTGGTTGCCGGTCATTTGAAGCTGTTGACGAGCGGCGACAGATAAATCAGATGGCGAAACGGACTTGTCGGCGATGGCATTCAGTAAGACCGTTGTCCATGAAGGAATTCGTAGCATCGATGCGACCGTGGCTGAGCGAACGGATACCGACAGGGTTGGCCATTTGCTGACGAGTTCGTTGGCGGCGGAAACGTGGCCGATGGCGCTCAGTCGATCCAAGGCCGATAGTTGCACGGTGAGCGGAACCCGCGGCGAAATCAGTTCCCCGAGGAGCGTGATTTCTTTTGCCTCGTCGGCAAACCCACGGCCGACGAGATTCAGTGCTCGGCAACGGCTTGGCTCATCTGCCGTATCCGAAATTGCGATAACAAGATCACGTTCGTAAATCTCGTTCAGGACTCCAATGAGGCTTGACGATACTGATTTGTCTTTTGGATACGCATCCATCCAAGCTGTTGCGAGTTGCGAGGCCCAAACGGCGTCACCGGGCGCGTCACGCAGTGCGGTTGCGACTTGATCCTCAACCGTCGAGTCACCGTTTTTCGAAGCGGTGCGAAGCAGATTCGAAATTAACTCGTTCAACTGGGCCGATTCGCTCGGTTGGGTCACTCGAGGTAACAGCGACAGGGATCGATTGAGAATTGCCGCAGTGTGCTTCGATGCTGAGGTCACGATTGCTCGCGCCAGCCAGATGTCCTCAATCGCTGCTTCAACCAAGTCAGCGAGAATCTTGCCAGCCAATTCGTCGCTCGATTGGCCTGCGGTGAGCGCGAGTTGCAATCGAACTCGTGCGTCCGAATGCGCTGTTAATTCGGCCATTGGTTTTATTAGCGAAGGTTGCTCAGCGACACGAGCTTCGCTCAACAACAATGCCGTGCGAAGGACGCCGAAGTGTGAGTCGGTTAGTGCGACATTAAGTGTGGCGTCGGACAAGTTCCCAAGCGTTTCGAGGCACCACAACGCGTGAACGCGAGCTTGTGGTGCCTTGCTTTGGATCGCGATTGCCATCAGTCGCTCCACAGCGTCGGTTGCGTGGCTGTGGCAGAGCAATTGTTGCTGTGCGAGATCACGTAGCGCTCCGTTGGGACTTTCGAGAAGCTCAGCGAGTTGGATCGGGCTCAGGTCCGCGAGACTTGGCAGCGTAATATTCTTGGTTTTATCACTTGGGACGACACGGTAGATGCGGCCCATGCCTTCGCCAGCTCGTAAGTCGACTTGCTCTTGCCATGCCATTGGGATCCATTCTGGGTGTTCAATGACAGCGCGATACATGTCGACCACCCACAGCATTCCGTCGGTACCCTCAGTCACTCGGGCAGGGCGAAACCAAGGGTCCGTCGACGCGAGGAATTCGCTTTGCGTTTCCGAGCTATGCCGCGTTGCTTGGTAGCTCGCGCCGTTTGGAGTAAGGATTGCACGATGCACTAAGTTGTGGACGGGCTCGCAAATGAACGCGTTACCGACGAGGTCTTCGCCTAGTTCACTGGATCGGAACACGATCGCGCTACAGGCGGACGTGAATCGGTTGGCCGCGAACAGATCGTTAAATCGCTCGGCCGTATTGCTACGGGGAAAGACCGGCGGCGCGGATGGTGGATCAAATAAATATTGCTGGTTACCCGAATAGCGAACTGCAGGGTTTCTCAGCAAATAGCGGTCTTCGATTGGATAGTGATACATCGGTCGGCTATTGTCGTTGCCGAAAGTTTCCGCCCAATCGTTGCGGGAACGTATGTACTGAGTCCGTCCGCTGAGCAGATCCAATTCGCCGCTGGTGGGCCAAATTCGAAAGTCGCGTCCTGAGGCGTTGACTGTTTTGTTGGTGCGAACGGAGGTGATTTCACCGAGGTTGTCGCCACTGGCACAGTGCAATGCGTGCTCGAGTCCGTAAGTGAATCCGTTGATACGGTGCTGGGGATTAGCAAGTGGGAACCCGCTGTACCAGGTTTCTGTTTCGTCGGCCTTGTCGTCACCGTCAGTGTCACGTGTGAAGAAAATGTCGGGGGCCGCGCTGATGATCACGCCGTCGTTCCAAGGATGAACACCGGTTGGGAACGAGAGCCCGTCCATGAAGGTCGTCGCAGTATCGAAAATGCCGTCTTTGTCTGTGTCGCTTAGCACTTTAACGCGACCACTTCCTTTCGGAGCATCGCTTGTCGGTTCTTCGTTGCCTGGGTAGTCACCCATTTCGACGACCCAGAGTCTGCCATCGGGGCCAAACGCAATATTGATCGGGTCGCGGACGAGTGGTTCGGATGCGACGAGCTGGATTTCGAAGCCGTCGGGCACTTGAATGGATCGCAACCCGTCGGAGGGCGATAAGGGCGAGTTCTCGTTGGGCGATTCGAGCAGTTCGTGAATTCGTCGAATCAGTAGGTCTTCGGTGCCAGCAGCCCACGGGCCAGGCAGATTGTAGTACACACCGGAGCGGTCAAACTCGTAGCCCCCTTCGCGCCGCATGCGTTCGCTGCAGATATATCCGAGCACATCGTTGCAATATGCCGAGACCCAGAGATTGGGCTGGTTCAATTCCTTTTTAAGCCGCAGAGCATAGTCAACAACCACCTCGCCGCCGAGGAACACCATCGTGAGCTCATCGCCGAAGCTCCAAGCTTGGATCGGAACGGGATAGGTCGCTGGGAGTCGCCCGTGTTCCTTGTAAACGGCTTGAAGATGCTCCGCATTTCGACGTGTTTGTGGCGATTTGTCTTGTGCCCGATCTTCGAGCTCTTGTCGCGTCGGTAAATCGAAAGCAAGGCCGGCGTAATCGTAATTTGCTTGGATGGAGTGGTTCAGTTCCGTCATCGGTTGCTTGAGCACACGTTCAACTTCGGCGGCGAGGGTAAGTCCGTGTGCCTGGGCCATCTCCAGTTTGCCCCGAGGTTCTGGATTCGCGTCGGCGCCACAGCCAATCGTGCAAAGTGCAGTGCAGCCCGGATTCGACTTTTCGAGTTGGGTTGCCGCGTATCCGGCCCAATCCGCGTTGATGCGATAGTGATCACCGCCGAGCGTTGTGCAGTGGCACGCGTAATTAAAGATTGCTCCAAGCAGTTTTCCGTCGGGCGCCGAGACGCGCAGGACGCCCACGCTGTGATCCACGGGCCCGTCCGCTTGAACTCCGAAGTTCACCCAACGACCCTCATTGAGGACACGTCGGTTCGCCGCGAAGCCGACCTCGCCTTGGCCATAAGCGATTGTCGCGGGCGCGAGATTCTTGATTGCATCGTCCGCGGCCTTTAAAAGTCTGCTCGCCAGTGCATCGCTGTATTGTTGTCTCGCCGAAATTTCGGAGTCGTTTAGCTCGGTGGCGAAGATGTTGTCGAGTCCAAGCACGAGATCGGGGCCGCAGTGCGTATGTGTGCTGCTAAAAACAACACGCTCTCGAGTAACCGCGAGAGAACTCTCGATTGCCATCGCGATCGCCCGAGTTTGTTCACCGGACAAACCGATGTTATCAACGGTGAATAGCAAGTGAACAGGTTCGCTTGCGTATTGCAGAGCCATGCAACGAGCGAACAGGGGCGTATCGACGCCTTCACTTGGTCGGTCTCGATTGCCGTAGCCTGACATGCGCACGGGTTGCGAGGGTGTGATATCAACTCGCGAGAATCCGGCTTTCCAGGAATCCTCCGCCATCAGCGTCCCAAGTAAGTTCAGCCCAAATGCGATCGACATGAAGGCGAGAAAACGCGTCAACAACTTGATGGACCACATGACGACATCGTTGGACGGTCGAGGTGCCAACGCTCCGCGAATGAAAGGTGTATTGAATCAATACATCACATCATAGCGGAGAAAGAGCCGCCATCTACAACGGCCAGTAAACTGCTAAGTCCAGTGAACGGCTAAAAAACGCCTTCGCGTTTCATCGTGATCTCACGATCTACTGACTTTCCGCCGAAAAACCGAAGCGGAATGAAACTGTTGCCGTCCAGTGGTATACGCACTCGCACGGTTACGTCCTGTGTGTTCTCGTCGATGATAGCCGGAGTCACGGTAATGTTCGCGCTGTTGACGCCAATGGTGTTGAGCACAAATTCGGCCTGCTCACGAGCATCGTTTGCGTTTGCTCCAGGAACGATTCCTCGCCGGGCGCCTTCATACACAGCGTTGTCAACGGTGTGTCGGATCATTGCCACGCGACAGAACTCAAACGCGGCAAAGAATGTCAGAAACACGATCGGTGAGACAATCGCGAACTCCACGGCGGTTGCCCCACGTCGATGCGCGGCGGTTCGTTTTGTCGCTTGGTGATCGGGTAATTCATTTTTCAAGGTGCGTTTCATGGCTCAATCCCTTCTCTACTCAGTGATCATGGTGCTAAGGGTGAGTGCGATTTCACGATAGATCTCGCGTAGTTGATCGCCGGTTACGGCATGGAAATGCTTGCCACTACCGATGTTGGCGATTTCGCTCATCCGTGATTGGTCGGCGTCGTTCCCGAAAGTAATTGTATGGATGGTGACGCGATCGGCAGCGAGTCGACTCGCAACGCCACGAGGCTCGGGGCCAGTATTGTGGTTTCCGTCGGTCATGACGATCATGGTGCGCTCGACGAAGTCGGCTGAGCGACTCGCATCCATAATTTGCTTGCCAGCTTCCATTCCCGCAGAAATGCTTGTAAGGCCACCGACTCTCAGACGCACCATTGCTGATGCCAATTCGCTTAAGTCGGTCGTCAGTGGAACATCGACTGAAGCAGCGCTGCTATAGGAGGCTAATCCAATCTGTTCATTGACAGGTGTATCATTCAGTGTTTGTGCAAAGACAATGATTGCTTCGACCAAGTCGACAATCTTCGATCCCGCCATCGAGCCGCTGCGGTCGACAACGAGAACGATATCGCGTTCAATAAATGTCGCGGTGGAGCTGAGTTGAGGCTCAAAGAAGTTGACGCCAAAGATATTTCCGAAGATCAGGCTGACGGCCCCAGATGGTGAGCCGCCTGTACGTTGTCCGAGAACACGCACGCTATTTTTGGGTGATCCGGATGTATTGAAAACAAATTTTCCGCTGGCATTCGTTTCGCTTCGGCCAAACTCAAAGTCCTCTGCGGGGACGATGAGTGGTGTTCCCGCAACTTGGTTTTCCAAGGCAATCTCTTGGCCGCGAGCGATGGCTTGATTGACATCGAGCGTGGTAGAAAGTGTTTGAGCCGCCGCTTTGGCTGCGGCATCTGTCGCTGTGCGTAGTTCAGTTCGCGACAAATGCATGTGAGCAATGTCGACTGAGAACGCGACTGCGATTAGAAATCCAATGATCATCACGGCGATCATCACCAGCATCGCGCCTTGGCGACGACTCGCGGTTGCTAACGCGTGACAAGTAGTGGTTTCCCGAATTGGGAGAATTGGAGTTTGCATGTGAGCTATTCTTTGACCATCACGACGCGGGCGGTGAGTTGACGGTTGGCAACAAATTGACCCGCGAGAGGACTGTTGGGCTGTGTTGGTGCTGTCACGAGTACGACAATTTCACTGCCGCGGGGGGCAGTGGCGCTTTCGCCGTTGGGGAACGAGATTGAATAGCTTTGGACATTCCGAGCATCAAGTACATTGGACGCTCGAGATTCACCATTGGCATTGTTGGACGTGTTGCGGATTGATTCGCGTGCCGCTTCATAGGCAGCCACGCTTAGCGATTGCTTGAGGAAGATGAAGCTCGCTGCTTCGATCGATCCAAAAACGAGCAGAATGATGACTGGCAAGCAGACAGCGAGTTCGACAACAGCAGTGCCGCTTCGACGCCGCCCTCTTGGACGCATCGCAAGGTTGGGATGCCGGTGACTCCCAATATTGGAGCCCGGTCGATTTAGCGAAAGAAATCGCATGGCGAGCACCTGAGTTAGTTCGTTGGATTCGAAACGTTCGTTGCGTCGATCGGCTTGCGGGCACCGACGGTGATGTTGAAGTTCTCCGCAATCTCGCGCCAGAAGTCGTTCTGACGGAAATGCAGCGGAGCCACGGCACGGCCTTGTGCGGACTCAGCCAGAGCTTGACGCAACCGAAGAATCGGGCCGGCGAATCGATTGGTTAGCTTGAGCGTGTCCCAAACGAACGCGGGCACAAGTGCGAAAGTGACAACGATGAATGGGAGGTAGCGGTAGAAACATTCGCGTAGTGTTTCGCTCCACAACGCATCGGGCTGCTCGAACAAACGAACCCACATCACAAGAGCGAGTGAATTGGTCAGGAACAAGATAAACCAGTGCAAAGCGACTTTCTTGAGGACGCTGCCTTGGACTTCATGATCGACTAACGATTTATTGCGTCGAGGTGAATTTGATTCGGCCATCAGATTTGACTTGTGGATTGAGGTGCCTAATTTCCCATGTGTAATGAGCCTAGGTCACAAGTCAGACACGTGATCTTGATACGCTGGATTCGAGCGTGTTTTCGATAGAGATACTGGGGGTAAAGTAGCAGACGTCGCCAGTGCAATTCCTATAATCGTTTAGGCTGGTACGGATGCACAATGAATGAAGATTTTGAGAAATCGTTTCCATCCGAATCATTGGCGAATGTTGCTCGATTGTAGGCCACTTTTAAGCAGATGCGACCACGATTTCCACGGGAATCCACATGGATTGCGTTTCGGCGTTGAGAATCGAAAAGCCTTCGGATTCAAGAAGCCGCTGGACGTAGATGGGCCGGCAATCGACGAGGTTCGGGAAATGTAGGTGCGCCCATTCGTATACTTTAAGCGCCGCCGAGTCGTCGCCTTCGTGCGACACGCTTACCACTCCGATTCGTCCACCGGGACGTAGCACTCTCCGCATCTCGGCAAGTACTTTTGCTAATTCCGGCGTGTCAAAGAGCTCTAGGGTAAACGACATGAAGACAGCGTCGTACTTTCCGTCGGGAGTGTCCATCTTCATTGCGTCGCCGACGATGAAGGTGACACGATCGTTGAGTTCCATGGCGTGAACATTGGCTTCTGCCTGGCGGATCATTTTCGGTGATAGATCCAAAGCATCAACGTGCCCGGTATTGCCAACACAAGTGGCCAACGCGATCGTCGAGTGACCGGTGCCACATCCCACTTCGAGGATCTTCTCACCTGGTTTCGCGTCCAGTAACTCGAGTCCCCGTTCACGCATCGGCTCTTCGGCTCGTTCGCTCAATAGGTCATAGACACCAGAGATTTTGTCGTAGTAAGCACGCGTGGACTCGCGAGTCGACAAGACACGTTGAATGTGCGGCGGTTGTTGGTGCGTCATCGATTCGAACTTGAGGAATGATTTTTGAAATCTATCGCAAAACTTGCCCTGTCTAGTTTAGCCAAGCCAGGTGCGAAAGCGACAGGTAGCGGTTGCATGGAGTTTTTTCGCAATCTCCAGTGGAACAAGACACTTTCACGGATAAATGGACATCGCAAGTAAGTCGTGAGGTGCGCATCCTGATAGGATGGTGATAGAGGCCAATCAATCGTGAATGGCTCAAAATTTGGACGTCGCTCAAACGGATCGCATCATGAAAGTTGTTTTAGCCGTCGACCTCGCGGACCAGTCGGACGAGTCAGCCAAGTACCTTTGTCGTTCGCCGGAAGCCGCTTCGATGGAAGTATCGATTGTTACAGTGGTGAATCCTCCTGAGTTGGGTGTGCATGCTTCGACGGAGTTGTGGTATCCGGAATTTGTTGATCACCAGCGTGAAGTCGTCGCGGAAAAACATCGAGAGGTTGCAAACCTCCTAGAAGCCAGCGGCATGAAGGTTGAGTCGTATGTTTTGCATGGTCATATCGGCGATGAAATTGTCCAGCTTGCCGAGAGAACAAGGGCAGATAGGATTGTCGTCGGTGCGACCGGCCACACAGCAATCGGTCGGTTGCTTCTCGGAAGCGTCAGTGACTACGTGGCGACGCACGCGAAGTGCTCTGTGCTGGTGGTTCGAAAGAAGACGCTTACCCAGAACGAACCGATGAAAATCTCTGTCGCCTACGATCATTCAACGTCGGCTCAGAAAGTAGTCGATGAAGTGACGAGTCGTGTGTGGCCGAAGGCGACTTCGTTACAAGTAATCACCGCAGTGACGCCGGTCATGGCTTATCGAGATGACCTTTTTCCAAGTGCCCAGGAAATTGAACGCCAGCGTCAAGCGGACGCTTTGGAGTACGTGAATCAAGCGGCAGCGAGGATCAAGAATTTTGATGCGGGAGTCGTCGTCGCCATGGTCGAGGGTGAGCATATCGGAGACGCGGTTGTTACCGCAGCCGACAACTTTGGAAGCAACTTACTTGTCGTCGGCGACAAAGGGCACAACCTGTTTGAGCGGCTGATGCTCGGTAGTACCAGTCGCTATATCCTTCATCACGCCCATCAATCCGTACTGGTCGTGCGTTAAAACGTGGAGTCGTCTTGCGATGGAACGGTTGGGTGAGCGGACAAGTCTCTATTCGTTGTCGTTGGAGCTAGTCGGGTTGGTATTTTGTCCGCTCATGGCGTTTTGAGTCGCCTGGTCGAGCAATTGTGTAGGATTGAGTACTTGCCAACCAGTTGCTGACGTTAGCTTGCCAATGACGAATTTGGCGCCAATCTTCCAAACGAAGTATGAGTAAGCGGCCGCGGCGCTGACCACGGTGACAGCGCCATAAATAAGTCGTTCGGTCATGGTTTTCTCGTGACTGTCGCCGGTCAGTACTTCAATGTCATCCCAACTGACGTTTTCGATTCGGAGATCCTCAACATCGTTTTTCGACGGCATTAGGGGCTCGAGTGAGATGTCTTGCGAGTTCACTTCGATGGCATAAATTCGAGGTGCGTAGCTCTGGGGTTCGATACCGATTGCGGTGAAGTCGGTTAAGCTGTGTGCACCAGTGTTCGTTGTATGCCACTGCTGTTGGATTGGTGCTGCTGCTGGCTCGGATGCGGTTGGTTCCGTTGCCACCGGCTCTGATGATTGCTCCGCATCGTTTTCATCGCTGCGGTCCAATTGCTCATCAAGTTGAGCGAGTTCACGAACTTCCAACGTGAACGATTCGTCGAACTCGTTGTAAGGTGGAAACGGGTCGAGCGTTGCGCTGATGGAAAGTTCTACTGTGCCGGGTTGTGACAGTCCGATGCCGTCAGAAACAGCGTACTGGAATGAGTCTGTGCCGATGTATCCTGTAAACGGAACGTACGTAAAGGCTCCATCCGGAGTGATCGTCAGCGTGCCGTGTTGTGGGGCTTGGATCAAGATGATTGTGAGCGCATCGCCGTCAAAATCGACATCGTTGAACAAGACGCCATCAAAGACTTCAACAACTCGTTCTTCTCCAAAGACGACGGTGTACGAGTCGGTGTTGGCAATAGGCAAATCGTTAACGCCAAAGACATTGACGTTGATCGGTCGGAAAACTTGTCGTGAGACGACGCCGACGGATGGATCTGTGCTGCCCGGGTTCGATTCGGTTGCCGTGACGGACAAGGTCATGACAAAGTCCACTGGCTCGGTGTCGATTGGCTTGATGGTTAAGTTGGACCGGTTCCAATTGCTGATGTCGACGTAGCTATTCGCACCATTGGCCGTGAAGGAGTGGACACCATCGGTCAGTGTGGCGCCTTGCTGGATACCTTGGATCACGACCGACAGTGTTTCGCTTCCGTCGGTGTCGAGGAGGTTAGCGGTGATCGAGAATGGATCGCTCTCGATGCCTTCGCCTGCGGTAATGGTGACGGGTGCGAAAACCGTTGGGACGTCTGCGATAGCTCGAACGCGGACGTCAATGGTTCTGGTGGTGTTGGCCGAGTGGACTGCGGCAGTCGTGTCGGTCGAAGTTGGGTTCGCTTCGGTAGCGGTTGCGGTGACGGTTAGCATAAAGTCTTGGTCCGAGTTAGCGACCGGAGTGAGCGTTAATCCGGCCAGTTCCGCTGGCGTCAATCGCCAGATTCCCGAACCCAGATTTGTTCCTGCGCTGAGTGTTGCTCCGGTCGGAACGCCACTGATATCGATGGACAACGTTTCGCTGCCATCGGAATCAAGCAGTGCGCCGGTGATTGCGATCGCGATCGTTTGGTCTTCGTCCGAGATGATCGTGCTGGTTACCGTCAATGCTGGTGCGTCGGCGACCGCGTCGACTTGGACGTGAATCGAGTCTTGGATCTGCGCAGTTGCTGACGTGATCGTGGTGTCGGCCGACGTTGGCGCCGATTCTGTAGCGACCGCCGTGATGGTGAGGTCGAATTCGGCGTCGCTGTTTGCTGGTGGCGTGATCGTCAATCCGGCGAGTTGTGATTGTGTCAGTCGCCAAACTCCGCTGCCAAGGTTCGTTCCGGCGCTGAGCGTTGCGCCGCTCGGTACACCAGCGATATCGATGTGGAGGCTTTCACTGCCGTCGTTATCGAAAAGACTCGCATTGATATTCAAATCGATGGCCGCATCTTCATTCCCAGCGGCGTTGTTAGTCACGGCAAGATTCGGTGTATCGGCGACTGCATCGAATCGAACGGCGATTCCGGCGGTGCGGATGGCCGATGGAGTCAAGGTCGGCGTTGCTGTGCTCGTGGCGATCGCACGAACGTTTAAAAGGAAGTCGTTGTCGGAGTTAGCGACGTTCGTCAGTGTCAAGTTGGCTAGATTCCATGAAGTCACGTCAACAGACGTTGATGTAATCGAAGCCGTGAACGTGTTGACTCCATCGGAAATCGTCACGCCGTTTGGCAAACCGCCAAGCAGCACTTGAAGCGTCTCGGAGCCGTTCGTCAGAACGGTGCTCGCACTGATCGAGAACGAGATCGGTGCGTCTTCATTTGCCACAAGATTGGACGGAGCAGACAGATTCGGTTGATTCACTTCGTTGTCAGTGATCGTTACTGTTGCGGTGTTGGTCGCGCCAATCGTGATGTCAGCATCGCCAGATTCAATCGATTGAATTTGGAGTGTGACGGTTTCGAATGACTCTTGAGCGAGGTCATCGATGATCGTGAGATAGATGATCGCCGACGTGTTGCCGGCCAGAATCGTCGCGGTTCCGGGCAACGCGACATAATCCGAGCCGGAACTAGCGCTACCGCTGATCGAGTAGCGAACGACGGTGTTGGTGTCACTTGGTGAAGTGATCGAGACGACGAATTGCCCATTGTCGTTGACTTCGGCGGCGACGCTATCGCTCGCGATGATCGACGCGATGGCTGAATCATTGTCGGCGATCGTGACGGTTGCGTGATTTGCTGCGGCCAACGAGATGTCCGCGTCGCCGCTGGTGATTTGTGTCAACGTGACGGTGACAGTTTCGCTGGCTTCGAGAATGCCGTTGTCGATGGGGTGAATGTCCAACGTCACTGCCGTTTGGCCAGCCGCAATTGTGACGGTGCCGGACAGGGCGGAGTAGTCGGCACCAGCGGTCGCACTTCCGGTGATGGTGTAGGCGACGACGGTGGCAGTATCACTTGGTTGTGACAATGTGATGGTGAACTGACCGGCGTCTCCCGATTCGTTGGCAATCGCATCATTTGCACTGATCGCGATGGTTGCGGTGTCGTTGTCAGCGATAGTTACCGTCGCGGTATGGGTGGTTCCAATGGTGACATCAGCGTCACCGCTTGCCACACTTGCCAATGCGATCGTGACTGTTTCCGAGGTTTCGAGAATATTGTTGTCGATGACCGAAACGTCGATGGTTGCGGATGTTTGACCAGCCAGAACCGTCACGGTCGCTGGGATCGCAACATAATCGCTCGTAGCGGTGGCAGTACCCGTAATCAGGATGTTAAATACGGTGTCGGTGTCGCTTGGGTGAGTCATCGCAACCGTGAACTGACCGTTATTGCCTGGTTCTGCGGCAGTTGCATCATTGGCCACGATGGAGGCTGTGGCGGTGTCGTTGTCGGTGATCGCGATGGTTTGAGTGACAACGGGCATCAGTGCTGCGTCAGTGTCGCTCGTCCCTGTCAAGGTGATCGTGACGGTCTCGGAAGCTTCAAGTTGAAGGTTGTCGATGACTGTCAAGTCAATCGTTGCTGTCGTTTGTCCAGCCAGGATCGTGACTTGGCCTGGCAGTGCGACAAAGTCCTGGCCAGCGACGGCGGTGCCCGTAACGGTATAGTAGACGATGGTGTCTTGATCACTCGGATTCGACAGTTCTACTTGGAATTGTCCATTGTCGGATGCTTCGCCAGCGACTGCATCAGTAACGGACAAGGAAACCAACGCTGTGTCGTTGTCGGTGATGGTGACTGTCGCTGTGGAAGCCAACGCATTGAGAGTCAGGTCACTGTCGCCAGCGATGATCGAAGTCAAAGTGACGGTTACGGTCTCGTTGTTTTCGAGAATGTTGTTGTCGATCGTGTTGACGTTGATTGTTGTTGACAATTGGCCAGCGAGAATTGTTGCTGTGCCGGTCAGTGCCGTGTAGTCCGTTCCGGCGGTTGCACTTCCGCTGACCGAGTAGCTAACGACGGTGTCACGGTCGCTGATGTCAAACAGCGAGACAGTGAACTGGCCGTTGTCGTTTGGTTCTGATGCGGTTGCATCGCTAGCCGTGATGGTGATGGTCGTCGCATCATCGTCGGCGATTTGTACCGTAGCCGAGTTGGCACTCGTGTTGATGCTGACTTCTGGGTCGCCCGAGTTGATGCTTGCGAGTGTGACGACGACGGTCTCGAGTTCTTCCAGCAATGCACTGTCGATGACCGTGACGTCGAGTGTTGTGGAAAGTTGTCCGGCAAGGATCGTAACGGTCGCAGGCAACGCAACGTAATCGTCACCAGCGATGGCGGTGCCAGATACAGTGAGGTTGATGACCGTGTCTTGGTCACTCGGATTGCTGATCGAGACTGTGAACTGGCCGTTGTTGGCTGGTTCGACGGCGGTTGGGTCGTTGGCGACGATCGAGACGAGTGCGACGTCGTCATCGGTGATTGAGATCGATGCTTGTGAAGCGGCACTGTTCACCGTGACGTCGGGATCACTTGTTCCAGTGAGCGTCAGCGTGATGGTTTCGGCGGATTCAAGCGTATTGTCGTTGATGACTTGAACGTTCAATGTCGCGGTCGTTTGCCCAGCAAGAATCGTGACGCTTCGTGGCAGCGTGACAATGTCGGAAGTTTCGATCGCGGTTCCAGTTACGGTGAAGTTGATCACGGTGTCGTGGTCGCTCACTTCCGACATGGTGAACGTGAATTGGCCGTTGTTCGAGGCTTCGCCAGCGATTGCATCGGAAACGCTAATTGCGACGGTAGCTGTGTCGTCGTCTGTGATCGTGACGGTGGCCGCGTTTTGTGCGGTATTGACGGTGACATCTGGATCGCTCGTTCCAACGACTGTGACAGTGACCGTTTCGTTGTTCTCAAGCAGTGCTTGGTCGATCGTC
The DNA here is from genome assembly GCA_041749955.1 of Pirellulaceae bacterium. Taxonomy (GTDB): domain Bacteria; phylum Planctomycetota; class Planctomycetia; order Pirellulales; family Pirellulaceae; genus JBBSJZ01. Next base: position 7,485 of record JBGTAI010000078.1, on the reverse strand, counting down.
GTAACGTCAATCGTTGCGGACGTTTGGCCTGCGAGAATCGTCACGGATGTGGGGATGGTGACGTAGTCAACACCAGCGGTCGCGTTACCGGTAATGGCCAAGTTGATGACGGTGTCTTGATCGCTTGCGGCGGTCATGGTCACCGTGAATTGGCCGTTGTTGTTTGGCTCGGCGGCGGATGCGTCATTCGCGACGATCGATACCGTGGCCGTATCATCGTCGCTGATCGTGACAGTGGCGACATTGGCGGACGAGTTAATCGAGATGTCGGCGTCGCCAGATGCAACACCGAGAACGGTTAGCGTGACAGTCTCGTTGTTCTCGAGAATCGTATCGTCGATCACGGTAACGTCGACCGTCGCAGTCGTCTGGCCGGCAAGTAGAGTGACTTGAGTGGTGATGGCGACATAGTCACTTCCAGCAACCCCGGTACCGCCGATTTGCAGATTCAAGACTGTGTCGGTTTGGCTTGGGTTCGACATGGTGATAGTGAATTGTCCGTTGTTGGACGATTCGCCGGCCGAGGCGTCGTTGGCGGTGACGGAGACCGATGCAGTGTCGTTGTCAGCGATCGTGACGGTGGCGACTGCGTTGCTTGAGTTGATCGTGGCTTGAGTGTTGTTGGTGCCAGTGATGGTGACCGTGACGGATTCGGATAGTTCCACAACCGTATTGTCGATCACCGAGACATCAATGGTTGCGGTGGTTTGGCCAGCCAGAATCGTGACTGTCGCAGGAATCGCAACGTAGTCGGATCCGGCTGTCGCGGTGCCTTGGATCAACAGGTTGACGATTGTGTCGCGGTCACTCGGGTTCGTCATCGTGACAGTGAATTGGCCATGATTGGTCGATTCAGCCGCTGAAGCATCGTTGGCGGTGATGGAGACCAACGCGGTGTCGTTGTCGGTGATCGTTACGGTTGCCGAGTTCGTTGATCCGATCGAAATATCAGCGTCACCCGAATTGATCGAGTTGAGTGTGATCGTGACGGTTTCGCTGGCTTCGAGAATCGAGTTGTCGATGGTGGTGACATCGATCGTGGCGGACGTTTGGCCAGCGAGGATGGTCACGATTCCAGTCAGCGTCGTGTAGTCGCTTCCGGCAGTGGCTGTGCCCGTGATGGTGTAGGCAACAATAGTGTTGGTGTCGGCTGGATTGCTCATCGACACCGTGAATTGGCCGTTGTCGCTGGGTTCAGCCGCAGTTGGATCGTTCCCCGTCACGGTGACTTGCGCGGTGTCGTTGTCAGCGATCGTGATGGTGGCGGCGTTGGTGGTGCCAATTGAGATATCCACGTCGCCTGATGTGATCGAGTCGAGCGTGATCGTGACCGTTTCGCTGGCTTCGAGAATTGAGTTGTCAATCGTTGTGACGTCGATCGTAGCGGTTGTTTGGCCAGCGAGGATGGTCACGGTTCCCGTCAGCGTCGTGTAGTCGCTTCCGGCAGTCGCAGTACCAGTGACGGTGTAAGCGACGACAGTGTTGGTATCGGATGGATTGCTGATCGAGACCGTGAATTGGCCGTTGTCGCTTGGTTCAGCGGCGGTGCTATCGTTTGCTGTGACGCTGACGAGAGCAGTGTCGTTGTCGGCGATTGTGACGGTTGCAGAGTTGGTGGTGCCAATCGAGATGTCGGCATCACCGGAAGTGATCGAATCGAGGGTGATCGTCACTGTTTCGCTGGCTTCGAGAGTCGAGTTGTCAATCGTTGTGACGTCGATCGTGGCAGTGGTTTGTCCAGCGAGAATGGTCACGGTGCCTGAGAGGGTTGTGTAGTCGCTGCCGGCAGTCGCAGATTCGGTGACGGAGTACGCGATGACCGTGTTGGTGTCGGCTGGGTTGCTGATCGAGACCGTGAATTGGCCGTTGTTGTTCGGCTCTGCGGCCGTGGCATCATTCGCAGCCACAGTGACTTGTGCCGAGTCGTTGTCGGCGATGGTGACGGTTGCCGAATTCGTGGTTCCGATAGAGAGGTCAGCGTCGCCCGAAGTGATCGAGTTGAGTGTGATCGTGACGGTTTCGCTGGCTTCGAGAATCGAGTTGTCAATCGTTGTGACATCGATCGTCGCAGTGGTCTGGCCAGCGAGAATCGTTACTGTGCCTGATAGAGTTGTGTAGTCGTTTCCGGCGGTCGCGGTTCCGGTAACGGTGTAAGCGATGACGGTGTTCGTGTCAGCTGGATTCGTGATCGAGACCGTGAATTGACCAGGATCGGTGGACTCGGTTGCGGCGGCGTCGTTCGCGGTTACCGAGACAATGGCGGAGTCGTTTTCAGCGATGATTACGGTCGCTGTGTTCGTGGTGCCGATCGAAATGTCCGCGTCGCCCGACGTGACGGAGTCGAGAGTGATGGTGACCGTTTCACTGGCTTCGAGGATCGAATTGTCGATTATCGTGACATCGATCGTGGCTGTGGTCTGGCCAGCGAGGATCGTTACGGTGCCGGAAAGTGTCGTGTAGTCGCTTCCAGCCGTCGCGGTGCCCGTGACGGTGTAAGCGACGACGGTGTTCGTGTCGGCTGGGTTGCTGATCGAGACGGTGAATTGGCCGTTGTCGCTTGGCTCTGCGGCCGTGGCGTCATTGGCTGTGACGGTGACTTCTGCGGTGTCGTTGTCCGCGATCGTGACCGTGGCGGCGTTGGTCGCGCCGATGGTGATGTCCGCGTCGCCCGAGGTGATCGTATCGAGAGTGATCGTGACGGTTTCGCTCGTTTCGAGAACCGAATTGTCGATCGTCGTGACATCGATTGTGGCTGTGGTTTGGCCAGCGACGATCGTTACAGTTCCCGTGAGTGTCGTGTAGTCACTTAGCGCTGTTGCTGACCCGGTAATCGAGTAGGCTACGACAGTATCGGTATCCGATGGATTGCTGATCGAGACCGTGAATTGTCCATTGTCACTTGGTTCTGCTGCGGTGGCGTCGTTTGCGGCGACAGTGACTTGTGCGGTGTCGTTGTCGACGATCGTCACGGTTGCCGAGTTGGTCGTGCCGATCGAAATGTCGGCGTCACCCGATGTGATCGAGTTGAGTGTGATCGTGACCGTTTCGCTGGCTTCCAAGATCGAGTTGTCGATCGTCGTGACGTCGATGGTGGCGGTGGTTTGTCCCGCGAGAATCGTGACGGTGCCGGAGAGTGTGGTGTAATCTTCGCCAGCAGTCGCAGTTCCGGAGATGGAGTAGGCGATGACATTGTCGGTGTCCGACGGGTTGCTAATCGATACAGTGAATTGGCCGTTATCGCTCGGTTCAGCAGCGGTGCTGTCGTTGGCAGCGATGGTGACTTGAGCGGTATCGTTGTCGGCAATCGTTACCGTGGCGGAATTGGTGGTTCCGATCGAAATATCAGCATCACCGGAAGTGATCGCATTGAGCGTGATCGTGACGGTTTCGCTGGCTTCAAGGATCGAATTGTCAATCGTGGTAACATCGATCGTGGCTGTCGTTTGGCCCGCAAGGATGGTCACGGTACCCGATAGAGTCGTGTAATCGCTTCCCGCTGTCGCGGAACCGGTGATGGAGTAGGCGATGACCGTGTTCGTGTCAGCTGGATTGGAAATCGTGACAGTGAACTGACCGGGGTCTGTCGACTCTGTTGCCGTGGCGTCGTTCGCGGTGACTGAGACAACCGCAGAATCGTCGTCAGCGATAGTGACGGTCGCTGAGTTGGTCGAGCCAACGGAAATGTCAGCGTCGCCCGAAGTGATCGAGTCGAGTGTGATTGTCACCGTCTCGCTGGCTTCGAGGATCGAGTTGTCGATCGTCGTGACATCGATGGTCGCTGATGTTTGGCCAGTGAGGATGGTCACGGTGCCAGTCAACGTGGTGTAATCGCTGCCGGCGGTCGCAGTGCCAGTAATCGAGTACGCGACGACCGTGTTCGTGTCCGATGGATTGCTGATTGAGACCGTGAACTGGCCAGCATCACTTGCTTCGGTCGCAGTGGCGTCGTTGACAGTCACTGTGACTTGAGCGGTATCGTTATCCGAAATGGTCACGGTCGCAGCATCGGTCGCACCGATCGAGATGTCAGCGTCGCCGGAGGTGATTGAGCTTAATGTAACCGTGACGGTCTCGTTGTCTTCGAGCAGGTTCTCATCGAGCACAGTAACGTCGATTGTCGCTGACGTTTGACCGGCGAGGATCGTAACTGTGCCCGTAAGTGCGATATAGTCCGAGTTGGCTGTGGCGTCGCCAGTTACCGCGTAGGCGACGATGGTGTCAGTGTCGGACGGGTTGCTGATCGACACAGTGAATTGACCATGGTTGCCTGGTTCCGCTGCCGTTGCATCGGTCGCTGAGATGGTCACTTCCGCTGTATCATTGTCGGTGATCGTAACCGTTGCACTGTTGGTGCTTCCGACGGTGATGTCCGTGTTACCTGTTGTGATGGCGTCGAGCGTCAACGTGACCGTTTCGTTGTCTTCGAGCAGATTCCCATCGAGAACAACAATGTCGATCGTGGCTGTCGTTTGTCCAGCAGCGATGGTGACTGAGCCCGTTAACGCGGTGTAGTCCGATCCGGCGGTCGCGTCGCCTGTGACCGTGTACGAGATCACGGTGTCGATGTTGGACACATTGCTGATCGAAACGGTGAATTGGCCGTTGTTGTTTGGCTCGGAAGCGGCATTGTCATTGGCGACAATGGTGACTTCGGCGACGTCGTTGTCAGCGATCGTGACCGTCGCAGAGTTGGTCGTGCCGATCGCGATGTCGGCGTCACCCGAAGTGATCGAGTCCAGCGTGATCGTAACCGTTTCGCTCGGTTCGAGAATCGAGTTGTCGATCGTTGTGACGTCGATCGTGGCTATTGTTTGGCCAGCAAGGATCGTGACGGTGCCCGTCAAAGTGGTGTAGTCACTTCCGGCGGTTGCTGTGCCAGTGACAGAGTAGGCGACGACGGTATCCGTGTCCGACGCATTGCTGATCGAAACGGTGAATTGGCCGATGTCGCTTGGTTCCGCAGCGGTGGCATCGTTCGCTGTCACCGTGACCAAGGCCGAGTCATTGTCCGCGATCGTGACGGTTGCCGTGTTGGTTGTGCCGACCGTGATTTCCGCATCACCAGACGTGATCGAGTCGAGCGTGATCGTGACGGTTTCGCTGGCTTCGAGCACCGAGTTGTCGATTGTCGCGACATCGATTGTCGCTGTCGTTTGCCCCGCAACAATGGTCACCGTGCCAGTTAATGTCGTGTAATCGCTTCCGGCAGTGGCGGTGCCAGTGATTGAGTAGGCAATGACGGTGTCTGAGTCCGACGCGTTGCTGATCGAGACCGTGAATTGTCCGTTGTCGCTTGGCTCAGCGGCAGTGCTTTCGTTGGCAACGACAGTGACTTGAGCCGTGTCGTTGTCCGCGATCGTCACGGTAGCTGAGTTCGTCGTGCCAACTGTGATGTCAGCATCACCCGAGGTGATCGAGTCCAACGTGATCGTGACAGTTTCGCTGGTTTCGAGTATCGAGTTGTCGATGGTAGAGACGTCGATGGTCGCAGTGGTTTGTCCAGCGAGAATCGTGACCGTGCCCGAAAGCGTCGTGTAATCGCTTCCCGCTGTCGCACTGCCAGTCACCAAGTAGGCGACCACGGTATCCGTGTCGGATGCGCTGCTGATCGAAACAGTGAATTGTCCGTTGTCACTTGGTTCGGCAGCGGTTGCGTCGTTTGCAGTGACGGTGACTTGTGCCGAGTCATTGTCGGCGATCGTCACGGTTGCTGAGTTCGTTGTACCGATCGATGCGTCCACGTCGCCCGACGTGATCGAGTCGAGCGTGATCGTGACCGTTTCGCTGGCCTCGAGGGTTGAGTTTTCGATGGTCGCGACATCGATCGTCGCGGTTGTTTGCCCAGCTAGAATCGTGACCGTTCCCGAGAGCGTCGTGTAGTCGCTACCAGCGGTTGCGGAACCCGTGATCGAGTAAGCGATGACGGTGTTCACATCGGCGGGGTTGCTGATCGAAACCGTGAACTGACCGGCGTCGCTGCCTTCCGTCGCTGTTGCATCGTTTGCTGTGACAGTCACTTGTGCTGTGTCGTTATCCGCGATCGTGACGGTGGCTGAGTTCGTGGTGCCGATCGTGATGTCGGCATCGCCGGATGAGATCGAGTCCAGCGTGATTGTGACGGTTTCGTTGGCTTCGAGAACCGAGTTGTCGATCGTCGCAACGTCGATCGTGGCGGTGGTTTGGCCAGCAAGGATGGTTACCGTGCCAGACAAAGTTGTATAATCGCTACCAGCAGTTGCAGTGCCCGTGATCGAGTAAACGATCACTGTGTCTGTGTCAGCCGGGTTGGTGATCGAAACCGTGAATTGTCCGTTGTTGCTAGGTTCAGCTGCGGAAGCATTGTTGGCTGTGACAGTGACTTGCGCTGTGTCATTGTCCGCGATGGTGACGGTCGCTGAATTGGTCGTGCCGATCGAAGTATCCGCATCACCGGATGTGATCGAGTCCAACGTAATCGTGACGGTTTCGCTGGCTTCAAGCACCGAATTGTCAATCGTCGCCACGTCGATGGTGGCAGTGGTTTGTCCAGCAAGGATGGTCACGGTGCCAGAGAGTGTCGTGTAATCGCTTCCCGCGGTCGCTGTGCCCGTGATCGAGTAGGCAATCACTGTGTCAACGTCGGCTGGATTGCTCATCGAAACAGTGAACTGGCCGTTGTTGCTTGGCTCAGCAGCGGTTGCGTCGTTTGCAGTGACAGTAGCTTGTGCCGAGTCATTATCCGCGATTGTTACTGTGGCTGAGATCGTCGTGCCGATCGAGGCATCCGCGTCGCCGAATGTGATGGAGTCGAGTGTGATCGTGACGGTTTCGCTGGCTTCGAGAATCGAGTTGTCGATGGTCGAGACATCGATGGTGGCAGTGGTTTGCCAAGCTAAGATTGTCACGGTGCCCGTAAGCGTCGTGTAATCGCTGCCGGCGGTCGCAGTACCCGTGACAGAGTAGGCGATGACCGTGTCAGTGTCCGATGCGTTGCTGATCGAGAGCGTAAACTGTCCAGCGTCGCTGCCTTCGGTCGCAGTGGCATCGTTTGCGGTGACAGTCACTTGTGCTGTGTCGTTATCCGCGATCGTTACTGTGGCCGAATTGGTCGTGCCAATCGAGATGTCCGCGTCGCCTGAAGTGATCGAGTCGAGCGTGATTGTGACCGTTTCGTTGGCTTCGAGAATCGTGTTGTCGATGGAGCTGACGTTGATGGTTGCTGTGGTTTGTCCAGCAAGAATGGTCACGGTGCCAGAGAGTGTCGTGTAATCGCTTCCAGCGGTCGCAGTGCCCGTCACCGAGTAGGCGACCACGGTGTCTGTGTCGGCTGGGTTGCTGATCGAGACCGTGAATTGTCCATTGTTGCTTGGTTCCGCGGCCGAGTTGTCGTTGGCCGTGACAGAGATTTGTGCTGTATCGTTATCCGCGATCGTGACGGTGGCTGAATTCGTTGTGCCAATCGTGATATCAGCGTCGCCCGAGGTGATCGAGTCGAGCGTGATCGTG
>JBGTAI010000077.1:0-31114 GCA_041749955.1 Pirellulaceae bacterium | reverse complement strand
GCGGCGGCGACCGTGGTGGTGACCGTGGCGGTCGCGGTGGTGACCGTGGCGATCGTGGTGGTCGCGGCGGCGATCGTGGCGACCGTTATTAATCGATACCCCCAGCAATTAGGCTGAAAGAATCGAAGACACATCAGAGAGGGCAAGCCAAAAGGCTTGCCCTTTTTTCGTTTCATCTCATATCAACTGAGAACGGACGTCGAGTCCTTGAGAGTGCTTGTCTTAAGCACAAAATTGTTCGCCAATCGTCCATCCGGCTTGGAGTGAGCCGCTAGACTTAGCCGCGGACATCTGACACTCGATCTAAATGAGAATATCGTGCAAAACAGCTACACGAAAACACTCCTGGCATTGCTTGCCGCATGCCTGCTGACCGTTGCAAATGATTTAGTGGCTGACGACGATTCACCGGCGCAGGCAGACTCGCTTGCACAGGAGTCAGTGCAGCCAGAGACCCGCCGCCCCAATGTCCTTGTCGTCCTTGCCGATGACCTTGGCTTTTCTGATCTTGGTTGCTTCGGCGGCGACGTCGCAACTCCGAATCTTGACGCACTCGCTGAAGGTGGTTTGCGATTTACCCAGTTTTACAATTCGTCACGATGCTGTCCAACACGAGCATCGCTGCTCACAGGAAAGTATCCCCACGAAGTCGGCCTCGTTCGCAACGGTGCCTCGCTGGCTCAAGACGCCCCAACGCTCGCCGAAATATTTGCTGACAACGGCTATCACACTGCGATGACCGGCAAATGGCACCTCACGCATGCCGCAGCTTTAGCGGGTGAGAACGCCGACTCCCCAGAGCACCTCGCAATCCTCAACAACCAAACAAAAGTTGAGTTGTTCGGCGAGAAGGCAACCTATCCAGCCTCCCGCGGTTTCCAACAACACTACGGCGTCGTCTGGGGCATCGTCAATTACTTTCACCCATTCGCGTTGGTCGAAAACTTCGAGCCCATCTACGACCTGCCGAAGGATTACTATCTCACCGACGCATTGAATGCTCGTTCGGCGCAAATGATCCGTGAGTTTGCCATCGACGAGAAACCGTTCTTCCTCTATCTCGCGCACACCGCACCTCACTGGCCACTCCACGCCCGCCCCGAAGATCGTGCAAAGTACTCAGGCATGTTCGACGAGGGATGGGAGGCACTGAGAAAACGCCGCTACGACAAGCAAGTCGCATTGGGGCTGTTCGATCCCAAAACGTATCCACTCCCAGAAATCGATCTTGGGTCTCGCCAGCGATGGGACTCGCTAACGGACGACCAAAAGAAGCGAGACATCGCCAAGATGGAGACTCACGCGGCAATGATTGATCGCATGGACCAAGGTCTTGGAGACGTCATCGCGGCTCTCAAAGAAACCGACCAATTCGACAACACAATGATCGTCTTCATGTCCGACAACGGCGCATCACCTGAAGAACCAGGACGAGCTGGATACGATCGCCCGTCTCAAACCCCAGACGGCCGAGAGATTCGATACACAGGAAATTTTCCGGCTGAGGAAATGGGGCAAGACGATACGTGGACGGGAATCGGCCCAGCCATCGCCAACGCATGCAACACACCGTTTCGCTTTTGGAAGAAAGAGTCCTGGCACGGCGGAAACCGAACTCCCGCGATCGTCCATTGGCCAGCCGGTCTCAAGACAGAACCCGGCAGTATCACCGATGCTGTCACGCACGTTTTCGATTTGCTGCCAACGTTCCTCGAAGCTACGAATGTTGACTATCCAGAAACATTCCAAACGAAACCCACGACTGCACCCCGAGGCGTTTCGTTGATGCCCTTACTCAGCGGTGGCGAGCAAGCCAGCAACCGACAGCTGTTCTTTGAACACGAAGGCGGTGCTGCGATGCGAGACAGCGATTGGAAGATTGTTCGAAGTAAACCGAACCAGCCCTGGGCTCTTTTCAATCTCGCAACCGACAACACCGAAACCACCGACATTGCCTCCATTCATCCTGAGCGCGTTCAAGCAATGAATGAGGCGTGGGTGGCTTGGTGGAATGAAGTGACGGGAGAGACCGCTGTTCAGCCCAGTGCGTCCAGTGCTCCGGCGCCCAAAGAACCAACACCCGAGATTGCCAATCGCGCGATCGATGTCACAGCAGTCGTTCGAGGAAAGAATCTGAAAGGAGTTGCAATTGCGCAAGGCGGCCGAGTAAACGGCTACTCGCTTCACTTCATTGACGGCAAGCCGACATTTGATGTTCGAGTCGAAGGCGAATTGCAACGAATCCAATCGGCTGACGCAGTCTCCGGAAAAGTTGAACTTGCCGCCCGATTTGACCACAAAGTCATGTCGCTCTCGGTCAATGGAAAGCAAGTCGCAAAGGATGAATCGCCAGGTCTAATTCCAGACCAGCCGCTTGATGGACTGTCAATTGGCGAGGATGACCGTACGGCCGTGGGAGACTACGTCTGTCCCAACACGTTCTCTGGAAAAGTCCTCACTCACTCGGTCAAGACCGGCGAAGTTCAACTTGTCGATGAGGTATTAACCCAGCAAAGGATCATGACGCGTTGGGGAAAACAGGTCACACCGGAAAACGCATGGCGTGAATATCCTCGGCCGATGATGCAACGAAGCCAATGGGAGAATCTGAACGGCCTTTGGAAGTACGCAATCACCAGCAAGAATGCATCTCAACCATCCGACGCAGATTGGACCGGCGAAATCCTCGTTCCGTATGCAGTTGAATCGCGGCTGTCGGGAGTCGGCGCAAGGTTCACTCCAGATGATGCGTTGTGGTATCGCCGCACATTCAAGGCATCGGTGGATGCCAACAAACGAACGCTATTGAACTTCGAAGCAGTCGACTATGAATCCACTGTATTCGTCAACGGCAAGCAAGTCGGTACGCATGTTGGCGGCAACTTGCCATTTACGTTCGACATAAGCGACGCACTCAAGGACGGCGAGAACGACTTGGTTGTACGAGTCACCGACGCAACCGATACAGCCTATCAATTGCACGGCAAGCAGCGATTACAGCCCAAAGGCATTTGGTACACACCAGTCTCAGGGATTTGGCAGACGGTTTGGATCGAACAAGTACCCAAGACGTATATCGAGTCGATCAAGACCACAACGCAAATCAACGGACACCTTACCTTCGAAATTAAACTTGGCGGCGACGTGCCACCGGAAACCGGTGCGGGTCATATCAGCGTCGTGGCGAAATCCTACATGAACGGCCTGGAGATGGCGGGAAGCGTAGGCACAACAAGCAAGATGATTGTCCCTGACCCGCAACTATGGTCGCCTGACTCACCGACGTTGTACGATCTCGTGGTGACTCTCAAGGACGGTCGCAACCGCGAAGTGGATCGAGTGAAGTCGTATTTCGGGATTCGCGAAGTGGGGCGTGAACGCGACGAAAAGGGTGATTGGCGACTAACGCTCAATGGCAAACCGATTTTCCATTGGGGCACGCTTGACCAGGGTTGGTGGCCAGACGGATTGTTGACGCCACCTTCCGACGAAGCACTTCTTTTCGATGTACAGTTTCTGAAAGACGCCGGGTTCAACACCATTCGCAAGCACATCAAAGTGGAACCGAGACGGTTTTACTATCACTGTGATCGCCTCGGGATGATGGTGTGGCAAGACCAAGTCAGCGCGATGGCTGACAATCCAAAATGGACGCGACTGCAACTCGATCCGGAACAGAAAACGTGGCCGGAAGCTGCGCACACTCAATTCATGAGCGAGCTAAAGCAAATGATGGACGGTCTTCACTCGCATCCGTCGATCGTACAGTGGGTGCCATTCAACGAAGCATGGGGCCAGCACCAAACGGTCGAAGTCGGCAAATGGACGAGTGAATACGACACAACGCGTCTCGTGAATATCGCCTCTGGCGGCAACTTCGAACCAGCTGGAGACATCGTTGACAACCACAACTATCCAGACCCCTCGTTTCCGTTTGATCCGGATCGCTTTCGAGATTACGTGTTGATCGTTGGTGAGTTCGGCGGGCATGGATGGCCTGTCGAAGACCACCTTTGGGATGCCGGCAAACGCAACTGGGGATACGGAGGACTGCCGGAATCAAGCGAAGAGTGGCTCCAACGATACAAGACTTCCATCGAAAAGCTCGTTGAACTGAAACAGCAGGGCATTGCGGCAGGAATCTACACGCAAACGACGGACGTCGAGGGCGAGATCAACGGGCTCATGACGTATGACCGGGAAGCTCAAAAACTTCCGCCGGCGCAGTTGAAAGAAATCGCAACACCACTGTTCTCAGCTCCAAAAAGTAAGTGAGCGTCACAACATCGCAGCCATCTCGCAAGTCTGGCGAATTAAATTTAATTGTCCGACCACACGGAAAATTCGTTGCCGCTTGGTTCCTTAAAATGGAACCTGCGGCCTCCAGGGAACGCAAAGATCGGCTTGACGATTTTACCACCGGCCGCCTCCACTTTGAAAAGCGTTTCTTCGAGTCGATCGCTATAAAACACGATGAGCGCTGAGCCGTTGTCCGTTACAGCAACATGATCGGATCGAAAAAAACCGCCGTCAACCGATGGGTCTTCGAAGGCGGTGTAGTCTGGGCCATAGTCCGTAAATTTCCAGCCAAAACATTTCTCAAAGAATGCTTTGGTGCAAGCGAGATCACGGGACGGAAATTCGACGTAGTTGATCGCTTCATGTGCTCGCATGCTTCTATGCCTCGCTGGCTCAATTAACCGTAAAGAAGTAATAGATCGGCTTTCCCTGAGCAAACATAGCGATTGAAATTGTATAGGCTATGCACTGACCTTCGGGAAGTCGTAAATTGTTCGTGAAATCTTTGGATACGCAATCGAGGCGAAGCACTTCATGCTTGGTAAACTATCGGACACTCTGACTAGCGGGCGTTTTTGGGCAATCAAGTGTTTGTTGCTGTGTCTGACCGCAACCTTCACTTTTTCATGCGCGCCTGCGATATGGATGTTCCCAGTCATTGAGTTACCGCCTGCGTACCAGCTAAAGTCCGAGGATCCGTTGGCTGACACCTCGACGCTGACCATTCCCGAGCATGACGGCGAACGCAGCCACGGTGCTAAATTGACTCCGCGTCTGCTCAGCTCTTTTTTTCTCTACGCTTCGATTCGATTTACCCAGCACCCATACTTCCCGGCTTCCATCGGCGGCTTAGTGTTGCTGTTATCCGGACTTGTGGTCGGAACCAAGTTAACCGGAAGCAGACCGACCGGCTTAGCGACGGGTTTGTTGTTGGCGGGGCTATATGCGAGTAACGCCTGTTTCTCGATGAACCACGGGCCAAAACCGTTCGATGGAATTGCGATCGGGATGGTGGCACTTACGCTGCTGTGCCTCGAACGACCATTCCTATTCGCGATATCGGCATACCTTTCATGCTGGACCGATGAGCGAGCAATTGTGTCACTAGCCCTGATCGGTGCACTTGTGATGGTACGAGAGACCTTCGACTCGCATGCTCGCCAAATTCGCTACATCAGCATAATTGGCGCAGTCATGATTTATGGGCTCACACGTTTACTCGTAAGTCGCCTTCGTGGCTGGACGGAAGGCGACACAAGCATGTTGGGCGACAACTTATTTGCTTCATTTAGTTACGCCCAAATGGTTGCTTGGACTTGCTTCGAAGGCGGGTGGATTCTCATCGGTGCTGCGGCGTGGTTTGCAATCAAGCGAGGCCAAAATCGGGATGCCATAGTGCTCATCGCTGCGAGTGTAATTGCGATGGGGACGTGCCTGCTCGTGCTTGACCTATCACGTGCAGCGGCGTTCACTTTCCCTGTGATTTTTATCGCAATGGCTGTCTTGCATAAGCACGGCGGAATCGCACGCAGACTAACCCTGCGAACAGCAACGATAGCCGCAGCTGTGTCACTCCTCTCAAGCAACGTCGAGATCATTTCATCAATTGCATACAGTCCATTACCGACAACGCCGATCGTACTTTGGCTCCGATGCACCACTTAACGTTCTTCGGCTTACATCTCTTCCAAAGCTAGTTTTTCGAGAGACTGCTGGCGAAGAGTTTCAAGTTCGACTAGGGGCCTGGGAGCGTGCCCATGAATCAAAATAGCTGCTTCTCGGTTGAGAACGAGCGTTTCGACGAAATCGAACCACGGAGAATCTTGGACAACGTTTGGCTGGTTAATCAGCTCACGTGCGACAGATTCAAGAGCTAAATACGAAAGCTCCAACGCCGCAAGTGCATCGTCGGGATTCCCGGCCTGGTGGTGCGCCATGGCGAGAGGCGCGTAAACGAGTTCAAAGAATGGCCAACGATCGTCGCTTCCGGCATCTTCAAGTAACTCAATGGCGATTGGGTAATCACCAGCTCGAAGATGTGCGATTGCTGTGATGTACTGGCACACTGGAATGGGCAGAGAGTCACCCAACTCGCGAAATCCAAGTACGTCATGCCGAGGCGGACCGCCAGTGCCGTCGGTGCCGTCGGGACGACGCGGTCGTCGGGGATCATCATTTCGCGGCTTACCAAGCGGAGTATCGAGTTGTCGCAACCATCCGTCAGCACGTTCAACACATTGCTGCGCGGTAATCGTTTGGTGTGTGTCAGGAGCGATCACCAGTCCACGTAGTGCGTCCCAAGCGAATGGACTGTCCGTTTGCATGACTCGTGCAGCGTTCTTCGAAGCCAAGTTGCGATAAGCTTGTGCTTCACCAGTCCACAGCAACAACGCGGAAACACCTGCCCATTGGGGCGAGTCAGTTGGTGCCCCCAAGTCCAAAGCGATCCGAAAGTCATCGGCCGCTTCGTTCCAAAGTTTCAGACGAATGAAGAGCTGGGCACGCTGCATCCAAGGCAAGAAATAGCTGGGCTGCATCCGCACTGCTCGAGCATAGTCCTCGTTTGCCGATTGCCAGCGACCAGAGTCGGCATGCGATTGGCCGCTCGCGATAAGCAAGTTTGCTTGCGTGATTTTGTCCGCGAATTGCTCGATTTCCTGCCGAGCTTCGGTAGCCTCTTCGAGAGCAATCACTTTCTGGTTCCGCTCCGTGATTGCAATCGACATCTGCCATAGACTCGCAAGTGTTCCGACCATCATTGTGAGCGCAATCAGTAATGCAGTTCCAATCGCGACACGGTTGCGTCGAGCGAGCTTCACAAGTTGGTATACACGCGATGGCGGGCGTGCCTCAATGGGCTGGTCATTAAGGAAACGGAGCACGTCTTGCGACATTGCTGACGCACTCTCGTATCGACGTGTACGATCCTTGTCCAATGCCTTCATGACGATCCAATCAAGATCACCGCGAATGGACGTCGCCAGCCGGTCCTGGCTGGTTCGACGCGTTCGCACGACTGTCGTCATTTGCGCACCGAGTGTTGTCAACCTCGCACTGGGCCTAAGCGGTTCTTCGTCTCGTATGATTCGACGCAACTCATCGAAATTAGCAGAATCAAGTCGCTCGCGATCAAACGGTGTGGCCCCCGTCAGCAGTTCGTAAAGCATCACCCCAAGGGAATAGACGTCGCTCCGAGTATCAACATCCAATCCATTCATTTCCGCCTGCTCAGGACTCATGTAGAGCGGCGTTCCGATCATCGAAAAGAATCGAGTGTAAATCGTCGTATCCGTCAAACTCTGGCCAATCGCTTTCGCGACACCGAAGTCGATCACTTTGACGACCGCCTTATCATCATGCAGCGTCACCATCACATTGGATGGCTTTAGGTCGCGATGGATCACACCTTTTTGGTGAGCATGCTGGACAGCGGAGCAAACATGAGTGAACAACTCAAGACGCCCGCGAACATCGAGAAGATGCGAGTCGGCGAACTCAGTGATCGGGACGCCTCGCACCAATTCCATCACAAAATAGGGACGCCCGTCTTCTGTCACGCCCGCATCAAAAACTTGGGCGATGTTGGGGTGATCCATCATCGCTACGGCCTGACGCTCTGCCTCAAATCGGGCGATGACTTCTTTCGAATCAGTTCCCGGCTTGATGATTTTCAGAGCAACTTTCCGCCGAACGGGTTGCTCTTGTTGAGCGACAAACACAAGCCCGAAGCCGCCTTCTCCAATTTGTTCCATCAACCGGTAGGAACCGATTGTCATTCCGATGTGTTGGGTCGGTCGAAACGATTCGGCCGCCGAGGCAATTGCACGACCGGCCACGGAATTCATACCAACGGGACGATCAAGCGGGTTCGCTGGCAGCACGTGCGCGGCGAGCAACGCTTCTACACGCTGGCGCAACTCATCGTCGTCTCGGCAAGCAAGTTCAACGAGGCGTTGACGCACGACAGGATCTTCCTCGTCCAGTGCGTCTAAGAAGAGCGTCTTTTCCGATTGCATGATATCTCGACCGTTTACAAACTGTATCTTTCAGCGATTGGCTGGGAGCCGATCACTCGGAGTCGTCCATCTCGCGGCGGAGCCAAGCGCGAGCATAAGCCCAGTTTCGCTTGGTCGTTCGAGGAGACACACCAAGGACTTCGGCTGTCTCTTCGATGGTTAAGCCTGTGAAATAACGCAACTCCACCAGCTTAGCCAGACTCGCGTCTGTTGCTGCGAGCTTTGTCAGTGCTTCATCGAGCGAGAGCATGGTTTCCGTATCGTCGACGTTCAAAACAGCATCTTCTTCCAGCAACTCACAGCGTTGTAATTTCCCGCCTCGCTTTTCGGCGCTGCGTCGTCGCGCCGCGTCGATCAGTATTCGCCGCATCGCTTCAGCTGCTGCGGCAAAAAAGTGGCCTCGTCCGTCCCAGTTCTTGCGATCTTCGCCACCTACGAGCCTTAAAAAGGCCTCGTGTACCAAAGCAGTCGGCTGTAGCGTTTGGTCGGATTTCTCCTGGCTCATCTTGCTCGCAGCCAAACGTCTCAGTTCATCGTAAACGAGCGGCAACAACTGGCTCGCCGCTTGCCGGTTGCCATCTTCGATCGCCGAAAGAATCCGTGTCACTTCGCCATTCATTGACAGAAATTGTAATTCATGCAAACGAGACTTTGGTCAGTTGAAAGAAATCTGGTTAATTCAGCAACACGCAGAGACATGCGTAATCAGCTTCAGATTTGTGCCAGAATTTAGATTTTTTTGCGTTAGAATTTCGCTGGCCCTGGGGAGACGTGAATCACGCATTGACAAGTATACGAAGAACGGACTCGGCATCGCTGTCGATTCTGCGTCCCCGCCCCCATTGCTCCCACGGGAAGTGATCCATGAAAAAGTATTTTGCCGGCGCAAGCGGCGCTGCACTTGTACTCGGAGTGCTCGTTTTCGCTGTTGCTCAGCCTCCCGGTGCGAGAACGCATCGCATTATCGAAAAAGGTGAGCTTCAACCAGTACCAGCGACCTCAACGCCTGAGATCGCCAATGAAGTCAGCATCGAAATTGTCGGTGACCAGCGCGTGATTACGTCCAATGGGATCCCGAATCACAAGACGGGAGCTTTTCCCAATCGCGGAAATCCGAATCGCATTTCAGCACAATCACATGTTTATCATGTCCCAGCGAAACCGAAGGTTGCTGATTCAACGTCGCCCATGCACGGTCGCTTCGGAGTCGCCATTAACGGCATCCCATTCGATCCGGGAGCAGCCGAATTCTTTGCGGGTGCCAATGGACATCATTGGCAATACGAACCACTTTCTGGTGCGATCGGCCTTGGCATTGATGTTTCGCATGCTCACGTTCAGCCCGATGGAAATTACCACTACCACGGCTTGCCGACCGGATTGCTTGATTCAGTCAAAGTCGATTCAAAAAGCCATTCGCCATTGATTGGATGGGCCGCAGACGGATTTCCGATCTACGCGGTTTACGGTTACAGCGACACCAAGGACCCGAAGTCGTCGATTCAAAAGCTGGCATCAAGCTACCAGCTCAAGAAAGGCGACCGCCCCGGCGGTGACGATCCAGCCGGAACATATGACGGTACATTTGTTGCCGACTACGAATTCGTCGCGGGCTCAGGCGACTTGGATGAATGCAACGGCCGCTTCACTGTGACCCCAGATTTTCCAGATGGAACCTATGCTTATTTTCTAACTGAGAATTGGCCAGTGATCCCTCGTGTCTATCGTGGAACACCGTCCTCAGATTTCCAACATGGTGGACCTGGAGGCCTCGGTGGCCGAGGACCTAGCAACCGAGGACCTGGCGGATTTGCAGGCAGTGGCCCAGGTGGACCTGGCGGCCCAGGTGGACGTGGGCCAGGTGGACGTGGCCCTGGCGGCAGAAACTTTGGCGGACGTGATTTTGGTGGTGGGCCGGGCGGGCCTCCACCCAAACCAGGAACAATCTTGCCGCCGTTCTTGGAAGAGTCATTGAACCTCAGTGAGCAGCAACGCGAACAACTCGCTGCGCTTCAAAAAGTAGTCGATGACAAACTGGCGGAGATTCTGACCGCCGATCAACGCGAACAGCTTGAACATCCACCGCAACATGGTCTGCAGGGCCCAGGATTCGGAGGACCAGATCGTCGTGGCGGCGGGCCTCAAGGACAGCGCGGGCCTCAAGGTGGACCAAGCCAACAGCGGCCACCACGCGATACCAAATCTCGCCCTCAAAGCGAGTAAATCCGCAGTCTCGCAATTAAAAGAGAGCGCTTCGCTCTCTTGGCCGGGGCACCGAGCCAATATCTAGAGAACGAAGCGCTCATGGATGGCAGGGACTCAGAGTCAGTGGTTAGCTCCCACCAAATCGCCCTAAACCGTGATCATGAAGTTCAATCGATTCAGCCGGATGTCTCCGCTCGAAATAAGCACATCCACCGTATCGGGCCCGTTCACAAAAACGTCATTGCTCGCAGCGATGCGAACTTGGTATTCACCGGACTCTGCGAACGAATCGAATTTGTAATCGCCTCGGCTGTTCGTTACGACCGACTCGATCACGTTGCCGTCACCGCTGAGCAACTCGACGGTAATTCCAGCAGCGGGTACTGGCACGGGCGGTTGATTTCGAGGCGGATTCCCTTGTTGTCCACGAATCTGGCCGCTTCCATTTCGATCACGACCACCAGCTTGAAGATTATTCACTGGAGCGTTATTCACAGGCCGGTCAACTGGTGTTTGCACAGCCAACACGGTCCCTGAGATCTCAGGCGTAAAGAAGAACACGTTGGACTGCAACGAGTCCACCGTCGTATTCCGCTCGATCACATCCGCCAAGCTCGTATTCTCAACCGCCTTAATTTCACGACCGTTGAGCGTGTTCTCGTACCAGAATCTGTCTCCGTCTCGTAAGCGTTCGAACTGATCAACGATAATCGTCTGAGTCAACTCACCTACGGACGATCCAGCCAAATGATCCTCCGCGAGTAATCCAACCCACAGGTCGATGTTGTTCACGTGACCATAAAGCGACTCTAGCTTTCCTTGAAGCTCAACATTGCTGGTGATGTCATCAAACGAATCGATCTCATCCAATCCATATGCTTCGCGAGTTGCGTTGTAATCGGATAACCCGTGATCTCGACCACGCTGAATATTCAGCGCCACAAGATCCAGTCCTCCAGCTCCGGGAGGTCCGAACAAGAAGTTCCTCACACTATCGACCACCTCTAAGTCAATTTCTTGTGAACGCGACGAAGCGTCGTACTTCAAGATTGAATCAATCCCAGTTTCCTCGAGCAATCCCGAATTGAAGAACGCATCCTTCAAAGCGATTTCGTCTTGCACGGCCAAGCCGTCATTGTCAAAGAAACCAACATCGTCATTAAGAGTGCTGTGACCGAAACGGAATGCAGCCGTCGAAAACTCATTCGCGATTGTGGGATCAACCGATGAGTCATAGCCTTGGTAATCGGAAATCGCATTCTTCCCCAACAACGCTGGAAGAAACTCGTTGTACGTGATCGATTGAATCTCTGCGATCACCCGTGCGCGAGCTTGTTGGTAGATTTCTTCGTCGGTCAAGCTGGCGTCCGATGCGGAGATTTCCTCGGCGAGACGGTTGTGCTCCCGCACGAAGAGAGTGTGCAGGGACGTGAGTGAGAGGTTCTCGCTAGCACGAATGTCGCCGGCAATCACCGTTCCAGACTCATTGAGCGGAAGCAAACCGCTCTCGGTGATCGTCAACCGCCCGCCAACGAATTCACGAAGCGAATCAGCGGTCGCTTGGTCACTACCGTAGACCTGGGAGCCATCGATGTACGCCGTGATTGAGCTGATTTGTTCACGTGGGTTGTCGACGGAGGTACCCGACGCCAAGTCATACTGCGATCGTGTTAACGGAATGGTTGCATCACCACTTCCGGTAGGATCGAAAAGCGGATCCCCTTCAGGCACTTCGACGGGGAAAAGTTCACCATCGTCTTGAGATTCAGTCAGATCGATATCGTGATCAAGAAACTGTCCCCAAACGTAGAGGAACGCCGAGAGCCCTCGTTCGTTCTTGGTGCCCGCGTCTTCAACACCTGAAAGAACATTGCTGATTTCGCGAGCGCTTGGCCGGTCCTCACCCGCAGGATCCGAGACACCGTCCGCGTAGTCGGCATCGGCAATGCGGAGTAACGGTTGACCAGGCGTCCCAAGATCGGGATTGTCAACGTTGTTGCCGCTTCCATCAATCGAACGGACTTCGACATCGCCTTCATCGACGGGCGAGTTGACGGGAGGAGTGATGGGTCCACTCGGATTTCCACCACGAGGCGGCGCACCCGGCCGTTCCCGATTGATGCGGTTAATGATCATGAGCGCGTCGACAGCGGTGTGTCGCCCATCATTATTCACATCTGTCATCATGCCACGACCGCCTGGCGTGCCACCATCTGCGGATTGCCGGTTCATTTCGTTGATCACAAAAAGCGCATCCGACGCAGTCACACTGCCGTCATTGTTGACGTCTTCCGGTAGGAGCTCATTGTGAAACAAATTGGCAGCCAGTAGTTGCCGCGTTTCAAGCGTTTCCGCCTTCAACCGACGTCGCTGAGACTGCTTGCGGCGATCGCCGCGATTGGAAGAACGGTTGATACCTAGCCAACGATTCAAAAAGCGAGACATGGTGCACCTGTGACGAGTCAGAGAAGAGACGGTGAGAAGAAGGCTCGCTGAATACGCCACTGATCAAACGGGCAAACCAGCCAAGCCTCATTTTGTAAGTACGAATCCAAAGCATCGTTGCTACAATGAATCTGAGTTCTCAGCCGTAATTTCTGGCGTTTTTCCCGTGTTCCTTGATTTGGAGAAAATTCGACAAATCCTTGGCCCGCACCTGCGGGCGACAACGCATTAATACCTAGCGGACTGCCCAACCGCACCAACTTTTCAGCTCGTCACAAAACAAGGCACCTAAATGTCCGTCACAGACGACTCTTCGGTCGAACGGGTTTCCGTTCCCGATTTGATTGAGCAAGTTCGATTTGGGAGCAACGAATCTTTGGGGGAACTGCTCCAGCTCTATCGAAATTACCTGGGTGTACTTGCGACAACTCAACTTGATCGACGCTTGCGTCGTCGCATTAGCGCTTCCGACCTTGTCCAAGAGACGATGCTTGCGGCACACAGCGGATTCGACAGCTTCCGTGGCGGTAGCGAGGGTGAACTCTTGGCTTGGTTGCGCCAGATCCTCAGTAACTGTCTAAGCCACGAAATCGAAAAGCACGTTCACGCAAAAAAGCGAGACATACGTCGCGAAGTTACCTTGGACCAAGTTGCCCAGAACATCGACGACAGCATGTGTCGGCTTACCAATGTGCTGCCGGCTCGAGGCGGGACACCCAGCGAAGACATGGGGCGTCGCGAGCTTGCCATCGAGCTCTCCAACCAATTGGCGAAGTTGAAACCGACCTATCGCGAAGTGATTGTCTATCGCAACTTGCAAGGTTTGTCGTTTGATGAAATCGCCGAGCGCATGGAGACAAAATCGGGGAACGCGAGAATGCTCTGGCTTCGAGCCATTGCGAAGTTCAAAGAGATCTGTGACCCGATCCAACAGTAGGCAACAACATGATCTTGCTCAAACATGATTCCGATGACCAGAGCGCCGAACCGTTGGCGATGCGATATCTCTATGATGCACAAAAAGAACAACTCGGACTATTGCTCGAGCAATACTTGACCGGAATGGAATCTGGCTTGCCGCCCACGATTGAGTCGCTGGTTGTTGAACTGCCGGAACTCCTCGAGCCACTGCGTGCATGCGTTGATGGCCTCGAAAACTTGCACCGCATGACGTCTTTGGAGCAAAGCCCAAAGGTTGTGCTGGATCACGAACAATCGGCGAGACGACTCGGTGACTTTGATCTGCATGAAGAAATTGGGCGCGGCGGCATGGGCGTCGTGTACCGCGCGACCCAGCTTTCATTGAGACGAACCGTTGCGATTAAGCTGCTGCCACTGACGGCAATTCTCGACTCACGCCAGCTCACTCGTTTTCAACACGAAGCGGAAGCCGCCGCAAGTCTGCTGCACCCCAACATCGTCCCTGTGTTTGCGGTGGGTTGCGAACGAGGCGTCCACTTTTACGCGATGCAGTTCATCGATGGTGAATCGCTCGGTCAAATGCTTGATCGACGTCGCGACTCGTTCGAAAACGTAAGCTCGCTATCCGAAACGGACGCGTCGGTCGCCACGCGGCCGAATCACATGCCTTGGCGTAGGGCTGTTGCCTATGCCATACAAGTCGCGGAAGGTTTACATGCGGCACACGAATTCGGTGTCATTCACCGCGACATCAAACCATCGAATTTGATCTTGGACCACAACGGGAAGTTGTGGATCACCGACTTTGGTCTTGCTCGAATCCAGAACGATGTGTCGCTGACCCAGTCCGGTGATGTCGTGGGAACGATGCGGTACATGAGCCCCGAACAGGCACATGGCCAATCGGCAATCGTTGACGGACGCACGGATGTTTATTCCCTGGGTGCGACACTGTACGAGATGTTGTGCTTGCGGCCTGCGCATGAAGGTGACGACGCCCCGGCAATCTTGCGATTGATCGACAATGACTCGATCACGCCACTGCGTCGATATCGATCCGATTTGCCTTTGGATTTGGAAACCGTCGTCACAAAAGCGATGGCAAGACAACGCGACGGTCGTTACGAAACAGCGATGGATTTCGCAGAGGATCTGCGCCGAGTGTTGGCTGGCGAACCGACCGCAGCACGTCCACCGACGATGATCGATCGCGCTAGCCGCTGGGCGAACAAACATCGAAACGCCGTGGTCGTCTCCGTGCTGGTGGGCGTGATTGGGTTGATCGGTGTGTCGATCTTCACCGCCATGCTTGCAGCGGAAAAACGGATTTCCGATGCAAACGCAATCCGCGCCATCAATTTTGGCTACCAAGCAAGTCGAAACGAACAGACTGCGAGAGAGGCAATCGACCGACTTGGCACTCAAATGGCCGAGTCGCTGTCGGACATTCCTGCTGCAAACGCCGTTCGTCGTCGCCTGCTCGGTGAAACGCTCGACTACTATCGCCGCATCGCGAGCGAAACAAGTGCCGACGGCAATATTGGAAAAGACCTTGCAATTACCTACGGGAAAATTGGTGAGTTCGAAAGTGAACTTGGATCAAGCAAGGAAGCGATCGAAGCTCTCAAAAGGTCGGAACAACTTTTCGCGACTCTTGCCGAACGTTCTCCACAAGACTGGGCGTTACAGTTGCAATGGTCCATTGGCCAAAACAATCTTGCAGAGCAGCTGGGTCATGATGGCCAACTCCAAGAGGCCGCACAATGGTTTGGTAAGGCGGTTGCCAATCAACAACGCTTGCGAAGCCAGCTCGGTGAAGAGGCTGTGTCAGAATTGGCAACCACGCTCAACAATCTTGGTTTGCTGCTCGCGGATGCTGAACACGCCGAGGAAGCCACCGCGGCTTACCATCGAGCGATCAAGTTTTTGGAAGAGTCAGGGCACAGTGATGAACTGCTTGCATCGATTCAGTCCAACTTGGGAGGGTTGCTTTGCAAGCGGGATCCAGCAGAAGCGGCTAAGTTCGCACGCAAGGCGTTGCTGCAACAATCCACGGCGCTGGAAAAAGATCCTGGTAATGCAAAACTCGCCACTCAAGTCATCCTGACGCTCAACACGTTGGGAACTGCCCAAACCGAAGCTTCTGAGCACACGCAAGCCATCGAATCGTTTCGCCAGGCCACATCGATTGGCGAGCAATTGCTAACTCGATGGCCTGAACAACCGACGTATCAACGCGACCTCGTCATCAGCATGAACCACTTGGGTTTGTCTTATTCCGCGTTAGGAAAACTCGATAAAGCGAGCGAATGTTTCAAAACATCACTGACACACGGCCGCAACTTGGCAGCGAGCTTTACGGACGATGCCGAGGTTCAAAGCATGCTTGGTGGCGTACTGAATAATGCTGGCTTTTTGAAACAACAACTTGGTGATTCAGAGGCGGCCAAGCGTCTCTACACCGAAGCGATCCAGCACCAGAAGCGTGCGGTTGAGGTATCGCCCGAAGTGCCTCGCTATCGAGCTTATCTGGAAAAACATCAACACAATATGGTGAGATTGGGAGGCAAAACGTGAGGAACGAAATCACAGAACGCCCGCTTCGCATCGAGCGACTCGAGTCTAGATCATTACTCGCCGCCGGGATGTTTGAATTTCTGGTTGAGCGAGACAACCATAAGCACTTACACGAGTCCCTGGATTTTCAAGATAGATTGGACCGCCCCAACGCCGTAGCCGTAAGTGCTGGGTTTCGAGGACATTTTGGGGGCGATAACGCACGTGTCGAAAGATCCAGCATTCGTGGGCAAGATGCTTTCTTTCGAAGTCATGATCGATTGGCATTGCTCAATAACCGAGAATTTTCAAATCGCGACATTGCGCCAACACGTGAACAAGTCGCGGTGCGCATGCCAGTATTGGATCGAATAAATGCCTCGAGTGTTAGCGGAACTTTAGCTGTCCGCCCTGTGGCAACGATTGTCGTCGTCATGAACGAAAGACCTTCGGAAAGCTTGACGGTCGCTAGAACAGTGGCACCGCAAGCAACACCTGTAGCAACCAATTCACGCCCGGCAACTCAAGGCCCGGTAGCAACCGAAGGTTTTGCAAGCACACTACGCGCTAGCGATACCTTGCTACAGAGAACTGAAACCGGTGCAGGGCCAAGCATTCCGGTTGAAACCGATGGCATGGATCCAGCACAGTCGCAAGACGACGTGCCGCTGCAATCACCAGCTAATGCTCCAGCTCCGCTTGCTAAGCTCCACTTTGGAACGGATAACGCTGGCGGCCAAGACGGATACATCGAACTGCTTCCGCTATGGAAAACAGATCCGCTAAACAGCGAGTCAGAAGCAAGTGAATGGAAGATTGATTCGAATGCTATTCCACATATTCGCAATGCGCTCCAATCGCCACTATACCGAACACCTGAACTTGCTGATTTGGCAATCCGAGATTGGTTCGCCGGACCAGGTGGATTGATTGACTTAGATCACGGTGGTTCGCCAGCCCTATATTTGCCAGTTCCCTCCGAACTCATCAACGTGGAGCTAGAATCCATGGTTGGATTGCACCGTTCACTCGAGTTGATCGCAGCTGGCGTCACCGCACCCATTTCGGGACCGATGCTGGAAGCGATCCTGGCGTCGATCGAAGACATCACGGCCTCGGAAAGCCAACCGATTTCTGAAGCAACTCCGTTTCAATTGCCAACCGTTGCCTATCCAGCTTTAGCGGTTATCGCCAGCGGAGTCACGATCGCGGCTCACCGTCGACGAAGTCATTTGAATCATCCAGAGGAAAAATAAGTGTCGCGTCTCAGCGTGCTAGGCAAACACGTCATGCAGAGTCTCGCCGCCGATGATAAGCGGGCGATTGTTGCGATCGTAGATCTCAGTGCCCGGGTCGATTCCAAGTAAATGGTAGATCGTCGCAGCCAAGTCTTCCGGCTTGACGGGCTTTTCAGCGGGGTATTTGGCTCGTTCGTCCGACTCGCCGTAAACGTATCCACCTTTGACGCCACCACCGGCGAGCAGCGTCGTGTAGCACTGGGGCCAATGATCGCGGCTGAGGTTTTTATTGATCTCGGGTGTGCGGCCAAACTCACCCATCCAAACGACCAGCGTTTCGTCCAACAAACCTCGCTCTTCCAAATCATCCAACAGTGTCGGCAACGTTTGGTCCGTGATTGGCAATTGGTACTTGTCGACAATTTCGTACATGCGAGTGTCATCAAAACCGTGCGTGTCCCAGCCACCGTCATTCACCCGTCGACCGCCGATACTCGAGGAAAAATAAACAGTCACGAACTTGACGCCTGATTCGACCAGCCGGCGTGCCATGAGACAGCTTTGCCCATACGACGTGCGACCGTAACGATCGCGGACGGATTCTTTCTCCGCGGACAAGTCAAATGCTTTGCGAACACGATCGGACGTTAGCATCGAGATCGCTCGCTCGTAATACTCATCGAAACCACGAGCCTCGGCTGAGAAGTCAAGCAAACGAGCTTGTTGGTCCACCAATTTTTGCATCTCACGTCGACGATGCAGACGGTCGATGGACAGGCCGTCCGGCAAGCTCAATTCAGGCAACTTGAAGTTCGCGTCGTTGGGATCTTCAAGAAACAGTAACGGATCGTGGCGTTTACCGAGGAAGCTCGCATGTTGCGCTGGAACGATCGAACCGTCACGAATCACGTGAGGATAAGCGACTGAAGTCGGCATGCCGTTCGTGTTCGGCGATAAGTGATCGACAACGCTTCCGTAAGCTGGGTACAAATCGAGCGAATCACGAAGCCGTTGATCATCCGAAGGCGGCTCATGCCCGCTGAGCGCGTAGTAGCCAGCCGATGCGTGATTCTTCATCGTGTGCGTCATCGTACGAATCAACGTCGCATGATGCATCCGTTTGGCAGTTTCGGGCAACAGCTCACAAACTTGGATACCCGGAGCACTCGACTGAATTGGCCGATAGGGACTTCGCACCGATGCCGGCGCGTTGGGCTTCATGTCGAACGTATCGAGTTGGCTTGGTCCACCCCACTGGAACAAAAAGATCACCGACTTGGCGCGGGGCTTGATCGATGTCGCTCGTTCCGCAGCCTGGATCAACTTTGGCATGGTCAAGCCAAGCATGCCCGCGCCACCAACGCGAAGGATCGAACGCCGATTGACTCGAGGGAGCGACATCATGATTGAACCTTACTTCCGACACTTATTTCCGAAACAGAAACTCTTTCGCGTTCATCAATGCCCAAGCAAGATCTTCGAGAGCCGCTCCGCGGTCCACACTTGACGCGTTGATCATTTGAAGTGCGGCCGACTCTTCCACGTCCGTGGGGCCTCGCGCGAACGCTGTCCAATAGAGCTCATCGATCACCGCCTTGTCTGGCAACGACGACGCAGCCAAACGTTGGATCCGATTCTCTGGCGAAGCGAGCCGCTCGTTGAGTCCATCGCCGATCAGGACAAACGCTTGCTTCAGCGTCGTTTCACTGGAACGTTCACAGTCACACGCGAGAATCCGCTCCGGCTTGCCAAACGTCTTCAAAAAGCGATCTCCCGGTTCCGGACTCGCACCACGAGATTTCTTGCTCTGCACGCCAGGAATCAGCACAGCCCGAATGCCCGCTGGATATCCCAAGAACGAAGCTGGTAAATCGAGCACATCACTTTGCATATCGAGGATGACTTCCGCCGGAAGTCGTCGCACCAAGGCTCGCGAATAGCACGTTTCATCGTTGGCATTCGTCGAGTTTGGCTCAGCCGACAATTGATACGACCGCGAATTCATGATCTTTCCGACCAAGGCTCGTACATTAAATCCACTACTCGCGAACTCACTCGACAGCAACTCGAGAAGGGGCGGATTGCTCGGCGGATTGGTCAAGCGAAAATCATCGATCGGATCCACGATCCCGATGCCCATCAGTTGGTACCAGATGAAGTTCGTTTGTGATTTGACAAACAACTCGTTATCGGGCGAAGTCAACCAACCCGCCACTGACGCCAAACGGTCACTGGTCTCATTCTCAGTCAACTCCTCGCCGCCCAAGTATTTTGGTTTCGCAACTCGATCTGTGGATGGGTTACGAATCTCTTTCTGTTTCGAGACCAAGACGATTTGGTCACCGGCAAACTCGTTCTTATCGAGCCTGTCCTTCCGCTCGTTCTCGCCGATTTCGTAATCAAGCTGTGAAAACAACGAGGACCACTGGTAATAGTCGTCTTGAGTCCAGCGATCGAACGGGTGATTGTGGCACTTTGCACATTGCAATCGAGTACCAAGAAACAGCCGTGCAGCGGTTTCACCTCGTGTCGACGCGTCGCGATTCGCTCGATAAAAGTTTGCAGGCGGCTGTTCAAAAGTACTGCCAACTCCCGTCAACAAGTCCCGTACGAATGCGTCCAGTGGTCGGCCTTCGGCAATGCAATCGCGAATCCATCCATGAAAGACTTCGACGCCTTTCGTGTCCAATACCTTTTCTTCGGTTCGCAGCACATCCGCCCACTTCATTGCCCAAAAGTCAGCGAACTCGGAACGCGACAAGAGCTGCTCAATCAAGCGGGCTCGTTTCTCAGGGTCAGCATCTTGAACAAACTCTTTCGCCTCCGTGGCTGTGGGAATGCGACCGATGGCATCCAAGAAGGCACGTCGCACAAAGACGGAATCTTCGCATACCGGTGACGGATTCATCCTGAGTCGGTTGAGCTTGGCAAAGACGTGCTTATCAATCTCGTTGAATTCTTCTGGCTCGCTCCACTTAAAATTCGGTCTCGCCTCAGTGAACGCAATGGGCACTGGTCGCTGTTCTTGCAAGTAGCGCACGATCAAGGTGGTTTCACCGAACTTGCTTCTCGAAACGACTCCGCTTGAGTCCACGGCGGCATTCAAATTCGATAGCTCATAACATGCTGTGTCCGTGACATCACGTAGCGTTCCGTCTGAGAACGAAGCAGTGACTTGAACAGCGAGTTCCGACTGGGGCTCGACGACGATCGCTTCACTGGGATGGACCTCCAAGCCGACCAACCGAGCAGCGTTCGGTGTCGGACCTTTTGCTCCACCACTCAACCACGCCAAGAGCGTCTCGTGTGCAGGCGAATTCGCGGCGAAACGAATCCCGCCGCGGTGAGCGACTCCGCCAGTCGCTTTCTGCAAAATCAGACTCTGTTCGGGCGCGGTGCTGTTGATTCGACGGCCTCGCGCCGCGAGCACCAAGGCATGATAGTCGTATTGTGGGTCTTGCCCGCGCAGGGACAGTTTCAATCCGCCCTTGCCGTTCAAGTTGCCGTGGCAAGTGCCTAGATTACAACCAGCTTTGGACAGTACCGGCATCACGTCATTCGTAAAGTCGGGCTCGATTGCGAACGCCCCGCCAACGCACCACGGCGACGTCGCGAGGATCAGCAGCATTCCAAATTGTCGGAGCATGGCTAAATTTGCGAGGCAGGATTCGCGTTACTCATGGCAGCGATTTGCGATGAGGGCGAATTGGGAGGCGGGACAGGGCATCAGCCTGGAGCTCCAGTCTACCAGGAACGCAGCCAAATGTCGTTATCCTTTTGGCGTGTGGTATACTGGGTAAAGACGGATGTTCCCAAAGCTTGAGTTTACCCCTGATGATCACATTCCTGCTCTTTGTCGCACTGTTGCATCCAGTCCACGAGACGGTGACAGAAGTTGAATGGAACGTAGAAACGGGACGCTTAGAAGTCGCCGTGCGATTGCATGCTTTGGACGAGCAATGGATTCGCCGCCAACACGACCGTGAAGCCGACGTAGAAGACGTTGCCATGGCGTACGCAAAGAAACACGTTCGCCTCAATATTGATGCTGACACCGCCACACCAACCCAGGACGAATATCACTGGGTCGGCCGCGAAGAAGACGGCGCACGGGTCTGGTGGTACCTTGAGATTGTACCGGTCGGTGGCCAAGAACCAAAATCGCTGCGCCAAACGATGTTGTTTGAGCACGAAAAGAACTACATCAATCGCGTCGTGTACTTGTCACGAGAACCGAAGATCGCACAGTCGCTCACGATCGCGAAACCGATCATCGATCTAAGCATCAAGCCCGTAAAGGAACCTGCGAACAAGTAGGTTCCCTGTCGAGCTGGCTTATTGCTGAGCAATCGATTACGCACCACGCGGGTTTCGGTTGAACTTCTGGTACGGCAAACGCACACCGCCGACGATAAATGTATCGGCACGAACGCTATCGGGAGCAGCGAATCCGAGTTGTCCGGCAACGGTCACCACGTCGTCTTGATCAACACCGTCACCGCTGACGCCAAAACCACCGACAAGCTTCGATGGATCATTGTTGAGGTAAACGGCTGTGCTTCCAGGGAAAAACACGATCCCGTTTTGATTTGCCAGTCGTTGGAATGTATCCGTGCCAGCAATCTTGACGGACGCGTCGCCTGGGTCACGGAAGTTACGTTGCGGGTTGAACGAATCAAACGCGAGCACGCTTGCGTTGTCCGGGTTGGCGTAAACTTCAAATGAGAGCGGTTGGTCGTTAACGATGTTCTCGGCGGTCACTGGGTTAATGCCGGCCTGGCGAAGAATACTCTCGGGACCGACTTGAGTGAAGATTCCAGGCTTCTGGTCACGAAGATCAAGATTCGGATCGTTGACCAGTCCGCTGCCTGCGCCGGGCGAGAGCTCAATTCCCGTCGGATAACGAGGCTCGACAAGGAAACGGAACGTTCGATTGGTCAGCGCCGTTCCCTTGGGAACCGTGTCACCGCTGAGGTCATTGATGTTGCTAGTCGAACCGCCGATGACACCATCGCCGTTGAGGTCGATGAGGTCGGCATCTTGAATATCATCTGGGTCGGCAAAGTAAGCAGTGTTGCGAGCTTTTGCGATCGAAACGTCGATCGAGAAGATGGTCGCATCCGGCATGCGATAGACACCCAATAACTCACCATCAAGGTCAGCAACCGAAAGCACCATTGCGGTTCGTGCACCAGGACGGAAACCCGCATCGATATCTAATCGAATCGCTGCGCGCGTTAACTCAGCCTCAGCGACGCCGTTTTCAATGATCGTTTGAACTTGCTCGGCAGTGAGTCCGCCTGGCATCTTCGAAGCATGCGGAGCGACAAGCCATTCTTGCGGAACGGCTTGGCCGGCAAGCAGCGTGTCACCCGGCTTGTTTACCTTGACCAACTCGCCGCTCGCAGCACCTTGCCCCACGCTCCGTCCGACATTAATCAGTCGATCGATGCCGGGAATGGGTGAAGCCGTTGTTGGGTTAGGACCAAAAAGTTCAAGGGTCAGTCCAACAAGATCGATTCGACCGGTAGGTAATACGAAATTCGTGAGCGGAGCGAGTTTACTATCGAATTCCCTCAGATCACGAAGGAAGGCACTTGGACCAACCATACCGCCGCCTGCTGCCGCGATCAGCGCACTGAACTCAGCGTCGAGTACCAAGGGCGCATTCGTGCGAGACGCCTCAGATTGGCCGATACCATGTACGAATCCTTGCTCAAACGTCGCGTAACCGTCTTCGCCGGGATAGAACACGCCAATGCCGCCGACCAAATTGATCGACTTGCTAACCGGGGACATCACCTTCTTCCCGTCTTCACCTGTGACTTTTTTGTAGAGAGGAACGCCTCCAGGCAATGTCGCGATCCCACGTGACTGGCTATCGAAAAACTCTTCGGTTTGAATCCCATACGCTTCCGGCCATGTTGAGAAGAAATCTTCGGCTGCCGCAGGAATGAATGCGGGATCGGCATTGAAGCGAGTACGAAGCGCGAAGTCGTCGCCGCTACCCTTGACACCATCTGCACCAGCAACAATTTGGCTATCACGACTTTGATGCTCAATCGCAAATAGGTCGACTTGCGGCGTGAATGGAACTTCGGCAGGGAAGTGTCCGCCGACGCCAATGGGACCGACCAGGCCAGGTCCTCGGTAGTTCGGATCACTTTCAACCGGCGACGATTCCGTCTCACGCTGCGTGATCGTCGACTGGCTGATGTTGCGAATAGTTCGACTGGTTAGGGGGGCTTCATTGCTGGCGAAGAACGCCGCAGTGCGAGCTTTCGCCACAGCTCCGTCAATCGCAAATGCAAGTTCTTTGGGGCGTCCCATGAAAGTATCCAGAACCTCCTGCTCCACACGCACCCCTAGAATACGACCACTTCGGTCAACGACCGCGATGATCGCGTCGTTACGAGTTGAAGCTTGAGACGCACGCGTTAGTAATGTATCGACTTCACCCGTAGTAAGCAAATTCACGGCGCCAACCTGCTCAGCTTCATTGAACACTGCCGCAAACTCACCAGCCGCTTTCACACCATCAGTGTCGACAGACGGCCCTTTTGCGAACGCGGCAAAATTCAGTGGATCTGGTAAGCCATTCATGTCGCCGAACTGCTCGCCCTCAAGCGCCAACTCGTTGATCACCATCAGCGCATCAACCGCCGTCACAAATCCGTTGTTGTCAACGTCGACGTACATGCCTGAACCCGGCGCCACCGAGCTAGCTTCTCCTTCAGCTAGGAAACTCGCGTTGGTCAACTCGTGCGTGTTCAGGTGGTTGATCACAGCGAGTGCGTCGGCTGCCGACACCTGACCATCCAAGTTCACGTCGGTGGGACGATCAAGGTTGTGAAGAGAGGACAAACCAATATCGGCGGCCATCAATTGCCGGCGTTCAAGTGATTCAGCTCTCAGAATTCGACGTTTCATCATCCACTCTCAAATTAATCTTGTATTCGAGCTAGGCATTTTCACTACCCGAACAACACGCCATCTAAATTTCTTCATCGGCTGAGTTAACTGAGCATGGCCAGCCGCACCAATGACCATCACCCAACCCCAACATGCTGGGGCCTTCTTATCTTACTCAGACGCCCTCGTTTGACGAACTGTAGCCCACAAATCGCTGCAAATTTCGGGAAAAACCGTCGTAACCCGAATATTCGGTCGCAGCCGCATAGATCCCCAAACCGATACAACCCGTGGCAGCTGTTGTAGCCGGATTAGGGGGCGTCTCCGAATCCCGGCCGAAACAGCCAATGAAACTGGTCATTCACTGGTTTTCCCCAATTGTCAGACACGAATTATGCGGCTCTTTCACACGACATCCTCAAGCATCTCTGCGCCGGCCGCGCTGCCTCTGGCCCCGGCACGCCGCTTGATGTTGTGCGGAATGGCGATTTTTTTCTGCACTTTTTTCCAGCAAGTTCATTCGCAAGAGACCAAATTCACGGACTTGATCCAGCTTGGTCCGGGAGTCAACTTGCCGTCGGAGACGCTGAACCAACCAGCCGATGAAGGCCTGCAGCTCATCGAGTCAACGGCGGGCGAGGATGCAGCGTCGACTCCCACACTTGCACAATTGATTCAAGGAATTAGGCCGACTGACGAGCAAATGCAACTACTCGACGAGGGGCTAATTCGTCCTGAGGTATTACGAGATGCTTTGCAAGCCGAGTCGCGTCTACCCTACATAGCGGCTGGCGAAGACCACACAACCTACCCGCTAACACAAGCTTCGCGCGGCTATCCCTACGGATTCGCTGGACCTAGTGGTGTCTTGCCGAGCGAGTATCAAACGAGCGACCACTTCATCCCAGTCGAAGACCGTTGGCGGATGGGAGCAGCCGACTCAGATCGCTATGGCAAAGGCCACCCGATCATGGATGACTATCCAGGCGTCAAAGGTGCTTGGTGGGATCCGTACAACGAGAACGTGCTGAAGGGCGATTACCCAGTCATCGGTCGACACACATTTTTGAAACTAACGGCGCGCTCATTAAACCTTTTCGAAGGTCGAGAACTGCCAACCCCTACGACACCGTTCGAATCAACACGGAATCCAGGTCTTGCCGAGTTCTTCGGTAATCCAAACCAATTCGTTTTTGCTCAATACGACTCGTTGGCGATTGAGCTGTTTCACGGCAACTCATCGTTCAAACCGGTGGATTGGCGCGTTAGAGCGAACTTGATCTACAACATGAACAGCTTGAATGTTGGAGAGCTGGGTGTTGTGAACCCGAGTGTTCTCGAAGGCACCAGCCGCTTTCGACAAGACTTTGCGCTTGAAGAGTGGTTCGCCGAAGTCAAACTCACGGATCTGAGTCCCTACTACGACTTCGCTTCCGTTCGAGCGGGTAGCCAACTTTTCGTCAGTGACTTCCGAGGTTTCATTTTCTCTGACATCAACCGTGGCGTGCGTTTGTTTGGCACTCGGCACAGCAACCGTGACCAATTCAACCTGATGTGGTTCGACCAGACTGAAAAAGAAACGAACAGCCTGTTAAACATTATCGACGAAGATCGTCAACAAAACACGTTCATCGCGAACTACTATCGCTCGGACTTCTTATACCCGGGCTTTAATGTCAACATGTCGTACCACCACAACCACGATCAAGCGACACGGAAGTTCGACAAAAACAACTTCCTCGTCCGGCCAGATCCCGTGGGTGTGGCTCAGCCGCACGACATCCAAGCGCACTACTTTGGTGTTGCAAGCAACGGTCACATCGAACGTGTGAACGTGAGCAGCGCATTTTACTATGCCAACGGGCGAGACACGCTCAATCCGATCGCCGGTCGTCGAGTTGACATCAGCGCCTACATGGCTGCCCTCGAACTTTCCTATGACCGAGACTGGGTCCGCTTCCGAACATCCTACTTTTACAACTCAGGCGACAGCGACCCGAATGATAGCAAAGCCACTGGCTTCGACGCGATCATGCCAAACCCGAATTTCGCAGGAAACGAATTCAGCTATTGGGGACGCCAAGGCATCCGACTTTTTGGTTCGGAACTAACGAATCGCCTGAGTTTGAACCCCAGTTTGAAGCAAAGTAAGTTCCAAGGTCAGACGAATTTCGTCAATCCAGGCATCCATCTTTTCAATGTCGGTCTTGACGCCGACATCACTCCTAGGCTCAAAAGTATCAATAACGTCAATGCCATGTGGTTTGACAAAACGGATGTGCTTGAGACCTACTTGTTCGTTGGTAAAGTCCGAGACTTTATCGGCACAGACATAAGCTCTGGTTTGGAGTATCGACCGCTACAGAACAACAACATCTTGTTGCTCGGTGGATTGTCGACATTGATCTCCGGAGAAGGTTTCAAGGACTTGTTCCAGACACTTGATGGAAAGGTCGACAACCCTGTCGCCGGTTTCCTCGAAGTGACTTTTGAGTACTAGAAACCATCGTTCGTAGCTACGCTCGCCAGAACGCGGGTATATCGACAACACGCAAGCTGTTTTCCCAGCATGCATCAATCGTTTGAATGCGATTGCGTTGCGATTAGCCTGGGGTCTGCCCAGTGGAGCGACGGGAATGCAAGAGCCGGATGCTCGTCAACGACCAAGCCAAGAACGGACTCATGAATCGATCCTCGTCCCTCACAATGAGGTGGGTGCGGGGCGTTGCCTCGTCCCTATTCGCGCTAGTCCTTATCCAATCAAGCGTCTCGGCTCAATCGCCGCGCGAACGAATCTCGACGCTCCAGCAGCTTCTGCAAGCAGGCTACGCACAGCCAGGCAATGGCAGTACGCCTACGGTTTCGCCTGCCACACAGTCGACACCGTTGCCCGCGTCTCAAAAGCCCTTAACGCAACAATCACCGGTCAATCAAGCGACTCTGCTCGAGCCCTCGGACGCCGCTTCACCTACTTATCGAATTGGTGACTTGCCGCCCCAAGCTGCTCCGATCGGAATACCTTACGCACCGCAACCGGAAAAAATCCCGCTCCCCGCGATCAGTGCCTACAGCACGGGACCAGGTCGCTATCACGCACCCGGGCCCGCGGGTGCCAAAGAGCATGACATTTCCGAGCGAGGCGGTGATCCATGGGATCTGGCACGCCGCCTTGGCATCGCTGACAACGCTTCTTATCCGATTCCCGCAGACATGCGTCACGTCGACCTGACACGCCAAACCGCTGGCGACGCATACGCGAGAAGCGCCGGCTGTATCCAATGTCACACCGACGTTGGCCACATGCACCCAATCAACAGCATCCAAATTGGCTGTGTCGACTGTCACGGCGGTAACCCAACCACAACCGACATCAAAACCGCACACGTCTGGCCGCTCTACGGACCAGCCTGGAAAGACAGCGCGAACCCCGTACGCAGCTACACATTGCTCAATCACGAATCGCCTGAGTTCATTCGATTCATGAACCCTGGCGACTTGCGCGTCGCGCACATCGCGTGTGGTCAATGCCACGCCAATGAAGTGCTGCAACTTCGCAAGAGCATGATGACTCACGGTTGTATGCTCTGGGGTGCTGCACTGTACAACAACGGTGGCGTCGACAAGAAGCACTCGCGTTACGGCGAATCGTACAGCATGAACGGTACGCCACAAATTCTCCAAACCGTTCCGCAGCCCACTCCAGAAGAAACACGAACGAAGGGTGTCCTGCCGTTCCTCACACCACTTGCACCGTATCAAGTCACGCATCCTGGCAACACCCTCCGCATCTTTGAACGCGGCGGACGCTTTCGAGCCGAAATCGGCATCCCTGAACGACTCGAAGAACCAGGTCGTCCGCGTGAGAGATTGTCCAACCGAGGTTTCGGCACCGAAAACAGAACCGACCCCGTCTACATTGGTTTGGCAAAAACTCGACTGCTTGACCCGACACTGAACTTCCTCGGCACGAATGACCACGCGGGCGATTACCGAAGCAGTGGCTGTAGTGCCTGTCACGTACTCTATGCAAATGATCGAAGCCCCATCGCGAGCGGCTTCCTTGCCAAGTACGGAAACGGTGGCACCGCAGCCGCAGAAACCGACGAATGGGTGAAAGCTGTCGATCCAACCATTCGTAAGGATCAACCCGGTCACCCGATCCAGCATAAGTTCGAACTACGGATGCCATCGAGCCAATGCATCGTCTGTCACATTCACCCGGGCACCAACGTCCTCAATAGCTATCTCGGCTACATGTGGTGGGACAACGAGACGGACGGCGAGCATATGTACCCTGAGGAGCAAAAACACCTCACCGCCGAAGACTACATGCGTGCCACCGAGTTCAATCCGAACGAGGCTGCGGCGCGAGGACACTGGAGCGATCCAGAGTTCCTTGCCAACGTCACGGACCTCAATCCTCATTTGCGACACACTCAGTTCGCTGACTTCCACGGCCACGGTTGGGTGTACCGCGCCGTGTTCAAGAAGAACCGCAAAGGCACGATGCTCGATTGGAAACACGAACCCATCGAGCACGTTTCCACCGAGCAGCTTCAAGCCTCCGTTGCACCACCAACCGCACGCGAACAACAAGACGGCAAGTGTCGCCCAGACGCCCCAGTTCACATGATGGACATCCACATGGAAAAGGGAATGCACTGCACGGACTGTCACTATTACCAAGACAGCCACGGCAATACGAAACTGTATGGTGAAGTGCGCGCCGCGATCGAAATCCAATGCATCGACTGTCACGGCACGTCTGACGAAACGCTCGTTGAGAAAGTCGAGAGGCAACTGAACACAAACCAGCCACCTCGCATGCCAACAAGCGGACCTGCCGCACCAGAAAACGGTACGAACCTGCTGTTACTCCGCACAACATTCGATGAACCGCGATTTGAAATCGTTCGTGAGCCTGGTGAAAAGCCGAAGCTGATTCAACGCAGCACAGTCGAACCCGGGTTGTTCTGGGAGGTCACTCAAACGGCCGACACGGTCCGTCCAGAACATCCAAATTACAACCCGCGTTCGCACGCCGCTAAAAGCGTCCGAATGAATCCTGACGGCAGCGTTGGGTGGGGCGGAACGACAAAAGAAGAGCTACATGGCTGTGCTCACAGCAACGAAAACATGTCGTGCATCGCATGCCACAGTTCTTGGAACCCAAGCTGTTTCGGTTGCCACTTGCCGCAACGAGCCAACATCAAGTCGCCAGAGCTCCACAACGAAGGTGACGTAACACGAAACCGCACAAGCTATAACTTCCAAACGCTGCGTGACGACGTGTTCATGCTCGCTCGTGATGGAAGCGTTACCGGCAACCGTATCGGGCCAGCACGTAGTAGCTGTGCGATTCACGTCACAAGCTACAACGCCAACCGTGAAGCAATCTACGTCCAGCAACAAACCATTTCCGGTGACGGAATGAGCGGGATTGCCTTTAGCACGAACGTTCCGCACACCGTTCGCGGTGGCCCTGGTTGGGAAAACGAAACCGATCACGGACTCTCTGGCGTCTATGAAACCAAGAGCTGCACCGATTGCCACCTGTCGGGCAACAATGACAACAACGCCATCATGGCCCAGTTGCTCATGCAAGGCACAGGATTCACGAACTTCATCGGGAAGTATTGCTGGGTTGCCGCAGGCGAACACGGTTTCGAAGGCGTCATCGTCACCGAAGAAACGGAACCACAAGCCGTGATCGGTTCGTCGCTTCACAAGCTCGCGTACCCCGAGAATTACAAAGAACACCTCGAGCACGAGCGCAAACTTGAGCACTCGCACGAGCACCCCGGCCGCGACATTCTGGAAACGCTCTCACTTCGATTCAGAAAACCCGAAGTCCTCGACCTGCAACACCGCGGTGAATACCTCTACGCTGCGTGTGGTGAAGGTGGATTGCGTATTTTCGACATCGCCTTCATCGACGACAAAGCTTTCAGCGAGCGGATCACCACTGCGCCGGTATCGCCGCTCGGCCAACGGTTCTACGTTCGTACCAAGTTCGCTACCGGCGTCGCCGCACCGACGACGATCGCACCAGATCCCACTCGTGTGCAAGACCCACTGAATGAAGAATCCGCTGTTCACGCAATGTACGCCTACATCTACGTGACCGACCGCGAAGAAGGACTCGTCCTCGTTGGTGCGGGAACATTGCTCGACGGAAATCCACTCAATAATTTCCTCGAACGTGCTTTGACATTCAATCCAAACGGCGTCTTGAAAGGTGCTGAGTCGATCACGATTGTCGGAACTTACGCTTACATTTGCTGTGACGCCGGACTGGTTGTCGTCGATCTCAATGACCCGACGTGCCCGAAGGTGACGAGTATCTTGGGCCATGATCACCTCGATCATCCACACTCCGTCGCCGCACAATTCCGGTACGGTTTCGTAACGGATCACCATGGTGTGAAGGTCCTCGACATGACCGACATCGGACATCCGCATGTTGTGCACGAAGTCGAACTCGAAGACGCCCACGGCTTGTACGTCGGCCGCACCTACGCC
>JBGTAI010000076.1:0-9730 GCA_041749955.1 Pirellulaceae bacterium | reverse complement strand
CCAAGGGAGGGTGGATTTCGTACTTCTGACTTGTGTCTGTACATCTTTCTTCACCCTCCTTGTGGAGGGTCGAAGGCGAGGAGCGAGGCTTCGGGGAGGGGTGGCCGGCGGAATGTGTTGGCGGATCTTGCCAGCGGTCCCATCCCCGCGTCGTCGCTGGCTCCTCCGCGACCCTCCCCGAGGGCGGGTTGATTTCGTACTTCTGAGTCGCGTAGAAACCAAGAGCCTGCGGAGGGGCGTACCGTTTCGGTCCGAGGTGGTCGCACAGCCGCGATCCGCCACGTGGCCCTCCCCTCGCTTCGCTCGACCCTCCCGGAGGGAGGGTGAGGGTAAGTCATTCCAGACGGACACCCGTGAGTTGCCGCCTTTCGTCACTTCGCAACTTGGGGTGATGGTGTCAATGGCGACCCCGTACTGACGTCCGGGGCTCTCGTCTACCGTCGCTATCGCGACTGAGAATCGAAGCGACATGTTATGAACCGAGACTCGCGAGCGTCGGGTCGGTGACAAATGTCAGGGGAAATTAGAATTCCCGCGACTAGCGTCTGACGTTCACGTTTGATCAGAGTGGGCCGCTGGCAGTTGACGCACGCTCGGCTACAGCCCTTTGATTTCTGCACCGGCGAGTTTCGCGTGTTCGCGGGCGATCTCGTCCATGCCGAGCTTTTTGTAGATTTGAGCAATCCGCTTATGGACTGGCTTGGCGTCCGGCATTTGCGGCAACGCTTTCTCCGAATCCACTAAGCTCTCCCGATACTTCCCACCGAGGAAATAGATCTCGGCCCGCGTATCGAGAAATCGAGCATTGTCGGGATAGTCCTCGACCACCGCGTTGCTGATTTCTAACGCTCGAACCAGATCCGGCGATTCACTATGCGCGAGAACCCAGGCGAGGTTGTTCGCGATGACCGGCATCTTGCTGTCCAAAGCAATGGCTTGTTGCAAATGGAATGTCGCCACGTCCGTGTTCCCTTCGATCCAAGCCAAATTGCTCAAGGCCAAGTGCGTGATCGACGCCCCTTGCCCGCTGGCCAAGACACCGCTCAGCATCTTTCGCAACTCTGGGATCGCACCCTTCTCAACCTGAGCAAAGCCAAGCAGTCGCGTGAGAGCAGGCTCAAAATTGGGATCAAATTCAAATGCGTTTTGCAGTTGCTGAAGCGCGACAGCGTGCGCCTCGGGGCCGCGTTCCATCAATTTGTCGTGCAGTTGGACAAACATGGCCGCCAAAAGCAACTTGTAAGGTCCCTCCGGATCCAAACGCAAGCCCGTTTGGAGTACCTGTTCCGCTTCGGAGAGTTCTCCAAGTTGCAACAGCGTCGTCGCATAAATCACGCGTGAGTCGCGGTCGTTCGGGTTCTCCGAAAGTTCCTCGCGAAAACGGTCGCGAGACATCATCAGCATGTCTTGCTTTAATTTGACTTGCCCGAGTCGTTCATGCAGATTGCTTATCGTCAAATAGAGTCGCGGATAGCGACTTGCGGCCTTGGCGAACGCACCGATCGCCGCGCGCAAATCGTCCACGGCAAGGTAGTACGTTCCCCACGCTTGTTGTACATCCGCCGAACTTTGGTCGTCGGCATGCGTCAGGTGCCACAGCCATCGTGACAGCAATTCGTTGGATCGTTGCGTTTGATTTTGTGCCGAAATCAATATGGCGAAATGTCGGTGCGCTTTGGGGAAGCCGACGCGATTGACCGGAGCAAGTTCATTAAAGATCTCGAGCGCTCGACCGGTGTACCCAAGTTGATCCCAAACGGCGGCGAGCGCGAAACGTACTTCTCGCGAGTCAATATCCTTGGTTCCCTGGGCTCGCATCAAGTACAGCTGAGCTGCTTGGAAGTCATTGGAACTAATTGCCGACACGGCTTGCTGCCAATACTGTTGTCCCAATTCGCGTTGGTTGGCGAACGACCGCATCGTCACCACCACGGCAGCGATGGCCACAACAATCGCGGGAATCGAGAACAGCAAATACCACCAGCTTCTCGCCGGACGCGCCGATGTCTCTTTGCCACGAACGAGGCGGTAGATCCAACGGAAAAAGTTCCCAATCAACCGCAATAAGCGGTCCGGCGAGAATACTCGCCAAAGTTGGACAATGGGTCCGTAAACAAAGTAACGAAGGAAACTGGAGAACGACCTGCGAAAGCGGCGCCACATTATGCACTCTCCCGATCGTTTAAGCGTTCCGCAATCATTCGCCGCACGGCATCGTAAATCTGGTCAATCGATGCACGCTCTTCGGGTGACAATTCATTGGTCCCCTCAAGAATCATTTGCACCTGGAACACGGGCGGCACGACCGCCTTGCCATTGGACGTTTTACTCGCATCGCTCATCCCAAGTCGGTTCGTGATGTTTCGCCACACGCTGCCGTGCGATGCCGGCGGTTCGACGACCGCACCCGTGCTGTCAAAGCATGTAAACAGCACCAAGCTGCTATTCCCGTCACCGCGATACAGATTCAATTCGACGCATGTCATCGGAGTCTGGCCGGCCGTCGTCGCTAGTTGGATATTTTGTGCATCCCGCAATTGCCATCCAGTGGCTCCGTAGCAATACCCAAGGTCGTGCCAACCATCGTATGGCCCATCCAGGGAAACCAACAGCGGCGAGTTCCCGTTGTGGTAGGTCCACGTCTCAGACACCATGCCAAACGCGTCGGAGCTGTTGCGTTCGATGCGTTTCGCATCCTTTAGCTCCCAAGAACCCAGGCTTGCCGGCATTGACGATTTGCCGAGAACCGGAACAAGTGACGTATTGGTCAGATTCCCGCGAGCCACGGTCTCCGACGCCGGCCGATAATAGCTCGCCGCAGTGATGGCAAATACCGCCAAGCAGATTGGTACGGCGATCCGAGCGATCCGTTTGACATCGAGCGTTCGGTAAGTTTCATCCGGCTTGGATCGAACGTTTGGATCACTATCCGGATCATCTTCGACCGCATAGGGCGGCGGCCAAATGAAGCACATCAAGTACTCCGTACTCGCCGAGAGCAACATCGCTCCGCCGAAGGTTGCAATGCCCAAGAGCGTATGGTTTGGTTCCGCAGTCAGATCCGCTTGATAACGCACACCTGCATAGACGATCGCCCACACCCGAATCGCGTTCAAAAGCAACACCCAGAATACAACCGCCGCCAGAAAGATCGCCGAGCGAATCATTCCGTGTCGTGAGTAAAGCAACCAAAACAGTGCCACGGCAAAGGCAGCAAAAAGCGAGTTCACGCCACTGCATGCTTCGTCAATCAAATAATCACTTTGCGGCGTACGGATCACGACACCCGACACGAGATTCGCGATGCCCTGCCAATCCAACCAAGTCCCCGCAACCCGGGAGGCGACTTTTTGGAGACCGATGATCAGGCTCAGGTCGAGTCCAAATGGAGGTTGCAGCAAAGCGAACAGCATGATCCAACCGCGACGCATCGCCCGTCGTGCCTTGATGCCACCGGCAAGCTCAAAAAGTGCCCACAGACAAACAATCGCCGACAAAGTCCCCAACCAGCCGCTCTTTAAATAGCAAGCGCCAGCCAAAATCACCAGCGAAACGGCAGCGAGAGCCATGCCGTAAACCGTCCATCGCAAGCTAACCGTTGGAAGCAATGCTCGCGATTCGTAGAACAAAAAGCAAGCCAACAGAATCGTGAGCGGGAAATGCGAAAGGTGATCCGTCGAAGCAAGTTGCGAGAAATGGAGCAAAAAACAAGGTGAGAAGGCGACTGCCCAAAGTAGCCCGAGCAGAACGTACGACCGAACCGATTGATTGATGTCCAAGTCAATCGTCAACGAGTCGGTATTCAATTGAGCGGTACCAGGCACCCCAGCCATAAACTCTCGTCTCTTATTCTTCTTGGCATCGATTCAAAAAAAAACGCCCCTTTAGGATCTAACCCAAAGGAAGCGTTGAAAACTATCAAACAGGGAAATCAAACAGTCTTAGCAAGTAACGGCGACAGCCTTGCGACGACGACGAACTACTACACCACCCATTCCGGTAACCGCCATACCCGCAAGAGCAAGACTCGCCGGTTCCGGCACCGAAGCAAATTCCACCGACCCTAAAGTGACCGAACCCGCACCGGCAGAGGTAAACGAGAGAGCGATTTCAGTGGTTTCCGAGATATTGCTAATCGACGTAATGTTGATAGAGAGATCCTGAGCAGTACCGAGCACGCCTATATTCCGGCTGACAGAAGTGAATTGCTTAGGACCAACGTTGTAAGGAGCGTTATTTCGGAAGGTTGCTCTAAGCGTCCCTGCGACCGTCGACGTGACCCCTCGAAAAATAATGTCATTCGCCAGTGGGTTTACCACCCCAGTAAATACATAATTGATAACTCCAGGAGTACCCAAAACGCTTGTCAAGCTGGCGGTACCACCTGCGATCCCGGCAAGAGGACTCGTAGAGCGACTTGCAACAGCGACGAATGTTCCTGTCGGCGAAGGAGAAACCGTACTGATTGGTTGGTCCGTCTCAAACGTGTCAAGAACAAAGTCCGCGTTAGCTATCGCTGGGAGCAATAGAAACATAAATCCAAAAGCAAGTGATCTGAGCATGTTTGAAACTCCAGTAAGTATTCAGTCTATTTCCCCGGGTCTGACATGCCCGTTGATTGAGATATTATTCGGTAAACACTCGGGGGGCAAGAGGCTTCCACCGGAAAATAGGAAGAATCGGTAGTTCTTGACATTGGGTTCAACGGAATGCCAAAAAACCGCGGGAAGGGTGCCGTCTTTTCCCAAATCGTAGGGTGCCTCGGACGCCCAAAGACCAGGGTATTCGAAAAATGGCTAGCAGTTTGTCCATTTGTGATTTTTGGGGTTTGCGTTTGCCCACCACTGGTGGTCTGTCACGCGGCCCTCCCCTCGCTTCGCTCGACCCTCCCGGAGGGTAGGTGAAGTGGTGTAGGCCAGGACCTGTCCTGGCGGTTTAATTCGACCCTCCCTTGGGAGGGTCGCGGAGGAGCTTGCGACGATGTGGGGAGGGCTCGGCTTCTAGGATTCGCACCGTGTTCCGCAAGGCTATCCCTCCCCGAAGCCTCGTTCCTAG
Source organism: Pirellulaceae bacterium (assembly GCA_041749955.1). Lineage (GTDB taxonomy): Bacteria > Planctomycetota > Planctomycetia > Pirellulales > Pirellulaceae > JBBSJZ01. Next base: position 4,675 of record JBGTAI010000076.1, on the reverse strand, counting down.
GCTTCCGCCCTCCCCAAGGAGGGTGGGGATAGATGTGTAGACATCAATGCCCGGAGGGAGCGTGAAGGTAAGAGCCAAGGCACGCGCGCGTCCTGCCAGCGTGAGCAAAAAGCCGAGTAAGCAAGACAGCACTCGCTGATCGCCAGCACCGGTCACCAACGATATCGGTTTTTGCCACGATAAAGCTTTTTCTTGAGCCAGAGGCGCTAGCCGATCCCCACATTTCGTTCAATCGAAAATCGGCTAGCGCCTCAGGCTCATGAACGGAGAAAATCAATGCTGATTGTCTTGGAAATGGCAGCACCGGTCACCGACGATGTTGGTTTTGCCACGATAAAGCCTGTATTCTTGAGCCAGAGGCGCTAGCCGATCCCGAAATATAGTCAGTCGAAAATCGGCTAGCGCCTCAGGCTCATGAACGGAGAAAATCAATGCTGATTGTCTTGGAAATGGCAGCACGCTCCTCCGACGATGTTGGTTTTGCCACGATAAAGCCTGTATTCTTGAGCCCGAGGCGCTTGCCGATCCCGAAATATAGTCAGTCGGAAATCGGCTAGCGCCTCAGGCTCATAAACGGAGAAAATCAATGCTGATTGTCTTGGAAATGGCAGCACCGGTCACCGACGATTTCGGTTTTTGCCACGATAAAGCCTGTATTCTTGAGCCAGAGGCGCTAGCCGATCTTCACATATCGTTCAGTCCAAATATTGTTCAGTCGAAAATCGGCTAGCGCCTCATGCTCATAAAACAGGGTAGCGCAAACGAGTGATTCACATTGTTTTGTTCACTACCAAGCACATCGCCATGGAATTCGCCTGGTCTCCAATCAAGTTCTCTTTCAGTTCACGGCACGCGAAATCAATCCAAAATTAAACAGCCCGCCAAGAAGAGTATGAAGCAAAGCCGCACGATCTCTTCCCAGCAAGGGGCAATAGAACCGAATCTGGTCTACCATCATCCTGGATGAGTCCTCGTGTTCCTCGGTACGTGACAGCGATCTGAGCGTAACAGTGACTCGAGTCCTGGTTTTTCGGATGAGTTGCTATGTCGCCAAGGTTGCCTGGAAATCGTCTTTGCCGTGCTCTGGTTTTTATCGGCCAGGTCTTCAGCGTTGTAGCTTTGGCCACGGTCGCTAGCGCATCGATCGGTCCCGAAAATGTGATGGTGGTGGTCAATGACGACTCCGACGGTTCTCGGACGCTGGCCAACCATTATGTCCATCTGAGACAGATCCCGACTCGTAACGTCGTGCTCTTGAAGGGCGTTCCCACCGCCAACCGAATTTCAATCGCTCAGTTTCGATCCAACATCCTTGAACCGATCATTGATCAAATCCAATCGCGACAACTTGGGAACCAGATTCGAGTGGTGGCGTACTCTTCGGATTTTCCGCTCGAGATCGATATTGCCGAACACCAAAAGCGAATCGATGAACCTAATCTTCGAAAGTTGTCCACGCCGACAGCCTCGATCACCGGTGCGACGTTTCACTTCCTTCACTTTTTGAAGGATTCGCATGGCTACCTTAGCCCAACCGCGAATCTGTACGCCAGGATGCCATCGGAGCGATACTTTTCGAATCCGTTTCTCGGACCACTCCGAGATGAATTCGACGCTGCGAATCGGACGGCCGAGCTTGGCGAACATGCCGCCGCCGCGAAACAGTTTGGAGACTTGTTTCAAGTGGATTCCAATTTGCATCCACTGGCGATTTTGGCGGCCAAGCACGCATCGCTTGCGGGTGACCCATCCGGTGCGATCCGGTGGGCCGAGCGCGGCATCGCCTCAGGATGGCAATCCGCGGAATACTTTCACCAGGAATCCGCGTTCGACAGCATCCTCCAAGACGCCGACATGAAGCGGTTGCTCGACGAGCTGTCAAAAAACGGGATTGCGGACGCTCCCATTGATTATCAATGGCCCGTCGGATTTCGCGGTGATCGCGTGTGGAACTTGGCCGGGATCGCGACAGATTCCGGCGACGGGATCAACTACCTACTCTCCGTTGTCTTGGCGCCGATCGGCCCTCTCGGTTTGAGCATCGACGAAGCCATCGTCATGCTCAAGCGAGCGGGCGCTGCGGACCGAACGTCACCCGAGGGTGAGTTCGTGTTCAGCGAAACATCGGACGTTCGAACGACAACACGCGCACCAGGTTTCCCAATCGCGAGACGCATGCTCGCGTTTCAAGGGCATCGATCACGAGTGATCGCCACGACGCTCCCGAACTCATCACCAGCGATTGCTGGTTTGATGATCGGGACACCAGGCTTCGATTTTTCCAATAGCAAATCGACGCTTGTTCCCGGTGCGATCGCAGAAAATCTCACGTCTTTTGGTGCGGCGATGTCACAACCTGGACAAACGAAGCTTAGCGAACTGTTGCGTGCCGGTGCCGCCATGTCGAGTGGAACGGTCGCGGAACCGTACAGTGTCCAATTCAAATTCCCGCATGCGGTGTTGTACCCGAATTATGCCGCCGGCTTATCAGCCGTCGAAGCCTTCTACAGCAGTGTGACAATGCCCTATCAATTGCTGATCGCGGGTGATCCGATGTGCTCGCCTTACGCACCCACACTTGGAGTCGTTCTGAGAGCAGCGCCAGATCCCATGTCGCCATCTTCCATCGTGGTCACGTGGGAAAGCAAAACGCTTCCGAATCTTGCGATTTATAATTCCGGAGTCGTTTCCGAGAAGGCTCGATCCACTCCACGTTGGAAGCATGTGGAGTACTTCGTCGACGGGCGATGGGTGGGCCAACAAGACCTTGACCCTTCACAAGCCGAGCGAGGATCGTCGACGCTACAGCTCAATGGACTCCCGCCGGGTTGGCACGAGGTGCGTGTTACACTCGTCGACGATTCCGCAATTGAACTCCGGCACTCATCCGTGGGCTGGCTGGATGCGTCGGACGGAGCGTCACTAAATGCATCGAGTACAAGTAAGTCGAGTACAAGTGCATCGAGTCTTGCTACCGTCAACGTTCATTCCGGTGTGGATCGTTCGGTGCACGTGCGCGCAGACGGTGCCGAGCGGATTGAGCTGCGTTACTTTGGTCGACTCGTCGGCCAGACCTCCGGTGCGGTGGGTGACGTGGTCATCACGTCCAAGGAGTGTGGCAAGGGGCCCATTCGGATTCATCCGAACGCCGTAATCGGGAATGAGACCATCCCCGGCAAACCGATCACGATCGAGTTTTGACGAATCGCTACTCGAAAGGACTCATCACGCTCCTTCGTGATGTTTGGCAATCAAAGAAGGGCGTTTTATTTCCGCTCGATCCGCCCGCTCGTTCTTCGCGTCCGACCCTCCGGAAGGAGGTTTTGCACAAGTCGGAAGCATGGAGTTTACCCTCCCTTGGGAGGGTCGCGGAGGAGCTTGCGACGACGTGGGGAGGGGACCGCTGACAAGATCGGCCAACGTATTCCGCACGGCTATCCCTCCCCGAAACCTCGTACCTCGGCTTCGACACTCCCCAAGGAGGGTGAAGGAGGATATTTAACCACCCTCCCTCGGGAGGGTCGCGGAGGAGCTTGCGACGACGCGGGGAGGGCTAGTGAGCAAGATTGTCAGCGATCTTCCGCACGGCTATCCCCTCCCCGAAGCCTCGTTCCTCGGCTTCGACCCTCCCTAAGGAGGGTGGAAAACAATGTGTCGACACTAATGCCCGAGGGAGGGTGAAGCTCAGTGTTTGCGAGTGAACGATTTGGGATACAGCGGGCAGTACGTGTCGCTTTTAAACACTGCATTCACGATGACTCAAGTAACCCTCCCTCCGGGAGGGTCGAGGCCGAGGAACGAGGCATCGGGGAGGGAGCACTCGAGTTCCGTGCTTGCCTGCCAGTTGCAATTGGTCACGATTTCATTCCTGAGCCACGTTGGCTGCGTTTCTGAAACGAATACGCCAATTGAAGATGTTTCGCGATCGCTTGGCCGACAACTTCAGCGTCTTGCTCCACGTCTTCATCGCTGAAGCGAAGGATATCCCAACCGAGTTCACACAAAATCTTTTCACGTGCGACGTCTTGTTCCCCTGTCAGATCATGGTAACCACCGTCAATCTCGACAACGAGCTTTTTCGCTTCGCAGGCAAAGTCGGCAATAAAGCAACCAATGGGATGTTCGCGTCGAAATTTCAATCCGCATAATTGTCGTGCTCGCAGGATACTCCAGAGTATTCCTTCGGATGCCGTACGTTGCTTGCGACGTTCACGTGCGTTTGAGATTCGTTTGCTCGTCATTACTTTCAGTTCCTTTGCCTGTTGCTCCTCGATCGCCCCAAACCGAACGTCCCTCCCCGGCCACTCGTTCCTCGCGTCCGACCCTCCCGGAGGGCGGGTTTTTGCGCAAGTCGGAGGTGAAAGAATCACCCTCCCTCGGGAGGGTCGCGAAGGAGCTTGCGACGACGCGGGGAGGGACCGCAGACAAGATCGTCCAACGTATTCCGCAGGTCTCTCCCTCCCCGAAACCTCGTTCCTCGGCTTCGACCCTCCCCAAGGAGAGTGGAAAACGATGTGTCGACACCAATGGGCGAGGGTAAGCGCACGTGGGTTCCATCTTGACGACCGGTTTAGGTTGGCGGGTTTTGACCCGCCTTTACGGAGACCACCATGGCGCGACAACCGGACCCTGCCTTGCGGCAGACTTGGCGAGAACTGATCTCGCGGCAACCACT
>JBGTAI010000075.1:0-12999 GCA_041749955.1 Pirellulaceae bacterium | reverse complement strand
CTTTACAGATCTTGGCGACCTGTCCAGTAGTGAAGACCTTCATATGCAGGTGCTCCATAACGCCTCGTTGATATTCCCTCAGAGTACTAGTGCGTCGGTAACTAGGACTCTAACGGCCCACTCGTCGTTTGCCTCTCACTTACCACTCAACTGGTCCTGAAGTCAGTTGTCCAAGCTCGTTTGCGGTGGGTCGCAATTGCTTGAAGGGTTCGTGAGATATAACGCTGGGTCGGGGCCAGCCGGCTCGCATCTTGCGACGCGGTCCAAACGGGATCCTCGCGGTTTTGGTTTAAATAAATTTGACGGTTCGACCACTTGGGCTTGTGATCGGTCGGAGAGAAGCCGCGGTCACACTAGCTACCTCGATCCCTCACCAAACAAATCCGTGAATCACCGCTTCTTGAATGACTGGAATCCAGCATTCTTGAATCGCTCCACTCGTTTGTCAGTTTTAGGATCGCGGGCACAGTGCTCGCTCGAGCCAACTCGTGAATCCCAGTGTTACTGAGATTGCTCGTTGGCTCGAAAGCGTGTCCGAGATTTCCCCCCTAAGCAGACAGGTACCAAGACTGCCACCGATCGTTTTTTGTGACTGGAAGCATCGAATAATCGATTCACTCCCATTCACTCGCACAACCCAGTCCATGAGGCACTTATCCAGGAGTTAATGTCGAGTAAAAGCAGGGTAACTCTTTAGCATGTTTGATCGAGAACAAGCGTTAATATCGTTTCCGTGAGTATCTCGAGTCCGCACGGAACAACACATCCAGCCGACAGCGAACCTTGTGTATTGCCTGATTCACGTGGATTTCTTAACAATTCAACGGGTTGCCGTACCACTTGGACGCGTCCCAGAGAACATTCGTCACGCCGAAAATAATTTTCAGACGCATTTGAATCCGCTTACTTCGGCCTTGACATGCACTCCCCATTCAGGGTCACGGCAACCGCCAAGTAAGTCCGCCCGAGCAGGAAAGTGAATCGCGGTGCCCCCAATCGCCGAACCTTCACGTCTTTTCTACGCTAAGAGCGTCCCTTCTGGTTCCAATCACTTTCCCCAGACTCAGCAATTCACGGACATTGATTCGATGGAAGCAATCGCCCGCCAATACTTTGTTGACGCAATCCATACTCCCTCGCCCTCTGGTTACGAGGAACCAATCCAGAAACTGACTCAAAAGTTCATTCGGGCTCATGCTAGCGAAACAAAGATCGATGTTCATGGGAACCTGATCGCAACGCTAGGCGATCCGACTGGACCGCGGTTGATGTACGCAGGTCACTGTGACCAAATTGGAATGCTGGTTTCGTACATCGACGAAAACGGCTTTGTCTATGCCCAGACGATTGGTGGCTGGGACCCACAGCAGCTGATTGGCCAGTCCATGACGATTTGGACCGCGAGCGGACCTGTCTCAGCCGTAATCAGCCGCAAACCGATTCACTTGCTCAATTCGAAGGAACGCGAGCAAGTCGTCCAAGTTGAACAACTTTGGCTGGATATTGGTGCGAAAGACCAGGCTGAAGCTCGCTCGCAGGTTCGCATTGGTGACCCCGTGACGCTATTGCTTCAGTTTCGGCCGCTGCTGGGCTCACGTGTCAGCGGACCGGGAATGGACAACAAGTCCGGCATGTGGACCGTGATGGAGTCGCTCCGTCGAGCCTCAATGGACGCGTTGCCACTGAATTGCCACCTCCATAGCGTGGCCACTGTCCAAGAAGAAATTGGCCTCCGCGGAGCCAAGACGGCTGCCGGAAGCATCGATCCTTCCGTCGCGATCGCCGTGGACGTGACCCACGCCTCCGATTGCCCCACAATCGACAAGCAACAGCAGGGCGACATCCGCCTTGGCAATGGACCTGTTATTTTCCGCGGCCCCAATATCAATCCAAAAGTAGCTGCGAGGCTCATTGAACTCGCGGAAGACCATTCCATCCCGTACCAGCTTGCTGCCGTGGGCCGGGCCACTCCGAACGACGCAAACGTGCTCCAAATCCACGGCGGCGGCGTCGCAACAGGGCTTGTCGCGGTCCCCAATCGGTACATGCACTCAGCCGTTGAGACCATTTCGCTTGACGACCTGGATCACATCGCGGAATTACTGAAATGCTTTGCTCAATCTTTTAACGCGAGCGATGACTTTGTACCTGGTTGACCACCCCCTCCCGAGGACTAACAAGAACTCCTCTGGTGAAATTTCCTTGTCTCTCGATGGGTACATCCTGTGTTTCTCATCGTTCACTAGATTGATTTCACGCCAACTCACAAATGCGATAATCGGAGCAAGCCAGCCAATCCAATCAATACGGTTGACCTAGCGTTCCAACTGGCTGTTTGACGCCCAGGTACAGCCTCGTTATGATAACTACGTGCTTAACCGCACCAACTTCACGGAAAAACATCTCCATCGTTGAAATCGAACTTGGAGTAATGATCAAACGTGAAACCCCGCCTGAACCATCGCGTGTTTAAAAACGCCCCGCCCACCTTTGTGACTGGCCCAATAAATTTTGGTGACAGTGACTTTCCCAAGCAATCTAGTTGAGTTTGAAATCATTCTTTGTGGATGATCTCGTTACGATCGGAAAAACTTACACCCCTTTCTCTAACCCAGTTGCCAGAAGATCGCTGTTTTTGGGTCGATTCGATAATGCCTAGACTAAAATCCAAGGCTAGTTGAGCCGTTAAAGACCCGCGGCGAACCTCAACAATCTTTACGGGAGTTTTGCATCATGCGTTGTGTCGGAAACCCTTTCAGCCGTCGCGGTTTTCTTGCTGCTGGCGCTTGCAGTGGTCTTGGGCTTACTCTGCCTGAACTTCTAATGCGGCAAGCGGCTGCGGAACAAAAGAATTACGGGTTTATCGAGGCCAAGGCAAAGAGTGTGATCCACATTTTCTTGCCGGGTGGCATGGCCCAACAAGAATCGTTTGACCCGAAACCGTATAGCCCGCTCGAATACCGCGGTGAGCTTCGTCCAATCAAGACGAACACGGGAGAAGAGTTTTGCGAAACCGTGCCCGAGTTGTCTAAGCGAGCAGATAAGTTCGCTGTTATTCGATCGATGACGCACGGTGAAGCTGCCCACGAACGTGGAACGCACAACATGTTCACGGGGTACAAGCCAAGCCCAGCTCTTCAGTATCCCTGCTTTGGAAGTGTGGTTAGTCACGAGTTCGGACCACGAAATAATTTGCCTCCTTACGTTTGCATTCCAAACGTGCCCAACGAGTTCGCGGGAACGGGGTATCTGCCTAGCAGCTATGGTGCATTTGCACTTGGCTCGGATCCCAATCGCCCCGACTTTAAAGTTCGCGATTTGGATCTCGCTGGCGGTGTGGATGCGGACCGTTTCATTCGCCGCAAGAAAGCCCTCGAAGCCGTCAATCGCAACTTCGTGTATTCGACAGCGTCGGACAAAGTCGGCGCGATGAACACGTTCTACGAGCGTGCTTACGACTTGCTTGATACGCCAGCCGCTCGCGAAGCGTTTGACATCACCAAGGAAGACGACAAGCTGCGTGATCGATACGGTCGCAACGAAGCTGGTCAACGAATGCTGATGGCTCGCCGGCTGGTCGAAGCTGGCTCGCGTTTGGTGACTCTCACGTACGGCGGCTGGGATATGCACGCAAATATCACGGCTGGCTTCCGTAATTCGATGCCTGCGTTGGACGTTGCACTTTCAGCCCTCCTAGACGATTTGTCCGAGCGAGGTTTGCTTGACGAAACTCTGATCATGGTAAGCAGCGAGTTCGGACGTACGCCGAAGGTCAACCCAGACGCCGGCCGCGATCACTGGCCGAAGGTATTCAGCGTGATGCTCGCGGGCGGTGGTATCAAGGGCGGACAAGTCTACGGTGCATCGGATGCGACTGCAGCTGAGCCGGACGACAAGCCTGTGTCTCCAGAAGACTTGGCGACAACCATGTACCACTTACTCGGTATTGTTGCTGACAAAGAATTGATGGCCCCTGGTGATCGCCCCATCGAAATCGTCGACGGCGGTAAGGTCATTACGGACCTAATCGTTTAACACTCTCAGCTCGATGAAAGTCGCTTCTTTGTTCCTCCTAAATCCCGCGAAAGCATCCGCCATGAATCATCATCCTATCGCAATGCGAGCAATCTCGTTCATTGCAGCGTGGTCGTTCATCTCCAGCGTCACAATCGCCGCACTACCGGTTGTTGAACGAATGGAGCCTCGCGGGGTCAAGCGAGGTGAAGAAGCGACAATTCTGTTCGTTGGACAAAGACTCCAAGACGCACACCAAGTGCTTTGTGATGTCGACGGAATCGAAATCTTGTCGGTAACGCCAGTCGACAACAATAAAGTCGAAGTGAAGCTTAAGACGGACGCGAAACTTGCTCCAGGCTTGTATCCCGTCCAAATGGTGACCAAGAGCGGCATTGCCAACTTGAGATTGCTCGGAGTAGGTGCGATGCCAGTCGTCGCAGAAGTCGAACCCAATAACGAGTTTGATGCCGGACAGAAGATCGAGATGAACTGCACGATCGACGGAGTCGTGACGAACGAGGACGTCGATCACTACAAAGTCGACCTGAAGAAAGGCCAACGTCTCAATGTTGAGATCGAAGGGTTGCGTCTTGGTTTCTCGCTGAACAACCAAAACATTCTGGACCCCTACATTGCGATCCTGAACAGCGGTCGATTTGAAGTCGCATCCAGTGATGATTCGTCGCTTCTCCAACAAGATGGATTATGTACGTTTGAGGCACCAGAAGACGGCGAGTACACCGTTCTCGTTCGCGACAGTGCCTTCACTGGAAATCCAATTTGTGGTTACCGCTTGCATGTCGGTAATTTCCCACGCCCCATTGCTGTGATCCCAGGTGGTGGGACTCCCGGTGCCGAATTCAAGGCACAAGTCGTCCAGATCGATGGCACAATCAGCGAAGCGAGTGTTCAACTTCCGGGCGAGCCGCACGAGCAATGGGGATTGTCGACCGAAACGGAGAACGGAATCAGTCCTTCCCCCAACTGGATTCGTGTCAATGAACTTCCAGTCGTCATGGAGACTGAGCCAAACGATGATTATCGCAAGGCACCGACCTTCACTGCACCAGCCGCTTTCTGCGGAGTGATTGGCACGGAGGCTGATTACGATTGCTTTGCATTCGAAGCCAAGAAAGGCACGAAGTACCGCGTTGAAGTCTTCTCGCGAGAGGTGATTCGATCGCCCGTCGATGCAGTGCTCAATATCTTCGGTCCGGATGGAAAAACGATCCAGACGTCAGATGATGTTCGTGGCAAGATGGATCCCTTTCTCGAATTTACAACCGCAGCCGACGGACTGCACACCGTTCGCATCTACGATCACCTTCGAGCGTTTGGCCCGACTTATCATTATCGAATCGAAGTTACGACAAGCTCGCCTACCGTCACTTTAAGTTTGAAAGAGCTTCGTCGTGACGAAGCCTTTGCCACACTCGTTCCGAAAGGTGGTAATGGCGCACTCGTTTTGCTTTCGGCACGTGGCGACTACGGTGGAAAATTCAATATCGCCGTGGATGGTTTACCCGAAGGTGTCACGGCGACTGCGTTCCCGATGCCCGACGGACGCAACGAAATTCCTGTTGTATTCACTGCGTCAAAAGAAGCGTCGCACGTCGCATCCACGATTTCATTGAATGCTAGCGGTGATAGTCCTTTAGCTTTCGCAAGCATCTTCAATCAAACCCACAAAATGGTCCTTGGCCAAAACCAACGACACATGTTCTCGCACCAGTCCGACCGCGCCTCAATTGCGGTCACCGACCCAGCACCTTTCACAATCGAGTTAGTACAACCCAAAACCCCGATCGTGCGAGACGGCAGCAAGGACCTTCTCGTCCGCATCGTTCGAAATGAAGGCTTTGAAGGAAATGTGTCGCTTCGAGCTCTTTACACCCCACCGGGTATCGGTGTGAACAACAGTCGCCGAATTGATAAAGGCAAGACAGAAGCATCAATTCCGATAACCGCCAACGGAGGTGCTCCACTGGAAAGTTGGCCGATGATCATGATCGCAAGCTATGACTCAGGAAACGGAACGACCGAAATTGCCACCACTCCGATCATGCTCGACATTCAAGATCGTTTGTTCAAGTTTGAGTTCCCGAAGGCCGCTGGTGAACTTGGCACCGAAACATCGATCACGCTCCCGATGGAAGTACTTCGAGAATACACCGGTGACGCAGAAGTCGAATTGGTCGGGTTCCCCAAGGGCGTTACAAGCTCCGCCCCGATCCAGAAGATCGCAGCGGATTCAAAGTCTGTCACTTTCCCCATCACGATTGCTGCGGATGCCAAAGAAGGCCTTCACAAAACTCTGGTATGCGTATCACGCGTGAGTGTAGATGGCGAAACGATTTTCCAAACCACAGGCGGTGGTGAGATTCGAATCGACAAGCCGCTGCCCCCGAAAGTCGATGCGCCAGCTCCGAAACCTGAAGAAAAGAAACCAGAACAGCCTGCTCAGCCCAAGCCGCTCAGTCGCCTGGAACAACTCCGCCAACTGAAAGCGAGCGAATAGTCATGACCACGAAACAAAATGGCCCCCAAATGCTTAATCTGCGTCGAGTCATTGCCTCGTCATTCATGTCGCTAGTTTGTGTTTCTGCGTTCGCAGTGACACCTGAATCCGCAATCCGCTCAAGCGATCCAGCAAAGAAGCCGAACCTCACGGTTTATCCGCCTGAAGTGAAGCTTAACTCTTCTCGTGACTTTCAATCGTTCGTTGCAGTGATGTTGCGAGACGACGGAATCACGGAAGACGCAACCGATCGAATCGATTGGACGATTGCGGACGAGTCGAAAGTTCGCCGCGACGGCTGGGTATTGCACCCGGTTGCCGACGGAAAGACTGAACTCGTTGGCAACTACGCTGGTACGGAAGTTCGAATTCCGATTGAAGTGACCGGTGCCTCCAATCGACCAGCTGTCAGCTTTGAAAAAGACGTGATGCCAGTGCTGACACGCTCAGGCTGCAACACCGGCTCGTGCCACGGTGCGGCTCGTGGCAAAGACGGATTTCGAATGAGCCTCTTCGGTTTCGATCCCGTCGGCGACTATCAGCGCATCACTCGCGAAATCGGTTTCCGCCGAATTAACTTGGCTGTCCCAGCGGAAAGCTTGTTCCTGAAGAAATCGATCGGCGCCGTGCCGCATACCGGAGGCAAGTTGTTCGATACGGATTCCGACTACTACGCCACCGTTTTGGAATGGTTGACAGACGGAGCCAAAATCGATGCCGCAGATGCCAAGCCACCGACGGTCGCAGCGCTTGAACTATATCCGCCTCAAGCAGTGATTGAAGGAACTGGAAACGCACAGCGATTCGTAGCAGTGGCGACCTACAGCGATGGAACCACCCGAGACGTCACACGACTGGCAGCCTTCGCGACGAACAACGCGTCCTCAGCGGAGATCGACAATTTGGGCGTAGTGACTGCTGGCAACCGCGGCGAAGCTTTTGTGACTGCTCGATTTGTCACACACACGGTCGGTAGTCAGGTGCTAGCTCTACCTGCGGACCTACAGTACACCCCGGGGCCGGTTACAGGAAACTACATCGACGAGCTCGTCGGCAAGAAACTTCAACAGCTCCGCCTTGTACCGAGCGGGCAATGCACTGACGAAGAATTTCTCCGCCGGGTCACAATCGATATCACGGGCTTGCTGCCGACGGAAGACGAATACAACCAGTTCATGAACGATGTTGCACCGGACAAGCGTTCCGCGCTCATTGACCGTTTGCTAGAGCGGAAAGAATTCAGTGAAATCTGGGCGATGAAGTTTGCGACACTCCTAATGGTCAAGAGCAGCAACCAAGTCAGCTACAAGTCTGCGTTCTTGTACGCGACATGGCTTACAGACAAGTTTGCCCGGAACGTTCCAATCAACGAGATGGTTCACGACCTGCTCACGAGCACAGGCGGTACCTTCGGTAGCCCATCAACGAACTTTTATGAGATCGAGCGAGACACGCTCAAGACATCCGAGAATGTCGCCCAGGTCTTCATGGGCATTCGAACACAATGTGCACAGTGTCATAATCATCCATTCGATAGATGGACTATGGATGACTACTACGGGTTCGCCGCGTTCTTCAGCCAAGTGGGTCGCAAACAGGCCGAGGATTATCGCGAACAAATCATCTACAACCGCTTCAGCGGCGATGTAAAGCACCCAGTGAGTGGCCAAAATGTTCCCGCGAAATTCCTCGGCGGGGACGTGCCTGACACAAAAGGTAAAGACCGACGTGAAGTGCTCGCCGACTGGCTCACCAGTGGTGACAACCCATACTTCGCGCCATCGATTGCGAACCGAGTTTGGGCACACTTCACGGGTGTTGGTCTGGTAAATCAGGTCGACGATATCCGAATCAGTAATCCAGCGAGTAATCCAGAGCTGTTCGAAACACTTGGCAAGAAGCTTGTTGAATACAACTTCGATTTCCGTCGCCTTGTACGAGATATTTGCAATAGCGAGGCGTATCAACGCAGCAGTAGCACGAACGAAAGCAACTTGAATGACGAGCGAAACTATTCGCATGCTGTCATCCGCCGAATCCCTGCTGAAAGTATGCTCGATTGCGTTTCAGCCGTGACGGAGTCGCCTGACAAGTTCCGCGGTCTGCCACTTGGAGCTCGAGCTGTACAGATCGCTGACGGCAGCACCTCCACTTACTTCTTAACGACCTTCGGCCGTTCAACTCGTAATACAGTGTGTGATTGCGAGGCGACAACGGATCCGTCGCTTTCACAAGCGTTGCACTTGCTCAATGGTGACGCAGTCCACAACAAGATCCAGCGTGGCAAAACATTGTCACGATGGCTTGATGAAGAGAAGCTGACTCCAGAGCAAGTTATCGATCGTCTTTATGTACGGTGTTTATCTCGTCGTCCCCTGGATGCCGAAAAACAAGAATTGATGGCATCACTGCCTAGTGAGGGCAGTCCGGCGGGGGCGCTGGAGGATATTTATTGGGCGCTGCTCAACAGCCGAGAATTCGTCTTCAACCACTAAGTAGCCAACATTGATCGTAGCTCGCTGGAGTTTTCACCGAGTCATTGTGGCTGATCTGATCAGCCCGATACATCACTAACCCAACCTTGCTTCATGCGCCAAAAACACTTTGCCATTACGCTTGTTCTTGCCATCAGCTGTTCACCGCTTTTGGCTGAAGAGCCAGCCAAGACAACTGACGTCGCGAAAATTACATTTGAAGATCACATCAAACCGATCTTCCGCCAACATTGCGTCTCCTGTCACCACCAAGGTGAACAGAAAGGCGGCTTGGCTGTGGATACCTACGGCGCCGTGATCGAAGGCGGCGGCAGCGGTGAAATTGTTTACGAAGGCGATGCAGACGGCAGCCGATTGTGGCAATTGGTTACTCACCAAGACACTCCGGAGATGCCGCCGAACAAAGACAAGTTGCCTGAAGAGCAGTTGACGATGATCCGGGTTTGGATCGAGCAGGGTATGCCTGAGAACTCAGGCTCGAAGGTCAAAGAGAAGAAAAAGAACGCTCTGGCGATGGTCGCTGCAACAAGCGGTAAGCCGGAAGGTCCCGCCGCCATGCCAGTGTCCCTGCCGCAAGCGGTTCCCGTTCTCACCGATCGCGCCGCCGCCATCACGGCGATCGCGACAAGCCCATGGGCTCCTCTCGTCGCAATTGCTGGCGAGCACCAAATTTCGATCTATCACACCGAGACCGCTGAGCTTCTTGGGATCATCCCATTTGCCGATGGTATCGCTCAATCACTTCAATTCAGTCGCGATGGTGCGTACCTAGTTGCTGGCGGTGGAGAGCATTCCGCGCAAGGTATCGTCGCCGTATTTGACATCAAAACCGGCGAACGAGTCGCTACCGCGGGCGACGAACTGGACACGGTCCTCGGTGCCGACGTGAACGATCGTATGTCGCGTATCGCCTTGGGTGGCCCCAAGAAGATGCTTCGAATTTATGACGCCACCGACGGCAGTTTGATTTTCGATTTAAAGAAGCACACGGACTGGATTTACTGCGTCGCCTACAGCCCCGACGGTGTGCTCGTCGCGTCCGGAGACCGTTCCGCCGGACTCTGTATTTGGGAAGCGGAAACCGGACGTCTGTATCTCGATTTGACCGAGCACAAGGGAGCAATCAACGCGGTCGCTTGGCGTGATGACTCGAACGTCATGGCGAGTGCCAGCGACGATGGCTCGGTGAAAATGTGGGACGTGAATAGTGGCAAATCGATCAAAACCATTACAGCTCACGGTGGCGGCGTCATGGATGTCCGCTTCGATCATGCCGGACGCCTCGTAACTTGCGGGAAGGACCAACGCGTCAAGCTGTGGGACCCGTCCGGTAACCCAGTCAAGGAGTTCGAGCCGATGGGTGAAACGGTACTTGAATGCGCCATTTCGCACGACGGAAGCCGTGTCATCGCTGGTGATTGGAACGGCAAAGTTCTCGTGACGGTGATTGATGACCCGACCAAAAAAACAGCGCTCGCCGCGAATCCTGAGCCTGTTGAAGTTCGAATCGAAAAGACAAAACTGACGCTCGCCTCGATTCAAACGGAACTTGCACCTGTGCAATCCGCATTGGAAGCTGCATCTGCTGCCGTTACCAATTCGCAAAATCAAGTCAACGAAGTCAAAGCGAAGATTGCTGCGCTGCAAGCGGAAGCCGCTAAAGCTACCGAGGCAGCGACAGCAGCATCCGCCGCCATTGCAGCAATCGACGCCCAGGTTCCAGCACTTGTTGTTCAAGGCCGTGATGCCCACGATGCAATCATCGCCAGCCGAGTGAGCAACGCTGCTGCCGAGCAAATCGCGACTGCGGAACAGACTCTTGGTCAACAACTACTAGATTTGGCCGCAAAGCGAAGACAGCGGTTGGAACTAGAAAAGCAAATTGTCGTCCACCAGCAAACGGCCAAGATGAAGATGGACGAGTCCGCCGCTGTCGCTGCAACGTTGCCGCCCATGGAACAGGCACTCGCCGCCGCAAGTCAAACTTTGGCCACCGCAAAGCAACAACACGACGCGATCATGGCTCGCCAAAGTTCGGTAAAAACCCGAATGGACCAGCTCGCAGCCGCCCTGAAGTAAGTCGCTAAATTCTCCTGCTGAGAATGAGTGCCGCCGTTCGAATGTACTCATCACGCTCCGTCGTGATGGTTATGGGCAAAACAGAATCGTTATTTTTCGCTGGGTTCAAAGCCCCGTCGGACTTACAAACTCGACAGGTTGCCTTCTACTCGCGTCGCATTCCATTCGCACGCGAGCATCACACTGTTGATGCCAGAGCCAATTCCTAGCATTGCCGTTCGAGTACCATTCGCAAGTTCTCCTCGTGCAGCCGCAGCTGCAACGGTGAGCGGCAACGCAACCGAACCAGTGTTCCCTAGTTTGTTGAATGTCACACTGTCGCGGTCCAATGGCAACGACATGGCACCAAGCATCGCTTCGCGGTGACGGGTACCAACTTGGTGGCAAATCGTTCGATCGATCTGATCCCGATTCCACTGCATCTCGCCAAGCAACTGGTCAAAAGCTGCGACGCCCGTTGCGATCCCTTCAGCCATTAACTTTTCTGAGTCGGTATCCATCAACGGCATCATCCCCGCGCCTGCCGTGTCATCATTGCTCATGCACAAGTCATGGAACTCCGTGCGAGCCTCTGCAATCGCCGCCAAAATCGGCGAACCGCCCTGACTGATTGACCGATGCGCCAGCAACCAGGCGCAACTTCCCGATCCGATCGTTAACGACGCAAACGCTGGCTTGATCGACTTCCGTGTCAGCGTTAAGTCATGATTGAGCGCCGCAATCGTTCCGCTCAAAAGCGGTCGACTGTTCTCTGTCCCCACGACGAGCCCCGCTTCGATCACGCCTGCTTCGATCAGCGCCGCGATTTGAACCGCGCCATTGAGCAGCCCAAGGCACGCGTTTGAAACATCATAGACCCAACAACAGTTCGATAGCCTCAACCCATGATGCACTCGGGACGCTGTCGCTGGCTCAAGGAAGTCGCGACAGACACTCGCGTGGATCAAACACCCAATTCGATGCCGATCGATTCCTGAGGCTGCGATAGCCCGTTCACCGCTTTCAATGCTCGGCCCGCTCGGACGTGTCCCCTCCGGCCAGACGCGTCGCTCAGTGATCCCGCTCATCAATTCAAGGCGACCTTCTGGCAATTTGATGCGTTCATAGACCGGACTCAACTGAGCTTCGATACTATCGCTAGACCAGATCTCGTCGGGAATCACAGCCCCGATGGCTTCCAAACACACATTCTCGAATTTCACGTGATCGCCCTAAGTCGTTGTATTTCAATGGTTTCAGTTACCAAGGCTCGATCGGGACCGCAGTTCCCTCCATCGAGCCTGCTCAGCTTGCTAGCAAAAAAACGCTTTGCTAGCACTGCCGCTAGTGCTAGCAGTCACTGCTTTAGGCAATCTATTGAATTTGAATTGATCCGGTAAAGTTTCACACTAGTCTCCTACCCATCGCGGGCAAGACATCGTCGTCTTGCCCCAAACCGATAGCGGCACGCACAACACTTGCAAGGAACCCGTACCAAGATGGGAGGGAACCGAAGACTCGAGTCGAGACGGTTAGCGGGGGATGCTTTCTACAGCACTCATCGCTCTTCGGCTATCACCGACACCGCCCCAGGCAATCGGTCGACTTTAGTCGCTGTCACTTCATGCCGCGAGTCATCTTACGATGCTCGTCGCCGCAAGTGCATCTCCTTGGACGGCATACTGGCTTTTACCAGCCTCGCTAAACGCCCTGGATCACAACTCGTATGGCGTTGCGAAGCGAACCCAGTCAATAAAAACAAGCTGTTGAGTGTCGAAATCGGTCGATGCGGGATGAATCCGCATCACTTCATAACCCGTACGTTCGAAGAGGACCTTTCGGATGACGTGTAAGCCATTGATCGGATTGAATGCCGATTATCGTTCAGCAGTTCGCAGCATGCCCGCGTAT
>JBGTAI010000074.1:0-13650 GCA_041749955.1 Pirellulaceae bacterium | reverse complement strand
GATCAGCCAAGATGGTGCCTTGGCAGTCGGGATTCCTGGAGCACTTGCCGCCTACAGTCACGCCTTGAAGTCTGCAGGAAAGCTTTCGCTCGAAAGCCATCTGCTTCCGGCCGCTGACATTGCGAAGAGTGGATTCGTGATAGACAGCAACTTCGCGAGGAACCTTCAAGAGAACAAACACTTAATTGAGAAATTTTCCGAGAGCTCAAAGGTGTATTTGAAACCAGATGGCTCGAGTTATGTCGAAGGCGACGTGTTACAGTTGCCAGACCTTGCGAAGTCCTATCGTCAAATTGCGGAGCATGAAGATTGGTTTTATCGTGGTGAGTACGCTGAGAAGGTCGCGAGTTGGATGCAAGCCAATGGTGGCGTGATCACCGGCGACGACTTCCATCAATACAAGTCGATCGAGCGAGAACCGATTCGATCGACTTACCGTGGTTATGACATCGTTGGTTTTCCGCCACCGACGTCTGGTGGAATTCACGTGGCACAGATCCTCAATATTCTGGAGAACTTCGATCTCGCTGGTCTTCTTGAACGTGAACCGACCCAGGCCTATCACGTCGCGGCTGAAGCGATGAAGGTCGCGTTCGCCGATCGAGCGAAGTGGCTCGGAGACGCGGACTTTGTTCCCGTTCCCCGCGGACTCGTGAGCAAAGAATATGCATCCGAATTGGCAAGGCTGATTAAGACGGATGCAGTAACGGAGGTGAAGTCACACGGGTTTCCAAAGGACTGGCAAACGAACGTCTATCCCAAGCACACAACGCACATCTCTGCCGCGGATGCAGAAGGAAATTGGGTTGCCATCACCACGACAATCAACACGTCGTTCGGATCAAAGGTGATCGTCCCTGGGACTGGTATCGTCCTCAACAATACGCTCGATGACTTCTCGGTCCAGCCTGGCGTCCCGAACGCCTTTGGGCTCGTCGGCGGTGATGCCAACGCGGTCGCGCCCGTCAAACGTGCACTCTCAGCAATGAGCCCCACGATTGTGATGAAAGGCGGCGAGCCAGTCTTCACCGTCGGTGTCGCTGGCGGACCCAAGATCATCACCCAGGTTGTGATGGCCATCGTGCATCGCATCGACGGTCAACTTTCGCTTGCTGAATCGTTGGCACGTCCGCGATTGCATCACCAGTGGCTACCGAACAAGATCATGATCGAAAGCAGCTTCGACCCAATTGTTCGGCGAGGGTTAGCTGAGCTTGGTCACGAAATCGAAACGCTCGAGCGAGCGGCGGTTGCGCAAGGGATCGAACGAACACCCGACGGGCAATTCATTGGCACCTCAGATCCGCGCGTCCCTGGAAAAGCTAGTGAGCTGTAGCGGTTACTCTGATGCTTGCTGTGTCGCCATCGCGACCGCTTCTGCCTCGCGAAAGACTCGCATCACGTTGTCACCCATGATCTTGCGGATGTCTGATTCAGCATACCCGCGGTTCAAAAGCTCTTGAGTGATGTAAGGATACATCGACACGTCTTCGAGTTGCTCAGGGACGACTGGGATACCGTCAAAGTCCGAACCGATGCCGACACATTCGACGCCTGCGAGCTTTACAAGATGGTCGATGTGGTCGACAACATCGTGGATTGACCCACGTGGAATTGGATGGTTCTTTTCCCAAGCCGCGGTCTTGTTGTCAATCGTTTCTTCATCGTCCCCCATGTCTTTCCAACCCTTGATGGCCAACTCTCGGGCATGATACCGCTCGCCAGCCCCTGGAGTAATGAAGCCAGAGTAGAAATTGACCATGATGACGCCACGGTTTTCTTTCACCAGCGGCAGTATGTCGTCAGGCACGTTTCGGGGGTGATCACAAATCGCCCGCGCCGACGAGTGCGAAAAGATCACTGGTGCCGTTGTGATTCGCAGCGCATCCCGCATGGTCTCGTCGGAAACATGCGACAAGTCAACGAGCATCCCCAGCTCGTTCATCGTCCGGACGACTTCTTCGCCAAACTCAGTCAAACCGCCGTGCTTGCTTTGATCGGTGGAGGCATCGGCCCAGTCCAACGTGGCCGAGTGCGTGAGTGTCATGTAGCGTGCACCGAGCTCATACAATTTCCTCAGCACTGACAGCGAGTTCTCAATCGAATGCCCGCCTTCGACACCGATCAGTGACGCGATCTTGCCATCCGCAATCGCCTGTTTGATTTCGTCCGTCGAACCACAGAACGCGAAGGTCTCGGGATAGCGTTTGACCATCGAGTGAACAAACTCGATCTGTTCAAGTGTCTGTTGCAGCGACTCACCGCTGAGCCGCGTGCTCACCGGAACGTAAACCGACCAGAACTGTGCCTTCACACCACCGGACTTTAGTCTGCCGATGTCAGTGTGAAGCTGGGGAAGCGACTTGGCGATATCGAGCTGATCGAAGCTTGGCATCCCAAGTTCACGAAATGCCCAGGGGAGATCATTGTGGCCATCAAAAAGCATCGCGGACTGATGCACTTGTTTGGCCGCCTCCGTCAACACAACGCTCGGCCGAGGGGTTTCCTGGGCGGATGCATCTATGCAAATATTGAGAGCAAAGGTCGCGAAGAAAACGCCGGGCAGCAGGCTAACGGCACGCAAAGAAAGCAGATTCATGACCCATTCCCAGATTCTATCCCCGAGTTGAGAAACCGTTTCATTCCGATATGAAAGTCGAAACGCCGCCGCGTGATATCAACGTATCAGGACTCGAGCACGAATCTATCCCCTGTCGCCGGGGAAGCTCAGTTTTTCAGACTGCGAAACGTAGGGTGCCGTGCTTGCACGCACCCTTTGTTGAATCTGGCCTTTTGCTGAATGTGGTGCGTGCAAGCACGGCACCCTACGAAAAGACAATCCCCAAAAATACAATGGCCGCAATTTGAAAAAGTGAGCTGCCCTGCCCCTGACGCCCGGTTTCGTTGGATCTCGCATAATTCGCGAGAAATCCAAGTTCTCACATTCAGTGTTGTCGCTTGCTATAATCGAGCCTCCCTCCGGCGTCATCTCAGATTGTCGTCATCCCTTCACCTTGAGGAGTCCACCTTGAAGCGGCCTAAGTTAGTTAAGTTTTGCCTTGCCGTGGCGATCGCCACTGTGTCAGTCCCCAGTGTTTCGTTCGCCGAAGAACCGACAGTGACGAGTGGGTTCAAGTCGATCTTCAACGGCGAAGATCTCACGGGATGGCATGGCGAGAAAACCATGGATCCACGCAAGCTCGCAGCCATGTCGGAAGACGAGCGAGCCGAGAAAATGGCTGAATGGCAAAAGGATGCCGTCGAACATTGGACCGCGAAAGATGGCGAGCTGATCAACGATGGCCACGGCGTCTATTTGACGACTGACGAAATGTACGGCGATTACGAATTGTTGATCGAGTACAAGACGATCCCCCAGGCCGATAGCGGCATCTACTTGAAGTCGAATCCACAGGTCCAAATCTGGAATCACAAAGCCGAGAAGCTGTCCGCTGGCCAAGACAAGGGCTCCGGTGGCTTGTGGAACAATTCACCAGGCGCACCTGGTAAAGACCCCAGCGAGATCGCGGATCTTCCGTTCGGTGAATGGAACGCGTTCAAGATCCAGCAAATTGGAACTCGCACGAGCGTGTGGCTCAACGGAAAGCACATCGTCGACCACGCGATCATGGAGAACTATTGGGACCGCAAATCATCGCTTGTTCCGAAAGGCCCCATCCAATTGCAAACCCACGGTGGCGAAATCCGATGGCGGAATATCCAAGTTCGCGAAATCGGTTCTGATGAAGCGAACGAGATCCTGAGTTCACATCACAACGATGGATTCACGTCGCTCACCAATGGCAAGGACTTAACCGGGTGGACGGGTGCCCAAGACAACTACGAAGTCGTCGATGGTGCGATCCGCTGCAAAGCTGGCAAGGGCGGCGTGCTTCACACGACCGGTGAATACGGCGACTTCGTTGCCAGGGTCGAGTTCAAGCTGCCACCAGGCGGAAACAACGGTCTCGCGATTCGCTACCCAGGCACAGGCGATCCAGCTTACTCGGGCATGTGCGAATTACAGGTGCTTGATACTGAGCATCCGAAGTACGGCAAGATCGATCCACGCCAGGTGCACGGTTCAGCATACGGAATGATTCCCGCGCTTCGTGGATATCATCGCGCCACCGGCGACTGGAATTTCCAACAAGTCACCGTGCAAGGCACCAAGATCAAAGTCGAGCTGAACGGTACGCTGATTCTTGACGGCGATCTTGCGGATGTGACGGAGTTCATGGCCAATTCGCCGCATCCCGGCAAAGAGCTCACAAGCGGCTTCTTTGGCTTTGCCGGCCACGGCGACGCTGTCGAATTCCGCAACGTGCAGATCAAGTCGCTGTAGATCAAGTCGCTGTAGTTAGCTTCACCTTCAAAACGTTGAGCGGAATCGCTCCACCTGATTTCTACAGACTTGGATTCCAGTTATTCGCCAAGAAACTTCTGGCGCGCATGAAGCACAAGCCCGAAGACGAGCCAGCGGACAGGGCGTAAAGACCCCGCTCTATCCGCTTCGGGCTAATGTGCGAGGTTAGCACCGGAATCTATTTGGTTTCAAGCGCCCGCCGACTTGTTTGACTTGTACCAAAACTGGATCTATACCGCCCGTCTTGAGACAAGTGGTGGTCAACGTGACGCGTGGCATGTATTCGCATAGATCCCGAATAGAAACATTCGGACTGAATTGCACGATATGCGACCACGATGGCTGATTTGAGAGCCCGAAATTCGTCGCTAAGTGGTTGACCAGCCGATTTCGCGTCATTGCAAGCTATTGGTACACGAACTGCTTATCTGTCGCGATCGTCCGCTATCCAGCAAGACACGAATCTGTTTCAGACAGGAGAGTCCAATGTCCACCGTCGACCTGCGTCATTCGTTCGCACACGTCCCCTCAGCCGACTGTGGTCGTACACGAGCAGTGCATGAGTTTTCGACCAAGCACTACGCACGAGGCCTGACGAAGACTAGCTGGTGGACGATGCTTGCGTGCAGTGTCATCGCGTTGACAGTGAGTTCGTATCTTGCTTGGTCGTCAATCACGTCATCCCCAGTCGCTGGATGCGATGGCGGCAGTGTGATTGATTGCAGCCACGTACTGCATACGCAATGGTCGAACGTCATGTCGATCCCAGTGAGTGTTCCCGCGATGTTGACGCATATGATTTTGATCGCGTTGCTGCTGGAACGACCGACAACAACTCGGTTCAAAACAATCCGGCGTTGGGGGATCGGCTTTGCATCGCTCGCCGCTGGTGCGGCAGCCCTATGGTTCATTTCACTTCAGGTATTTGTCATTAAGCATCTGTGTCCATACTGTCTTGTTGCACACGCAGCCGGATTGGTGCTTGCCGTCGTGTTCCTGATTAATCGCCCGTTGTCTACTAAATCGCTTGCATGGGTTGGTTCTGGGGCAATAACTTCAGTGCTCGTCCTAGCAGGCCTCCAGTTGCTCGCTGAACCACCGCAAACCTATGAAGTCATCCAGCACTCGCAAACGCCAGCCGCGGCTGAGGCCGGATCAGGCGATCCAGACAGTGAGCTTTTCGCCCCGCCTTCTTCC
This sequence comes from Pirellulaceae bacterium, assembly GCA_041749955.1. Lineage (GTDB taxonomy): Bacteria > Planctomycetota > Planctomycetia > Pirellulales > Pirellulaceae > JBBSJZ01. The sequence continues at coordinate 8,087 of JBGTAI010000074.1, read as the reverse complement.
GCCAATCGAACGACTTCGTTTAACAAGAAAGTTGAACAATGGCAGTCGCTGAACTGGACGCAACTGGCACGAACGATTGCCGGCCCATCGAGCATTCTTGTTGCAGACGTCGAGACGACACCGACGCGCAATCCAAGAACAGCTGAGATTCTTGGAGGCGTTCGCTTGGCAACAGACGCCTGGCCATTAGTTGGCAACGTCGATGCGCAACTCGTATTTGTTGAAATGTTTGACTACACCTGTCCACATTGCCAGCGAACGCACGAGTCACTCAAGGCCGCGGAGAAAACGTTTGGTGATCGTTTGGCGATAATCTCGCTGCCAGTCCCCCTCAATCGTGCTTGCAATCCGACCGTTCGAACGACTCATTCAAGTCACAGTGAAGCGTGTGATTTAGCTAAACTTGCAATCGCGGTTTGGACGATCGACCGCCAGAAGTTTGCTGCGTTTCATGATTACCTATTTACGTCCAAGGCGAGCTATGCCCAGGCAATGACTCACGCGAAGACGATTGTCGATGCTGCGAAGATTGACGCCGCGCTGCGCAGCACGGTGCCGAGTGACTACATCAAACGCCACGTCGCGTTGTACCAAAAAGCTGGCGCAGGTCAGATTCCGAAATTGCTATTTCCGCGTACGACCACCGTTGGTGCCGTGGAATCACCTGAGGCGATGATCCTACTGATCCAGCAAAATCTCGAAGGATGATTGTTCCGTAAAGGGTTTCTCCCGATACTCTGGGAGATATCTTGATCGGGATCACGGAAGGCTTTTTCGATACCCAAGAATTAAATCTGATATTGCTTGGTTGTTTCTGAAATGTCGATTGCTTCCGCCATCGGTAGAACGAAAATTTTCCCATCGCCAATTTCGCCTTCGCTTCCGGTGCGGGCGACGTCGCAAAGTAATTCAAGCGTTTGGTTAAGCAGATTGTCGGTAACGACGATTTCGAGCGTCAACTTGCGAAGTAGATCCACGCGGTACTCGTTGCCGCGAAATGTTTCTTTTTGGCCGCGTTGACGTCCATAGCCGAGTGCGTCACAGACCGTGAAGCTTTCGATCCCAGCATCCGCGAGTGCTTCGCGTACCGTGGACAGTTTCGTGGGCTGGATGATTGCCACAATCATTCGCATAACATTCGCCTTTCCATGCAAGACTTAACAACGCAACACGTATTACAAAGTGACAGATTACAGAGCGACAGTAGATTCAGTTTTGATCGACTGAGCCATCGCGTCGAGCATTCGCTGGGTATCGATCGCTTGTTGCCAGTATTCGTTTAGCGGTTCGTCACTAATCAACCGCGTGATCATGGCTTGCTCTTGGCTGCCTTCGAAGCCCAATCGATGGACTTCGCCGGACGCTTCATGAATCCAAGCTCCCGCTGGCTTGTTCGCCCAGGGTCGCGTGAAGTCATCGCACACAAGCGACGCAGCACTACCGGCGATCTCGCACCACTTACGCGTTGCCGTATCGTATCCACAAGAGACAGTCGCCGTGATTCCATTGTCGAAATTCATGATCGACGTCACGCGAAGTGAGACGTTGTTCTCATACGTTGCCTGAGCGAACACACGGCTGGGTAATTGGCCGGCAGCAAACCGAATCAATCCAGCACAGTACCAACCCAAATCCAGCAGCGCTCCGCCGCCAAGTTCGGGGCTGAGTCGGTGATCGTCGCTCAAGAACGGTCGATAAAACGAAACGCCGGTACTGATGTGGCCAATCGTTCCGAATCGGCCGGCGTCGAGTAGCTCGCGAAAGTGAAGCGTCCGAGCGTTATGCAGCCAAGCAGTTGCATCGAGCCAGCGGACGCCGTTTTCTTCGCAGGTTTGCGCAAGATCGAGGACGTCGTCGACGCACAGCGCGAGCGGCTTTTCGCACAGCACGTGTTTCTTTTGCAGTGCCGCTTTCTTGGTCCACTCGGTATGCAATGAAGGCGGCAACGAGATATAAACAGCATCCACGTCGTCACGAGCCAGCAGCGTGTCGTACCCAGTGACTGGGGCGGCAATGCCGTATTGGTCGGCAAACCACTTGGCGCGATTCGCATCCCGGCTGGCGATCGCAGTAACCTCGACACCGTCAGTCGACTGTAGATCCGCGACCAAACGCCGGGTAATGCGTCCCGTCCCAATAATTCCAAAGCGTGTTTTCATGGCGGCATTGTACCTTGTCACGCAGCGACTACACAGCTGACATCTGGGGCCATCCCGGACCATGTTTGAACGGGCTTTTGCGACGGCAAACGCCTGTTGTCCGTTAATCGTTGCAAGGATTTTTCGGAACTTTGATGCTCAGGTTTTGATGACTCCGACCTCGGTCGCTTGAGCCTGGGGCGTTGAGATTTTCAACAGGTCAAAAAAAGGAGACGTCATCAAGGTTGTTGCGATCGCCATGATCACGAGTGCCACAAAGAGTTCCTCCGTGATCACGCCTCGCTGTAGCCCGATATTGATAACGATGAGCTCCATCAAGCCACGAGCATTCATCAATGCGCCAATTCCCAGGGCCTCTCGCAGTGCGATGCCTGTTTTCCATGCTGCCACCGCACAGGCAACGCCCTTGCCTAGAACAGCTACGAGCAATACGAGGCCACATATCCCCCAAAGTTGCATGTTGTCGAGGACGCCAATCCGAGTATTCAATCCCGAATAGGTAAAAAAGAGTGGCAACAAAACCGCCACCGTCAGCGGTTCGATTCGCTGACTTAGTTGTTGAGCAATGGGGCCGCGAGGTATCACTGTGCCGATCACGAAAGCGCCAAAAACAGCATGCAATTGAATCATGTCGGTAAACCATGCACCCAGCGACATCACAGCCAGGGCAACCGCAAGCCCTAGGTCGCTCACTCGGCCATCTTCTTGAATTGCAAATCGACTTACGCTGTTAAGGAAGGGTCGAATGATGAGTGTCGCGACGAGCACAAAACAAAGGCCTCCACCGATGCTCGAATAAGCAAGGCCTAGGTCGTTGTCAAAGCTCGCTAGCACGACCGCGAGAAAACACCACGCGGCAGCGTCATCGATCGCTCCAGCGCCGATCGCTACCGTCCCCATGCGAGTTCCTGTCAATCCCTTGGTGTGAATGATGCGGGCGAGCATGGGAAATGCAGTGATGCACAACGATGCACCCAAGAACAGCATTGCTTCAACCATGCCCGTTTCCGGCATGAACATATTCGTGTGACGAACAAAGAACCACGCTAAAGCCGCTCCCATCACAAATGGCACCAACATCCCGGCGATCGAGACGGCGACGGAACTTCGGAATTGTTGCTTGACGATGTCGATCCGAAATTCCATCCCAACGACAAACATGTAGAGTGCTAAGCCAAGTTGTGAAACTGGGTACAAGTAGCACTGTGAATCGCGAATCGACTGAGTCTTGTCCCAAGGGAAAAGCGATTGTTGCCATTCGGGAAACCAAAGTCCGAACAGGGATGGCCCAAGAGCGACACCGGCGATCATTTCGGCAACAACTTGTGGCTGGCCAACCAAAGTCGCTAGCCATCCAACGATGCGACACACCAGTAGAATGACGGCGATCTGCAGAAAGAACTGAACGGCTAGATCAGGATTATTCATTGAGAACGCGTATTTGCCGGTTGAATGTGGCGGATGCGGAAACAGAAGTGGGACTGTAGGATACGCAGCGGGGCCCGCACTCAAGCAAGCTCTTGGCGGATGTTGAACGCAGTTGGTTAGCCGTTCGAACGCGGCAGAAATTGAAATGAGCATGAATTCTCAAGCACATGATCCCGTCCGTATTGACCATCTTCATGCCACCGAAGCCCAGTTTCGACGTGATCGCCCGTGGATCTGGGCGTCCACATTGTACGGACCGTTTCTCTTTAGCGGCATCCTCCTGGGAGTGCTGTTTGTTTACGGGGGCTGGGAATTTGCCTCGCGGCTTGTCACCACGACCGCGATTGCGGTTTGGTTGGTCGGTCGATTCATTATCCTTTCGGGGGTCGAGGGTGGCGTAAGCGACTTTGAAGGCGGTTTATCGTCATTCCAGCTGTTTTTGCTTATCACATACTTAGACGTCATGTTGGCGTTGGTATTGGCGTTCCATATCGGCTTCTTGTTTCGTCTGCCGTTTATCGGGCCTCGCGTGGAAGCTTTGATTACCGATGGTCACTTTATCTTGGACGCACAACCGTGGATGAGGCGAGCCACATTCGTTGGGCTAATTGCTTTCGTCGGCTTTCCGTTAGCTGCTACGGGAAGCGTGGGCGGTTCTATCTTTGGTCGATTGCTGGGCCTCAGTCGGCCGATGACGTTTTTGGGTATCGCCATCGGAAGCGTTATTGGCAATGGTTTCATGTACTGGTTCTCTGACTTCATCGACCAGTGGATTGACAAGGACAACTGGGTTATGCGCTTCGGCGGTGTTATCACCATTTTGGTAGTCGTGTTTGTGCTCGAGCGGCGATACCAAACCCTGCGTAAACGTTTCGCCTCAGAGAACGCAGCGAGATCCCAGGAACCGTCTGGTCCAGATTCATAGCCCTTGAAAAATCCAATATGTCGTCTTCGTCAATTTCAACGTCTTCGCTTCTGACCGATGAAGCGGGTGTGCGCCGATGTTGGTGGTGCGGAGACGATCCTGTGTATGTGCGTTACCACGACGAAGAATGGGGACGGCCGGTGCATGATGACACGCGGCTGTTCGAGAAGATCTGCCTCGAGGGGTTCCAGGCCGGTTTGAGTTGGCTCACGATCCTGAGAAAGCGTGACGCGTTTCGCGAGGCGTTTGCAAGCTTCGAGATCGAACGGGTTGCAAAGTTCAGCAAGCGTGACGTTGATAAGTTGGTGCTCGATGCCGCAATCGTCCGTCACCGAGGCAAGATCGAATCGACCATCAACAATGCCCATCGTGCGATCGAGTTGGCGAGCGAGAAAGGATCGCTTGCGGAGTATTTCTGGGAATTCCAGCCCCGCAAATCACCGAAGCTGCGTTCGAAAGCCGACGTCGTCGCGACAACCGACGAGTCCACTCGTCTGAGCAAGGACCTCAAGCGACGCGGATGGTCATTCGTCGGCCCAACGACCTGCTACGCGTTTATGCAATCGATGGGCATGGTCAACGACCACATCGTAGGCTGCTCGTTCGCGAAACTTGCGAAATAGCAAAGTTGCCTATTCGAATTGCCGGGTCTTTCGAGGTCCAGCCAATGTGCGATACATTCTGAATCGGCAATGAACGCAATTTCGTCATTGCGGATAAACGTTTGTCTCCACCCATGCACCCGGAAGTCGGATGTCCGAATCGAAACCCAAACGAGCCCCTTGGTACAAAGATGGCTTGAGCTTCACGTGTACGCAGTGTGGATTGTGTTGTGGCGGTGAGCCGGGTTACGTTTGGGTCGGTGACGATGAGATCCAGGCGCTGGCGGATGAAATGCAGATGGACGTTGACGCGTTCGAGCATAAGTTCGTTCGCGTTGTCGGAATCCAAAAGAGCCTTGTCGAGTATCCTGATGGTGATTGCATCTTGCTTGATCCCGATACTCGCAAGTGCACTGTTTATGAATCGCGACCGATTCAGTGTCGGACTTGGCCGTTCTGGGATAGCAACCTGAAGCGTCGTCGCGATTGGGAAGAGACGTGCGAAGTTTGCCCGGGGGCTGGAGTTGGCAAGGTCTACACGCTTGATCAAATCGAAGTTCAACGTCTCAAGAAAAGCGTCTAGCGATCATGGCGTCATCGACGGCGACAAAATTGCTCTCGGCTTTTTACAATCGACGTCAACATCGTGTGCGTGCCGGTTGGCGATTGCTCATCCATCTCGTCGCAACGACGTTTATTCTCATCGCTGGTTACATCGCGATCGGTGTGGGGTCTTACTTCGCCAATATTTCGCCCGACGGACATGTGTTCGTCTTCCTGTCAGGATTTGTTCAATCGGCAGTGCTGGTCGCAACGGTGCTGCTCGCGAGCTGGCTTGTCGACCGTCGCCGAATCAGTGGGTTGGGGATCGATCGCAATTGGGGTGTCGAGCTAATCGCTGGCTTCGCACTCGGTGCCGTGGCGATGCTTGCCATCTTTGCTATCGAGCATGCCATGGGCTGGATCGAAATCCGGCGACTCGGCCCGTCTGATGAAGTTTCAGTTAGCACGCTCGTTGCCAGCCAGCTGATGTGGCTGACGATGATGATCCTTGTCGGCGTGTCTGAAGAGATGCTGTCGCGTGGCTATCACATGAAGAACTTGAGCGAGGGATTAAGGCCACTCGGTGTTTGGCCGTCGGTTTTGATCGCGGGGCTGTTGTCTTCGCTTTTCTTTGGACTGCTTCACGCGATGAATCCAAATTCGAGCTGGATCAGCAATCTCGGCGTTGCACTTGCGGGGATCATGCTCGCCACGGGCCGGGTTGCGACAGGCAGCTTGGCAGCCCCCATCGGATTGCACATCTCATGGAACTTGTTTCAAGGCCCCGTCCTCGGTTTTCCAGTTAGCGGTAACACAACGGACAACAGCGTCGTCGAAATCATCCAAGGTGGCGATCCCGTATGGACCGGAGGCGAATTCGGGCCCGAGGCTGGGTTGATCGGTGTGATGACGACGCTATTGTTGTTGCTCGTCTTTTTGGCTTGGGGGCGAGGCAAGCACCGCACCACGCGGTATGTCGCGGCACTCTCGCATTTCCAAGATCGCCGGCCTTCTGTGATGACAAAGTCTCGTGTGATGGCAAACGGTCGTTCGTCAGCAGAGACGGCATCGGCGATCAGCATTGTCGAGACTGAACCGACAGCCCCATCCGACGACCATCCCATTCTGGAGTAGAGAACGTGGCGATCCTCGTCAATGCATACAGCACACTACGTGATCAAGTCACGATTGAATTTCCGCACACTGTTCGGAGCCTCCGCTCAGCCGGCGATTCCGGGATGCGTGAGCACTTGAATGGGTTCATGGGATTCGTTTGCGATGGGGGAGAACGCGAGATGACGGCCACGTTGTTCTCTGTCATGCGCCACATTGATCGCGTGCACCAACATTACAGTTTCGAAATCGAAGACGACCAGCTCGATGATTTGGCTGATTGGGGTTGGCAATCGAACTCGATCTATTTCCTACCCGACGGAACCGTGCGCGATCCCGCTGGTGCGGTGCTTGTTGATCCTGCTACCGGCACGGCACAACCAGAAGCCCTGGTTCCGTATCCCGCTGACGCGATCGAGCGATCCAAACGCAGCGACATCTGGCTGGCCAACCGAGGCATTCCGACGCTGGCGTCGTTGCCGCCGGTGATCGGTGAACATGAGGTTGTATTGCGATCGGCTGATGATGTTGCTTGGAGAATCCAGTCGCTTTTCATCGTCGCGGTTCGTGCGGAATCGGTCGCGTCCGAGAGCCCGATCCCAGCCAGCAGGCTGCGTGGGAAAGCTCCACTCGCATTCGAAGCGATGACGCCGATGGAGACTGCGTTTGTTCATGATGACAGTCCAAATCAAGCCTCGGTCATGCAGTTCGCCTGGCGATACGAAGCGTTGTACGCACTCCAGTGGGCACTGTCGCTGCATGACGAACTGAAGTTTCCTGATGAAATTTGCGACGTGCCACTCGTAGCCGAGACGATGCTCCGCAGCACTAGTCGTGAGATGATACTTGATGCATGCTTGCGTTCGCCCGAGGAGATTCTCGACGCTCTCGATCTTAACGGACGTATGTTCTGGGCCGCACGCCAAGCCAAGATTGATGGCAATGAACCACCCGCGAGCATCGATGGCGACGTGCTAAGCGAGCGTCAACACGCGTTCAATTGGCTCGTTCGGTTCGGTGACGCACCGTGGGACGAAGTTGACACACCGACATAGTTCAGCGGTTAGGCTTGCCGTTCTTAGGCCCGGAGGATCGATACATTTGGATCTGCGTCAGCCCTTCAGGCCGTTTGTTGTTGACGTTGTTCCAGAACCGGTGGCATCAGCCACCGGCATTTCATGTGTCGGGCCTCCGGCCCTTAAAATGCGATGCTCGTAGCGATCGTCCCGACATAAATGCCGTCGAGAAGATCGCCAAGAGTTTCGGCAACCCACGATTCCGAAAGTCTTGGCGACTTACACCCCGTCCTCCTTAATC
>JBGTAI010000073.1:0-25375 GCA_041749955.1 Pirellulaceae bacterium | reverse complement strand
AATTTCGTCGAACCGAGGCGTACGATGGCTGGCAATGGGAACCCCAAAGCATGAGCATCAAAAATGAAAGTTCTCCTACATTGGCGACGTAACCCCGCAAATCACGGCGTTTTTCAATCCATGTTATTGGAATGCGCCCGTCCGTAACTGGGCTCGTCAAGAATCAACAACTCCGGTCGATGTGCAATCGCGACCAGCAATCCAGCTCTCGCACGACCGCCCTTGGATAAGTCCGCGAGTTTCTTGGAGCGCACAAGCGAGAACTTCTCAAGCAACTCATCACAAAGCGAGTCATCCCAATCGCTATAGAGCCGCCGCATGAAATCGATCAACTGTCCAACCGTCATCCACCGCGGCAACGCGTCTTCTTCGGCAACGTAACCGATACGAGCCATCAGCAATTCGGGCGCGATCGTTGGGTCTTGCCCTAGCACGCGCACTGTACCTGACTGTGGCCTTAACCCGCCGATTAAGTGTCGAATGAGGGTTGTCTTGCCAGCTCCATTGAGCCCGACCAAACCGAAAACCGATCCGGTCGGGATCGTCAAACTGACATCGTGAAGTGCTTCGCTTCGACGGAAGTTGCAACTCAGATGCTCAATTTCGATTGCTGGCATCAACACTGGTGCGGAACTTGTCATTTCGATTCCCCGTTGGCTTTGGTCTGGTTGGCATCGAGCTGCGAATTTCGCTCGGTCAACTGAGCGACCAGCTCGTCGAGCGAAATGCCGAGCTGCTTGGCCTGGATAAGTACACGGTCGACGTGTGGAGCAATCAAACGGCGACGCTGGGCGGCACTGACTCGCTCCGAACCAGCCGCGACAAATGTCCCTACGGTTCGTCGTTTTTCGACCAATCCCTCCGTTTCCAGCTCGCGATACGCCCGAGCGACCGTGTTCGGATTGACGCGGGCACTCTCAGCCAATCCGCGAATCGTCGGCAACTCGTCGCCGACCGAAAGCTGGCCGGATACGATCCGAAAACGGATTTGGTCGACGATTTGCTGGTAAATCGGCGGGCCGTCGGTGGTGATGTGAAGCAGCATCTTGTCTCCTTGTGTTAACTCATTAATACAAAAAGAGGTTTGGCGAGTCAAGCAAAAAATTTGCTTCAGGAATGTGAACCCAGGCCCAGGCCGAGGTTTCCTGATTTGGGAGGCTCTGCTAGATTCTCGTTTCGCTCGGGCGATTGATCGTTCTGCAATAAAACGCGGCGCGACTCAGAAACCAAAATTCCCTTGCGAATAAACCGGATGGGTGGCCGAGCGGTTTAAGGCTGCAGTCTTGAAAACTGCCGTACGGGTAACTGTACCGCGAGTTCGAATCTCGCCCCATCCGCTTTTCTTTTTTCTACGTCGGCCACCATAGAACACTTCCACTTCATGGTGATTTGATGGCGACGAGTGAGCAGCTGCGGATTGTGATCATTGGCGGAGTCGCGGGCGGTGCCTCGGCGGCCGCGAGAGCGCGACGCGTCAACGCGACTGCGAAGATCACACTCATCGAGCGAGGGCCATCCGTGTCGTTCGCTAATTGCGGCTTGCCATATCACGTTGGCGGCGAAATTGCTTCGCGTGACTCGTTGCTTGTTGCGACTCCGAAATTGTTTCGTGAGCGTTTCGGGATCGAGGTGCAAACGGATACGGAGGCGATTGAGATCAAACGCGATGAGAAGTTGGTCGTCGTCCGACGCGCGGATGCGTCGCTCGAGTCCATTCCCTACGATCGGCTTATCCTTTCCCCAGGCGCTGAACCGTTTGTCCCACCCTTCGTTGACACGACTCTTCAAAACGTGTCGACGATGTGGTCGCTCGGCGATTTAGATTCAGTAATGAAAGTGGTCGGATCCTCAGCCTCACCGCAATGCGTTGTGATCGGTGGCGGATTCGTTGGCTTGGAGATGGCCGAACAGTTAGCACATCGTGGCTTTCAGTGCACGCTCATCGAGCGCCAGCCGCAAGTCCTCAGCACCCTGGATGCGGAGATGGCGAAACCGCTTGTTGCGGCTCTCGAGAAAGGTGGTGTCATCGTCAAGCTGAATACCAGTTGCCTGAAAATCGAATCCGAAGGCAACTTGGCACGCGCCGTTGAAACCGACCAAGGCACGATCCCAGCGGACCTGATCATCAATGCCGTTGGTGTTCGCCCACGAATCAAGCTCGCTCAAGACGCGGGTTTGACGATCGGCCCCAGAGGCGGAGTCCAGGTCGACGGGTTCATGCGAACGAGCGACGAGAACATTTTCGCTGTCGGTGATTGCGTTGAATACCAGCACGGCGTCCTCGGTCGATCCGCGCTGGTGCCACTGGCCGGTCCAGCCAACCGTGCCGGCCGTATCGCGGGAACGGTGGCGGCTGGCGGAACCTGTGAACCGATGCGGGATGTTCTTGGAACGAGTGTGGTTCGCATCTTCAACAAGACGTCTGCGAGCACTGGCTTGACGCAAGCAATGTGCCGTCAAGAAAACATTGCTCACCGAGCGGTCTATATCCAAGCGGCCAACCACGCGTCGTACTTCCCTGGCGCCGAATCGTTAACGCTCAAGCTCGTTTACACTCCCGAAGGAAAAATCCTCGGTGCCCAGTGCGTTGGTGGCGAGGGAGTCGACAAACGCATCGACGTCATCGCAACAACCATCAGCCTTGGTGGTAACGTGCACGACCTTGCTGGACTCGATCTCGCCTACGCGCCACCTTACGGCAGTGCCAAAGACCCCGTTCACATGGCAGCCTTTGTCGCGTGCAATGACTTGGCGGGCTCACCCAAAATTGTCGCTCCCGACATCGACCTGACCGATTTCCAAGTCGTTGATGTTCGTTCGCCAAGAGAGCTGGAAACGCTTCCGCTTCCGGGTGCGATTCATTTGCCAGTGGATTCGATCCTGCACGATCATACGATTCTGGATCCGAGTCGCCCCACGGTAACCGTTTGTCATTCTGGCAAACGAGCTCACGTGGCCGCGTCGATTCTGCAATCGCTCGGATTTGAGGATGTCGCCAACCTCACGGGCGGCATGGCCGTGCGGAGCCAATGCGAAACGAGGCATCCAGAAGCCCTCAACACGCAAGCAACGTCATAGCGTCTCAGCTAGAATACTGCTCCGGATAAACAACCACTCCCTGGAGCCAATTGCTCATGAAGCCTTTCCGATACACGGCCTTGATTGTCCTAGCTTGCTGGACCGCCACGCACCCTGCGTTGGCCCAAGAAGCCTCGCCGACGTTTGTTTCAATGTTCAACGGCAAAGACCTGAGCGGTTGGGTGCCATGTAACATTTCACCAGAAACGTTCGTGGTCAAAGAAGGCATACTCGTCACCCAAGGCCGCCCCACTGGAACACTTCGAACCGACAAGATGTATGAGAACTTCATCATGGAGTTCGATTGGCGGCACATGCGAAGTGGCGGCAATTCAGGCTTGTTCATTTGGGCAGATGGATTCCCCGCAGTTGGCTCGGCGTTTTCACGAGGCATCGAGATTCAAATATTGGATCTCGGTTACAGCGCCAAAGGCAAGAACGAATGGTACTCGACTCACGGTGATATCTTCCCCGTCAACGGTGCCAAGTTGACTGTCGCCGGTCGAATCTCACCCAATGGCCAACGCAGCTTCCCGAGTGAAGAACGAACCAAAGCGTCTCCCGAGTGGAACCATTATCGCGTGGTTGCCAACGACGGTGATATCTCGCTCAGCGTCAACGGCAAAGAAGTCACGATCGCCAAAGACGCAAACCCACGCAAGGGTTACGTGATGCTCGAGTCCGAAGGCTCTGAGTGCCAGTTCCGTAACTTGAGGATTGCAGAGCTTCCGTCAACGAGTCCCACGCCTGAAGAAACCGCACGAGCGACCGACGGTTTTGTGCCGCTGTTCAACGGAGTCGATTTGCGTGGTTGGACAATCCCCGAAGGCGACAACGGTCACTGGAAAGTGGCCGGCGAATCGATCGACTATGACGCTCAAAGTGAAGCCGCTGGGGACAAGCAACTTTGGAGCGAGAGTGAATACAAGAACTTTGAACTCATCGTCGATTGGCGAATCAAAGAAACACCGTACAACAATCCTCGAGTGTATGAAATCTTGCCGGATGGATCCGAAGCTCTCGGCGAAGACGGCAAACCGCGACCGATGACGATGCCAGACTCCGACTCGGGAATCTACCTCCGTGGCGACGGGAAATACCAAGTCAACATCTGGTGCTGGCCTGTCGGTTCCGGCGAGATGTACGGCGTTCGTCGCGACCAGAACATGCCGGCCGAAACGCGTGCTGGCGTGACACCCGTGATCATGGCCGACAAACCCGTTGGACAATGGAACCGCTTTGAGATCACCGTCAACGACGACACAGTGAAGGTGATCCTCAATGGCCAGGTAGTACTTCCAGGAGTCACGATTCCAGGACTTCCCGCATCTGGACGAATCGCCCTGCAACACCACGGCAGCAAACGCGACGGCGAGTGGACAAGCCCGCCATCTCTCGTCCAATTCCGAAACATCTTCATCCGAGAATTGCCGTAACCACGGTTTGTCCCCAACAGTAATTCAACGACTACATTGAGCTTTGTGGAGCGATCAACATGATGCAACTTGGATTTGTGACTGCGATTTTGCCGGACTTGTCGTTCGAGGACGTGCTCGCGACGGCGGCGTCGATGCAATATGACTGTGTTGAGGTGATGTGCTGGCCAAAAGGGAAAGCCGAACGGCGTTATGCCGGTGTGACGCACATTGACGTTTCAGGGCTCGATGACAGGCAAGCCAACGCGATTCATGCGTTGACCGAGTCGCATGGAGTTTCGGTCAGTGGGCTGGGCTACTATCCCAACGCGTTGTCTCCAGATGATGCTGAAGCGGACGCCGCTGCAAAGCATCTTCGCGAGGTGATTCGGGCGGCAGCGACACTTGGATTGAGCCGCGTGAACACCTTCATCGGACGCGACTGGACCAAGAGCGTTGATGACAATTGGCCCCGTTTTCTTGACGTGTGGTGCCCGCTGATCGAATGCGCCGAAGAACATCAAGTGAATATCGGGATCGAGAATTGCCCGATGCTGTTCACGGCGGATGAGTGGCCTGGCGGCAAGAACCTGGCGTCGAGTCCAGCGATCTGGCGGCGAATGTTCGAAGCGATTCCCAGCAAGCGATTCGGGCTGAATTACGATCCTTCGCATCCTTGTTTTATGCAGATGGACTACGTCGCACCGATTCGAGAATTCATCGATCGGATCTTTCATGTGCACGCCAAAGATGTACGGGTCGATCGACACAAGCTGAATGAGCTTGGTATCCTCGCTTATCCCAACTTGTGGCATACGCCTAAGTTGCCCGGCTTGGGCGAAGTTAATTGGGGAGACTTCTTTGCAACGCTTGGCGACGTCAAGTACGAAGGTCCTGTTTGTGTCGAAGTCGAGGATCGCTACTACGAAGGTTCTCTCGAGACTCGGAAACTCGCTTTGCAGCAAAGCGCAACATTCTTACGCAACTATGTCCCTAGGCTGAACTCATGAAATACACGTACGAACAACTCGCCAAGATGATCGATCACTCGCTTCTGCATCCGACGATGACAGACGCGGATCTCGAAGCAGGTTGCCAAATCGCGATGAAGTACAACGTCGCATCGGTCTGTATCAAACCCTACGCAGTGAAACAGGCTGCACAGTGGCTCGCGGGCAGCGACGTGATCGTCGGCGCCGTGATCGGGTTTCCGCAAGGCAACAGTGCAACGGAAGTGAAGCGATATGAAACGGGCAAAGCATGTCGTGATGGTGCGAAGGAAATTGACATGGTCGTCAATCTCGGCAAAGCACTCAGTGGCGATTGGGAGTATGTCGAAAACGACATCAAAGCGGTTTGCGAGGAAGCACACTCATTCAATGCCAAAGTAAAAGTCATCTTCGAGAACGACTATATCACAGGTGGCGGCGCGGGGCTGAGCAGTGATGATCTAAAACGAAAGTTGTGCGAGATTTGCGAGCGCGCTGGTGCAGACTGGGTCAAGACTTCATCGGGTTATGGTTTCGTCAAACAGCCCGATGGCAGCTACAACTACAAGGGTGCAACAGAGCACGATTTGGCACTGATGCGAGCGTCATGTAGCGACAAAGTCCAAGTCAAAGCTGCCGGTGGCGTGCGAGATTTGGATGGATTGATCCGAGTGCGTGACCTTGGTGCGAGTCGCTGTGGTGCGACGGCAACAGCAGCGATGCTCGACGAATATCGACGCCGAGAAGCTGAAGGAACGGGCGAAACGCAATCTGCATCCATCGGCCAAGGTGGTTACTAGCGGTCCTAATGGCAGTCATCATCAACACCTATCCAGCATGTTCAGCCCGAGGTTTCCGATGAAGTTCTTCGTTTTCACAGTTGCAGTCGTGTGTTGCCTGACAGGGCTAGGAGCCGCAGAAACTTCGCGTCCAAACGTGTTAGTTTTGTATGCCGATGACTTAGGATTTGGTGACTTAGCCCTTCAAAACCCAGACACCAAGATTCCCACCCCGAACTTGGACAAGCTGGCTCGCGAGGGGATGCGGTTCACGGACGGGCATTCGTCGTCGGGCATTTGCTCGCCGAGTCGTTATGCGCTGCTTACCGGTCGACATCACTGGCGAGATTTTCATGGGATCGTGAATGCATTCGGTGGCTCGGTATTCAAAAGCGAGCGGTTGACCATGCCGGAGATGATGCAGGCACAAGGTTATCGAACTGCGGCGATCGGAAAGTGGCACCTCGGATGGGATTGGGATGCGATCAAGAAACCTGGTGCGGTTCCCAAAGGCGATGGCAAACAAAAAGGCTACGGCCCCGAGGATTTTGATTGGACGAAGGCAATTCCTGATGGTCCACTCGCGCATGGATTTGATTCGTATTTTGGCGACACGGTGATTAATTTCCCTCCGTACTGCTGGATCGAGAACGACCACGTGCAAAAAGCACCTGACACGGTCATGGACACAAGCAAGTGGAAACCGATCAAGGAAGGGAATTGGGAATGTCGTCCCGGTCCGATGGTTTCCGATTGGGATCCCTACCAGAACATTCCGACGATCACAAAGCGCGGCGTCGATTTCATCAAATCACAAAAGGACAGTGACCAACCGTTCTTTTTGTACTTTGCCTTCCCGTCGCCTCACGCCCCGATCATCCCCAACGATGAGTTTGACGGGAAATCGAAAGCGGGTGCATACGGAGACTTTGTTTACGAAACCGATGACGCGTGTGGGCGATTGTTACGTGCTTTGGAAGAGACTGGCCAAGCGGAAAATACTGTCGTTATTTTCACAGCCGACAATGGGCCAGAGAAATACGCTTATGCCAGAGACAGCAAATTCGATCACTGGTCAGCAGCACCGTTTCGCGGCCTGAAGCGTGATATCTACGAAGGCGGACACCACATTCCATTTGTAATCAAATGGCCTGGGATCACCGAAGCCGGTTCGGTGAATACTTCACTTGTTTCGCAAGTCGACCTTTTCACCACCTTGGCGGAACACCTGAGTTTTGAGTTGCCCGACGACGCTGCGGAGGACTCGCACAGTCTCTTGCCGCTGCTTCGTGGCACCAAGTCCGAAGTCCGCACGACGCACGTGCACAATACGAACGCGAATAGCTACGCGGTACGCAGCGGGAACTGGCTATTAATTGACGACAAGAACGGATACGTCAGCGCTCGAAATCAAGAATGGGAGGCGAAACACAACTATCCCAACGATGATTCGAATCTCGTGGAGTTGTACAACCTATCCACAGATATCGGTCAACGAATCAATGTTGCTGCACAGCATCCAAAGCTCGTGACCGAGCTGCAAACGATGCTGAAGCAAATTCGTGACCAAGGCTACTCGGCACCGCGTTTGACGCCCAAACTTGCCAAATAAGCCAGTTCGCTTCAGAAGTTTTGGCGATCGACGCTTTTGGGCGCTAGCAGCCATTCCCAGGTTTCGACAGCTTGGGATCGAGGCTGTGCGATATCGCCCACTATTGCATCGCCACTACTGCAATTGGCGTCAAATTCGGCGATTTTCTTGGGTCGCAATGTAGTTTTAAAGTCTAGCGCGCGCTGTTGGGTCCAGTGGGCTCTACTAAAGCCTTGCTAAACACCAAGCTGCCCAACGACCAAGACACGCAAGTCATCGTCATGTTTCAACTCTTCATCATCCTATTCGTTCTGGCAGTATTCACCGCAATCGGGCACGGCATCTGGGTCGTTGTGAGTGTTATCCTGCGAGCGATTTTTGGTCAATCAAATAGCTCCTCGAATTCGTTCTCGCCAACGCCCACGAATGACTCAAAAGCGTTTCGTCATGTGCTCGAGCGAATGCGATTCCAAGGACTGATTAGCCCTGAAGAGTTTGTGGCATTGATACAGAAAGCGGATCAAGCCTACTCCGCGGGTGTGATCGCGCCGCCAGTTGTCAAGCCGCAGTTAATCGCACCGCCGCTAGCTCGCAAGCCGATCGAGCCAAGGCAGATCCAGCCAGAGCCTGCGAAGCCAGCAATCGTTAAACCTAAACCACCGGTTGCGAATCCGTTGTTGGTTTCCAAACAAGATGTTCCATCATCCGGAGCTCCCATCGTTGCGGTTTTGTGCGAAGAACCGGCGTCGCCGCTGGCATCGCCACCCACACCGCCAGCCGAACCTCGTCCGACATGGGGAGCGGTCATTGAGTCGTTTCTGGCGATGCACAACATTCGTTGGGGTGAGTTGGTCGCTGGATTGCTGATCGTTGTTTGTTCCATCGGTCTGGTGAAGAGTCTTTGGAGCACACTCCAAGACACACACCGTGTGATCCCGTCGCTCATTTTCTTGACGGCGAATGCAGCGATCTTCGCAGCGGGCTTTTACACGCTCGCGAAGTGGAAACTTTGTCACACGAGCCGCGCGGTGCTGCTTATCGCGACGCTGCTCGTACCACTGAGCGTGCTTGCAGGCTTAGCAACAGCCAACCAAGGCAAAGCAGCCGTATCTCTGGGCGATCCAGTTACCTTGCTCGCGATCCTTTGCGGCACAGCGATCAACATCGGTTTACTGTTAAAAGCTGGGCGAGCTTTGTTTGGATCGGCGCGATCGCGTGCTTTCGCCATGGCCGTCGCGACACCCGCAGCATTGATTCCGCTGGTGCCAGCTTCGTTGCGGGCGTTCGAGTCCAACGCAGGCTGGATGGCCTTATTAGGCAGCGTGGCAGTTGGCCTAGCGATCACGTTGTTCCAACAGCCTTGGCGATTCATCGGGAAGCCGCGAAGACAATTGCCAGTTGCATCACGTCACCAATGGAGCTTCCTGTTTGTTGCGATTTTCTCTTTCGCCGCTTTAGCAATCACGACGGCATACTTGGGCAACGAATTCAAGGCGAGTTTGTGGTACCGGCTTGTTATCGCCAGTGTCCCCGCATTCAGCGCTGTGGCGATCGCCGCACATGCAATCGCCGTCCGGTCGACCAACCAAACGCACCAGTTCATCGGCAAGGTTGTCAGCGTACTGAGCGTTGGGCTCGTGATGCTCCCATTGCCACTTCTGGGTCATGACCCAAGTTGGCTCTGGCTGTGGGCGTTAACTGCCAGCGTCTGTTTCGCGGGATTATCGTTTGTTTATCGAACGACGCCGTGGCTGGTCGTTTCAACGTTACCTTTGAGTGTAGCGACACTCATCAGTTCCACGTGGATGATTGGCAACTGGACGACTGGTAGCATCGAATGGTCGAGTTTGAGTTGGCCACGTCGGATCATCGGCGGCGAGCCCATGCTCACTGCGGGCCTGTTCGCGATCCTGGCGTCGCTTTGGGCTTGGCGGCATGGCAAGGGCGAAAATCAGCGACCTTTAGCGATGTTGTCGGCAAGCTGGTTTGGCATTGCGTCACTCAGCGCCGCGATGCTCGTGTTCTTACCGGAGAGTTGGCTCGGCATCGTACCACCGAGCGTGTTGGTCGTCGTCCTGGTTTGCTTAACGCTTGCAACTGCGATCGCTGCGATCTTGGTTGGAACGCCCGCCATTCTAACAGTCGCCTTATCGAGCCTAGTTGCTTGTGCTGTTTTCCACCCGATCTCGTTATCCGGGAATCTATCGATCGCTGGAAGCACAACATGGATGCAAACGACACTCTTGGCGACGTCGATCTTGTCTGGATTGTGCTTGGTGTTCGAACGACTTGGAACGTCTTGGGCTCAACGTTTCTTAACCAGTCGCAACATCACGCCGTCGTCAAGTCGAATTCTTCAAACTACCAATTCATGGCAATTCGCCTCCGCGATCTTGTGCTCCCTAGCGGTTACGCTTGCCGCATTTGAGATCTCTGGTTCACCGATACTCGCAATGTCGGTCGCTGGAATTGGAGCGGCCATGCTGTTGATCTCTGGCGAACGATTACGCGATCAAATCTGGGTGATCGCATCGCAACTCGCAACGCTCGTGGCTGGTGCTGCGGTCGTTTATCGCTATGACTCGGAAGCGTTTTACTCGCTGGGTGAGTGGCGTTTCGGCGACTCGCTACCGCTGCATCCGCTTTGGAACTGGAGCCTCGTTTTCTCGATCCTGGGGTTTGCGTGGATCGGGCTGCGTGAATGGAGCCGTCGTCGTTGGTTTCCACTGGACATTTCGACTGGACGCACCGACTCAACGCCAACCGACGTAGGCCACTTCCCAGCGTGTTGGTTTGCAGCCGTCGCAACCGTCTTGCTGGTCGTGGGCAGCGTCTGCGAGTTCGCACCTCTTCTTTTCAATCGCGTGAATGCGGACGCCATTTCGCTTTCGAGTCTTGATGCCACCGAGATATGGCTTCCCTTGATTGGCTTTCTCGTTGCGATCGGGGTCACCAGTTTGCTCAGCTGGATGTCTCTTAAAGACCAGACGACCTATTGGCGGAGCATGGCAACACTTGCGAGAGTCGCGTTACTGTTGTGGGGAGCCAGTTTATGTGTTTCGCTCGTGGATATCACTGATGGCCAGCGACTGGTGCTTGCCGCGTCACCCGTGCTCATTGCGATCTCCGTTTGGCACTGGCTAAACACTCGCAAATTTGTCACGAAGAGTCCCATCACGAATGCGATGGGACTTGGTGTGCTGGTGACGTCATCGGTATCACTACTCACTTACGATTGGTTCCGTCCACTGGTCGCTGGATTGTCACCAGACACGTTCGCTTCCATCGGCGTCTCGGCATGGTGGTTGCTTGTTGCTGCTGTTTTACTTGTCTCGTCACTCAGGCGAAACGCACCGATTCATGCTGGGCTCTCAGCAATCATCTCGCCAGTCGCCAGCACCATTCTTGTCCCCGTGTTTACGGAATTACATTGGACAACTTGGTTCCAAGTCGTTGGGTTAGCGACATTGGCTTGGGCGACGATCGCGAAATTTGCATCGAAGCGGTTTGGAGCAACTTCCGAAAAGCACGAGCTGGCCACGCACAACGCAATCGATGGGTCTTGGCTCGTAGGTGTCGTTCTTGGAATGGCCACGGCGGCTACGGGACTTGTGAGTTTGATTGCCGGGCCTGGCTTATTGGACCCCATGATCAATCCCGTGAGTTGCATTCTTGTAGCAACGACGGCTGGCATTGCGACGATTCGCGGTGTTCCGATTTCGACTTCAGGGCAATCGTCCCAGCGACATTGGATGGCTTGGCCGCTCGCGATCACCATGCTCGCAGGCCAAATCACTTGGCTTGTGAGTCCATTTTTTCCGCAGCTTCCTTACGCACCGACCACGATCGCTTTCACTTTGCTAACGATCGCCGCGCTCGCGTCGCTCTATCGTTACACGATGTTACGATCGCCAGTGGACGCTTGGCACGTCGCTGGATTAGCTGTCATTGGCTTCATCGCCGTCGAAGCGACTTCGCAAGTGCTACCCGCGTTCAGTTTGGGGCTAGTCGGAATCCTCGGCGCGATCGTCAGCGTTCAACTGGCGTACAGCCGCACCAACACGTCGGAACACAGGACTCGCATTGCAGTTTGGTTTGTGATCGCGGCAGGATGCTGGTCCTTGCTCCATTTCGCTTCACCGGTCCGTGAGATGGAACAGCTTTGGACGTACGTCGTCGCTTGGTCCGCGGGCTGGACCATCGTTTGGCATTTTGCAACTCCATTAATCGCAAAACAATTCATCGGTGAATTGGACGCTCCGAATTCAAGGCGTGTTTGGCCGGAGTTTGTCGCACTGATCGTGTTCCTGACACTGGGCGAATCGCTCGCACACCTAGGGGGCTTTGCTGCAAGGCAAACGCCGGTGCAGTTGACTTCGTTGTTTGCGCTTCGATGCGCATTGGTACAAGCATCTGCGATGACGCTTTGGTTGCGTGCTCGAAGTCAAGCGGAGCTAGCGATTTCGATGAGCGTTATGGTGGCTTGGCTGGCTGTGGCAACGGTACACATTGGCGACATCAATGATTTGCCTGGGGCGACGTCGATGATGTGGACCGTTATGGTGGGATCATTCGTCTCCGCGATGATCGCGTTGAGCATGACACCGATTGTCAAGATTCATCGACTCGGTGCGAAGAAGCTCGGTGTCGTCGACGCGATGGGTGACGAGTCGCATTCGATTGCGGCACTGTGTCCGCTGTTGCTCTCAGCAGTCGTCGCGGCGATCTCAGCACTCGTCATGTTCATGCTTCGTGTACCGATGAGTACGATCCAGCTGACGATTGGTGGCATCGCAATCAGTGCTGTTGGCGTCGGCGAGATTTCTGAGCGAGTTGGGCGTGTCACGCTGCAAAGGCTGTCGCTTGGGCTCGCGTTACTGGCGATGTATTTCTGGGCGAGCTTGCCAACGCCAGACCAGGCTCAACCGTTGTTGTGTGGGTTGATGCGGTGGTTCGTTTTGTCGGTGTCGCTGATTCCAACACTGCTTTGGGGCTTGCCACGACTCTCGGGAGAAACCTGGGCCACGCGTTGGAGGCAAGCGATTCATCATGCCACGATCGCTGTGGGTGCGATTGGCGTTGGTTCGCTTTGCGCATTGTTGGGACTCGAGGCCGCGATGAAATTTGGCTCGGGCGTGCCATCACTTCCCATGCCGCTCGTTATTGCTGTTGGCTTGTCGATCGGCGTATTGAGCGTGCTCGCCGCGATCGTGTCTTTGGCCTCGGGACCGACGCTCGGTTCGAGCTCAAATATCCCGAAAGCAATGAAGCTTGAGCTCGATGATTCAAAGCGATCGGCGCTACTGATTGCGGCACAGGTACTCGGGGTGCTGACTTGGTTGCACGTTTACTTTTGCAAGCCACAGTTTGCGTTGTTTGGCTTACGAGCCTATTGGCCGTACATCGTGATGGTGTTGGCGTTCGTCAGTGTGGGCGCGGTCGAGTGGGTGAAGCGCCGCGGTGACGAGCTGATTGCAAAAACGCTTCATCAAACGAGTCTCTACTTGCCGCTGATTCCCGCAGTCGGATTGTTGATGAGCGGTCTTTGGATCAAACCCGTGGCAGGGATGCTGGGTGGTGGACCGTCGCTGTCGATCGTACTGATCTTCGCCGCAGGCTACTACGTCTTGCTCAGCCGAATGCGGGAAGGCTGGATGCCACGCGTATTTTTGGTGGTATTCGCCAACTCAGCCGTGTGGTCACTCGTTGCCAAGAACCCGGAGTGGGGCTTCCTTCAACATCCGCAATTGTGGTTGATTCCGCCAGCGGCATGCGTGCTCGCGATTGCACAAATTTATCGCAACGAGCTTGATGCAAAACTGGTAGCTACTGTTCGATACGCCGCCACGATCGTGATTTATGTCAGCAGCACAGCCGACATGATGCTCCAGCAAATTGGCACGACGCTTTGGGGGCCAATGATTTTGATCCTGCTCGCACTGACCGGTATGCTCGTCGGCGTCGTGTTACGGATTCGACCGTTCTTGTATCTGGGCACCGTCTTTGTGCTCTTGGGTGTCACGAGCATGGTGTGGCATGCTCAACGCTCGATCGACCAAGTGTGGCCTTGGTGGGCGTTCGGAATCACGATGGGAATTCTGATTCTCGCTGGACTGATGTCACTCGAGAAAAACAAAGGCAAGCTGCAAGAGCTTGCCACGCGATTGAATTCGTGGGAGTCGTAGAGTCGATTACGAATCCGAGACTTCGATGAACTCGAGCGGTTGCTCCTCGGTCACATCAGCAATTCGAATCGCTAGATCACCAGCGAGAAGCCGGCGGAAGGACTTGCCAACAATGTCACCACGCCAGCCTTGAAGCAGACTTGGCAACGGGTCCCTGTCATCGTGGTCAAGTTCGTAGCCAAGCAACTCACGCACGTCATCGGCGTTCCCGACGATTGGCGGCGCAAGTTTTTGTTGACGACTGATACAGGCGATCGATGTGCTAAGGAATTGCGAGAGCATTGGCGAAACTGACTTGCGTGAACCCTTGGGCCGACGCGGCAACTTGTCGTCAGGCGTCTCTAACGCAATTCGAATGGCTTCTGCGATTGCTTCGTAATGATCGATATACGGACGCCGTTCAAGACCACGGATGTGACGAAGTTTCTTAGCATCCGACGAACCGCGTTTTGCAAGTTCGACGATCAAGTCGTCACGCATCACGCGCTTTGGTAATTGGTCCGTGCTCTTGGCAAGCTCCTCTCGCCACAACCAAATTTGGCGGATGGTTTCGAGTTGCCGAGGGTTGAGGCCGGACGCACCGCTGACTCGGCGCCAGTTCTCGCGATTCTCGGCATCAATGACTTCTTGTTGGCGATTTGCAGTTTCTTCCTCGACCCAGGCTTCACGTCCCATCTCGCGGACGGACGTCGACAACTTCTTGTACATCGTCTCGAGGTCCGTGACGTCGTGGAGTGCGTATTCGAGCTGGTCGGTGCTGAGCGGACGGTGTCGCCAATTCGTGCGAGTCTCGCCCTTGGGCAGTGTCTTTCCAACAAGTCGCTGGACAAGGGTGCCGAGTGAGGCGGGATACTCCATCCCGACGAAACCGGCAGCCAATTGGGTATCGAATAGACCTGCGATGGGCTTGCCGGTGAACCGATAACAAAACCGAGATTCCTCGCGAGCCGCGTGCGCCAAAACGACTCGTCCGGGCGTTGAGATCAGATCCCAGAACACGCTCGTATTCTCAACCGGATACGGATCGATAATCGCCAAACGATCGCCCGCAGCAACCTGGACTAGACACAGCTCGGGGCGATAACGGTCTTCGGAGACGAACTCGGTGTCGAACGCGATCACAGGGAAGGATGCAATCTCGCTGCAAAACTGCTCGAGCTGCTCAGTTGATAGGATAGATTCGTATTTCAACGTTTGGGCTGTTATTCAATCTTGTGGTGAACATCATGTAGCACGCTGGGTGAAGAACCGCCCGATCCGAACGGCTCCTCAAACTGCGACTTTAGCGGGATGGCGAATAAACCGCTACGGAGCATCTGTGCCAGAACGCCGGGTTCCGAAAGGAACAGCAAAGTTTTTCCGCCAACCTCTCGTCAAAGGGGTTCCGAAAAGCCATAAAACAGTCGATTCAATCGTTTCTCGATGCCCAATGACGTTTTCCATGAAGATACCGGACGTGGCCCAGCAAACTCGGCGATGGGAGCTACTCGTCAGCGTCCGCTCGCTCGCCGAAGCCGAGATCGTGGCGGCTGAGTCGATCGATATCCTCGATTTCAAAGAACCGCACCACGGCCCGCTGGCGCCCGTCGAAAGCTCCGTCTGGCGAGAAGCGGCAGCTCGGTTTACAGGTGATGCATCAACGAACACTCAACTTTCCGCAGCCTTGGGTGAACGTGACACGGCGATGCAAGTTGCGGGTGAAGTCCCTGCATCATTCGCATTTGCAAAAGCAGGCCCGCATCAATGTGGAACCGAGAAAGAGCTGACTGCGATGTGGGCCGACGTTCGCCACGCACTCGCGGCCCCAGTCGAACTTGTCGCCGTTGCCTATGCCGACGCAAGCGCCGCGGAGACCTTGGAACCTGAGGAAATCGTGACGCTCGCAAACAAGCACGGGTTTCGCCGTATTTTGATCGACACGTTCGTGAAAGATGGCCGCTCCAGCGTGGAGCACTTACAGTCCAGTCGGCTGAGAGTGTTGCGACGTTTAACGAGAACGTTCGGCATGCAATGGATGCTCGCCGGAGCGATTCGACTGGACGATCTTAGTAGCTGGCTCGAGAACGACACCCAACCCGACGGATTTGGGGTTCGCGGCGATATTTGCCAGTCGGGTCGAGAAAGCGAAATCGCACCGCAGCGGATTCGCCTTTGGCAACACCAACTCGTGGAACTCCAGACGAACTGAACTCAAGGTGAACTGGACTTCAGGCAAACTGAACTCCAACCGCTCTAAACCCAGTCCAACCCGGTCATTTTCTTCAGACGGTCGTCGAAGTGCCCGAGCAAACCGCCGACCAGTACCCACCCGTGGGGCTTCCGCAGTTCAATTTCGCCGTGTGGGTTGATCCGCAAAATGGAGTCACCTCGCACGCCCGCGTCGTGCAATTGTCTGAGGTTGACTTCGCCTTCGTTCACGACGTCAAGCAGCGTTTTTCCGGTCAATTCGATAAAGGACGGCATTCAAAGAGCTCCAGGGATTGTCCCAACTAGGGTCCATTGTAATTACTCGTCGAGGCAGCCGATCTAGACGAATTCTCAGTACCTTGCTAATTACCGATCCAGATAATCGGCGAAAAACGGATTCGGCCGATCGTGATTCCTTCCAATCTGCCTGGTCGCCATGGGTCGCTTGCTGTTCGTCGACGACAACATTCGCTCGCTCGATGGCCATTATTTTGAATTGGCAACCTTGCTGTGCGAGGGCGCAAACCGACTCGGCCATAACACAGAAGTAGCGACACACACTTCGTTTCGCGGCAGCGAAGAGCAAACGATTCGGTGGTCAGGCATGTTCACCGGCCAACGCATGCTGCCATGGTCGCTTGGCGTGGATGGCCGATCACGCGTCGGTCGCGATCTCGACGGACAACCCATCGGCGGAACCCGACTGCAGAATCTGGCACAGTCCATCAGAGACAGATTCGCGCCAGCGGACCGTCGTCCCAAAATCTTGATCAAACAATGGGCGAGTGCTCTGGCTCAGTGGCTCATTCAACAAAGCACAACTCCCGACGACACACTTGTCATCAACACTGGCGATGACTTCCAGCTGCTTGCACTCGCACGAGCCTTAACAACCGTTGGCACCAACGCCCCCGGCAATATCCAAAACGCCCCCGGCAGTGTTCACGTCATTTTCCATTTTGCGATTCAGCAAGACAACACGCCACTGGATCGGCTCACTCAACTTGGCGAACAAGTCAATCGTGCACTGAGCGAGATCTCTCAAAACAGCAACCTTGCGGCGACCACAATTCATCTTCACGCAACGACCGAGCCACTCGCCAGACAATTGCAAGAAGCTGGAGTCACCGTCAACGCAGTGCCCTATCCGACTCGACATCGCGCGCCCACTCGAATCGAAAACAAAACGGATCGCCTCAACATTCTGCTAGGCGGTTTGCCGCGTCGAGAGAAGGGCACCAAATCCATCTCGACCTTTTTGTCGAGTATTTACGAACCACATTTGCTCACCCACCGTTACCGTGTCTCGTTGCAGTTACCGCTTAGAAAATGGAAGCGGATTGTCCCCCAGAACTTGCACGATGACTGTCATTTGCGAGGCATGAACACAAACATCCTCACGCCCGAGTCACCAACTCAACCACTCAACGTCATCACAACGGTCCTTGGAACGTCTCAGTATCAAGATTGGCTCGACACAGCTGAACTTGGATTATTCCTGTACGAACCCCAACGCTACGTCGCACGATGCAGCGGCGTGATGCTGGAACTGATGATGCGTGGCATTCCCGTCTTGGTGCCTGATCGATGTTGGCTCGCAGAGCAACTTCGCGGTGCCGGTCCCGACGGCACGATCGGATACGCCTATCGGTCTCTCGACGAGATCCCAGATCTGCTGAGCACGATCGCGGACGATTACGAGCAACTCAGACTTCGCGCCCACGGTTATGCCCAGACCATTTCGAATCGGCATCATCCCGCTCAAACATTGCTGGCGATGGGCATCGAACCAGCACTTCAATCCATCAAGGCAGCTTAGGACACCGCGCGAACATGACGCTCCGAATGATGTGGTTCAAGTCGATTGTGCGTTTCCCGATTGACATTCGGCGTGCCGAATCGCTGTTGCTGCAAGCAAGACCGCGAGAACAAGACTCTCGATTGCCAGGTCGCGCGATCGTTCTCGAAATGCGTACTCCCCAATTACAGTTTGATTGTGGCCGACACCTGAATGCGATCGCCATTCACGCCAAGATGATCGGATCGCCGTTTTATTTGCGATGCAACAGAGTTCTCTTCGCCGCGATCGCACGGAAGCTCTTTGGGCCCGAACTGCTCACTGACGACAACCTAACTTGGCTTGCACCGACCGACGCGACTCCCGACGACGCCTTGGTGCTGCATGACTCGATCGAAACCTTGCCGTCCAGCCTTCAGGATGATCGCTGCACACATGCTCAACTGATGATCGGTCGCGATACAATTGACGGCTCGTGGGTCATGCCTTACCCGATGCACCCGCATACACTGAGCCGACTTGCCGCTGTCGACATCGCAGCATTGCGTGGCACACCCGATCGCAGCGGCATCTTCTTCGCCGGTCGATTGAAGGCGAACTACACCCACGTGCGGAATCACTTTGGCGTGATGAACCGACTTGAAATGATCGAATCGCTTCGAGCGAACTTTGCACCCCAGGTAACAGATCGAATCGACGTTGCATCTCACAAGAACAGCATCGTGCTGGTCGACGCCAAGACGCAAGGATTATCAAGCGACGACTGGTTACCGACGCTGGCAAGTTTCAATTTCTTTGTCTGTTGTCCTGGCGTTTGCCAACCGATGTGCCATAACGCGGTCGAAGCGATGAGCGTCGGAACGATCCCGCTGATTGAATACGCGGATCGCTTCTCTCCGGCACTCGTGGACGGAGTCAACGCGATTTGTTTCAGCGGTCCACAAGGACTCATCGATGCCGTGAAACGAATCCAGCGACTGTCGGCTGTTGACATCGAACGTTTACGACGCGGCGTCGTCACGTACTACGAAACACATTTGCGAGGCGACCGATTCTTGGCAAAGCTGCGTGACACAAGTGAGCGTATCTCACTGGTGAGCATGCCTTTTCACGACACAAATTTCTTTCGCGAACGCAAGAAAATAGCCGCATAACGAGTCGAATTCACTCAACGTTTCGCAAGCGACTTCGCAATCGCCTCGTTCAGTTTCCGCTGGGTAAAGCAGATATCCGCGACGTTTCCGTCGCGATCCAGCACAACGAGAAACGGCATCGAGACCATGCCGAACTTTTTCACAAGCGGATTGGGCACTTCCGCTGATGGATCCGTGGCACTGTGCAAACTTGGAAAGCCAAGTTTTTCTTTCGCGTTAGCTGTGCGTTCATCCGCTCGCGAATCCAAGTTAACTCCAACGATCACAATATCATTGGGATGTTGTTCACGAAGCTCGATCAGATTCGGAAATAGTTGCATCGACGCAGGAAACTCAGCGGCCCAGAACGGCAGCAAGACAACGCGGCCGATGTAGTCCGACATCTCAATCGTTTCGCCTTCGAGCGACGGCAATTTCACGTCAAACGGTGAGCCAATGATTGCTTGGCGTGATTCGTTGGCGTCGATCGCCACAGCGACTTCGCGACCGAGCGATTCGCTACTGTTTGCAAAATTTTTGGCGAGCAACTCATACGTCGCGGCGGCCAGCGGCGAATTGTTTGTGCCTTCCAACTCGAGCGCCGTCGAAGCCAAGTACTGCACCGTCAACAAATCTCGCGACTCATCAATCAGCTGTTGAGCCGCTGCCGTCCACACAGCCACATCCACGGACTTATCGGCGATCGCGTCAGCTCTCAGTTTATCGATACCATCGAATTGGACGGCGCCCGCGAGTTTCGCCGCCATCATCGCGACGTCAGGATCCGAAGAGTTTGCAAACGACTTCAAGATCGCTTCACGAACTCGCTTGGCTTCATCGATGTGGCCGTATTGAGCAAGCAACTCGCGAGCTTGGCCCATCACCATCATCGCGGGCACGTCGGCGGTTTCGTTCGTTGGCGAATGCTGCTCGACCAGGTCAACGATTCGTTGTGGCGCGGCGTCTTTACCGTTTTGCAACGCTTCGAGAGCGAAACCGATTAGCACCAACCGACTGTCGGAAACCACCGTGGGTTCGTCGGAGGCCAGACCAGCCGTCGCGATTGCCTCAAGCTCCTCAGCCGCTTTGAGGCTGCCGGAGCTTGCGAGATGCGACAACGCTTGCAACTCTCCGCGTTTACCGACCGTGCGTTGCTCTGGGCTAGCGTCTGGATTCTCGACGAGACGCCGCGATGCCTCGAGTTTGGCTTGGATGATTCGCTGCATCTCCGCGATCGCTTCGTCTTGGTTCGACAAACCAGATCGACCACTGTAAATCAGCTCCATGTCTTGATCGGCGGCTGCGAGAAAATCGATCAGCTTGTCGGGATCCAGATCACTTCGTAATTGCAGTCGTGGTTTGCCGGTTGCATCCATTGCCTCGTCATCCGCAGCGATTGGCAATCCAGTCACGGTCCGCGGAGAGGGTGATTCCTGGGGCGTAACGGCAGTCGCACTCGGCCAGTTGCCATTCGGTGCATCCACCGGCGGACCAGCGAACCCCAAACCTTGCGATGGCGTTTCGCTATTGGTCGCAGCCAAATTCAAGTCGTTTGGTTCTGGTGGAAGCGGTGGCAACTCTTGAGTGGAAGCCGTCGTGCTATCAGTTCGCGAGCATCCATTGCCGAATACCAACAGCGCCCCCAGCGTTAGATGGCATGCGAAACGTCCTAGCAAACTCAGTCGAATGTTTTGAAGTCGGGGTGTCGGTTGCATCTAAAAAATGTCCTACGGTGATGAGTGAGCTATGCGGCGGCGTCGGCAAATTCTCAGCGGCTCGCGAGCCAACGCTCCAGCGCGATGCGGTTGCTGGGAAATGCCATTTGGTCCAGATGTTCGGGAGTGGGTCGCGTCCATTGACAACCCGATAGTTCGCCGTCCGCTAAGTGAAGTTGGCTTTTGTCGACGACACGACACTCGAAAAACATGTCGAGGACTGGCACAGTCACACCGCCATATTGGTACGAGTTCGGGTGTGTGATTGTCATTCTCAGATCACTGACTTCCAAACCAGTCTCTTCGAGCACTTCGCGACGCAGCGCCTGTTCCGCCGTTTCGTCGCGGTCGATGAACCCACCGGGCAATCCGTAGAGTCCCTTGCCGGGGTTCCTCGCCCGCTGAACAAGCAAAATTTCATTATTTTCGTTGAGCACCAACCCGCCAACGGCTGCGACTGGACCGAAATAAAGCGTCAACCCACATGCATTGCACTTCAGTGGGATCTTACCAACGTTGTCGTTGGGAGCTGCACAACGAGGGCAAAAGGAAAATGCGAACTCAATCGGCGGCGACTTTTCGGGCTGGGAATTCATTAATTACGTTCCGCTTGGTTCTCATTGAGATTGAGGCAGGGAGTCGCGAATGATGCTGCACGTAGTAGACCACAGGTGGCGAACGACTGGGTCAACCGACGCAAATCATCGACGGAGCCGACAACTCCAAGCCCAATCGCTTCCACGGAGTCGTTGACCAGATCACTGTGTAGCAAAACACGGTATTCCGCCGCGATCGCACTGAGTTGGCGGGCCGCCATCTCAATGTTGCTCCAAGCGGGGAAACCGTCGGGCCCGGCATCACTGTCTTGAGTTGCCTGGTCTTCTGGACGGCCATCAATTTCCGACTCAGAATCCGCGTCCAACAAGGCCTGTTCGTCGGCTTCGTATTCATCCGTGAGTTCAAGCAACCCTTGCTCGAGCGACTGGCGGATTCGGGTCCACAGAATGATGGTGCCGCCGTTCTCAAGCAGCGTGCTTGCCGTCGCCGCCGCGCGAGCTGCGTTGAGCCAAGTCTGTTGCTGTTCGCTTCCGTCGAGCGAGGCAACGACGATGGAAACGGTTTCGGACAACGCCGTGATGTGATTCGAAGTGCAAGCGTATTGATGCAACGCTTGAGGAGTGCCCGCCGTAATCGCCGCGACTCGCCCAGCCGCATCGGCTGCGACGCTCAGCACGACCTGCACACCAAGCGTCATCGCGAATTTATCGCTAGGTGAAAGCGTTGCGAGCAGTTTCGGATCCAATCCAAAACGACGACGTGACAACGAGTCAGCAAACTCGGGGAACACGCCCGCATGCTCGAACTCGCCCTCCAATCCGCAGGTTCGCTCGGACACAATCGGAAGCACAAAGTCAGCGTCGACCAAGTAACGATTCATGTAAACCGGATCGGCCCCAGCATCCGCACCGATGTACCGCAACCCGACTCGAGCATGACTGCGGTGAACATGCAGCTCCGCTTTACCAGCCAACGCGGCCGCGATCTCCTCGCGAACTGAGTCGCAAACCTCATCACTGAGCACCACGTCGATCCCGCTCGGCTGGGCTTCGCTCAAATACTCCACGACACTTTGAAGAACAGTCGCAATCCCAGGGATGTTCGGATCCACCGCTAATGCGACACGATCCTCCGGCAACACAGCGAGCAGCACGCTGGGGAAATCGAGCGGCTCGGACAACGCTTGGACAGTCATCGTGTCGAGCGCAACCGAGTTGTAAACTCGCTCGGACTCGTCCTTGCTCTCCTTGGCTCGCGACGAAAACTCGAAGACATCCGGAGACGCAATTGCTTGCAAAAGCTCCGGAAATTGATATCGCTCCACATCCGACATATCGTCGCGTCTCGCCTAGTAAGAAAGTGCTGCGGGGAAGGTATTCTGTTGCAATTGCCGTGATCGATACAGTTTGCGTACTCTAGCAAACCGAAGAGAGGCCAAGCTGGAGTATGCACAAACCAAGCGGAGTGACCGTGGCGATTCGGCAATTCTGGCCTTTCGGCATTCTCGTGGCAACGATGCTGGTTTCATGGGTGGTTTTAATCCCATTGGCCGGGTGCAGCGATCCATCACGTCAAAATGCCGCCACCGACGGCAATAATGAGCGTTTGGCGTACCCGAACGTTGCCCCAGAAACGCTGCTCAAATCGACGTTCCAACGCTATCGCGCCGCGGAATCCTACAGCGACAATGCTCGCGTTCGACTCGCTTATGACGTTGGCGGCCGTCGCGAGAGCCAATTAGCACCGCTGAATGTTCGACTGGATCAGCGCAACTTTTACGTCGAAGCCTACTCGCTGAGGTGCTACTGTGACTCGCGCCAGACACTTTCC
Source organism: Pirellulaceae bacterium (assembly GCA_041749955.1). GTDB lineage: Bacteria > Planctomycetota > Planctomycetia > Pirellulales > Pirellulaceae > JBBSJZ01. The sequence continues at coordinate 2,117 of JBGTAI010000073.1, read as the reverse complement.
TGGGTCAAGGACGACGCGACGAATAACTTCGACGGACAAGTCAGCGTTCGCCAGGCACCGACCCAGCGCGGGGATTGGGAGCAACTCACACTCGACCCAATCTTCCAACAACAACTCTCCGCAGGCCTGGGCGGGCCTCCACCACAACTCGATTGGCTATTCGCCGCCGAGCCCATGAAGCGGCTCTTTGACAACCAGCACACCTTCGAATTCGGTTCCCAGCAATCGATCGAAAACCGTTTGTGCCAAAGCGTGATCGTGCGAGCCGACTCGAAGCGATACGTATTCTGGATCGATCGTGACGCAACGATCATCCGTGAAGTGGAGTTACCCGCCGTGATCGCTGCGCCAGCACCGAATCTTCCGCCGCAAGAGATGACGCTCACGGTCCAACTCAGCAGCGCAACCTTTCAACCGTTGAGTCAACCACCGACGATTGACCCGCTACCAGCGAGCCCGCACTACGTCGAGAGCTTCGTTCCGCTTCCGCCCATCGAGCCCGCAAGAGCCCTCGGCAACAAGCTCGGCCAACAAATGCTTCGCCAACTCGGATCGAACTCACAAGCTGGGGCCGTTCGACTTGTCGTCTGCTATCGTGACCCCAATGTCTCTGAAGCCGTCACTCAGCTGCTTGCGTACTGGCACGAAAATCTGCCGTCCGAAATGTCATCGCGAATGAGACTTTTCCAAGTCGTTTTGGACGCCAGCTCTCGCCAGGAGGTGAACTCGCAAGTCACCCTCATCAACGACGACGCCCGGTCCTGGAGCGATCCCTTCGGAATGCCAAACGGTGGCGTTGCAGTCATCTCTGCTTCTGGCGATCTAGCTTGGACACAAGAGACCGTGTTACCGAACGAGCTGACTAATCTTGGAGTCATCGTCGCCGACATCATCCAGGGCGTCGATGTCCCGGGGCGATTAAAAGCCGATTGGCAATCCGCCCAAGCGGCCTACCGAACTGAACTCACACGGCGCTATCGAGCCCCAATGAAATAGCAAGGCGAGACTGCCCGAAGGTCAGCTCACTTCTTCAACTAGGGGCCCTTTTCTCTTCGTAGGGTGCCGTGCTTGCACGCACCTTCTGCTGAATCTGGTGCGCGCAAGCACGGCACCCTACATTTCGCAGTTTGAAAAACTGATTCACCCTGAGACGGCCAGTCACGTCGGTGCGTCAAGCCGCAAAACATGTTCTAATCGCCTCCCAAACGTAAACACCAAGATGAGCTCTTGAGAGGCAACCAACATGTCAACTGAAACGAAAATCTTTGCTGACCCAGCCTCCGTCGCGGTCGCATTCGCCACCGACTTTGCTGCCTGGGTCGAGACCCAGAAACAAAGCAAAATCACGGTCGCTCTTTCCGGTGGCAGCACTCCGAAGATCTTGTTCGAACTGTGGGCACGCGACTTCGCCGACAAAGTCGATTGGTCCCGCATCCATTTCTATTGGGGTGACGAACGCTGTGTCCCAGCCGACGATAGTGACAGCAACTACGGTGTCGCCAAGGCACTGTTCCTTGACAAAGTCAGCATCCCCGCTTCCAACGTGCACCATGTGTTCGGCGCAACCGACCCGAACGAAGAACGGGTGCGCTACGAGAACGAAATCAAGAACGAAATAGCGAGCGACGGTAACTCCATCCCTCGATTCGATCTCGTGATTCTCGGCATGGGTGCCGACGGACACACCGCATCCATCTTCCCACACGAGAGCCAGTTCCTCGAATCTGAAAAAATCATCGAGGTCGCGACTCACCCGCAATCGGGTCAAAAGCGATTAACGCTGACTGGGCCCGTGATCAACCGAGCCAAGAAAGTCGCCTTCCTCATCACCGGCACGGACAAAGCATCCGTTCTCGCCCAAGTCATCAACAAAACTGGTGACTACGCCAACTTCCCCGCCGCCCACATCCAAGCCGACGAGCTGCGTTTCTACCTCGATCAAGCCGCCGCCAAAGAGCTATAGCGAAACCGTCATACCAACTAGGCTCTGTCCCTAAACGGTTGGAGCGAGGATTTTCAGGTAGCGTTGGATGCACGCCATCTTGACCATCCCAGCGTAGTTGATGGCTGTCTTCTCGAAACGCGAGAAGACAGCGCGACATTCCTTGAGCCAGCCA
>JBGTAI010000072.1:0-11988 GCA_041749955.1 Pirellulaceae bacterium | reverse complement strand
GCTGAACAACAACTGGTATCTGCTCACGCTTGGTTGCCGTCGGGGCATCACGTTTCTGGAGCAACAGCCGGAAGTGGATGCGGATCGAATCGGCATTTTTGGTCACTCAATGGGTGGCAATCTAACGATGTATGTCGCGGGTACGGATCGTCGTGTGAAAGTTGCTGCGCCGAGTGTAGGTGGGCAAGGCTATCGTACTGAGCCGCATGAGATGATGGGTGGCAAAGCCCAGCAGGAACGAATCAATGGCGACGTCGAGCTCTTCGCACGTACGCTAGGGTTTGAAAACTACGCACCGCTGATTCATTGCCCCGTGCTGCACCTCAGCGGCACCAATGATTTTCATGGCTGGATGGATGATGTTTACCGGACCAATGCGTTGATCAAAGACCAGCCGCTGCGTTATGCCTTTTCGCCGCATCTGAATCATCGTTTCATCCCCGAAGTCGCGGTGACACGCCCACTGTGGCTCGATCAGTACCTCAAGTGTGGACCCGCATTACCGGAAACGCCAGGTTCCGAGTGGCAACTCAAGACCGACGATGGCATTCCCGTCGTGCGAGTGATGCCGAAACCCTCGTCACTGCCAATCGCCCGTGTGGATATCTACTACAGTGTTGATCCCGATCCGCGAGCGAGATTCTGGCGTGATGCCGGCGCAATGAAAAACGGTGAGACGTGGGAGGCAAAGTTGCCGGTGCTGAGCGCAGACGCGCCGCTATTTGCCTTCGCCAATGTCCATTACACATTGCCGAAGTCGGAGTCACTTCCGCATTTAGCGACGATCACTGAAGTCTGCCTCAGCACGTTGCTGCACATCGCGTTGCCAACCGAACTGAAAGCCTCTGGTGTGAAAGCGACGGACGAGAGCTCACTGCTGATTGACGACTTCGCCCGTGGTTGGCATGACTGGTATCGCCTCAACCCCGAGAACAAACGGTTTTGGCAGAACTGGACGCGCAAGGTCACTGACCCGAAATTGCGAGGCCCCGATGATGCGAAGCTCGCGATCACACTCATCATGCCGGAAGCGAACACCATCAGCATCGTGGCGCAGGAAAATGAGTGGCGAGATTATCGCGGCAAGAGGAAGACTTTCGTCTGTCAATACGCGGTTCCCGCCGACATGAAGCCTCAAACGATCGTCCTCTCGCCAAGCGACTTCAAAGACAGCGCGGGCCAGACGCTTGCTACGTGGAGCCAACTCGATCAACTCGGCCTCTGTGCCGAGTTTCAGCAAAACGAACACGGGCAAAGGTCTGAACCGGCCAAATGGAATGGAGACTTACCAACGTTTCGCCGTCTAGAATGGCGATAGGCAAAGGAAGCACCCTAACCATGTCGCGTGTTGGAGGAACACACGCAACATTGTTTCCTATCAAACGAATTGGAATAGACGATGCATTGGCTTCTTTTACTTGCGATGATTCCTGCGACCACGGTCATGCTTCCTGCTTGCCTGGCTGGCGATGACGTAAGCGAGCCCGTGAAGACCGACCTGCTTGAAGCTGGCAGAGAGGATTACAAACCCAATGCCGCGCTGGTGCAACGTATCATGATGGCCGCAGACAAAAATCGAGATGGCAAGTTATCGCTTGAGGAATACAAGCCGCTCGATGTGCAGGCGCGACATCATGGCGAGGAACACTTCGAAGCTGGTGACGTCAGCGGCGACGAATTCATTGATCAAGCTGAACTCGCTGGTTCACTCCGCAAACAGACATGGTTTGCAATCCTCGGTGAAGGTACCAAATCATGCTTTATACGGATTGATGTCAACGAAGATGGTAAACTCGACGCCACAGAGTATCGCAGAATATCCAGGATGGGCGGACACGCCGAACAGCACTTCAAGATCGCGGATACGAACAAAGACGGCTTCCTTGATCTCGATGAGTTCAACACGCATGCTGAAGCTAAGCTCAAAATGCTTGAGGATGGTCGCAGAAGAAAAACGCCGAGGAGCAGTCCCTGAATGATCAATCGCACCGTCATATTCCTGGCCGCGGTTTGGCTCGCGTCATTAACCATGCTGTATGCCGCCGAGTCGTTCATTGCGGAAAATGGTCAGCCACGAGCAGAGATCATAGTTTCAGAGAACCCCACACGCATGCAACGGGTTGCCGCGCATGAGTTTCGGATGCAGATTGAAAAGATCAGCGGTGCGCGATTGCCGATCGTTACCTCGCCAAGCGCAAAGAGCGTGAAGGTTTTCATTGGCGAGAGTGAGCACAATCCTGTAAATGCGGATGGCCTGAAGAACGGGGCGTATCGCATTGCCACGGGAGCAAACTGGATGGCGCTCGTCGGTGATGACAGCGAGTTCACTCCGATGGAACCATTTGCGAAGAACAACGGCGACATCCCGCGGGCTCAGGCGGACTGGGAGAAGATCGTCGGTGCTCCGTATGGCATGCCGGCTCGCGGTTTGTATAAGAATCGTCTGCGACTGCCCGGCGACATCGGCAAACCTGATGGCGCGATCACGGAGCCAAAGGAGACGCTCGATATCTGGGGCCTCGATGAACGTGGCAGCTTCAACGCCGTCTGTGGTTATCTGCGCAAGCTCGGTGCGCGTTGGTATCTGCCGGGCGAACTGGGCGAAGTGCTGCCTTCGATGAAAACCATCCCACTGCCGCAGATCGACGAAACCGTGCAGCCTGATTTTCCATTGCGGCAGTTCAATTTCCGCTTCAGCACTGCCGGTGCCGAAACGTCGATGTGGGTCATGCGACTCGGCCTGCGCAATGACGAGCGACTGCAGATCGCTCACGGCATTTCCACGATGACCAACCATCAGGCGGTCTTCGATGCGCATCCGGACTGGTTCGCGATCTATGGCGGCAAGACCGACTTCAAACCCGGCGACTCGAAGTGTCAGGTCTGTTATTCGAACGACGAATTGTTTCACGAGACTGTGCGTTGGGCGCGAACGCTGCTCGACACTTACAAGTTTGAAACCGTCTCCATCATGCCGCCGGACGGCTACACCTCGATCTGCCAGTGCGAAAAATGCAAAGGCAAGGACTCGCCGCAGCGCAATGAACGCGGGCTGCTGAGCGATCATGTTTGGGACTTCGTCAATCGCGTGGCAAAAGAGATCGCGAAGACGCATCCGCGTGCGAAGGTGCTGAACTGTGCCTATGGCGTTTACACGCTGCCACCGCTGAACATCGACAAGCTTGAACCGAACGTGCAGGTGTGCATCGTTGGCGGTCGACGGCCAATCAACAAAGCGGGCGTGAAGGGCGAAGGCGAATCCGCACCAGACGTGTTGCGTGCCGCATGGCTGAAGAAGACCGACAATCCGCTGCTGAACTTTGAAAACTATCCCTTCACTGGTCGCGGCTGGTATCTGCCCAGCTTTGCGGCACACGCGATCGGCGACAGCGTTAGCGCGACGAAGGGCGTCTCGGCAGGCGAAGACATCTGGCTCAGCGTTGCGCAGGATTTCGCCACAAAAGACATCGGCTTCAATCACTTCATGGTCTATTTCACCGCCCGTATGTACTGGGGCGGCAAGGACGCGGTTGTCGACGCGATGCTGCGTGAATACTGCCGCCTGTTCTACGGCCCCGCCGAACAGCAGATGTTCGCTTTCTTCACTTACTGCGAAGCGAACTGGAAGGAAATGGACTCGGACAAGACGAAGGCCGATGAAGCACTCGCGCTATTCGATAAGGCGAAGGAGCAAGTTGAAGCGGCGAGTATTTATGGCAAACGCCTCGCCCTGATCGACGATTATCTGAAAGGACTGCGCATGAAGACGCAGCAACTGGGCCAGAAACGCGGCCTGTTGCCCAAGGTCAGGCTTGTTGGTGATGCACACGACATCGTGATCGACGGCAAACTGGACGAAGAATATTGGCAGACGTGTCCCGCCGCTGCCACGGGAAAATTCAGCGAGCTGCAAACCGGCGGCACGCCCACGTTCGGCACATCGTTCAAAGCCGGATGGCAAGGCAGTAACCTGTACTTCGCGATTCGCTGTGAAGAACCCGTAGCACAGGCTGCCAGCCTGTTAGGTCAAACCAAAACGTCGCCGGGCCTGAACGTCACCTCCACACGCGATGACGACCCGGCCATCTGGCACGGCGACGCCATCGAAATCCAGCTCGCCACCGAAACGCATTCCTATTATCAGATCGCTATCAGCCCCGCCGGTCACATCGTCGATCTGGATCGTGGCGCGGGCAAATCGTTCGGCTGGGATTCGAAGGCCGAAGTCGCGACGCACATTGCCGACGACCACTGGACTGTCGAGATTCGCTTTCCTGTCACTGCTGACGAAAACGATCCGCTGAATCAGGTGATTGGCCGACATCCGACGCAAAGTCTTCCATGGCACATCAACCTCTGTCGCCAACGCATCCGCGAGGACGGCCAAGAACTGAGCTCGCTGTCACCAACCGGCACAGCAGGTTTTCATGTGCCGATGAAATTCGCGCACTTTTACGACGGCAAGTCGCATCAGTTCGAATTCGATCCCAACGTGACCGACTTCGCCATCGACTTCAGCAAGGCGACAAAGAATCGCAAAGCGGACGCCTTTCTTGCTCTCGCCGAGATGGAAGAGATCACCGATCTGCAAAACGCTGCCGCATTGGAACAAGCCGCGATGCTGGACAAAGCCAACGCCGAGGCCATCATCCAGCGGATTCCGGTCGAGTCCGTGAAGAAGACCGCACAGATGCAGAGTCTGCTTGCGCAAGGCAAAGCACCGGATGTGATCGTGCAATTCGCCGATGAAGATTTGACTCAATGGCCCTTCTGGAAACGCGGCGACGGTTACCACCTACGGGGACGAGCCTACTACATCACCAAGGATGGAGCCAAAGCGGAAGCGGATCTGACGCAGGCGTTGCCTTGGATCAGTGAACCTCGCAGCCGCGATTCCCTGTTGCTGACGCTCGCCCAAAATCGCGAACGTAACCTCAACAACGATGACGCAGCATTGGAAGCATTCAACGCGATCGTCGCCGGCAGTGATCGTATCGGCAGTGCAGATGACTACGGGGCGTTGCAGGGAATCGCACGAATCCAGACCCGGCGCGGTCAATACGATGAAGCTCTGCGAACACTGAACCGAGCCAACCTCGATATACTGCAAGGCACATGGCGGGAAAACATTCTCAAATCGATCGACGCAGTCAACGAAGCGAAACGCGAAGGTGCGAAATGAGAAACTACAAATAGGGATTGGCACCAAAAGCAAGATGAACCACAGCCCTTCTTAAATACGACGACATTTCAATGATCAAACCCATCCTCACTCTCTTCACCGTGTTGCTATCCGCGCCACTAGCTGGGCTGCACGCCGCTGATGCAGAGAAACCTAAGCCCAACATTCTAATTCTCTACGCCGACGATCTCGGTTATGGGGACGTTCAGTGCTACAACGCGCAGCGCGGTAAGATTCCGACGCCACACATCGACAAGCTCGCGGCACAGGGGATGCGTTTCACCGACGGGCATTCTTCGTCAGGCGTCTGCTCACCATCGCGATATACGTTGCTGACCTGGCGCTATCATTGGCGGACTCAATTACAGAGTGGAATCGTTGGTGTATTCGGCGAACCCTTGATCGCAGCCGATCGAGTCTCCGTCGGCGCACTAGCGAAGCAACATGGCTATCGCACTGCGGCGATTGGTAAATGGCATCTCGGTTGGAACTGGCCAGTCACGGAAGAACAACGTCCGTTGCTCGAGCCTTCTCCGAAGCTCGGTAACGACGCGAGCAATGCCGATAAGAAAGCCGCCGAGGCTGAGGCGGTTGCCACTGTACAGCAGATCGCCGCCTGGCGCGACATCTTTTCCAAACCCATCGCTGGTGGTCCGACGACGCGCGGGTTTGACAGCTACTTCGGTACCGATATTCCCAACTGGCCACCATTCTGCTTCATCGAGAATGAGCGGACGGTGGGCATTCCCAGCGAGTTTCTCCCTGGGCGACTCTTGAAGGACAACCAGGCCAGCAAACAAGGTCCCGCGCTGAAGGACTGGACGCTGGAGCCCATTCTCCCGACGCTCGGTGATCGCGCCGCGGCGTTCATCACCGATGCCGCGAAAAGGCCTGAACCTTTTCTGCTCTATCTGCCATTCACCTCGCCGCATACGCCGCTATCGGTGAACGACGAATGGAAAGGCAAGAGCCAGCTCAATCTCTACGCCGATTTCGTGATGGAAACGGATGCCGTTGTCGGTCGCGTGCTTGCGGCGTTGGACAATAGTGGCGCGGCGGACAATACACTGGTCATCTTCACTTCGGATAATGGCTGTGCGCCTTACATAGGCAAGCCCGATCTCGAAAAGATGGGGCACTACCCGAGCGGCCCGTTACGCGGAGCCAAGGCAGACGCTTGGGAAGGCGGGCATCGCGTGCCCTTCATAATCCGCTGGCCTCACATGGTCAAACCCGGCGCTACGTGCGACCAACTCGTGCATCAAGCCGACTTGATGGCCACGTTTGCCGAAATCGTTGGCGCCACCCTGCCAGCCAAAGTCGGCGAAGACAGTTTCAGCCTGGTGCCGCTGCTCAAAGGCGAAGATAGGCCGATCCGAGAGCACGCGGTCAGCTCCAGCATCCGCGGCATTCCGGCTGTGCGAAGCGGATCGTGGAAATACATCCCCGCACCCGATTCGGGCGGTTGGGGTACCGGCGGTGACCAGTCGCAGCCTGTCCAGCTCTATAACCTGGCCGATGACATTGGCGAAACCACGAACCTAGCGGCCACGATGCCAGAGAAAGTCGCTGAGATGAAAGCACTGTTGGAGAAGCTCATCACCGATGGCCGCAGCATACCCGGCGCTCAGCAGTCGAATGATGTCCAAGTGAAACGCTATCCCACAACCCCAACAGCGATACGGAAGAAGGCGGATGCAGCCAAGTAGGGTTACGACGAAACATGTCCGCATCTTCATTGGTCGGCTGCTTCGATTACAGCACTTCGGTAACAGGGAATAATACTCACTATGAAACTCACGCTCACATCTCGGGCCAGATCGTCGATCACCTTGATCGAAAAACGAGCATCACGTAACTCCTTTACCAAGTGATCGGAATCAACTCGAGATAATAGACGTCTTGAATCACAGCGAGTTCAACGAGCAATCAAGTTTGGGCCAACATCGGTACTACCGAAACACCGGACAGTGGCGATCAGAATGCTCTTGCTATATCGACGGCGTGATCGTTACGGGCGATTCATTGATTCGCAATTGCGAATCTTAGCAAAACACTCGGATAACAACTGCCGTTATGAGTGTCTGAAACAGGATCACGTCGATATTCATCCGTTTGGAAAAAGTCCGTTCGCCCATTGCATCGGCATTGAGGCCAATGCGCTCGCTAGCGCCTTTGACCACCACTCAGTCGCAACAGCAATTTCCGACTGAGAGAACCGAAGAAACGTCGCTCGCCGGGTCGTGTTTGGAATCACCGCAACATCAATTGGACAGTCAACGTCGGTGACGCTCATGCGAGTGGCGTCGAATGCGAGTAGAGCCAACCCAACCGCAGATTGAAGTGAGCTTTCATATCGAAGCAGCCGATCCAAAATAGGCTTTCCGTAAGTGGTTCTGCCAATGATAAAATAGGGCGAGTCGATCGCCGCCTCGACCCAGTTTCCTTCGGGATAGACGTAGAACAATTGCGGCGAAGCGTCTCCCGAGAGACAGCCTCCGATCACTGCATGCGTATTGAACGTCAAATTGCTGGCGATTAGCGACGGTCCGTCCTCCAACCGTACTTGGCGAAGCTTTTCTCCAAACAGATTGACGACTTTGTAAAGCCGATCATAGGGCTTGCTCGATTGGAGTTCTTCATCAAGATAAATCAATGTCTTGTCTCGCACCGAACGTAATCCACTTGTCATTGCAAACAACGAATCTTCCGCGTGAATGACTGCTGCAAGTTTCTGCTTGCTTACTTGTTCACTGCCTCGAACGATTTGTGTGTCGGCTAGCGCAACGACTCCGTCACGGACTTTGATTCCAATGCAAAATGTCATATTCAGAAGACTTCTACGTTCGTAAAGGGATTCGCCATCATTATTCCATTTACGGCAAGCATTCCACCCGAATCCCACTGCCGTCACACCAAATGCAAACCGATGGCGCCTGCTTAAAGTTGATGCAAACCACACTATACGCAAAAAAATTCCAGAAACGTCAAGATCCACGCGAGATCGCACATCAGCAACGTGTGATGGATCGGATTATTTTCGGTTGATCGTTTATATCTCGAAGCCTTTGCGATACTTGCGAGCAACCAGTCCCTGAGCCTGCTTGTCATTGACAATGAGTTCTTGCTGCGGGTCCCATGTGAGCTTGCGATTCAAACGGGCGGCAATGCCGGCGAGATGACAGGTTGAGAGCGCGCGATGATGGCTGAAAACGTCAGAGATCGGTTCCTTCTTATCACGCGAGGCTTCAAAGAAATTGCGAAAGTGATCGACCAGGGGACGATGCTTGTAAGCAGCTTCCATCGCTCCGTCGGGCAATGGATTCGTCTTCAGGTCCTCCACCGGGGCTCCCGTGAGCTTACCGCGATTCACGAAGATGCGGCCTTCAGTGCCCTCGAACAGAATGCCATTATCACCGTCGTGGCGGATTTCAATTTCAACACCATCGACAAAGGTCGCCAAAATTTGGAACTCAGTTGCCGTGTTGTACCGAGAGGGATCAACGGGATAGCCGTCTTTGAAGGCAACGGGATGCTTGACCATGACTGGATTAATCGTCACGGGGCCTGTGTCCGTTTTGCCAAGACCCCAGGTCGCAATATCCACATAATGAGCGCCCCAGTCGGTGAGCTTGCCACCGGAGTATTCGTACCACCAGCGAAACTCATAGTGACACCGCGACCAACTTTTTGTTTCGCCGTTGTCGCCAGCGAGATAGCGAAACTCTCTTTCGGGCACGGGACCTTGCCACAGATTCCAATCCAATGTCTTAGGCGCCGTAGCGGTTGGAATCTCGGGACTCGTCGGCGCTCCACCGATACTACACGTAGCCTTTTTCATCTTTCCTAATCGACCCGCTTGGATCAACGCGATAGCTCGCACGAATTGTTCTTCGCTTCGTTGTTGAGTACCAATCTGGACGACACGGCCAGTTGACTTGCAAACGTCACAAATTTGTTGCCCTTCGGCAATGGTGAGCGTCATTGGCTTTTCGCAGTAAACATCTTTGCCGGCCAGCATCGCTTCAATCGCGATCTTTGCGTGCCAGTGATCCGGTGTGGAAATATGGACGATGTCGATGTCTTTGTTGTCCAGGATCGCGCGGTAATCGAGGTGGATACTCGGTGGATTTCCAGTCCACTCCTGCACCAAGCCAGCAGCAAGTTCTCGGCGGTAAGAGTCTGCATCGCAAACAGCGATGTAGTCACCGTACTTTTTGAAGTCGGGGGCTGACCCCCACGGCCCAGCGATGCCCGTCGCCTTTTGGCACCAGCGACTTCCCGTTCCAATCGCACCGACTCGTGGCCGATCGTTTGCCGACTGAAAACCGTGTGCGCGGCCGCTGCAATTGAGGCTCACTGTTCCCGCAAATGCCAAGGATGATCTTAAAAGTTCGCGGCGAGAAATCAGGGATCGTGACATGTGATTCAGAGTTTTGTTGAGAGGGGTAATGGCGGTTTGTCAAACGGTTGGGATTGTTGTCTTATCTTTTGGCGGATTGCGACCGATGAACGGATGCTGTTCAAGGTCGACGACTTGACCGCTGATCGGACCACATTCGTCGCCGAGCCAGTACACCGCCGCTGACGCAATTTCTTCAGGCCAAAGAATACGGCCAGAGGGCGCGAAAATGTCTGGAATATCCGCATACCATTTTTCGCCGAGTCCCTCTTCGAGCTTACGTTTCTGTTCCGCTTCAGTGAGCGTCCATCCAGGATTGATCTGGTTGACACGAACACCGTCTTCTCGCATGAGCGTATCGCCGAGATTTCGCGTCATCGTCATCAACGCACCTTTGGAGACACTGTAGGGCAACAAATCGGGTTCGCCGCAGTACGCGTTTACACTGCCAATGTTTAGCACGCATCCACGCGTTTGGCGAAGATGCGGTAACGCAGCTTGGATCAACCGAAATGGCGCGAGCGTGTTGGTTGCGAGCATCTTCATGAAGAGTCCCGAATCCGTTGTGTGAATGTTGCCCGTCGCGATCAACGCCGCATTGTTCACCACTGCATTCACTCTCCCGAATCGCTCGACGGCAAGATCAACCAACCGCTGCTGGCAATCTTCGTTGGTCAAGTCTTCGATATGCAGCGCCGCGTTGTCGTCACCAAGTTCCGCGAGGAGTTCCTCACCCAGTTCTCGTTGTACGCCGTTGATGACGACGGAAGCGCCTTCGGCCACACAGCGACTAGCGATCGCTTTGCCAATTCCGGTGCAACTCCCAGTAACGATGATGACTTTGTCTTGTAGACGCATTTTGGATTTCTATCTGGAGTCGGCTTCCAGTGTGTCCAATGAGAATCACAGGTCGGTAGCGCTGGAAGCCAAGTGCCACAAATCGACCTACGGGGTCACTTCGAGAATGCGAATGTTTCGGAACTTGATGTTGTTTGGCTGGCCATGATCTTGAAATCCGATGTAACCTTCCAAAGGTCGATCTTTCATCGGTGTTTCGTCTAAATGACAGTGCACGATCGACTCACCATTGAGCTCGATTTCGACGTGCGAGCCAACGCAGGTCACGACCATTCGATTCCAAATGCCCGGTGGCTGTGACATATTCTTCGAAGCGGCCGAATCGGTGCCAACGATTCCACCATGATCATGCGAAGTCAGTGGGGCCTCTTTTGTGGACGAATCGAGTATCTGAGCTTCAATGCCTTTCTTGACTGGGTCATTGCGATCGCCAACGCGGAAGTAAACGCCGCTGTTTCCGCCAGGCGGGTAGGCGTATTCCACGTCCAGCACAAAATCCTTGTACTGCTTCTCCGACCACAGATACGCATCCCACCGCGACCAACCCTGTTCTCCGTCGCGCGGTTGGATCAACAGCGAACCATCATCTTGGACAATCCAATTGCCTGTGGTTTTCCATCCGGACAAATCCTTGCCGTTGTAGAGCGAAGTGAACTTTGCGAGATCACGCAGTTTCAAATTACGCCAGCGAACTTCATAAGGTCCTTGCCCGGCGCCGATGCCGTGCACTTGCAATCCAATGAACCCTTTGGGGTGCGACTTGTATCGTTCTTCGTGAGTGAGATCAGAAATCTGTTTGCCGTTGATCCAGGTTTCAATCTTATTACCAAATGCCACGACTCGATACGAATTCCACTCGCCATCTTGGAACGTGTCGTGCGGTTTGCGATCGGCATCAGGCGTCATCCAACCACCCGCAGATTCGCCGTAAACATAGCCAGCCATTTTGTCGAGCGAGATTTCGACTTGTGGTCCGTTCACGCGGCCTTCCGGTGTATCGCCTTGGCTTTGCGAGCGAATTTGGACGCCGGAGTTCAGAGCCGCGTCGACTTTGACATCAAACGACAGTTCAAAATCTCCGTACAGTTTGTCCGTGCAAAGGAACGAATTTGGGCTGCCCTCGTTCGTTTTGCCAACGATGCTGCCACCTTCAACTCGATAAGTCGCAGTCCCGTTCCGCTGAGTCCAGCCACTCAAGTCCTTACCGTTGAACAACGAAACCCATCCACCGTCCGCTGCTGTGGCAATCGACCCAACAATGACAAACGACAAGACCACAAGTAATTGACGAGACATAGCGAACATTCTTTTAACTCCAGTGAACGAAAGGTAGCCGAGACGTTCCTTCGCGAAATACGCATCGGATCCAAGGCAATTGGCTGACTAATCTACCACATACAAGATCCTAAACCCGGACTATTCACCAAGACCGATAGCATTTTAGAGACCCATCGCGTGATTCGTTGCGTTTAAGGAGTTATTCAACGACTTCAAAACCGCAACGAGGATCACGCAATGGGTGAAAGCCAGAGTAACCTTTTTGAGC
>JBGTAI010000071.1:0-33551 GCA_041749955.1 Pirellulaceae bacterium | reverse complement strand
TCGTCAGTGCCTGATCCATGGCGGTTTCCCTCAAAGTATTCTCTAAAACTCCCAGCCCTCCCGGCTGCACGGACTGAATTGTAAATCCTCACCGATTCCAAGCCGACCCCAATCTCAAATGCAAACCCGGTCATGCACCCTACGGGCGTCCATGGGCCGATCTTGGCTTGTGGAGAACCATCGATTGGGGTACTCTTCTCCGCTCGATATACCGCGGTTGCGCTGTGCAACGCGGCTTGCTTAACCAAATTGCCACGGCATTTGGGGGCGAAGGGCGGTTTAGTGGCGTTTCTTGATCTCACAAGAACCCCATTTCGATGCCCTGGAATCGCTTTCAGTACGGTGTTTTTCGCACCCTGCTGGCGATTCTCGGAACCCGCATTGTGGCACGAAAGGAATGTTTTTGATTTATGGCGACTGCTAATCCTATTGTCCAAGAGATGATCGAAGCTGGTGTTCACTTTGGGCACCGCACCAGTCTCTGGAATCCAAAGATGGCCCCGTACATCTTTGGTCGTAAGAACCAAATTCACATTCTCGACATCCGAGAAACGCTCCGCGGCATGCTGCGAGCAAAGAAGTACCTCAGCCAAGTAGCGGCTGGCGGCAGCTTGATCCTGTTCGTTGGAACCAAACGACAAGCCGGCGAAGCCCTCGAAGAGCAATCGCTGCGTTGCGGAATGCCTTTCGTTAGCGAGCGTTGGCTCGGTGGAACGTTGACTAACTTCCGCACCATTCGTAACCGTCTTGGTCGCTTGGAAGAACTCGAAGACTTGCGTAGTGGCGACAAGATCGACAACTACAGCAAGAAGATGCAGTCGTCGTTGACTCGCGAGTACCGCAAGATGTACCGCAACTTGAACGGCTTGCGCACGATGAACCGTTTGCCTGAGTGCATGTTCGTTGTGGACCCAGGCAAGGAACGCAATGCGATCCGCGAAGCCAAGCGATTGGGCATCACGACGGTAGCGTTGATCGATACCGATAGCGACCCATCGCAAGTCGACTTGCCAATCCCAGGCAACGACGATGGTATTCGCAGTATCGAGCTAATCGTCAAGCAATTGGCTGACGCCGTCATCGCTGGCAAGGCGCACATTGCTGCGGCCAAGGGCGAAGAGGCAGCAGCACCTGTTGCGGCGAAGTCCGACGTCGAAGCCGAAATGGCTGCCAAGGCCAGCGAAGAAGCTGCTCCTGTCGAAGGCTAGTTCGCGACTCGGCAATCTGTGTTTCAAGAAAACTAATCGAGCCAGTGTTCGCATTGGCTTTTTCGTATTAGTCGCCAAGGTCTTTTAAGGTATCGGTCCGCACTAGAGCGTGAACCTGCCTCGCTGGCTTGGCGTCTGTCCAAAAAACTGTTTCTGAATTTGAAGGAAGATAATGTCTATCACAGCCAAAGACATCAGTAATTTGCGTAAATCGACCGGCGCCGGAATGATGGACTGCAAGGCAGCCCTGGAAGAATCCGGTGGCGACTTCGAAGGCGCATTGGATTACTTGCGTAAGAAAGGCCAAAAAGTCGCTGCAAAGCGAGCCGACAAAGAGACAACCGAAGGTGTTGTCGTTGCTTTGCTTAATGAGGCAGGCAACGAAGGGATGTTGCTCGCGATTGGTTGCGAAACGGACTTTGTTGCAAAGAACGACGACTTCATCGCAATGGTCAATAACTTTGCAAAGCTAGCGATGGAGCATAACGCCAAGTCGATTGAAGAAGTTGCAGCGCTGCCATACGAAGGCGGTACGATCAGCGAGAAACTGATTTCGCAAACTGGCGTTATCGGCGAAAAGATCGAGATCTCGGACTTTCAACGCGTTCAAGGCTCGAACATCGCTTCGTACATTCACGCGGGCAGCAAGATTGGCGTCCTCGTTAACTACAAGGACGGTGGCAACGCTGCCGCGCCCCAGTTCTTCCGTTCGGTGGCAATGCACATCGCCGCGATGAGCCCTTCGATCCTGCGTCCAGAAGAGTTCGACGAAGAGTTTGTTGCCAAAGAGTGTGAAGGCCTTCGTGCCCAGATCATCTCGGAGAATGAAGTCAACGAACGCGAGAACCTTGGCAAGCCTCAGAAAAACGTGCCACAGTACGCCAGCAAGCGTCAATTGACTCCGGAAGTCATGAAGCAAGCCGAAGACGCCATCAAGGCAGAACTCAAGGCCGAAGGCAAGCCAGAAAAAATCTGGGACAAGATCCTTCCTGGCAAGTTGGACCGCTTCATTGCTGACAACACGCTGTTGGACCAAGAACGTTGTCTCTTGAGCCAGTTCTTCGCTTTGGACGACACGAAGACCGTCGAAGCCGCGATCAAGGACTTCGCAGCAGACGCTGAGATCATCGAGTTCAAACGCGTCTCCGTCAGCTAGGCTGTTCGGCTGAAGCTTTCACTTGATTCAAACAAACCTCTGTTTCAAACAAACCTCGTCTGGCCCCATCGGGCTGGACGGGGTTTTTGTTTATGATAACAGCATCGTTCTGTATCCCGCTAAATCTCCTCCAATCACACATAGTTCGCCGACATGCCCGACGACTCTCCCTCATCGAAACCGTCGCTACGTTACCGCCGCGTGATTCTCAAACTCAGCGGCGAGAGTCTTTGCCGCTCGGGTGAACGCGGAATTAACGGTGACGAAGTCCAAGCGATCGCAGCACAGATCAAGGCGGCGCATGAATCGGGTTGCCAAATTGCAATCGTGATCGGGGGTGGCAACATTCTTCGTGGCGCGCAATTTAGTGGTGCCAACGCGTGTGTCCAAAATGCGACCGCACACTACATGGGCATGCTGGCAACCGTCATCAATTCACTTGCAATGCAAGACGCGCTCGAGGCTGTGGGCTGTCAAACGCGAGTCATGTCCGCTGTGCGAGTTGACACGGTTGCTGAGACGTTCATCCGGCGTAGAGCGATTCGGCACCTGGAAAAAGGCCGCGTCGTTGTCCTGGCCGCAGGCATCGGAAGCCCATTCGTGACGACTGATACCGCCGCTGCCCAACGTGCTTTGGAGCTCGATGCCGATGTGGTGCTGAAAGCCACGCGAGTCAACGGCGTTTACAGCGACGACCCAGAAAAGAACCCGCATGCGGTTTTGTATGAGTCGTTGACGTATGATGAAGTGATTGCAAAGAAGCTGAAAGTGATGGATGCGACAGCGATCGCACTGTGCGAGGAACACGGCACTCCCATTCTGGTGTTTAATTTTAAGCAACAAGGTAACATCGTTCGTGCGATTTCTGGCGAAACTACCGGAACGTGGATTGGTCCAAAGAAGTAGCACACCCTTTTCTGTATTGAGTTTGAAGACATTCGTTAATTAAGGAAGCTGACATGACTAGTGACGAAATTATGATGGACGCCGAAGAACGCATGGATAAAGCAATTTCGGTTTTGGGGAATCAACTGGCTGGAATTCGCACCGGGCGTGCCAACCCAGGTTTGGTTGATTCTCTTAAAGTAGAAGTTTACGGCTCGCTAACGCCGCTCAAACAACTCGCTTCCGTCGGAACACCAGAACCTCAGCAAATCGTGATTCGTCCGTACGATGCCAGCACGATCAAGGAAATCGAAAAGGCAATTGTTGCTGGTGACTTGGGCTTGAACCCACAGAACGACGGTCGAATCATTCGTTTGAACGTACCGCCACTGTCAACGGAAGTGCGCAAGAAAATGGTCGCTCGCATCAAGGAGTTGACTGAAGAATCGAAAGTCTCGATCCGAAACATTCGCCGTGACGCCAACAAGGCACTCGATCAAGCGGAAAAGGACAAGACGCTCACCGAAGATGACCGGGACAAGCTGAAAGAAACGGTTCAAGAATTGACGAAGAAGTACGAAGCGGAAGCTTCCGAAATCGCTAAGGGCCGAGAAGCCGAAGTGATGGAGTAATCCGTCGATGTCTCATTCGTTGCAAGGCCCGCGTTGCACTGGCGCCGTTCAAGTCGCCGAAAACGCCAGTGGAACGCGAGTTCGTTGCCCGCATTGTGAGCAGACGTTCCTAGTGCCGGGCTTCAACAGCAGTGCGAATGATGACGATGATTGGCTGAAGATCGACGACCAAGTTCCGCCGCCAAAACCCATGGCGGCGATTTCAGGTTCGGTCACGCCCCCAGGCGTCAACACAAATATTTCTGGTCTCGGTAACGATACCGTCGAACCTAACAAAGACGTATTCTCCGACGATCCATTCTCGGAGGGCTTAGGCGACCTTTTCGGGTCTGGTCAAGTATCGGGAGCAACATCCGATCTGGACGATGGGCTGCCGCCGTTCGAAATGCTTGCACCAGCATCGCGTCCGAAAGCCTTCACATCGCCCATCGACCTATCGGCGCTCGATGGTATCGATGAAGTGCCGGCACCCAAGTTAGTGAATAGTCATGGTGGCCACGGTGCCATACCGGATCCTGAACCGTTGATCGTTCCCGATGATCCGCCAAAGTCAAAGCCACCTGAGTACATGACGGAGTATCGCGTCAGATGTCTCACCTGTGGCTCGATGACTTATGCAAAGGCGACGCAACAAGGCAAAACAATCAAGTGCCACGATTGTCACTCACAAATCACAGTCCCACCGCCACCGCGAGTCCCAAAGAAGCCAACCATCGACATGGAGTCCGCAGAGACGTTTCGTTTCGAAGATTCCAAGGCGTCGAATCGCCCAGCCGACCCGTTTCTCAAGAGTGCAGAGGAGTTGCTACGTAACGCCGAGAAGCAGGAAGCTTCCAACCCCGAACCAGACTTTGACACGCCCGATATTATGGCTTGGGCAAAGAATGTCTTTGGTATTTTTCTTGATCCCGGTGTCTTGGCTCACTGGATCATCCTGTCGGTATTCGCTTCTGTCCCCGCGTACGTGGCTCTCGCGTTTGAATCCAAAATTCTGATACTTGGACTCTTTCCAGCCGGAATCGTATTTGGAGTCGTCGTGCTTGGATGCGCGTTTGCGATATTACAATCACTCGCTAACGAAGAAGATCGCGTTAGTGAATGGCCAGCATTCGATCCTGGGGAATGGTTTGGCCAGATGATGGTTGCTTCCGCAGCAATCGCGATCGCAGCGGTACCGTCTTATGGCGCTGCATTTATGGCATTTGGACATAGCTTGGCGGCGGTGGCAATCACGATGGTTGCGATTTATGCGATGTTTCCGTTTCTGATTCTGTCGATTCTTGACATGCAGAGCATTACAACGCCATTCTCCCCCGAGGTAGCCAAGAGCGTCACTCGGTGTGAAGAATCATGGGGTGGCTTCTACCTTTCGTCCGGCATTCTGTTCGTGTTACTGTTCTTGGTATTCGTCGCATCCGCTTCGATGCCACCGCCAGCACGGGCCGTTGCTTGCATTTTCTTTGGCGTTGCTGGATTGTTTACGTACTTTGCAATGATTGGACGTTTGGCGTTCGCCATCGGCCAAGTCGTGAATGACAAACCGCTCAAAAACGATATCGATCGGTCAAAGAAAGAGGATTCCGTCTGAAACGGATGACGAGAGCCATCGATTCTGCGAGAGCCGTAGATTGGCATCCGTGTTAACGCAGTGCCGCTCGAATCACATCGGGACGATTGGTCGTTATCCCGACGGCACCAAGATCGCGAAAGAACTGTGCGTCTTCCGGTTTATCCACCGTCCAAACGTGGAACTCGTGACAGCCGCCCTGTTTCAACGCGTCAATAAAGCTGGCATCAATGACCTCTCGGTTCCCATTCATACCGACGCCATCCGCCCCACTGCGTTTTACCGCCTTCGCGACCTCTTCAGCGTTTGGACGGAAATCACTGCCTGCGATCGGCTTCTTAAAGCTCGTCAACCAATGTGCCCTCACTTGGGGCAGTTCGCGTTTGCAAGCTGCGACCGTCTCTTCGTCGAAACTGATGATCAAAATCTCAATGTCCGTACGTTTCGCATTTCGAAGTTCTTGCGATAACACAGGCACAATCTTCGTTTTGCTTTTCAACTCAATCACAAAATGTTTTCCAGCCGGTATGGCTGCGAGTACTTCTGCAAACGTTGGCAGTTTCTCCGATTTAAATAATGGGTTTTTCCACGTCCCCGCATCGAGCTCCCGAAGTTTTGCGAGTGGCGTGGATTCGACGTGCAGCTTTACCCCTGTCGTTCGCTTGGTGTCGGCATCGTGGATGCAAACAATTTGCCGATCGTCAGTAAGATAGAAATCACCTTCAACGCCATCCGCGTCTTGCTTCCACGCTAGCTGGAATGCGGCGAGAGTATTCTCGGGGGCATCATACGACGCGCCGCGATGACCAATGATGAACGGGGAATCAGCGTAAGTCACAAAAACACCTGCCCATGCGTGCGCGACAAGAAGCGATGCAAGGAGAAAAGGAAGACGATGCCGGATCTGCATGACGAACAACTTTCTTCGAAAAATGGGTTTCATTGCCGAGAGGAAGAGTTTAACTCCTTGTACGCATCGGGCAATCGAATCTCATCGAACTTGGTCGAAGCCACTGGACGCGTGATGAACAGATCGCTCTTGCTCAGGTCGATAATGGCACCTGGATTGGAAACCACTTGGACGATCGGGTAACCGTAATTGCCAGGATTCGTACGGATCACTCGCACCTGAGTGGTATCACTCAATTCAAGAATGCTGCCCAGCGGAAACAAAGTGGTCGCTTCGAGGAGCGCCGACACAGATGCGGGTGCGTACCGTCCTTTTGAGGCCGCAGCGATCAAGAACGCAATCGCATCGCACGGAATCACTCGAGCAGCCCTCGGGGGAGGACTTGTCAACGTCAGGAATCCTTCCGCCACTCCAGCGACACGCGACAGAGGATGGATCTTCCTCCCAGAAATTCCAAGCGGATACCCCGAACCGTCAAGTAGCTCATGAACTTGCGCAACAATAATTCGCTGAACTTCAGTACTCCCTCGGACTTTACTTAAGAGCATTTCGGAAGCGTGTGGATGCTTCGAAAACTGATACCGTTCATCCTCGGACATATCGCTGCGCACGAAACGGGCTTCGGGCGGAGCATCAAACAGACTCCAGTCATGCATGAGCGCAGCCATTCCCAAGTCGTGTACTTCAGCCGGACTCAACTTCTGTGCAATCGCAATCGCCATGCAAAGGACCGATAACTGAACACAGCGTTTTTCAAGGGTCAGATCCGGCTGGTATGCCAAAGCTCCAGCAACAACGGGGTCCGGATCGTTGGTGAGCTCTTGAGCGTAGCCGTCAATTTCCTGCGAAGCCTCATCCGCATCTATCGTTTCACCATTGCGTAACGAATCGACCAACTTGCCAACCACTAATTGGCACGTCGCAAACTTTCTTTCAAGCTGTTCAACTCGCTCAGCCGAATAGGGCTGCAAACGCCCTGAATCGCCGGCGGAAGCATCTGTCTCTCGAGCAGGAGACTGGATTGCTTCAGCAGTATCAATTGCGGAAGCTTCCGGCATGACCTGCAGGAAAGTAACGCCCTCTTGTCGGATTTCTTCAATCAGCGCTAAGGTGATGGTGGTTCCACGCGCTATCAGCTGACGGCCGGTAATATCCGAAAGTGAAACCTTGGATGTGCTTCCGACGACAAGTTGGTCAACGCGAAGACTTGGTCGATTGGAGTTTGACATGGAATTTGAAAAAGTTACTTACCAGCAAAATGAAACCGGTAATGAACAATAAGAGCGCTTTCGCCGCCGCAATCCGTATTGTTGCATAGTTTCAGCTATGCCTGTTTTCAATGCGAGACCAATTTGTTACCGAAAGCAAACCCAATACCTTCCGTAGAATTGGGTCAATGTTCTATTTCCGAGTGGAAATTCGCCCTTCATAGAGTTTGAATCAGTGTCTCAAGAGCAGAATTTCATCGAGACGACCCCGGAACTAACAGTGGCCGGAGACCCCCGACCTTGGGAACGGCTTCTGGATCTGTTGGCCGACGGTGACCCCGAAGCTCTTGATGCTGCGCTCTCCGATTTAAGCAGCAACGATCAAGCGTTGGCTTTAAGCCGAATGACCGAGGACCAGCAGTCGCAAATTTTGACGATGCTCTCGGCGGTCGATGCAGCGGAAGTCATCAGCCACCTGGGCGAAACACAGGCTGCGGCAGCAATCGAAGCGTTGCCGATCGGCGAGGCAGCGGCAATCTTGATGGAATTGGACAGCGACGTCCAAGCCGACCTCCTTGGCGACTTGGACGACGAGCACGCCGAGGCCATTCTTAGTGTACTTCCGGCAAGCGACGCCCATATCGCTAGATTGTTGTCGACTTACCCAGACAACACGGCTGGCGGCATGATGAAATCGGAGTTCTTGCAATTCGATGATTCGCTCACCGCGGCTAATCTCATCGAAACGATCAGCGACAATGTCGAAAAGTATCGCGATCTGGATGTTCAATACGCATATCTGAGCGACCGCAATGGGCGGCTGACAGGCGTGCTTCCGATGAGGGATCTGTTATTCGCGCGACGTGGCCAATGCGTGAGCGAGCTGATGATCAAGAGCCCTCTTTCGGTGCCAGCAGCCTTGCCCTTGGACAAGCTGATCGAGATGTTCGAAACGCACCATTTCCTTGGCGTTCCCGTCGTCGACGGCGACAGCAAATTGATCGGCGTCGTTCACCGCGAAGCTGTGAATTATGAAGCCGCACGTCGTGTCGAGTCCGACTACCTCAAGAGCCAAGGGATCGTCACAGAAGAATTACGAACCATGCCGCTTTGGGATCGAGCGAGACGCCGACTGTCATGGCTCAGCATCAATATTGTGCTGAACGTCGGAGCCGCGAGCGTCATTGCTGGATTCCAAGAAACGCTTGAGAAAGTCATTGCACTCGCAGTCTTCTTGCCCATCATTTCGGACATGAGTGGCTGTAGCGGTAACCAAGCGGTTGCCGTCAGTATGCGTGAACTCTCACTCGGTCTGGTTCGTCCAACAGAAATGATGCGAGTCTGGCTGAAGGAACTTGGCATTGGACTCATCAACGGTATTGCGTTGGGGATCTTAGTCGCAATTGTTGCGACGATATGGAACGGCAATCCCTATCTCGGACTAGTCGTCGGCGTGGCGTTGTTCGCCAACACGATCATCGCTGTCTCAATCGGCGGCACAGTGCCACTGTTGCTGAAGCGTTGGGGCTTTGACCCAGCCGTCGCCAGTGGGCCACTGCTGACGACGGTAACTGACATGTGCGGATTCTTTTTGGTCCTCGGGATTGCGACGTTGATGATATCGCAATTGACCTAAAGGCTGGTGATTCCGAATCGCCCTGCTTCGTCAGCGTTCAAACGCAACACGCATTCAGTTTCATGCGTTCCACGCACTCGCAATTATTGTTCACACCCCCTGCACGTGATCGCCGATAACAAGGCGGAGTGAACAAGTGCTGGATCGGGATGCAGTCGACATCACCAGTCGCAATCTTGTATTTAACAAGTCGAAGTGCGTGCTGGTGACAGCCGACCGCTTGTGAAACTCAGCGTATTAAAATCCGGGGTCGAAATTGAATCACCACGCTCTTCACAACAGATTACTACGCTGTGCAATCCTCACGTTATTCTCTGGATTGGCTTTTCTCTCAAGCGGTTGCCATTTCCTAAAACCAACACCCATCCGTGTCACGACCCAGCAAATTTGCCCCGAGTTGATTGATACGAATAAGTCACAAATCGAAGTGGGTACCCCGCATCGGTTTGTTGACGGAGTCGGTTGGGTCTTTGGAATACCGAGCAAGATATTGCTTTGGGATCGTCGCATCGATAACCACCAGATCTCCGAAGACACCGTTCTGGTCATGGCTGATTACCTGGAACGAAACAACCTTGCGCACATCAAGGTGCGAGCGAATCAGTACGCACCGCTGGATGACTGGAAGCGACTGAAAAAGAACAAAACGGTTGCCTGGCCTTATCGCTACACGCTTGGTGCGATCTCAGTCGCTGGCGAGACGATCCTGCCGGGACGCATCTTCGGCGGCGACCATTACAATCCGTTTACTGACACGATCCATCTCTACAGTGACGTGCCCGCGATTGCCTTGCATGAATCCGGACATGCCAAAGACTTCACACGGCGAACGTATAAAGGAACCTACGCGACCGGCTATCTTTTCTTCCCGCTGTGGGCGGAAACAATCGCGTCCGAAGACACGCTGTGGTATTTGCAAGAACGAGGCGAAGTCGATCGCATTGCGGAAGCGAATCGGATTCTCTATCCCGCGTATGGAACTTACGTAGGCAACGGTCTGGGTTCGTTAGCTTCTGGATATGCAGTGCCACTGTATTACGGAACCGTTGTCGCTGGCCATATCAACGGGCGAATGCTCAATCGAAAGCTCGACACAGAATCCTCACCAATTCAACAGACCGCTCAGCTACCAGAGCCGACGATGGCAACGCCTGAGTCAACGTCGTTCTAGAACGTAATCGCGGCACGAATCCACCTGAGATCGCCCGGAGTCGTTAGACTGAAGACAGAACTCTTCAGTCCAGATTACTCGCGGATCATGACTCATGGTATCGGAACAATACGGCTTGTCGCGGCTCATCATTTTTCTGGCAATATTGTCCGCGATAACCACTGACCGAATCAGCGCCGCGGAGCGAGATGCATCAAAGCCAAACTTCGTTGTCGTGTTCTGTGACAATCTCGGGTACGGCGACATCGAACCGTTTGGCTCAACGGTGCATCGGACGCCCAATTTAAATCGAATGGCAAACGAAGGACGCAAGTTCACACACTTCTGTGTCACCTCCGGCGTTTGTACTCCGTCTCGCAGCAGCCTCATTACGGGCTGTTATGCACAGCGAGTCGGAATGCACAACAACCCTCGAGACGGACAAGTCTTGCGTCCCGTTTCTCCGTATGGTTTGAACCCGAGCGAGACGACGATCGCCGAAGTATTGAAAGACCTTGGGTATGCCACTGGAATGATTGGAAAGTGGCACCTCGGGGATCAAGCTGAGTTTTTACCAACACGACAGGGATTCGATTGGTTCTATGGGATTCCGTACAGCGACGACATGACGGCGGAAGTCGGCCAACGTGTATCAACACAAATCGATGGAGCCGTTTGGCCACCGCTGCCGCTGATGGAAGACGAGACAGTCATCGAAGCACCCGTCGATCGCGACCTACTGACACAGCGTTACACCGAGAAAGCGATTGAGTTCATTGAGACCCATCGCGAGCGGCCTTTCTTTCTGTACTTACCACAAGCGATGCCTGGCAGCACCGCCACTCCTTTTTCGAGCGAGGCTTTCAAGGGCAAGAGTGCTAATGGTCCGTGGGGTGATAGCGTTGAGGAGCTGGATTGGTCGCAAGGAAAGATTCTCGACAAACTCGTGGAACTTGGCTTGGATGAACACACGCTCGTCATCTGGACCTCGGACAACGGGGCCCCGAATTTGCCAAACTCGCTCGAGCGCGGGTCCAACCGACCTCTCCATGGACGTGGCTACACGACAGGGGAAGGCGCGTTCCGAGTTCCAACGATTGCGTGGTGGCCTGGTAAGATTCCAGCCAACTCCGTTTGCGAAGAACTCGCGACCACGATGGATTTGCTGCCGACATTCGCGAGACTTGCGGGACTGCAAGAGAACGTCCCTCCAACGCCTAGCAAGCTTGATGGTCACGACATTCGACCCTTGCTGTTTGGAGAAGCCAATGCGAAGTCTCCCTACGAAGTTTTCTATTATTACGAGCGAGATCAACTGCAAGCTGTGCGACGTGGGCCATGGAAACTGTTTTTACCACTCGCCGAATTCACCAAGCACCCTCACTTCAAGCCATCAGAGCAAGCTACGGCCTTGTTGTTCAATGTCGAAACCGACGTTGCATCCAAGAACAACGTCGCTGCGCAACACCCAGATCTCGTGAATGAATTGAGCGAACTGGCGGAAGTTGCGAGAGAGGAGCTTGGTGACCGAGGTCGAAAGGGGATCGGGCAGCGCTCACCTGGCTTTGTCGAACACCCAATCGCTCTGACTCGATTGTAAGTGTTGAATCGATCGATCGGGCCAGGCCATGCGTTTTCGAAACAGGCAAAGTGACGAGTGCGATTCAGTCGATAAGCGACGATGGTGATAAGTCGACCTCCCAACGAAGAACACCATGATTCCTCGCCCTCGTATTCTCGCGCTTTTGGTAGCTGCTGCTGGCAGCCCCTACGTTGCCTCCGAAACTGAAATTGGCCGGTCGGCAGTCGACCAGTTTGGCGAATTGATTTCGTTTGATTCGGCACCTTCGCTTGGCACGATCATGAACGGCGATTACGCCAATCATGCTCACCACGAAGTCGAAACGCTTCGAACCGTTAGTACGGAGCGGTACCGGTATGACGAACAACTTGCGGCCAAGCTTGGTGCCATTCCCAGCGAGCCAGGAGCCAGCCCAACGCTTGTTGGCGCTCAGGTACACGATCTTCGAGACGTCGTGCGATTCGATATCTCGCCATTCTGGGTCACACAAAAGTTTGCACGGGTCAGCACCGTTCTCGCCGATCTGCAACTGGAAGGACTCCGAGTGCCAATCGTGACTGGCACCCGATCGGACTCGTTCGCCGGGACACTGACCTACTACTTTGACACCGCTGGAAGCGTTCAACGCGTCATGCTCCACGGCTTCACGGGCGATCCAACGACAATCAGCCAGCTGATGACCGCTCAGTATGGTTTGAAGCCCGAACCGAGCCTCGAGGCCGGTGTAATGACCCGCCGCTGGAACGGACAACCGATCCATTTCATGCGTCTTTCTCACGCGCCAGTCGTTTACGCAGACGCCGTGCATCAAAAATACACGGTGTTTATCGAACTCAACCAAGCTAATTTGCCGTTCGGAATCAGCGACGAAGCCCGCCGAATCGTGGAATCGGACCGATTTACAGGCCGCTGATAATTCACGCTGCTACAATCTTTGTTCCAATCCAGCGCGTTGATGGCTATGATAGGGGACGTTACCAGCCCCTAATCAGCACCGGAGAACCGCACAATGAGTGCCGATTGGTACTACATGGAGAGCGGATGGATTCGCAAGACAAAGCGAGTCGGCCCTATCACCGACGCCGAATTTTTGTTGCGCATTGAGTCAGGAAAGATCGTCCCTCATACTTTGGTCCAAAGCAGCAAGACCAAGGGGAAGTGGATCCCAATGAACTTGGTTGCCCCGGCGATGGCTCACTATAAAGAGCACCTCGCGAATTCTGAAAAGAACTAGGTAGCCTCCCATTCAAACGCGAAGCCTTCCAACGGCAGCCGACTATGCCGCGATCGCGATTGCGCCGCTGCTGATTTTTTTGATGATCAGTGGCTTAGTCAATTTCTTGGTGATGCTCTTCTATCACGGTGACTTTCCAGCTCGGATCACCTGGACGCTGTTCTTCTACACCATGGGCGCCGTCGCGATCGCGCGGATAGCAATCGAGCAAACACGAGCTTACGCACATGGCTATGCGGGCATCCTCGGTATCGCTGGTTTTTTCGTGATGTCTGGCTACCTCGGTTCGGTGGTCTTCACAGCCTTTATTTTGTTCATGATCTCCTACCTCGCCGATCGCATAGTCCATGATTGCACGCTCATTGACGAGACGGTCGACGCGAGTGGCCAGGGGCTCGTGGATTTTGGTAAAGAGCTGATTCACACTCATGTGAACAAGCCAACGGATGAACAATCAATTGACATGGGCAACCAGCCATCTGGCGATGCCTCGGCACTCCCTGTCGCGAAAAAATCCAAGCCTCGAAAGACGCACCAACCTGGTCGAACAGTGATGTGGTTGGCGCTTGCCGCGTTGCCGCTGTTCGGAGTTGGTCAGTTCATGCTTCGTGATGACGTGGCAACTTGGGAGCGAGCAAAGTTCTTGCTCGCCATTTATCTTTTCGCAAGTTTGTCGTTACTGGTCACAACGAGCTTCTTGGGGTTGCGACGTTATTTGCGTCAACGTGGCGCCGATATGCCAGGTAACGTGTCCGTTGGTTGGATCGCCGGTGGGCTCGTCTCGATTCTATTGATTCTTTTAGTTGCCTATATGGCGCCAGTCCCCGGACAGTTGCTCGCGTCACTCTCACTCCCAGACTTTCTGGATTCGCCAAAAGACAAACAAGCAAGCCAATACGGCTGGGGTAACGAAGGCGCACAACAACAATCCGAAAATGATTCAACGACCAACGAATCCAAAGGCGACGACAACACACCTCCCTCTGGCGAATCCCAGCCTGGAGCAAAGCCAGGCGAAGCAGACCGCGGCAACGCCAAAGACGCACCGCCAGGGAGCGACCCTGGCGGAAAGAAGTCTGGCGGAAAGAAGTCTGGGAGCGAGAAGTCTGGGGAAGACAAGTCTGGGGAAGACAAGTCTGGCGACGCGAAGTCAGATCCTTCCAAGAATCAACCAGCCGGCGAGAGCAAGCCAAACGAACAGGGTGGAGATTCGAAACAGCCAACCAGCGAATCCCAACCGCCGTCAGACAGCCAGAAAAACGCGAAAAAAACGCCAGATAATTCTGATGACAAAAAACCGTCAAAAAATGAACAAAGTGATAACAACAAGAGTGACGACAAGTCTCAAGACTCAGCAGACCAAGAGCAATCAAACGTAGATCAAACTGACAACCAGTCCAAGAAACGCGATGACAATTCGCAAGACGACCAAAAGCAAAAACAGCAGGCAAGCAAAGAGAATCCCCCAAGCGGCAAGAACGCTGCACAACGAAGCTTGGAAGCTTTTAGCAGTTCACTGCCAGCCATCTCAGGCGTCTTGCGTTGGCTAATCATGCTCGGACTACTTGCGATCGTCGCCTTCTATGTTTGGAAAAACTACGAGGCACTACTCCAGTGGTGGCGATCTCTCTTTGGGCTAGCGTCACCGGATACCGGTGAGCAGGAAGAGAAAATTCTCAACACAACGAGCGAGTCCCACCCTCGTCCGTTCTCGTCGTTCGACAACCCAGTGGGACGCGAAAGCGATCCTCGTCGAGCCGTTGTGATCACCTTTCAAGCCTTCGAAGCCTGGGCACGCGAACAAGGTTGGCGCCGAAACAAAGATGAAACGCCAAGTGAATTCCTTAAACGCATTGGCACTGCAATTCCTCAAGCGGCGGAACCCGCCAGCCAAATTGTTGACGCTTACAATCGCATCGTTTACGGACGCGGCAACGCAACCACAACCGACATGCGTGCCGTCAATTCGATTTGGTCGGTTATGACACGGCGTTTAAGTTCAACAACGTAGATTGCAATCTATTCGATCGTGCTATGCCTGCGGTGCAATCAACCGGTGCAATCTCCTCACTTGTCGTTGGACACAAGTGGTTGTGCCGACGGGAAACGCATCGGGGCAACATTGCGAGACAAGCCAATGCTAATTGGCGAATTGGTACCGCCAAGACCTTCTTGGTGTGCCTGTAAGCACGATGCGCCAGAGCATCCAAACATAAAAAAAGGGCGGAACAGCGCTCCGTCGCACTGTTCCACCCTTGGTATTCTCAGCCAACATTAATTGCGAGCTGGCAATATGTCAGCTCGCAATTCATTTGGACGCGTGCTCAGCTGCATCCCATGCTGTTGCCACAGTTATGGCAAAGGTAGCAGTTGCCGTTGCGAACCGTGATGCTGCCACAGTTATCACAACCCGGTGCGTCACTTTGGAATCGAGCGAACTGGTCCATTTGGCTCGACGAAGCCTCGCCACTGCCGAGACCATTTGAGCTTCCGTTGGAGTGACCATTGGCATTGCCATTGGCTGATTCCGACGCATCGCTTAGACCCGATATCCGAGTCAACAACGACTCTCGTTCTTGATCAAGAAACCCGGCAACTGGCCCGGTGACTTGTGCTCCGCTTGCTGGCGGTTCCGCCACAGCGGGTCCGTTGCTACTGCTCATCGGGCTTTTTTGCAAACTCGCTACGCCGTGCTCAGGGTGTCCGCTCATGAAGGTCAAACCGAGCCAACGAGCGATGTAGTCCACAACGCTCTTAGCGATGCGAATATCCTTGTTGCTCGTATGTCCCATAGGCTCAAAACGAGTGTGGCTGAACTTGTTAACAAGCACTTCGAGCGGCACACCGTATTGCAACGAGATCGACAAAGCGGTCCCGAAGCTGTCCATGATGCCGCCGATCGTTGAACCTTCCTTCGCCATGGTGATGAAAATCTCGCCAGGCCGTCCGTCTGGGTACAGCCCGACGCACAGATAACCTTCGTGGCCAGCGATACTGAACTTGTGTGTCACGCTTTGACGAGTATCCGGCAATCGCTCACGACGTGGCTTGAAGACAATCTTCTCCACTTCCTTAGTGACAGTTCGTACGCCGCCTTCAGCCTTGTTTTCGTCTCGCGTCATATTGAGCGGTTGTGACTGCTTGGAACCATCGCGGTAAATCGCGATCGCCTTGAGTCCCAATTCCCAACCCCAGAAGTACGCGTCGGCGATGTCTTGCGGTGTTGCGTCAGTTGGCATGTTCACCGTCTTGCTGATCGCACCCGACAGGAATGGCTGTGCTGCAGCCATCATCGTCACGTGAGCCTGCCAAGCGATACTGCGAACGCCATTCGCGGCCTTGAACGCACAATCGAAAACGGGAAGGTGCGATGCATCGAGTTCTGGTGCTCCCTCGATCGTGTCGTTCTCTTCGATGTACTTCAAGATCGCATCGATTTGGACGTCGGTATAACCCAGGTTCACCAAGCCGCGACGAACCGTTTGATTGACAAGTTTGAGCATTCCGCCACCAGCGAGTTGCTTGTACTTGACCAAAGCGATGTCTGGCTCGATGCCTGTGGTGTCGCAATCCATCATGAAGCTAATCGTGCCGGTTGGAGCCAACACGGTCGCTTGTGCATTGCGGAAACCGTACTTCTCGCCGATCGCCAACACGTCGTCCCACAACTTGCGAGCCGCTTCCTTCAGTTCCGCAGGGCCATCGTTATCGATCTTGTCCACTGCATCGCGGTGCATCTGCATCACGCTGAGCATCGGTTTCTCGTTGTTCGCATAGCCGTCGAATGGCCCCACAACGCTCGCGATTTCGGCACTGGTTCGGTTCGCTTCGCCATGCAATAGAGCTGTCACCGAACCGCACAAACCGCGGGCCGCGGACGAGTCATATGGCATACCAAGCGTCATCGCGACGCTGCCCAGGTTCGAATAACCAAGGCCAAGCGGGCGGTAACGATGGCTGTTGCGAGCGATCGGTTCTGTGGGATAGCTGGCGTGATCCACCAAAATTTCTTGAGCGATAAAGAACAGTCGACATGCGGCACGGAAGCGTTCAGTGTTGAACACTCCGTCGCGGCTGACGAACTTCATCAAGTTGATGCTCGACAGGTTACACGCGGTATCATCGAGGAACATGTATTCCGAGCACGGATTGGAAGCATTGATCGCACCGCTGTTCGGGCAAGTGTGCCACTTGTTGATCGTCGTGTCGTACTGGACGCCTGGATCGCCACAGTTCCACGCACACTCCGCCATCTTGTTGAGCAACTCTTTGGCATCGTACTCCGGAGCACTGTCCGTTGGCTTATCGGTGACCCACCGAGTTTGCCAACGACGCCCATCGCGAACGGCTTGCATATAATCATCAGTCAGCCGGACCGACAGATTGGCGTTTTGGAAACATACCGACGAGTAAGCTTCGCCATTGAAGTTCGACTCATAGCCTTCGCGAATCAACGCGTGAGCCTTCTTTTCTTCACGCCACTTGCATTCGATGAACTCAAGAATATCTGGGTGCCAGACTTTCAGCGATTGCATCTTCGCGGCGCGACGTGTCTTGCCGCCACTCTTCACAACGCCAGCGATGGAGTCGTAAACTCGCATGAACGACAATGGACCAGAGGGAGTTCCGCCGCCCGAAAGCTTTTCACGTTGGGATCGGATCGTCGACAAGTCGGTTCCGGTGCCGGAGCCAAACTTGAACAGCATCGCTTCACTGCAAGCGAGCTGCATGATGTCTTCCATGTTGTCTTCGACGCTTTGGATGAAACACGCCGAGCCTTGCGGGTACTCGTACGGGTTATCCGGTTGAGCAGTCGTTTGTGTTTTGCGGTCCCAATGCCAATTGCACTTCGCTCCACCGACTCCATATTGGGCATGCAGTCCAACGTTGAACCAAACGGGGCTGTTGAATGCACCGTGTTGATGCAAACACAACCATGTGAGGTCACGATAGAAACGCTCGCCGTCTTCGGGTGAATTGAAGTAGCCATCTTGCAAACCCCAGTCAGCGATCGTTCGCGTGACTCGGTGAATCAGTTGACGAACACTGCGCTCACGCTCGCTCTTATTGCGTGGGTCACCGTAGAAGTATTTTGAAACGACAACATTGGTAGCGAGTTGGCTCCAAGATGCTGGGATCTCGCAATTCGTTTGTTCGAAAAGCGCCTTTCCACTCTCGTCTTTGATCGCGGCACTTCTCAGTTCCCACTGAGTCGTATCGAACGGGGTTCTGCCATCATCAGGACAGAAGACTGCGTCGATTAGCAGACCGGTTGGACTCAAATCGGTACGGCCGTCGCGAAGGGCGGTACCGTACTGCTGGCGTGCATATTCAACGCCATGCTGGTTGTTGACGTGCTCCAACGCAGGGTCAGAGGACGCATCGAGATCATTGGTCGTGGATAGGACGGTGGCCATAGCTCTTTCAGACTCCTTGTGTGTGTCATCCATGGGCGCGTTGCGGGCAGCCAAACGTCTTTCGCATTCCGAGCGAAGCGGCCAGCACGAACCATTGTATCAAAGCGGTAATGAACGTACGTCACCTTGCATGTGTGCCCAAGCGATTTCGACTCCCGGTTGGATTGCGTTCGGGTAAGTCTCGTGACCTGGGATCAACTGTGCTTTCTCATTCCTTGCATCACTCGCGTCGCCGAGAGTGGGTTGCTTGCATTCCTGGCAAACAGTCAAGCGTGGTGATGAAAAGCAATCAGGGTCTGGGGAGTTGTCCTGTCGAGGCAAGTCAAGCATGCCGACTAGGTGTAGATCCGTCTTTCCCCTCAGACCAAAAACCTCCTGTAAAAACAATTGAAAGTACTACCGGTAGTGATTTGCATCGCCAGCGGGCACTGCATGTGGGTGACGGACGCATCTTATAGCTTCGATCCGACGTGTCAACAAAGAAAGTCTTTGACGCGCAAGTCGTCTATTTGGAACGGTTTACGAAGCCATCGTCTCGGTGACTCGTTCACCCCCGCGTTCACCTCAATCGCCGTAACATGAAGCACCATGAAGGGTTAGTGAAGTTTGCTAGCATGTCCCATGTGACTGGGGAAAAGTTGTCAGAAACAAAGAAAAATACCGAGCTCTGTTTGACAAAGCGGACACTATGGGCGAATGGGTAAGATAGGCAGCGGCGGTGTTGGTTTCTGAAGAGTCGAACTGAGCAGGCGCGGACACAACTGAGCAGGCACAGCCATCAAAACGACTCACCCAGCCGTCAAAAAGCATTTCGTGACACCGGAATGAACACACGTCTAGAAATAGTGGACAACTCATTGCCAAGAGCGTCCTCTCGACACTTGCCCTGTTCATAGATGCCGTGACAATTGCGGCCTACCTTGGGAACCGCCCCTGGGTGTTCAGCTATTCACGACCAAACATTTACAGGGATCCAGCGAACGTGGACGAACTCATTCAACAACTGACGAGTAAGCTTGGTATTGATGCTTCAGTTGCCAAAGGTGCAACCGAGAAGGCCATGGCAATGGTCAAGGAGCATGTTGGCGACGACATTTTCAGCAAGATCAGCAGCGCGATCCCTGGTGCCAGCGACGCTGCATCCCAAGGCGCAGCCCCAGCAGCCGAAGCAAGTGGCGGCGGTGGCATGCTTGGCAAGCTAGCCGGCATGGCGTCGTCTGCTTTAGGCGGTTCGGCTGGAGGCGGACTCGAACTAGCTTCGTCACTCACCAGTGCTGGCGTAGGGACGGACAAGCTTGGCGGCTTTGTCTCGATGCTAGTCGCATTCATCAAAGAGAAAGCTGGTAAAGAAGTCATGGACCAAGTGCTGGCTAAGTTTCCAATGCTGAAAACTCTTGTTGGCTAAACAACCCGATCAGCCTAACAGTCCGATCGGCCACAAAGCATGATCGATGAATACTGCTGCTGCTCGACCGCGATCGAGCAGCAATTATCGATCAAAGGTTCTTGGCGTGGCAGCTTACTTGATTTGATTCTCGCCACGGTTCTCGGCCTGTTGGATGGTCACGGGCCAACCAGGAAACTGGTTCGATGCGGCGCCATCCGTCGCATCGATGAGAAAGCGGAACGACTCGACTTTGTACGTCCTCGCTTTCGTATCAAACGTCACAAAACCAAAACCGCTGGCCTTTTCATGCGCCTTCTTGTAGCGGTTCGGATCCTTGCCGACCACAGGATTCCCAACGGCATAGACGTAAACGCGATTACCAAAACTGTCGAGATACTCGCCCGTGTTGTCGTTGCCATGCTCAGGCCGATTCGCGTGAGGCATACCGACTTCATCTGGCCGCCACCAACGCGGATAACCGGCTGAGATTGCGGGCGTACAGAACGACCAATTGCTATCGCGTTGCGTTGAAACTCCGTACTGGCACAAGCTCGTTAAGTGTTGGTCGCCGTTGATGTGAAGCGCCATCGATTCACGGAGAATCTCAATCGCTCGATTGCGTGGCGTCTGGGGCCAGGCACCGGAGTCCAAGTCGCCTTTCAAGTAACCGTCGTATCCGCCGTGGTGGGTCGCGACACCAGCAAACACGGTTTGGCTGAGCACACACTTGAGCGAGTGACCTCGCCAGTCCTTTGCCCAAAGCTTCAGAAAATCCTCTTGGCGATCACCAAGCAGCACCAACCCCGGCTTATCAAGCTTGGAGCAATCGAACTCAGGATCGAGCACGTGATCTGCGCGACCGCTTCCAGTATCGACTCGTTCGGGGCCGCTTTTCCATTGCCGATCCGCGATGATGGCAAAGCTCACACCACCGTAAATCATGTCGCCATAATAGACGCTAATGTCTTGCTTTACGGGAGTTGCATCATATGCGTCGGGATGATGCCCAACGTTTGTCAGGTGAACCGCGTTGACCATACGTGCCGGTTCACGGTACCCGCCTTTGGACGACGCACCGCTGTCGCCCAATTCCATTTTCGCGCCGCCTTCTCCCCAGATATTGCCTTGGAATACATCGTGGTCGTCGGGCAAGCACAGCGTCGGGCAATTCCGCATCACGTTTCGAAACGCCCAACCAAACTGATAGAACTTTCGCAAGTAATTCAGAATCGCTCGATCTGCCGGATCCCGAATGATCCCAAAACCGCCGTGGCCTTCGTAGATCTGGTCACCAGAAAAGTACGCCAAATCGGGATCCAATTTCGCGACGTTGTTCGCCACTGGTTCATACGGAAACCCGTAGTCGTTTTGGCATGTCATGGCCGCCATTCGAAGCGGTCGCCCCACCGGGTTCGCCTTAATTGTCCCCGTCCATTCATCTGGCTTCACTGTCCCATCCAGACGCTTCTCGTTGTAGACGACCTTGTAAGGCGTATCGACGGATTCGTCCCAGTTAGCAATCCGGAAGGTCGCGACCCAAGCGTCTGGGTCAAGCGTTGCTTCGCCCAGTGACTTCCATTCTCCATCACGCTGAACAAGCAATTCGACCGTGTGGCTGTCTTCGGCACTGAGCGGTCCCGTCAGCGCGCTGAGCTTCATCACAAAGCCCTCATTCTTATCGCTCTTTCGAAGCGAGGAACTCGAATCACTCAGCGAGTACATCGTCCAAAGAATCGGACCGAATCGATGCTCCGGTGAAACCGTGAATGCGTCGCCCGTGATCGTCCAATGACTAAATCGGTAACGAGATCCGGACGGTGCACCGCCTTTTTTATTCTTTGGCTTTGCATTGTCGGACAAATAATTATTCACGACTGCGACGTTACCAAGCAATCGATCAGCGGGAGTTTTTTGCGTGACTTCGCCGACAATTTTTTTATCAACGCCTGACTTCGCCACCAACTTCAACTCGACTTCGTTACCGCTAGCGACTCCAGTCAACTCGAGAGTGATCGCCTTAAAATCCACGTTTCCAACAAGCGATTGGCTCGCTCGCCCCAGCACAAGTTTGCCGTCGACAATTCCCGCATCGATACCACCACCGGCAAAACAATTGCTGCGATACTCATTCAGATCGCTCTGGATTCCGACACGAAAGCCCGCTCCGCCGTCGGAGCCGTCCTCGGCAACACGACTGAGGTTGACCGACATCGAGAACCCAGCACTCGGATTCGTGATTTGGTGTGTGGTCGAGTGCACACTGCGTCGAGCACCGACACTTTGGCATTCAGCGGCGCCGTTCTTGATCACCCAATCTTCCATCGGATTTGCCCAAAACTCGCCGCCAAGCCAAACGCGATCATGTGTTTGGCTCCAAGCATCCGATGCCGCCGCTTGAACTTCTTGAGCAAACGAGTTCGTTATCATCTCTGAGTCCATACCAAGACCAACCAAGGTTCCGGCTGTGACCCACTTCATCCCAGTTCGCCGGGAGATTTTTCGTTTCATGTTGTCGCTCGTTTTCGTAATTCCAGAAAATTCAGGCCTCTCTCGCGAAGTTCAAAGCCTTCGCCGGCGGCCACATTATGCTCACTCCGCATTAGAACATCCATCAATAGCGAATACTACCGAGACAACTTCACCTACGAGCGTACGAAACTGGCTACAATTCTGTGATCACATCATCTGATGAAAACAATCGATCGTTCGACTTACGAGAAAGAGAATCTAATGCTGAGGCGATCCAGTTGCGTAGTCGTTATTTACTTGATGCTCATATCCTACGCCTCAGCTGACGTTACGATCACGCCGGACGTGGTCTACGGACACAAGGCTGGATTAGCCATGACCTTCGATGTGTTCGCTCCCACAGAAAACGCGAACGGCGCGGGCATCTTGTTCATGGTCAGCGGTGGCTGGTACTCGAACTGGACTCCGCCCGAGTTAATGCAGGGAGCTTTCAAGCCGCTGACCGACAAAGGCTTTACCGTTTTCGCGGTACGTCACGGAAGCAGTCCCAAGTTCTCCATCCCGGAAGCGGTCGCGGATGTGCGTCGCAGCGTCCGCTTCATTCGCTTGAATGCCGAACGTTTCAACGTCGATGACAGTCGATTGGGTGTGTATGGATTTAGTGCTGGCGGCCATCTGTCGCTCATGCTTGGCACGGCATCGGATGAAGGCGATGCGAATGCGAAAGACCCCATCGAAACCGTTTCAGATCGTGTCGCCACCGTCGTTGCGTTTGTTGCACCGACAGACTTGCGAATCATGGTCAAAGAAAACCCCGATCGCCTACCAGCTTACGGACAGTTTCCAGCGCTGGATCTCGACATGAAATCCGCTGAAGCCGATTCGCCATTGGTTCATGTGACATCGGATGACCCGCCGACGCTGTTGATTGCCGGGGACAAAGACGAGCTTGTTCCGATCGAGCATAGTCGCAAGATCCAGGCCGCGTTCGAGAAAGCAAACGTGAAAAGTCGACTGGTCGAAATCGCTGGTGCGGGTCACGGTTTCCAAGGCGAAGACGCCAAGAATGCGACAGAGCAAATGGTGAGCTGGTTTGTATCCGAACTCGTGAAGCCTTGATTGAGAACTTCAAATCACAAGAGCTGAACGAGCGATCAAGTCGACCAAGGATCTGGCTCCTTGCTCGAGCCTTGACAGAAGTTGACAATTCAAGCGTTTCGATAGATCAATCGACCCGATAGACAGTAAACGCTTGGCCTGTGCTGTGCATTCCGCTAACGACACTTAATGCCTTTCGAAATTGGCGCCTTTCGAACTCCTTTTGCCCAGAACGTCTGATGTGGCCTCCGCTTCCCGATTACGGCTATTTCGCTCGCTGGCCTCAAGATGGACAAAGTTGGATCCATCCTGAGGACGTGCCCATCGTCACGCGGGTCATTCCGAGCGAACGAGTTTTCAAGCGAGTTTCGTTTGACCAGACCTATTACCACTATCGTTATGGCAAACTCCGTTTTCGATTGCGGCCAGCGATGTGGATCAAAGTCGATGTTGACGGATTTGATGTCGGTGATGCCGTGGAAACGATCGGACGCGGGCTGGAGCGGGAGCTGTTCATCGGCGAAATCAGCGGTATGTACTTTCTCAAACGAAAGGGCCGCATGGCGTATCGCTTGCGACGTGCAGGGAATCTCGTCCCAGGTCTATTTCTTGCGGACCAAATGCGATTACTCAACGACAAGGCCAGAATCCAGGAGGGCAATGTCAAACACCCCGCTCCCAAATGGAACGGCCAGGGCGAACGAATCGGCGGTTTAGACTAGTCGTTCGTGTTGTCTTTCGCGTGACGACTCTGCATCACGCCGTCGCAGAGAGTATCATCGGGGGCTCGACAACTAGTGTTTTCCAGCTTCTTCGAATAGGTGTTTGACGTATGTGTGTTTTGTTTCGGTGCCACGGTTTTCGGTGCCAACATTTGTTGATCCTGGCATTGGCGTGCTTCAGTGCTCCGGCGACTGTGCGAGCGGCGGAGCGACCGAATGTCATCGTCATCATGGCGGACGACCTCGGTTACGGAGACGTATCGTGCTATGGCGCAACCGCGTTGCAAACACCGAACATTGATAAGCTCGCTGACGAAGGCATCCGTTTCACCAGCGGTTATTGTTCGGCGTCGACATGTACTCCCACACGCTATTCACTTCTCACAGGCACTTACGCTTTCCGCGGCAAACGTACCGGCATCGCGCCGCCCAACGCCCCAGCCATCATCCAGCCTGGAACAGAAACTCTCCCTTCGATTCTCAAGCGAGCTGGCTATGCGACCGCCGTCGTTGGAAAGTGGCACTTGGGTCTTGGCGGTGAGGATGGCCCAGATTGGAATGGGGAACTGAAGCCAGGCCCGCTCGAAATCGGCTTCGATAGTTGTTTCTTGCTACCGACAACCAACGATCGTGTACCTCAAGTGTACGTGCAAGATCATCGCGTACTAAATCTTGATCCATCGGATCCGTTGTGGGTCGGCGACAAGGCACCGAGCGAAGATCATCCGACCGGAATCTCGCATCGTGATGAGTTGAAAATGGATTGGTCGCACGGCCACAACTCCACCATTCACAACGGAATCAGCCGCATAGGTTTCTACACTGGCGGGCACGCAGCACGTTTTCGCGACGAAGACCTAGCCGACAAATGGGTCGAAAAGTCGAACGAGTTCATCGAGTCGCACCGAGAAGATCCGTTCTTTCTCTTTTTTTCATCCCATGACATTCACGTCCCACGAATCCCGCACGAACGCTTTCAAGGGAAAACGTCACTGGGCTTTCGAGGCGATGCGATCATTGAGTTTGATTGGTGTGTCGGCGAGATCATGAAGACACTCGATCGCTTGCAACTTGCGGAGAAAACGCTGGTTATCTTGTGCAGCGACAACGGTCCCGTACTCGATGACGGCTACAAAGACGGTGCCATCGAAAAGATCGGCGAGCACCGCGCGGGAGGACCCTACACGGGTGGAAAATACAGTGTCTATGAAGGTGGCACACGAACGCCGTTCATCACTCGTTGGAAAGGCAAGATCAAGCCGAGTGTAAGCGACAGCGTCGTCTGTACGATCGACCTGGCAAGCAGCCTCGCAGCGTTAACTGATACTCCGTTGCCAGAAGACGCGTGTCGTGACAGCATCAATGTGTCCGACGCGTTACTCGGCATTGCCAACGCAAGTGGACGTGAAGAGCTTGTGCAGCAAGACAATGGCGACAGTTCGCTTGCACTTCGAAGCGGCGCGTGGAAGCTTCATCGTTATACGAAACGCTCAGCACGCAACGTCATAGTGGAAGTCGAATTGGCGAATACGAAAGTGCCTGAGTTCCAATTATTCAATCTCGATGATGACCCAGCGGAAAAGCACAATGTCATCGCGCAACACCCCGACGTCGCTGATCGGCTCAAGGCAAGGCTCGCAAGCATCATCGAAAGCGACCGCACACGACCGTAGGCACGACCGGAGTGCAATGCCCCAAGCTCGATCATCCCATGGATTAGAGCTTGGGCGTCCCAAACCAATCGTGCATCTCTTTTTCAAAGGGTGCGACCACGTCACGCGGTTCGGGAACTAACCCGAGATCGCCGGTTTCCGCCATCCATACATCCAGCGCCGCTCGCATCCGCACGAGCGCTTCGTGATCTTCGGCGTCGTCGGAATCCGCTAGATTTTTAATCTCGAAGCGATCGTTTTTCGTATCGAACAACATTTCCTTCGGGAAAGGCTGCATGAGGTCGGCTGGCGGGCCCGTCAACGTGCCCGCGGCGAACAGCTCTCGCATCAAAGGTTTCACGAGGAAACATTTTTCTTTGTATCGATTCAGCGATAAGAAGCCGGCTCCATCGGTGAAAGTTCGGACGTAGTGATATCGCTCATCGCGGACGCTTCGCTGGACAATCTCCGTCTCGTCGATTCGGTCGCGAGCGCTAAAAGCGTACTTGCGGCGAGGCCGAGTTTCATCGCCGAGGAACACTCGTCCTTGCATGGTCGTTGGCGGCGCAATACCAGCGATCGCGAGTGTCGTGGCGGTGAGATCAATGAGGCTGATGATTTGGTCATCGACACGTCCGGCAGCGTACTGCGCTGGCGCCGCAAAATTCTTCGGCCAACGAATCACCATCGGCACATGCAAGCCACTGTCAAAACACCAGTGGATACCGCGAGCTTCCAAGCGACCGTTGTCAGCAAAGAAGATCACGACCGTGTCGTCCGCGACACCATCAGCAACCAATTGCTCCAAGATCCAGCCGATTCGCACGTCCATCCCAGATGCCGAGTTCAAATAGCGAGCCCACTCCTCACGGACGATTGGGTGATCCGGGTAGTACGGTGGCGGAGTCACGTTCTCGGGTGTCGCAACTTTTGGGTGCCACTCCTCACCGACCCAAGGCACTCGCGACTTTTCCGCCGATTTGCGGTCATAAATGTCGTACTCCGCCTCCGGCATATTGAACTGGGCAAAGAACGGCTTTTTCGTATCGATGTCCGACCACAGCTTGGTTTGGTAAAGCGTGCCCTCGTTCACAAAGTTCAAGTCAAGCTTGCCAGTCCCCACGACTTGATCGCCGATGTGAGTCACGTTCGCCGTTTGGTAACCCGCTTGCTCTAGACGATGCGTCAGTGGGACGACACCAACAGGCAACCGGAACGAATCGCTGCGGTGCGATCGCATCGGATGCATCCCCGTTGTCGTCGCATACATGCCCGTCATCAGCGCCGAACGACTTGGTGCACAAACCGGTGATGTCGAAAATGCGTTCGTGTATCGAACACCCGCGGCGGCGAGTGAATCGACATGGGGCGTCTCGACATTCGCGGCGCCGTAGCAACCAAAGTCGAGATCAAAATTCTCGCCGACGATCCACACGATGTTTGGCCGCACGATATTGGGCCGCAAAATATTGGGTGGCTGTGGCGTGTCATCAGCATGTGCGACAGGGCAAACAAAAACAAGAGCTGCAATGAATAGACGCATTTCCACTTCCAAACTCGTAAGAATAGCCGATCACGTTCCCAGCCGATCGCATTGCCAGCCAATCACGTGCCCAGCCCATCGCCAAGCGGGACCGACGCAGATCAAACTGCACGCACGCAACGGTCTTGTACCAGCGCAATTATGCCAGGATTTCGTCGATGACGTGACCGTGAACATCGGTAAGCCGGAAGTCGCGGCCAGCGTACCGGTAGGTGAGACGTTTGTGGTCGAAACCCATCAGCTTCAAGAGTGTCGCGTGCAAATCATGCACGTGCACCCGACGTTCGACAGCAGCAAAACCGATCTCATCCGTCGAACCAACGACTTGTCCTCCACGAACGCCACCGCCAGCCATCCACATCGTGAATCCCCAGTGGTTATGGTCGCGGCCGTTCATCTTGCCTTGGTTGCTGCCTTCCTTGGGCATCTCAACCACTGGCGTGCGTCCGAACTCGCCGCCCCAGATCACGAGCGTCTCTTCGAGAAGTCCCGTGCGTTTTAAAT
The DNA here is from genome assembly GCA_041749955.1 of Pirellulaceae bacterium. Taxonomy (GTDB): domain Bacteria; phylum Planctomycetota; class Planctomycetia; order Pirellulales; family Pirellulaceae; genus JBBSJZ01. The sequence continues at coordinate 5,591 of JBGTAI010000071.1, read as the reverse complement.
CGCTCAGCAGCGCCGCGATGGCGGTATCGACTTTCTCGGCTAGTCGCTTGTGATTGGTTTCCAGGTCATCGTGGTTGTCCCACGGTTGACCCGCGCCCGTGTAGAGCTGGACATAGCGAACACCACGCTCGACAAGCCGGCGTGCGATCAATGTTTGGCGACCGAATTCGCCTTCGCCGTAAAGCCGTCGGGTCTCTTCTGTTTCGCGAGAAATATCAAACGCCTCGGCTGCTTCACTCTGCATGCGATACGCCAGCTCGAACGATTCGATGCGTGATTCCAACCGGCGATCATGAGGACGTTGGTCCGCGTGCTCACGGTTGAGCGTCGCAAGTAAGTCCAATTGGTCACGCTGGTCATCAAGCGATACCGAGTTGGATCGAATGTTCTCAATCAAGCGATCGATCCGAGAATGGCTCGAATCGATGTACGTGCCTTGGTATTTGCCCGGCAAAAAACTGGATTGCCAATTCTGGGATTCCTTGATCGGATAGCCGCCAGGACACATCGCAATGAAGGACGGCAAGTTATCGTTCTCGCTGCCTAAGCCATACGTCAACCATGAACCAACGCTTGGACGCACCAATCGCGACTCGCCCGTGTTCATCAACATCAGCGACGGTTCATGGTTCGGAACGTCTGCATGCATCGAACGAATGATCGTCATCGAGTCGACGTGCTCAGCTGTCTTCGCGAACAAGTCACTGACTTCGATTCCTGACTCGCCATATTTCTTGAACTTGAACGGCGACTGCATCACATTCCCAGTCGGTCGCTCGGTCTTCAGGTTGGCGATCGGTGCAGTCTTGCCGTGGAATTTTTCCAAATCGGGCTTGGGGTCGAACGTATCGACATGACTTGGTCCGCCATTCATAAACAAGTGAATGACATGCTTGGCTTTGGCGGGGAAATGCAAGGCCACTTCGCCGGCGCCCTGGACACTCGAGTTGCCGAGAGCTTCACGCGAAAGCAAATCCCCGAGTGCGAGGGCACCGAAGCCAGTCCCACAACGCTGAAGAAACTCACGTCGAGATTGAATGGGCGAGAACATAGGTAGGCGGGGCTTCAAAGGTGGGGCGGGGGCCGCAGTTTTGGACAGAAGCCGGTCATGGGCTGGAGCCAGAGGGCTGCGGTCGGTATCGCTCGAGGCGAAAGAACTGTATCGCTCTAAGCGAACGAACTGGGCGGTCTCCAATTATAGACTTCCGAGAGCGCCCCGCAAATCACTTGACTGAGTTCACTCAAGCGAAACGGCTTCGCAAGCACGCGATAAGCCCGCATCCGCATCGCTTCCTTTTCGATCGCGTCGTCCATTGCGGAACTCATCAGCACACAGGGCGGCCCCGAAGGCGACTGGGCCATGATTTCCATGACCTGTAATCCTGTCAGCCTTGGCATGTGCAAGTCGACGAGCACCATGTGGATTTCGGTGTGCTTCATCACCTCAATCGCTTCCTCGCCATCACTTGCCTGGGTAACTGTGAAGCCACGACGCAATAACGCTTCACAAACCACTTGGCGGAATGCCGAGTCGTCGTCGCTAACCAGCAGATTGGGGACCGTAATCACCAGCGGGTCTCTCTTTGCGAACTTTTGCGAGTCGCCTTCGCATTCTGGATCTGCCGACGTGGCAGCCCCAGCAGGAACTATCATAGTGTAAGCAATCGCAGTGCCACATTATCATGATCTAGCAATTGTATGTTGCCACATCCGATTTGGCTTGCAAGATCGATAAAGGCGTTTTCTCGGCCCAGTTCATGCAAAATGCCTCCGTTTAGCGCCCTCGCAATCGTTATTTGCCTTAGCATTTGAAATTTGTGTCTTTTCCGTCCGAGCCGTAATTGATTGAGCCGAGTATGACGCCGCCCGCCGCCCGACCTGGATCGACACCTCCTGCATCGCCCGACCGAAACCCACCGGCTGCCGGAAACCCACCGGCTGCCGGAAACCCACCCGCTGCGGGAAATTCACCCGCTGCGGCTGCCGCTTTGGTCGGCGACTTGGCAAAACGTGTCATCACCAACGTCGAGACTGCCATTGTCGGAAAACGAAAACAACTCGTGCTGTCACTCGTGGCTTGGTTCTCCGGCGGCCATATTTTGCTCGAAGACGTCCCGGGTGTCGCCAAAACGATGCTGGCACGAGCCTTGGCACGAAGCGTCGGATGTTCGTTCAAGCGAGTTCAATGTACCCCGGACTTGCTCCCCAGCGATGTGACGGGGACGTCCATCTATAACCAGAAAACGACCCAGTTCGAATTTCGTCCTGGTCCCGTGTTCACGCAAATCCTCTTGGCCGACGAAATCAACCGGGCGACTCCACGGACCCAAGCTTCATTGCTCGAAGCGATGGCCGAGGCCTGTGTCACGGTCGACGGGACGACTCATGTGTTGAAGCCGCCGTTCTTGGTGATCGCAACCCAAAACCCAGTCGACCATGAAGGCACGTTTCCGCTTCCCGAAGCCCAACTCGACCGATTCCTGATGCGGTTCACGCTCGGCTATCCGACGATGGAAGAAGAAATGCGGATGCTCGACATGCTGCAGTTCAAACATCCAGTCGACACGCTCAAGCCGGTTGCTGGTGCTGAGGAGCTCGTCCAGGCCCAACAAGCTGTTCGCAAGATCCACGTCGATCCGCGAGTTCGCCAGTACTTGTTGCAAATCGTTCACGAGACGCGTGGGCACAGCGACCTGGCACTTGGTGGCAGCCCCCGAGCGACGATCGCGTTATTTCGATGCTCACAAGCCATGGCCGCGATCCGCGGACGCAGCTACGTGTTGCCGGACGATGTCAAGAAGATCGTCGCCCCAGTCATGAACCACCGTTTGATCGTGCGCCCCGAAAGTCGACTTCGCAAAGTCACGAGCGAAACCATTCTCGAATCGATCTTGTGTGAGATCGCTGTGCCCACGATCGAAGCGAGCTGACGAGAGTTACTACTAACTCGTTTCACCATCGCACCCCATCACCACCAACCGTTCTCTTTGAGCCCAGCCTCTCCATGACCGGCAAGCCACAAGGCACCAACGTCTTCGCTTGGATCGCTGGTGTTGCTGCGCTATTGCTGTGCGGCATGTTGTTTGGCGCATCGCTCTGGGTGCTGGCGGGCATCACGGTCGCAGGTGTGCTCGCACTCAACGCGATGCTCGCGAGAGTCTGGACCGACTCAGTCGTTGCCGTGCGCGAAGGAATCGATCGCGAGCTCAAACTCGGTTCGCTCGTCAACGTCGACATCGCACTTACCAACCACTCCAAGATCCCGATCATCTGGCTACTTGTCGAAGACCTGTTGCCGCGTTCCGCTCTTTTGCAAACGCCGTCGTCGCTTGAGATCGACGGCAGTCGCGTGCAAGTCATGATGCTGTGGCCTCAACAGACTCGTGAGATCCAATACACACTTCGCTGTAACCGGCGAGGATACTACCAAATTGGCCCGACGGTTCTCGAGACTGGCGACTTGATGGGGCTGTATCGGCGTTACCGCGTCGGAACCCAACCCCAATACCTCACCGTGCTTCCCGAAATTGTATCGCTCACCGGCTATGACATTGGTTCACGTCGGCCGATCGGCGAGATCCGCATGCGAGACAACGTCATGGATGATCCGACACGTCTTCGCGGGATCCGTCAATGGCAACCCGGTGACCCGATGCGAAGTGTCCATTGGGCTGCTACCGCGCGCACGGGAACCTTGCACAGCAAAGTCTACGAGCCATCATCGATCATCGGCGCGACTCTCGTTCTCGATCTGCACAAGTCCACTAATCCTTCGAACCATGAACCGATGCGAAGTGATCTCGCGATCACGGCCGCAGCATCCATCGCTGCCACACTGCACGACGCCGGAGAACCCTTTGGGCTTGTCACCAACGGACGCGACGCCGCCGACCGAATTCGAAACGAAGGCTGGGTCGGTGACGCACGCGTTCGAGACGCTGCCCGCCAATCCGCCGAAATGCTTGGCGAGAGCGATCGATTGCGTCCCGTCATCGTCGGAGCCTCTCGTGGCCCAGTACAACTTGCCGAAGTCTCGCGAACGCTCGCGCGACTCGAACGCACCGACGGATTGACACTTCCCCAGCTCATTGCGGAAAGTCAAAGTCGCATCTCAAACGAAACGACATTGTTGTTCATCGTGCAATCTTGTCCCGTGGAAGCACTGAGCTCCATCATCAGCATGTCACGTCGCGGCTGGGCCGTGGCCGTCATCATCAACACTCACGACATCAATGACTACGGCGCCGTCGCTGGCCCATTGATTTCCCAGCGGATCCCAACCTTTCACCTGGCCAATAAAGCCGCTATCCCCGACGTTTGCCGCAACCTCATTACACGCTAGAGTTTTCTCGCCACGGATTTAACCAAGTTTCTCTTCTGCTTCGATGCGGCAGCGAATGGTGCTGAAGCCAGCGTCAACCCAGATGATAATTTCATCGCCGATGCCGTCACCGGCTTTGATCTTGGTGCGAAATTCCATCTTTGTGCCGAATCCGCCCGTGCGAACAAGTCCATCGTCAAGGAAAACTTTCTCAGCCCACGTGCCGCTATTGTCCAGCACAATGTCGTGCCCTTTGTAGCTGGCTCGATAAACCTGTTTTTGCTTAATGCGAACGGAATAGACCAACGAAGCCAAGGCAGCCACCACGCAAACGCCAACGGCAATGAAGTTCACGAATGTCATCACAAACGCAAGCAGCGGAAAAGCAACGACTCCCAGTATGGTGCTGACCGAATGAAGCGTACGGTACTTGCTTTCAGTGACATCGAGCAGTTTGTGAAGTCGGAATTTGCCAGCGGACACATCCGACCCAGCTCTGCTGCTGGGTCCATCCGGGCGGATTTTCAAGTTCTCGATGGCCGTGCGGATCTCACTTGCTTGTTGGTAGCGCCGTTGTGGTTCAGACTCTAGCGTCCTGAGCACGACTTCGTCCAATCGGACATCCACCGAAACTTTCATCGATGGCGGCTGGAACCAACCCATCGGCAACTCACCAGTCAGCAATTCGTAAAATACAACTCCCACAGAATAGATGTCGGCACGATGGTCAACTGTTTTTGTCGCCGACATTTGCTCTGGAGCCATGTACTTCGCCGTTCCCATGATTTGTTGGGTACCGGTTAGCTCGAGTTCTGGTGCGAGCGTGTCTTCGTCTCGCATGATCTTCGCGAGTCCAAAGTCGGCGATTTTCACTTGGCCATTACGGTTGATCAAAATATTCTCTGGCTTGATGTCGCGGTGCACGATGCCATTGCTGTGCGCGAATTGCAACGCGTCGCAAATCGCAGGCACCAATTGCAGTGCTTCTTCAGCCGCCACGTTGCCAGCGCGGATCATTTCACGAAGCGTCACGCCATCCACGTATTCCATCACAATGTAAAACCACCCATCGGCCTGACCGAAGTCGAACACGGACACGATGTTGGGATGATGAAGCTTGGCCAATGTTTGAGCTTCACGCTGGAAACGCTCGCCAAGTTGCGACGATGCTTGCGTCTCACGTGGCAAAACTTTAATGGCGACATCGCGATCCAAGCTCGATTGACGGCCACGGTAGACCGCCCCCATTCCTCCTCGGCCGATCAACTCG
>JBGTAI010000070.1:0-26207 GCA_041749955.1 Pirellulaceae bacterium | reverse complement strand
GACAAACTTGGCGTTCTTCATCCGAGAGTCGGACGATATACTTTTTGATCATTGGAAACCTCCGTGTGTTGACGAAAGTTTCCGCTAATTTAAGCAAATCAACCAACCCCAATTCTTAGGCTGGATGACGCACTAGGTCTCGTCGATCCAAGCGGGCGTATCCTTGCCCAGCAAACCACTCTCACTGCATCGCTCGACCAACCGCAACGCGTCTGTGACTTTATCTTTAGCGCCGGCAAACAACTCGCCAACTCCGTCGGCCTGAGCCTGGATTCACTCGATGGCATCGGCGTCGCTGTGCCAGGCATCTTGGATATCAACCAGGGTGTCTTGAAAGAACTTTCCAACTTGCTTCAGTGGATCAACTTCCCACTCAAGAGCGAATTGTCGAGCCGGTTTGGTCGCGATGTCGTTGTACTCAATGACGCGAGTGCCGCCGCCTTCGGCGAGTTCACTCACCGAGGCATGATCGACGACTCACTAGCTCTCGTGACGCTTGGCACGGGCATCGGTAGCGGTGTCGTGATCCAGGGAAAACCTCTCGGCGGCGCTCATGGCTGTGCCGGTGAAATCGGACACGTCGTCATCGACACAAGTCCGAATCATCGTGTCTGTGGATGCGGTATGCCGGGTCACCTAGAAGCGTATGCTGGCTCCGCAGGCGTTCTAACCACGGCGCGGCAACTACTCACTGAAAGATCTCAAAACAGCTCACTTGCGAACTATGACGACGAACAACTGACACCCCAAATCATCGCCAATGAAGCTGAGTCGGGTGACGTTGTCGCCAACGCTGCGGTGCTCGCCACCGCACGTCATCTTGGTGTTGGCATTTCACTCTTTTGCCACTGCGTCGACCCCAGCGTTGTGCTCTTGGGTGGTGCCATGACCTTTGGGCAAACAAGCACACAGACAGGACAAAAATTCTTGGCCGAGATCATAAGCACCGTTCAAAAATACTCGTTAAGGCAAATCGGTGGGTTTGTATCCATTGAGTTCGCTAAACTGGGCGGCGACGCGGGGATCTTGGGTGCTGCCGCCTACGCCCGACCCAACACAATTTAGTATCCGACACCACTCACAACCTACTGTGATTGATTTTCATCATGGAGCATCCGATGTCCTGCGAGCGAGAACACATCCCATGCCATGTTCGTGACGATTCCTCAGAGATTGCACATGAACTCGCCGCAGAAATTGCGACTGAGATCCGCAGTCGAGCTGCTGCGGGCGAACAGTTCGTCTTGGGACTGAGCACAGGCTCATCGCCCACAGGACTCTATGCCGAACTTGTACGGCTGCATCAACACGAGGGATTGTCGTTTTCGAATGTCGTGACGTTCAATCTCGACGAGTACTACCCGATGAACCCGAATGAGCTGCAAAGCCACGTGCGGTTCATGAATGAGCATCTGTTTGATCAAATCGATATCGACCGCGCCAACATCCATATCCCCGACGGCACACTCGACATCGACCAGGTGGCGGACTATTGCCGCGATTTCGAACAGCAAATCGTTGACGCTGGTGGTATCGATATCTTGATCCTCGGGATCGGTCGAAGCGGACACATCGGCCACAACGAACCTGGCTCCGAATCCACGGTGCGAACACGTTTGATCACGCTCGATCAAGTCACACGCATTGACGCCGCGAGCGAATTCTTCGGCGCCGAGAATGTGCCGCGTCGCGCCATCACAATGGGCGTTGCCACGATCCTCGAAGCCCGCCGCGTCGTCTTGCTTGCGTTCGGCGAAGGCAAAGCGGGCATCATCCGGCGCACAATCGAAGGCAACGTCACCGCCTCGATCCCAGCTACGTTTTTGCAACAACACAAAAACGCCTCGGTTTGGCTCGACGAAGCCGCCGCGGCAGAACTCTCTCGCGTCCAAACTCCGTGGCTACTTGGTCCAGTCGATTGGACCAAGGAAACCGTTCTTCGTGCCGTGCTGTCACTCTCCGCGACAGCAAACAAAGCTCTACTGAAGCTCACGAACGCGGATTACAACGAAGCGGGGATGCAAGATCTGTTGGCGAAGCGAGGTAGCGCCTACGACATTAACCTCGAAGTCTTCCGCCACATGCAGGCCACTATTTCTGGCTGGCCAGGCGGAAAACCCACCGCAGCAAAACAACCCGGTGATCGACCCAGCCCATTCGATAACATCTTTCCGAAAAGCGTGCTTATCTTTTCACCGCACCCAGACGATGACGTGATCTCACTGGGCGGAACCCTGATACGCCTTGTCGATCAAGGGCACGACGTCCACGTCGCGTACCAAACATCGGGCAATATCGCCGTCTTTGATGACGATGCAATTCGGTTTGCTGAGTTTGTCGAAGACTATTGCAAAGAGTTCCAACTCACAACGGATCCAATACGTGAGCTCGATGAGCACGTCGACCAGTTCCTTCGAAACAAGCAACCTGGACAAGTCGACAGCCCCGCAGTCCAGAGAATCAAAGGCTTAATTCGCAAAGGCGAAGCGTGTGCTGCAACACGTTACTGTGGCATCACCAAGCAAAACCTCCACTTCCAAAACCTCCCGTTTTACGAGACGGGACGAGTCAAAAAGAAACCACTCGGCGCCGAAGACGTACAAATCACCGTCGACCTTTTGCGAAAGATTCGACCGCACCAAATCTATGCCGCCGGAGACCTATCGGACCCACACGGCACGCACCGAACCTGCCTGAGTGCGATCATCCAAGCTTGCAATTGCTGTCGAGACGACGATTGGTATGCAAGCTGTGAAGTGTGGTTATATCGAGGCGCTTGGCAAGAATGGCCGATTCACCGAATTGAGATGGCGGTACCACTGAGCCCCGATGAAGTGGAACGAAAACGCGTCGCGATTTTCAAGCACCAATCGCAAAAAGACCGAGCCTTGTTCCCGGGCAGTGACAATCGCGAGTTCTGGCAACGCGCCGAAGACCGCAACTCGCAAACGGCTCGCCGTTATGACCAACTCGGCCTGCCCGAGTACCAAGCTATCGAAGGTTTCGTCCGCTGGGACAAGCAATCAAAAATCGTCACCTAGCCTCTCGACCGCTGAACTGTGTTGCTGGCAAGTAACGTTTAGAGAACGAGAAATCCGTTGCTAAAAGATGTGAGGTAAAAAATGGTTAACAATCAAACCCTGTCGAGATAGCAGCTGGCACGAATCGCTTGCCCGGCCTTCTCTTCATTTTTTACCACACACCTTTTACCAATCACTTCCGCAGCCTACGAATAGAATTGGCCTTCACCGATGGCTTCGAAGGCGGCTTCGTAGTGCTCGATACGCGCCGGCTCAGGCGTTGCGTCAGGCCACCAGACGGCAATGACGTCGAAGCGACAGCGGCAGCCGAGAAGTGATTTGCGTTTGAGATACCGCAGCGCCGCTCGTGTGATTCGGCCTTGCTTGATCTCGTCGACTCGCTCGGCCGGATGGCCCGGCTTGCGTGTCGAATGCGTCTTGACTTCGACAAAGATCACAAGCGAGCGTTTACTGTCGATGGCGATGAGATCGATCTCGCCGCCACGATCCGATTCGCTCTCCGCGACGACGACAAGACCTTTGCGGCGAAGCAACCTGGCCGCGGCTTGTTCACCGCGTTTGCCCACCAGGGCTGCGGGATCAATTGCTCCGTAACGCCAAGCAATGTAACGATCTCGCCAATCCCTGAAGGTATCGACGAGTCGAAACATATTGGCTCACACCAATCCATGCGCGAAGCGATTCGCTACCGCAGCCCCACTCTCGCTGAAGAATGAGACTGCACAGGGAAGCACCGCTTGGCGTACAATAAGACGGGTTATGACGAGCGACGACGCTCTTTCAAACGCACTGCCTTGCCCACGCGATCGCGAAGGAAGTACAGCTTTGCACGACGAACAACGCCGCTTCGCTTGACTTCGACCTTGTCGATGCGGGGGCTGTGGATTGGGAACTTACGCTCCACACCTTCACCCGCCACGATGCGGCGTACGATGAACATCTCTTTGGCGCCCGAGCCGCTGCGGCCGATCACCACGCCCGAGAACACTTGGATTCGCTCTTTGTTGCCTTCGAGAATCTTGGTGTGCACGTCGACCGTGTCACCAACTTCGAATTGCGGCACTTCTGTTTTTAACGAGGTCTTTTCGACCAGGTCCATGATTGCTTGGCTCATAGCCGGTTCATCCTTCAAAGGGATTGGATGTTAATGGTTTATTTTAAGTCTCGAATCAAACAACTTCGCGGCGTTACAACAAATCGCTACGTCGTTGCTCAGTCCTCAACTGGCTTTGCTCGGCACGCCACTTGGCAATCGCCTTGTGGTCACCACCGAGCAATACTTCAGGAACACTGTGTCCCCGAAATTCTCTTGGTCTTGTGTATTGGGGAAACTCGAGCATCCGATTTCCGCGGCTGAACGAGTCATCGATACTACTTTGTTCATCACCGAGGACGCCAGGCAACAACCGGACGACGGAATCGATGATGATCATTGCGGCCACTTCGCCTCCATTGAGGACAAAGTCACCGACGCTAATTTCTTCCGGTTCGAGGATATCCACGACCCGCTGGTCAAACCCTTCGTAACGACCGCACATAATAAGCAGCCGATCGGAAGTTGCAAAATCTTCGGCGAGTCGTTGATCGAGTCGCTTTCCTTGGGGCGTCAGCAGAATCTTTCGACTCGGCGTGGCCTCCATCGCTTCGACCGCTTCGACACACTCAACCGCCGTGTCGACCTGGATCAACATCCCAGGCCCACCACCGAACGGCCGATCATCCACTTGTCGATGCGGGTTGTCTCGCGACCAGTCCCGTAAATCATGGAGGTGGATGCCGACGATGTCGTTTCGGATCGCTTTCTCAAGCAACCCCTGAGTCAAGTATCCATCGAAGATCGCTGGAAACAGCGTCACGATGTCAAATCGCATCGTTGGACACTATTACTCGGCTGCGGTTTCTTCGGTCGCAGCCGCTTCTGCGGCAGGTGCTGGTTCTTCAGCAACTGGCTCAGGAGCGGGGGCTGGCTTTGCAGCCTTGGGAGCTGGCGGCGCAGGCGTGTAGTGCTTGCGAGTGCCCAAACGCTCGAGGGCAGCTTTCTGGGCATCGAGGTGAGTCCCATTGGTGCCGTACTTCTTGATCAGCACAGCCACCTTATCGCTTGGCTGGGCACCAACGCTCAACCAGTAATCGATTCGGTCTGTCTTGAGCACGGTTCGTGCATCGGTTTCTGGGCACATCGGATCATAATGACCGAGTTCCTCAATGACGCGACCATCACGTGGGCTACGTTGGTTCATTGCACACACACGAAAGAAAGGTCGGTGAGCCCGGCCCATTTTCTTCATACGAATTCTTACTGCCATCGTTACTAACAAACTCCTCGAGATCTCATTCGATCTCACTCATAGTGTGCAAACGAACTTTTCGCTTGCCGTTTCTCTGCGGTGATTCCCGTGACAACGCCACGGAGGCGCATTGATTTATTTTGTAGTGCTAGCCCTTGCGTTTTGCTCGCCGGGCCAACCGGTCTCGTTCTTTTTTCAGTTTTTCGCGCTCAGCATTACTGAGTCGCTTGCCTGTGCCCTTTTTCATCTTCATGCCGCGCATGGACGGGTCCGACAACGCTCCGCTGGCTTGAAGCTGTTTCATCATCTTCATGCGATCGCCAACACCGCCGCCGGACAATGCCTGCATCATCGGCTTCATCACTTCGAACTGTTTGATCAGCTGCGAGATCACATGCGACTGGATACCAGCACCACTGGCAATCCGCGTTCGTCGAGGTGCATCAATGATCTTGGGATTGCGACGCTCTTCCATCGTCATGCTGTTGATCGCACCAATGGTTTGGCGAATCCCACCAGCCGCCTCGTCGCTATCGAGCATCTCCTTGAACTGGCCCATGCCAGGCATCAAGCCCATCATTTTGCCCATCAGGCCAGGCTTAGCGACTTTCTCCATCATGTTCTTGAAGTCATCCAGCGTGAAATCGCCAGACGCCATCTTCTTTTCGAGCTCTTCCCGCTCTTTCTCATCCACAATCCGGTGAGCTTCACGAGCCGCAGCGACGATATCGCCCATCTGCAGGATTCGGCCAGCCATCCCTTCGGGACGGAACGGCTCGAGCGCATCAAAATGCTCGCCTGTTCCGATGAACTTGATCGGGACGCCAGTCACGTGCTTGACCGACAGCAACGCTCCGCCTCGGGCATCACCGTCCAGCTTCGTCATGATGACGCCGTCGAGTTCTAACGACTCGTTGAACGCGCCCGCACTATTCACAGCGTCTTGACCCGTCATCCCGTCGACGACGAGGTAAACCTGGTCGGGCGAGACTTTCTTGTCGATCCGCTGCAACTCAGCCATCAACTCTTTGTCGATTGCCAATCGCCCAGCCGTATCCAGGATGACAACTCGAGCCCCAGCAGCCTTGGCTTTCTCGACGCCGGTTTGACAGACCTTTACGGGGTCTTTTTCGCTGACGTCGCTGTAAACCGGTACATCCAATTGGCGGCCAATGACGTGCAATTGCTCGATGGCAGCTGGTCGCTGCAAGTCGGCTGCGACGAGGAACGCGTTGACGTTCTGTTCCTTGAGCAACTGAGACAGCTTGCCACAGGTCGTCGTCTTACCGCTGCCTTGCAATCCGCAAAGCATGATGATCGTCGGGCCTTCGCTCTTCAGGTGCAGCGATGAATCGACGGGTCCGAGCAGCGAAATCAGCTCGTCGTGAACGATCTGGATCAGCTCTTCATGCGGCCTCAGACTCAGCAGAACCCGCTTTCCAAGGGCTCGCTCGGTCACATGGGACATGAAGTCCTGGACCACGGGATAGCTAACGTCGGCCTCCAGCATGGACTTCTGGACGATGTCCAGACCATCGCGCATATTGCTCTCGGTGAGCTTGCCTTTGCCACGCAAGCTCTTAAACGCCGATTGCAAACCGTCCGAAAGCGACTCAAACACGCTGGAAAATAACCCTAAATACTGCCGATTGCTGCTGTCGAAAGCCCGGCAGTTTAGGCGATCGGCCCCAGAATTGTAAATGGACGCTGGGGCCTTATTTTGCCCGATTTACCGCGAATCGGCAGGTTATTCCTCGTAGATCGAGGTTTCTGCCCAAGAATCCAGTGCTTCAACTTCGCTACAAACGGTTTCACGCCTTAGCAAATTGGCTTCAGCAATGATCTCGACCGGGCCCCCAACGGCAAAAAAGGGAGCATCAGACGTGACGAAGAACACTCAAAAATGGGCGACAGTCGCTACAGAGGCAGCCGGCTACCGAGCCTTCACGAGCCGTTCGAGGTAGTCGTCGGTTTCGCGGGCGACTCGCTTTCGCTCTTGGAAGTCTTCGTCTTCGATGTCTTCGACTGGCGGCTTCTCTGGGATCAGCCTTAAACCGCTCGATTGCCATGCGAGACGAAATCGACTCGCGACACAGAGACCAGCAGCCGGCAATGCAGCAATGCAACCAGCGAGCAAAGGAATCAAATTCATCTGCAACAGGAAACTCGGATCAAGCCCATAAGTCGAGTTCTCATCAACCTGCATTCCAATGCCTCCGACAACACCGATGAAACTGTTGAGCAACCCGATGGCAACTGGGACCAACGTTAACGGAAAGAACGCTTGTAAGAGACTCTCCCGCTTGGCGACGAATGCCAGATACCCAACTGCGATCAACAAGATCGCTTCGGCAACGACTAATCCGATGACGAGAGGCCAACCACAAAGTTGGAAGACTAACGACAAATCCATTTCATCCTCACAGAACGACTTCGATCAATCACGAATTTTGATGCGACATTCAACGAGCAGCGATGGAAATTGTCTAGCACCGGCACCCCCAAATACACAAACGTTGGCTAAATCTTCACATCGCAATGACGGCGAACACATTCTCCGTCAATCTGGGCATTTTGTGCGACCCGATGGAGGCAAACCGTGGCCTGCTTTCTTGAACCGACAATGAGCGTTGCTATTCCCTTGGAACCAACTCAGAGCAACCATGGGCTCGGCCCTTCAACTTGCGATTCCGAGACCAGCCAAACAGACCAAGACAAGCCACACAGAAACGTCTCTAGAGAAACCAATGCAGAATTACTTGCGTCCTTCGTACACATCATTCGTAATCGGTGTTGCGATCACACTGACTTCATGGACCCCAGCTTATTCACAAACACCACGTCGCGCTGAGACAGGCGACCAAACCGTGAACGGGCCACTTCCGACCTGGAAACAGATCACGGTCGTGCTCGATCAAGGCCGATACGATCTGAATGCGTTACGCGGGCAACTTGGTTGGTTCGCATCCGACACGCCGCAGTGGCAACCGTTTGGTACCGCAGAACTCACGACACTGATGCTGCTTCAGGCAACGGATCAATTGAAAGTCGAAGTCGCTGGCAACACACTTCGCATCTCGCTTCCGCCCGAGGGACTCGGCGCTCTCGTCAACACACTCTCACCCTGTCGATTGGACGCACCGACCGACCTGCATAACAAGGACAAAGCAATTCTGTTTATCCATGGGCTTGAAGGTGGCGGCTCAACCTTCATGGATGCTCGCAAACGATGCAGCGAACTTGGCATCGCATCACTGACGTTCGACTATCCGAACAATGCGCCGCCCCAGAACGCCATCGATTCGTTTTACTCGGAACTCAGCAAGCTGCATCGAACTCACCCGAATACCAAACTGGTGATCGTCGCTCACAGTCTCGGCGGGCTGATCACGACCGCTGCGATCGCCAAGCCGGGCTTTCCCGCTGAGATGGTGACAGACGTTTTCACACTTGGCACTCCATTCGAAGGCTCCTCGCTGGCGGAGTTTCAGCTCGAACTCGGCTTAATCAATGCGTTTGCACGATTAACAAAAGACGATTTTCGGCTGCTCGATCTCTTGTCCGATGGATACGACTCCGCTGGCCAGCAACTCCGTCCCGCAAGCCCGTTCCTTCGCGAACTCAGTCGATGCAAGGTCCCCGCGTCGATTCGCTATCACGTTGCTGCTGGAAGCAAGAGTTTTCTGAGGAACGAAGAGCGTGAACTACTGAGAACACATCTACCCGACGAGCTAGCACGTTTAGGCATCCCACCCCAGTACGTCAGCAAACTATCGCGGCTGCTTGCGATGAAGGAACTCCAGGACGGCAGTGCAGACGGGGCCGTCACGGTCCAGAGCGCGACAGCATGGCCGCAAGCTCACAGCGTCAAAGTATTCGCAACCACCCACTTCGGACTCGTCCGACCAACCGAAGGCGACGGAGCCAACCCTGTCTTCGACTGGATACTCAGCGAACTGGGCTGGTAAATATCTGGGCTGGAATCAATCGTTGCGATTGTCTCGCTAGTCGCTGCTGAGTGGCGGTTGATCGGGGCCGCCTAGGAGTGGTTCTTCCCAGGCGCGAATGTCACTGTTGGGTAAACCATCGGGGAAGTCTTCTTTGATTGAGCCGATCGCAGCGGTGGCGATTTCAATGTGCTTGCTTTTCGTGTCGTCGTAAAACGTCTTTGCTTCAGCAGGAAGCTTGGGTTGTCCGTGCAGTGGCTTGTCGGAAACACACAACAACGTCGCACTGGGAATTCGATAGCGAAATCCATTGGCGGCCACCGTCGCCGATTCCATGTCGACCGCGATGCTGCGACTCGCCCTCAGATCTTCCATGGTTCGCCGAAGTGCTAACTCCCAGTTCCGATCTCCGGTTGTATACACCGTGCCAAGGCGATATCGCATTCCCGTATCGTCGAGCACTCGAGCAAGGGCTCGATTGAAAAGGAAACTCGGCGTGATCGGTACCGACAACGGCAACGAATCATCAAGCAAGTGGTCGCCACGCATGTATGCCGACGCGAGCACAAAGTCACCGATCTCTTGGTGATTACGGACCCCGGCACAGTGCCCGACCATCAACATCGCATCGGGTCGAAGCACCGCGAGATGGTCGGTCAAGTTTTTCGCGTTCGACGGACCAACTCCGATATTGACGATGCTAAGACCTCGATTCTCACTCTCGCGAGTATGAAACGCTGGCATCTGGACGCCAGTACGACTCGGGCGAACACAATCTGGAAACTGCGTTGCGAATGCATCCATGTGCATCTGATAGTTGGTGAGCAACACGTACCGCTGGAAATCCTCCGCGCGCGTGCCGGTGTAGTGCTCAAGTCGCTCTATCGAAAGCTCCGAACGTTCCGGCCCGAACAAGAAGACTTTCTTGCGAGTCAAATCAAAGTCGGTCTCATCAATCAACGACAACAACGTCGGCGAACTGAGACTCACCCGTGGACGCGAACGCGTGATCGAAATTTCCGCACCGCGACGCGCGAGCTTGAATAGCTCACGACGCAAGTACCAACGATAAGCACTCGGGCGAGCGATCTTGCCGGAGATCTCTGGGTTGTGCTTGGACCAGTGCCGATGCACGGTGACCTTGGAATAAAATCCATCGTCGAAGGTCGCCTCCATCGCCGCGCAAGCAGCTTCGATCTGCTCGCGAAGCGACTCGTCGGATGCACCAGCGTCAATTCTAAGCTTTTCTCTCATGCCACAATTGTGAACGATGCCACTGCCGGCGACTATCCGGCAGACTCTGTGCCCCCAGACTCGTTGTGCAGGACGGAACAACAAGGCACATTGTCTGGATTGGAAAGCAAACGCTTTCCCCCTCGCCTTACGAACAGACATCGATTGGATCGGTAATGAAGCTTGTATCTTGGAACGTCAACGGCATCCGCGCCGCCATGGATAAAGGCTTTCGCGAATTCATCGAATCCGAGCAACCCGACATGCTCTGCCTCCAGGAAGTCAAAGCCGAACGCGAGCAAGTCGATCTCGGCTGGGCGGATGACCTGGGATATCACCAAGTCTGGAACTCGGCCGCCAAGAAGGGCTACAGCGGCACAGCGATCTGGAGCAAAACGAAACCCAAGAAAGAAACGCTTGGCATCGGCATGGAGGAACACGACAACGAAGGCCGTGTGATTACTGCCACCTTCGATGACTTTCACCTCGTGACGGTCTACACGCCCAACTCACAACGCGAGCTGCTTCGCCTGGACTATCGCCAAGAATGGGACGTCGCGTTCTTGGCATACATCAAACGGCTCAACAGTCGAAAGCCAGTGATCTTCTGTGGTGACATCAACTGTGCCCACAAAGAAATTGATCTCGCCAATCCCAAAGCGAATCGCAAGAACGCGGGCTTCACGGATGAAGAACGAGCTGGCGTCGATGCGATCGCTAGCGCCGGCTTCATTGATTCGTTTCGTGAATTCCAACCTGGCCCGGGCCATTACAGCTGGTGGACGTACCGCAGTAACGCGCGAGCCAAGAACATCGGATGGCGCCTCGATTATTTCTGGGTCGCAAAGAAGTTTTGGAGTCGAGTCCACGGCGCACGCATCCACACCTCAGTGCTAGGCTCCGACCATTGTCCCGTCGAACTCACTTTAACGCCCAACTCGCAATCACTTGCCTGAGACGTTGTGAATTAACCATTTGCGATCCTGAAACGCTGGGTTTCTGAGGCTGCGGCACACGGAGTGT
Source organism: Pirellulaceae bacterium (assembly GCA_041749955.1). GTDB lineage: Bacteria > Planctomycetota > Planctomycetia > Pirellulales > Pirellulaceae > JBBSJZ01. Next base: position 14,675 of record JBGTAI010000070.1, on the reverse strand, counting down.
GCCTGCTACTTTGAAGCGAATTCGTTAATCCGCAGCCTAGTGCTGGGCTGTCAAAAGATTGGGGTTGCATCGCTTTTTGATTGCGCAAGTTCTAGTCCCGATAGGGACGGCATGCACTAGCCTCGGACGTAAGTCCGAGGTTCTCGATCAAGTGCAATCCCACAGTCGCAACGCGACGGCAGAGCCACAAACCGCTTCGTCCAGTCTTAAACTCTGGGTGAGCCGAACGCACGTCAGGTTCCGCGCAACACCCGCGGCTAGCGCCGATGGCTCACTCTGCAACCCTAATTTTTACGCTGGACAGAACTCTAGGAGCGCGCTCAACCTATGCAGGTGCGTAGATCTGGTACAGCATCAGATACACCAGCACACCAGTAACCGAAACATACATCCAAATCGGATACGCGTATCGCACCCATTTTTTGTGCGCGACGATCCGACCTTTCTGGGCCAGGTATACCGCTCGCAAAGCCATAAACGGAACTGTGATCGCTAACACCAAGTGCGAGCCGAGTATCGAGTAGTAGGTATATCGCGCCGCGTCGGATGCGACCGCGGGATCCGTCGGAAACCGCTTATTCGGCTCGCCAGTGAATTGATACAGAGCGACTTTGTGGAACAGGTACAGCAGCAAGAAAACGGCGCTGACAGCGAGCGCCGACAGCATCAGCTTCTTATGCTTGCGAGCCTTGCCTTGGCGAATCGCAACAAGCCCCATGGCAAGGAGCACCGTGGCGACGGCGTTAAGCGTTGCTGTTGCGTGCGGCAGATTATTGGAAAGGAATTCCCAAGGCATGACTATGGCTTCTCTATCGGTAGGTGGCTGAGCATCTCTTGTATTTTCGACTTCAATTTTTCAAATTGCCGCTCGTCACTCCAAAGGTACTTACCCGCGGGCTTGCCTTGCGCGTCCATCAAGATGAAACGCTCCGTGTGCAGTTGCTTATCGACAGGCAAAAAGTACATCTCCGCACCCACGCGACGAATGTGACCCAGGTCGCCGGTGAGAAACAGCCACTGATCGGGATCCGCGCCAAACCTCGCCGCGTACTCCTTCAAGACTTCCGGTGAGTCGTGCTCTGGGTCGACTGAGATCGCGAGGAAGCGAACGTTCTCGCCTTGGAATTCCTTTTGAAGTTCCATCAGCTTCTGGTTCTGTTGGACACACGTGCTCGGGCATTGGCTGAAGAAAAAGCTAACGAGATACGGCGTTCCCAAAAGTTGATCACTGTTAACCGACTCGCCGCTGCGCTCGGTTAGCTCAAAATGCGTTGTCCATCCTTCAGGCAAATCACCGGTCGGCGCCGAAAACTCAGTTTCATCCGCCTTGCCGCTATCGAAGTGCATTGCCGAATCATCGACTATCTCACCAGGCGCGATATCGGTGGTGTAGACGATATCGTCGCTGGAAGGTTGCTCGCGTTGGTTCGCTATTCTTTGCGAACGAAAGAACAGTCCTAAGCCAACGCCAGCGAGCAAAATCAGAACGAGGTGAACTGCGGTTCGCATGGGACGCTCTCGCGAAGAAGTGAGTTAAACAACGATGTCCGCACGACGGCTGCCGCGCATCAATCGCCACGCCAGTGTGGTTGTGAAAATCGCAGCCGCGATCGACACAAGCCAACACGTCAAATGCGAGGGTGCGAAACCGGCACTCGCGAAATCGATTGACGGATACAGCAAATGTCGCATCTCAGCCATCGAATAGCTCAACGGATTCACTCGCATGATCGTACCGAGAATCATCGGCCCAATTCCGGCCGCTGAATCGTACGCAGGGATCGGAAAGAACGAACCCGAGAGCAACCACATCGGCATCAAACCGAGCATCATGATCGCATGGAAACCTTGGGTGCTGTCCATCGGCCACGCCACGATCATGCCGAGCGAGCACATCGCAATCGCAACGAGGGCAAGCAACAGCAACAGCGGCACCAGACTCCATGTGAGTGGCGCGGTACCGAACAAGAGAACTAGCGACAAAAAGAAAACCGCTTGCACCCAAGCGATCGCCGAGCCGCCCATCACCTTACCGAACAGCACGGGCCAGCGGCCGACGGGCGCGACCAAGACCGATTGCATGAAGCCTTCGCGGCGATCTTCGATCACCGAGATGGTGGCAAAAATGGCGGTGAACAACACGATCAAGCCAATCGTGCCAGGCAAAAAGAACTCCAAAAAGTTCTGTTGCCCAGCTCCGGTGAACGAACCTCGCAAACCCGTTCCAAAAAGCAACCAGAACAACAGCGGTTGAGCGATCGCTGCGGTCACACGATTTCGTTGCCGAAAGAAACGCACCCACTCTCGTCGCGCCAGCATCCAAGCAGCCCCCCAGCCACTCTCGAGCGTCGCACTGGAAGCGACGACGCGTGGTGCATCGGGAACAACGTTGGGTTCAACGGGGGAAGTCAGCGTGGACATGGGTTTCGCAACAAGCGAGTCATTCTGTGATGGTGAATTCTTAAATGGGTGAACGAGATCTTCAGACCTGGGAACCGGGGCTTCCAACCTAATGAAACTGTTCACCCGTTTTGGCAATGAAGACGTCTTCGAGCCCGGGACGCCCGATCGCGATGGATTGGGCTTCGCTTCCAAGACATGCGGCTAGCCGCGGCACTAACTCCGCTGGCATGTCACTCTTCAATCGTAACTGGTTATGAATTCGCAGCGGATCCAAACCGAGTTCACTGCGTAGCGTTTGCTCGGCATGCTCAGCGTCTTTGGCGACGATCGTCACCAGACCTTCGCCCATCTCCGACCGCAGGTCACTTGGTGATGCGTCAGCAATCTTTTTGCCGGCCGCAAGAATCGCGACCCGATCCGACTTGTCGGCTTCCTCGAGAATATGCGTCGTCATCAAAATCGACGTCCCCGAGTCCGCCATGACTCGAAGCGATGACCATAACTTCAAACGAGCCGACGGATCCAAACCAGTGCTGGGCTCATCAAGCAGCAACAACGTAGGCTGGTGCAGCATGCCTTTGGCGAGTTCAACTCGGCGTTTCAAACCACCGGAAAGCGTTTGGCAAAAATCACCGCGACGGTCCGTCAACTCCAGCTGTTCAAGTAACTCATTGCGACGGCGCCGGAGAGCTTCGCCACGAATACCGTACAAAGCACCTTGGCACGCGATGTTTTCGTCAACCGTGAGCTTCTTGTCCAAGCTCGGTGACTGGAACACGATTCCAATTTGCCGACGAGCTGAGAGTGGGTCGCTTGCGACATCAACGCCGCCGATCGTGATCGATCCCTGTTGCAGCGGAAGCAATGTGCAGAGCAATCGAAACAAAGTCGTTTTACCGCTGCCGTTGGGTCCGAGCAGCGTCATGATCTCGCCACGGTGGACCGTCAAATCGATCCCGCTCAGAGCCACATGGTCACCGTAGCGATATCCAACATCGGTGACGCAGCACACGGCATCATCAGCCGCCAAAGAACTATCTCGCATCACGATGGGGCTCACCAAAAAACGCGGAGCGTAACGATGAGCAGTACTGCTGGCAGCACGAGAAGACTCGAACGGAGCAAACGCCTGGCTTGGACATCATCTCGATGCCGAGCAAAACGAATTGAAGCTCGAAGCATCGGATACACGACAGCGACGATTGCAATGGTCGATAAAATCGTCGACGGCAACTGAGCGGGTGACACACACAATCCGAGTCCGCATCCGATCAGCGCGAGCGACCCGACAACGCTTTGAATCCCAGCACTGCGTCCAGTCGGTTCCACGGTGGTCGACATTTGGAAACCGGCCTCCGCGTACTGGTGCCGGTACATCCAAGCGATCGCCATGAAGTGCGGGTACTGCCATGTCACCAAGACACCCACAAGCAACCATCCATTGACATCCAACAGCGATCCGCCAAGCGCGGTGTATCCGATCAAGATCGGTAACGCACCAGCAACCGCACCAACGGTTGTGTTCCAAGCGGTGCGAGTTTTGAGAGGTGTGTAAACGAGTACATACAAGCCCCACGTCGCTAACCCGACCAGTGCTGACGAGGTACCAAACGCGCTCGCAAGAACCGCTGTCCCCAAGATGCCAATCAGCGCCGTGAACGCCACTGCGACCGCAACACTCATCCGCTCACTTGGAAGCGGACGAACGGCTGTTCGTGGCATGTTGCAATCGATGCGTCGTTCCCAAACTTGATTCGCGGAACCAGCACTCCCGGCCACCATCGCAGTTCCGACGAGCAGCCAAACGAGATCCACAAGCGAGAACCAACCTCCCGCAGCAACCATCGCTGAGGCAACGGTCGTGACCAACACCATCACCACGATGCGCGGCTTGGTGAGCGTGATGAAATCGCTCAGCAATGACTTCTGGGCGATTGCTGTTTTCTCGGCGACGACTGTCGTTGAAGCGAATTCGCTTTGGACTCCCCTGCCCTGCCCTGCCCCGTCAATCTCCAAGTCGGCGTCACTTGGGCAGGCCTCATCGGATCCGCTTTGCTCAGCCACACTAACAGATCGGCTGGCCGTTCGCTGTGGAAACGTCACTGACGAATCGCTAGGCGCGGTGGCGGGAGCGTCGGCAATGGCGAGATCGATGGACATCGGCACTTGGGGAACTGAGATAAAAAATGACGAAACAAAACGCTCATTGGAGCAGCTGAGATGTTACATACCGCATTCGGGCGACTCGCAACACAACCAGCGTCGAAACAGCCAAAATCAGCGAACCGGTCGCCACATGAGCGGTGACGATAATCGACTCGGCAAACCCCTTGGACTGGACGATATAGTCGCTCGACCCAGGCACCCACTGGATGATCGTCGGCCAGCCATAGTTGACGACCCACGTTGCAATCCCCAGCAAAATCTGAATCGCAACTAATCCTATCAGCATCAGGGCCGGTCGGAACAGCGTCAAATCGCCGCATTTGCGTAAACCAGCCCAAACAAACGCCGTTAACACCCACAAACCGAATGCGACAATCACGTGGGTTTTGACAATGTGGGTAAAGCCTGACGGCGACATTGTGGGCTGGACGTGCCTTAATTGGGCCCCCAAAACGAGCTGCAGGTAGCTCAGCACAACCAATCCAGCAACCGCGATCAAAATACCCCGACCGAGCTTCCGCAGCGGCACTTCAGCTGATGACGTCCGTCCAGTCGCACCCCACCACCAACGGCCTGAGACAGTCGCGGTGGCCACGCAAAGTGCAAAAAACGCGGGACCTGTGCACCCATGCAGCATCGCGAGCGTCCGGTCACTCAGCACGACTCGCAACCCACCCAACACACCCTGGCCGATCACAGCGACCAAGACACCGATCGCAAGCAACTTCACCCAGCGACGCGGTTCAGCACGAATGGCCGCGATCATCAGCCCGATCGCGACAAATCCGACAACCGCAGCAAGCAACCGGTGACCGTGTTCGATAAATAGATCAAATGGACCCAACAACCACGTTTCGTACGGATACAAAAACAGGTTATATCCATAGGTGTTCGGCCAATCCGGTACCGCCATCCCAGCGTCATACGTCGTGACCAGACCGCCAACCCAAATCAACGGCCAGACCAAACAGACCGACAGCACTGCCAGTCGGTGCATCCAACTGGCGGGCGGAACGATTGCGGGACTGAATTCTAGGCTGGACATGAATATCAAAGAGATCGAATTAAGAGACTATCCGAAAAGGGGTCTGACCCTTTGGAGGCAAGTCGATTTTGCTTAGTTTTCTGGCCTTGCCGGAGAGGGTCAGACCCCTTTTCGGATAGGCTCTAAGAACGTCTCATCCAAATGAAAACTTTTTCGCCCGTGACACCGCCAGCGACTGCACCGCCAGCACCAAACAATGCTCCGGGAATCATGCCGCCGAAGCCGAGTCCAAACATCAACCCCAGACCGATCACCAGCCCAAGGATCGCGCCAACGGAGCGGCTTGAGTCTTCTGTCATAATGCTTCCTTGGAAAGAGCGAGCGAACCAGAATTGTCGCTCAGCAACAATAGCCCGCCGAGCGATCGGACGTAATGAACCAGATCCAGTACTTGCTCAGGGGACAAACTCTTTGCGGATGCCTCGGGCGTGATCTCCACTCCAGGCATCGGCGTACCAGCGATACCTTGCGAGATCCGACGATAGAGCGATTGAGTATCCGAGCCACCTCGAAAAACACCCAGCTGTAGATTGCGTGGGTTTGCTGGCCTGGGTGGCAGTGCGCCAGCTTTGATCATCGGACGCATCGCCTCAGCATCCGTGGGCGTGATTCCCAACTTCGATGAGTAAGCCTTGGTCCAATCATCATAGTCGAGTGTCACAGCGCCACCGCCACCCGCCGGACCATGACATCCAACACAGTTCGCAATCTGGCCGTGGAACAAGTCGCGTCCGCGCTCGACCGACGCTTTCAATGCATCCCCAGAAACCAACGCCTTCGCCAATGACTCAGGCACCGCGACAATGTTCTCGTCGGCGCTGAGCCATGCGTCACAAATCTTCGTGAATGTCTCTGCCGCAAATTGAACGGCTTCGCTCCGAGTGTTTGCGACTTCGCTCTGTTCGCTTTCTCCAGCGACCAAGAACCGAAACTGTGCTTCCGCGGGAGCCGTTTCTGCGTAGCCAAACTCGTCCACCGCCGCAGCCAACAACTCACGTTCTAATTGGCCTCGAATCGAAAGGTAGATCACGTAATCAACGAGCGACTCCATCTCATCATCCGGCAGTCCCATGAACGACGGCATCGCTGTCCCAGTCACTCCGTGACGCAGTACAGATCGAAGATCGTCACGTGTTGGCGGGGCAACTCGATTGGTACTTTTCCACTTGAACACGCCAGCACGAAAGTCTCGTGGATACGGGCTCTGATACATCGAGGCTGGCCCCGCACCACTGCCCTCGAGTGAGTGACACACCACGCAATGCTCACGGTACAGCCCGACATGCTCACCAGCCTGGCCACTCTTCACGCCGCCGGCTGCTTGCGTCAACCGATCCAGCTTGACCACGGACGTCGACTCACCAGCGACCATTTGAGTTGGCCACTTGGGTTCCGATGGCGTACCAAACCAGTCGGTGAGCAAAATCGAAACGTCTTCTTTGGCAGCCTCCGTCGGTGTCGACCGCGAGGATGCTAGCGACAACGCAACAACATCATTCGTTTTGAACGAACCGATCTGCGCGTCGCAACCGACAATCGCAAACAAACACACTGCGACCAAACAGCGTACGTCGCAAACAAGTAAAAGTGGAAAGCGTGGCATATCAATGGCGGTTGGAGAAAACGAAGTCTTAGGGCTATTCAACCGCGAATCCGTAACCCTGGCAAACCGAAACTAACGGCATGCGACAAAAAAAGCCTCGCGACAATCGCTGTCACGAGGCCTTAGAATTGTTACGAACCGACTAGTTCAGTGTTTAGTTGGCCGACAAAGCCGAGGCGGGAATAACGACTGTACCCATGTCGTTCATGCCTGGCTTGATTTCGACTTCAAATCGCTGGCTCTTCCATTCTTCTTCCTTGCCAGCAACATTCACTTTTTCGATCGTTCCAGCTTCGGACCAGACTCGGAAAATGAGCTTATCGCCAGCTGGAAGTCCCTTAATCGTCAAATCGCCGTTTTCATCGCTCTTCGCGGCAAACGGATGCTCGAGAACAAGGACGTTCGAAATCATCCATGGGTGAATGTTACATTGAGCTGGAATCGGAGCCGGCTCAGCTTCCTTCAACACAATCGACTTCTCAGCCATCGGTGGAAGCAAGAAGTTAACAGCGTCATTCTTGAAGAAGCCGATATTCGCGTTGTGACCGACTGGATCGGGATTCGTGACCTTGAGCGTGTCACCGGTTTGCATGATGACCACATGCGGCTCAAACCGACACTTCAAGTTTGCTAGTTCGAGCGTGTTATTCGAAGGCTCGTACTCAGGCAGCTTCGAGCCACCGCGTTTTCCGGTGTAAACGTAGACAATGATGTTCGCCAGTCCCTTGTTCGTCGGATTCACAAGCAAACGCTCGTTCACCAACCCCTGAGTACCGCAGAACGGATCACTCTTGACGTCCAAAGCGGCTGGCGTGACGGCGTCTCCGCCGTACTCAAAACGAATTTTAAGGTCGCCAGTTTGTGCGAAGGCACTCGTACCACTTACCAGGGCCAATGCGAGTGCAAGCGTTCGTGTTGCAAGTTTCAAGGATATCTCCAGCTTAAAAGCAGTTTGGTTGGGGAAAGCCAAGCTTAGTTGGGAAGCTTCGTGAGCCAAGTGTGAATTCAGTAAACACTGGTTCGTCGGTTTGGGCAACGACGGGTCCAAATGAGTTCATTTCCGCCAGTCATTCAAGGCTCCCACTCGCAGCGAGTTCTGACACTACTTCTGCAGAAGGTTGCCTCAATTACTTCGGACATTTACGTTTTGAACCATCGTCGCACCGAGTTGTTACGTCGCCTGCGATTGGAAACGCCGAACAATTAGGGCCGAATTCCAAAAAGAAAGGCGACGGCTGTTAAAAAGGATTGACCCTCAGCAACAGCCGCCGCCACTTTTCGAATTAGCCAACTGCGGATGACGTGCTTTTCCTGGGGTGGGGCTTGGGTAGCTGGAAAAACAGAATCACACCATCCGGCGGGACGACCTCAATTGTAACGATGTGCGGGACGCTGTCTACCGCTAAGCCAGCTTAATGTTACAGAAAACACCACTGCAACCACTTAGAACTGTGGAATCACAGAAAATCGCCTGAAAAACGGAGAAAACCGTCCTCCGGTGTCGTTTTGCTCGTGGAGTCTCTACATTGCCGCCCTGCGAACTGGGCCACTTTTTAGACACGTTTCTAGCGATATTAAAAAAAGACGAGTTTGGCGATGAAGGTATTGATCGTTGGCAATGGTGGACGTGAACACGCGCTGGCTTGGAAAATTGGCCAGAGCCCACGTGTGGACCAAGTGTTTGTCGCCCCCGGTAATGCTGGCACAGCTTTGGACGCCACCAACGTGCCGATCGAAGCGACGGATGTCCAATCACTGATTCGGTTCGCCAAAGAGCAGTCGATCGGTCTCACCGTGGTCGGTCCCGAAGCTCCCCTCGTGATCGGCCTAGTCGACGCGATGCAAGAAGCTGGGTTGCGAGTGTTTGGCCCGAGCAAGGCCGCCGCGGAACTCGAAGGCAGCAAAGTATTTTGCAAGAACCTGCTGCACGCGGCGAATATCCCCACCGCTGGCTACCAGACTTTCCGTCATGCCGATGACGCCATGCGATACATCAAAGATCGCTACACCGAACCCAACGATCCGGTCCCCGTTGTCATCAAGGCCGACGGACTCGCCGCTGGCAAAGGCGTTGTCGTCTGCTCCACTCGCAGCGAAGCTCTTGAAGCCATCGATCGTATCGCAGCACGCCGAGAGTTCGGCGACGCCGGTAAGTCACTGATTATCGAAGAGCGTTTGCAAGGCCCCGAAGTCAGCGTTCTGGCAATCACCGACGGCGAGACGATCGTGACACTCCCGGCCGCTCAAGATCACAAGCCCGCCTACGATGGCGACTTAGGCCCCAACACTGGCGGCATGGGCGCGTACTGCCCTGCCCCAGTTCTCGACGAAGAGATGATGACCAAGGTTGAAAGCGACATCCTTGTCCCAGTCGTCCACGCAATGAAGCGTGCACGACGTCCGTTCAAGGGCGTCTTGTATGCTGGCCTGATGCTCACAGCCGCTGGCCCCAAGGTGCTCGAATTCAACGTGCGTTTCGGCGACCCCGAATGCCAACCACTGCTGATGCGACTCAAGACCGATCTCGTCGACGTTCTCGAAGCCACCATCGATGGCACACTCAGCCAACTCGGGCCGCTTGAGTGGGACGAGCGACCAAGCATCTGTGTCGTGATGGCAAGCGAAGGCTATCCAGGCGACTACGAGCGAGGTCGCATCATCACGGGCCTGGACCGAGCCGCTGCGATACCGAACGTGAAAGTCTTCCACGCTGGCACACGTCTTGTTGATGACAACGTCGTCAACGACGGCGGACGAGTGCTCGGCATCACCGCCATCGGCGACACCGTCAGCGGCGCGAAGCTGCAAGCGTATACCGCCGTCAAAGAAATCCGCTGGCCCGGCGCCTGGTGCCGCAAAGACATCAGCGACAAAGCACTGGGCTAGGTCACACGTCGCGACGTTGACACTCCCCAGCAAATTGACGCGATCACGGATCCAACACGTTGATACTCGATCCGACTGCCGACAAAACCAATCTTCGCCATCGAGAATGGCCGGACAGATACATCGTGCATCTGCAGGACGAAAACGCCTCGCGGCAAGATCAACAACGAATGAGCGATAGTGAATCGCCTCCGACTAACATGTCCGAGGACCGATGCAAAGCGGCTCGCGTCAATGCTTTATCGAGAATTGTCGAGTAGTGATCGAAAGTAGGCTTCGTCCAACGAAGGGTGAATTTTATTGAGGAACTCAATGGCCAGATCCGATTTTGCACGGACGTTTGGAAATTTCTCGATCGCTCGCCACAGCGCGGCGTCACCCATGAACAATCTTGCCGCAAACGAATTGAAGTCATTCTCCAGATCTGCCATTGCGTACTCATGCAAAAACCCCATTTCATAAAATGCATCCTTGGGTTGCGAACTCGCCTGATTCGTTCGGATCGCTTTCACGCCATTGCCGCGGTACGTGAAGTCCGCTGGATTGCATTGCTGCCACGTCACCTCGTCAAAATCTTCGCAAAAATTTCGCAGCAGGATGCTTGAGAACTCCGCGTGCCAATTGCTCTCAACTTCTTTCGAGGCAAATCGAGGCCGATTGACGATATAGACGACACTCCTCGAATTCGTCCCGCCTGTCCGAACGCCTGAAAATTCAAGTGCGCCAAGGAAGTACACCTTCTTTAGATTCTGATGGAGCACCCCGGCGGGATATCGACTAAATGCTCGCTCCGCAAGCTCTCTTGATGCATCTATCAGTGAGGGGTCAAGCAATTGTGCATTTGCATTAATTGACGATGATTGCCAGCTCATTGGAAAAATATCCGCTCCCGCTTGATCGAGGATCAATTCGGGCCATCCTTCTGACTTTTTCGACAGTGACCGGTCTACTGGGGCAATCGCCTCGTCGGCGAACACAACATTGTCCGCGAGTCGCGAGAAACCAGCTAACGCAATTGTGACCAGCAGCATTCCAAGGAAAGCAAGATTCACTTTGCGCAACTTCGCAACCCGAGAGACTGAAGTCTTTAGTGGACGAGCCCGTTCAGGAACAGGCAATTGCCCGTAGCGATGTCTTGTTTGCGTGACGCTTTGCTCACGCATCCAACGCGTCAGTTCAACGCGTCCCGATGCGAGAACTGGCGCATGAATCCAGTTCAATCCCGCTTTGTAAGCAGACCTCAAAACGCTGTCGCTTGGCTTATCGACTGTACGAAGAAACTCTGCATGCTTGGCTAGGTCAGGCAATCGAGCAACGAACTGTTCGTCTGTTTCGGCTTCGTAAGTGCTGATTACGAGATGAGAACCGGTAACTTTTGCAGCCAGGCAAGCACGCTCAATGGTTAACGCATCGGAGTCGCTGACACGCAACACCACACCTCGGCAGGGACGATAACGAAACACATTCGATTCGCTTTTGAGTGCGGACGGATCATGTTCCAAAGCAAAGTGCTCATTCCAAGCGGCTTCGTAGTCGACTCTTGTATCCGTCGATGCATTTATGTCACAGAAATTCAGGACGTAATTTGGACCGCCTGCCTTTGCACCGGGACCGATGCAGGATTGCTTCCACCCACCGAAAGGTTGGCGTCTCACAATTGCTCCGGTGATGGGGCGATTGATGTAGAGATTGCCCGCCTCCGCATTCGCTTTCCACCATTCCACTTCATCGAGGTCCAAAGTGTGGATGCCAGCCGTAAGTCCGTACACAGTTGAGTTCTGATAATGGGTCGCTTGTTCAAGCGATTCGGCTCGCATCAGTCCTAGTACGGGGCCAAAGCATTCGGTTTGATGAAACCAAGAACCAGCCATTACTCCGATCTTGATTCCAGGACTCCACAAACATGGATCATCGCCAATTTGACGAGGCTGCAACAACCATTTTTCACCTTCATCGAGCGAAGTGAGTGCGCGAGTCAACTTGGAAGTGGGTACAGGGACAAGCGGGGTAACAACGCTGCGCGCGTCGCAAGCTGGCCCAACGTGCAAGCTTGCGACTGCATCATGAAGCTGTCGTTGAAAATCTGGATCGTCGTAAACTTCCGATTCAAGAATTGCCAAACTTGCGGCACTGCACTTTTGCCCCGAATGACCAAACGCGGCGCGAACGAGGTCCTTAACTGCCAATTCGCGATCGGCTTGAGAAGTAACGATGATTGAGTTCTTGCCGCTCGTCTCGGCGAACAGTCGCAGTGAGGGTCGCCAGTCGAGAAACTTCTGCGCCGTTTCATAACTTCCAGTCAAGATTACTGAAGCAACTCGCGGATCCGTAATCAGTGAACTGCCTATTTGGTTTTCGCAAGGATAAAAATTCAGCACGTCGCGTGGAACTCCGGCTTTCCAAAGCTGGTTCACAAGTAACCATGCCGTGTGCACGGTCGCGGGCGCTGGCTTCAGTATCACACTGTTTCCAGCCATCAATGCTGCAATGACGCCCCCTGCGGGAATTGCATACGGAAAGTTCCAAGGGGACACGACAGCAACAATCCCAAGTGCATCCGTTTGCAAGCCAGCAGGGGCGTTTGCCGTCCGAGCATAGTAGCGGGCAAAGTCGATGGCTTCGGACACTTCTCCATCAGCATCACTAATGGACTTCTTGCCTTCGGCGCGAAGGACCGCGAGCGTTTTAAAACGATCAGAGGACATCACTTCGGCGGCTTGATTCAAGATAGCTGCACGCTCCGCAATCCCGCAGGCTTCCCAGGTCGATTGTGAAGTAGCCGCTGATTCAAGCATCGTATTGAGTTCAGGCAATGTCGGTAACGGTCCTACTGCCGGCAACAAATCAGCAGATGCAAGTGCAACGCGATTTTCACACCGACTCCAATCGGTATCCGGCTCATTTTCGAACTCCACGAGCGTCGCTGGGTGAACAGCCGCCGTACGGCGTCGCGACTCGGTCGACACTACATGACGATCGCTCCAACCCTTTAGAAATCGCTCGCGTTGGCGCTGCCATTCCGGCGAGCCCGGACGAATGGCAAACATGTCTCGCAAGAAATTCTCAGGCGACGTGTTTTCGTCGAGTCGACGCACTAAGTATGCCATTGCACTGAGAAAATCATCACTTTGAACGGCAGGTGAATAGAGCAACAAGCCGTTGGCCGCATCACGCACGGCGCGAGCTTGATGATTCGCCATGCCTTCAAGCATTTCGATCTCGACTTGCGAACTGACGCCATTGAGTTCACGAAGCGTGAGCGCCAATGCAACGTCGAACAAATTATGACTTGCGACACCAAGTCTCACTGCCATCGCATTCTCTGGCTGACAACCGTATTCGAGCAATCGACGGAAGTTGGCATCGGTATCCGCTTTGGTTGGATACGGCGCCGGATTCCAACCATGCTGCTCCGCCTCGACGTTTTCCATCGCAAGATTCGCTCCTTTCACAAGCCGAATCTTGATCGGAGCTCCGCCCGCAGCAACTCGCACCCGCGCCCACTCGGTAAGCTCACGCTGCGCGGCAAATGAATCAGGCAAATACGCTTGAAACACGATTCCGGCCGATAGCTGGTGGAAGGAAGGCTCATCGAGCACCGACTGAAACGCAGCCACGGTTAGTGCGAGGTCGCGATACTCTTCCATGTCAAGATTCACAAACTTCCCTTGCTGCACGGCTTGTCGATAGAGCAAACGCACACGCGACTTGATCGCTTCTAGCGTTTGATCCCACGCCGCCAAATTGATTTGGCTATAGATCGCCGAGATTTTTACCGAGATGTAGGTGACAGCAGGGTCCGCTAGATGATCCATGATGGTCTTCAGTCGATGTGCCGCTTCCGCTTCACCGAGAACGGCTTCGCCAAGGTGATTGAGATTGATGCGAAAGCCCTCATTGGCTCGAGACATCAAGTAGCGATGAAGTGGCAGCTGCTCGCCTGGCAAGATAACTCGCGAACTGTCGGTCCTCATGCGAGCCGCAATGCCCTTCATCACAAGCCCCGGAGCCATGCAACTCGCCGCTGCGCCAAGTCGCATCAGCGTGCGATCAATAAACGGCATGTACTTCGGAACGCCAAAGTTACGAAGCAGCGTTCGGAAACGCGTCGCGGATCGCGAAGCTTCTTTGCTGCGAAAAACCTCGTCGACCATCGCGAACGTAAACGCTTTGCCTGTCGCATCATTCATCATGCGACCCAGGTTGGTGGCTTCGTTACGCTCGGATGTGGTCTGTTGCGCAAGGGCCGCGATAAGCAATTTCTCAGCAAGCGAGACGGCGAGTTCAGGCACCTCGTTGTCGGATTCAGCCTTTAATCCGGCGAAAGTGGGTAATTCCACAGAAGATTTGCAATGGTCGTGATGAATCGTTTTCAATCGATTGCCTAACTTAAAAATCGACGGGCTCTCTCGAACAGTTTCCTCAATTGTCGCTCTAGTGCGTCATCCAGTCTTAATTTGGGGGTAGAGACGCTTTAGCTTTGTGCGAGCGTCGTCGATCTTGAATTGCCAGTCGACGCCGCGTTGCTTTTCGTTGGTGCGTTTGGCCCACGCAGCGATTTCACTTTGCAAT
>JBGTAI010000069.1:0-105285 GCA_041749955.1 Pirellulaceae bacterium | reverse complement strand
GGGTGCAGTCGGCTTGGTAGCAGGCTGTCCTGCGGCGAGATCACAGATTGCTATTGGATGAAAATGGCGTCCGTGTCCTAATGAATGTTTTTGGTTTCGCGGCCAAACAACTCACTCGGAACGGACGCCATGCAAAAGCCTATCACAACTTTCAGTTCACTCAAACGCCTCTTCGATGTTCTCGAACTTGACTTCATCAAGTCGGTGCTCGCCGTCATCTGGAGAGTCATCGCTGCGGTACGATGTTTTTTACAGACGCGAAGTAACGCCCGTCACCACCGACAAGCTGGAGAGACGACTGGAGCGATGCGTTCGTGAAATCGCGAGGTTGATCCTGCAGCGAACCATTCGAAAAATCGAGTCGGATGACCCAACTCAAACCGTCTCCTCGTTTGTCTTCTGTGGTGAACAGTACCGACGCAATCGCCGGACGCTCAACACCATTGACACTCGCTTCGGGCCGATCTCATTCCAGCGATGGTTCTTCCAAAACACACAGCCAAAGTCTTCTGGCATTGCTCCTTTGGATGTCCGTCTGGGGATCGTCGCTGGGCGGATGACACCGGCACTGGCGGAAGTCATTGGCAGGCTCGCGGCAGACCTGCCTCAACAGCCTGCCTTGGCGATGCTGGAGGAACGATTCTCCATTAAACCATCCGTTGAAGCTTATCGTCGCGTCGTCGCTGAACTCGCCACACAAGTGCGCGACGTACACGACGACGAGGCCATCAAGCAATTGACCGATTGGATCAACGAGGCTCGGGAAAGTGAAGGGAAACACGACGTTTTGTTGCAAGTGGGACGCGATGGTGTGTTCGTTCAGACCCGTCCGTGCTGGGAAGAAGCTTCATGTGGCACGTTGTCGGTGTACGATCGCAATCGAAGACGAGTCGGCACGATCTACTTGGGTCAGATGCCTGAGAGTGAGCAACTCACGATGACGCGGCGGTTGACGGAAGTGATTACGGGAGTCCTCAAGGCAATCGGTGACGAGATACCGACGCTGAGGTACGTGACCGACGCGGGTTGCCATCCTCAGGCATATTATCGCGACGTGCTTTCCAAGATGATACATCCGGTGACGGGGCGGCGACTGAAATGGAGCTGGGGAGTCGATTTCTTTCACGCTTGCGAGTACGTATCGCAGCTGGCTGCTTCGATCTTCGGTAAGGGAAGCAAGCGAGCCAACGAGTGGGCCGAGCAGCAACGTCACGTCTTGCGTCACGAGAAGAACGGCGTGGCACGAGTCATCGCGAGTGCCACACAACAGAAGCGCCGTCATGGGCTAAAGGGTACAAAGAAAGACTACACCGGAGCATTGAACTATCTAAAGAAGTATCGCAAGCACATGGATTTCGCGGAACGCAAGGGTCACGGCGAACCGATTGGCAGTGGCATCACCGAGGCTGGATGCAAAGTGATCTTCAATCAGCGAATGAAACAATCGGGAATGCGATGGCACCGCAAGACAGGCCAATACATCGTCGATCTACGCACAGCGAACCGTAGCGGAATTTGGCAACGGCTCTGGAATCGCTTACTAGCGTCAAAGATGTGCTTGCCGCCAATAACTCAAGCAATTGATAAAAAAACCGCTCAAATCACATGAAATGCGACGTTACCAAGCCGACTGCACCCAGAACAGAAAATCCCAAGGATGCTTTTTCTAGCAACGCTTTCTTAGGATTTCAAGTAAATTTGATTTGTTTTGCGAAAGCTTTGTACATGGCGATGTCTTCTTGGCGCCGCTTTCCCAAATCTCTACGTAAAATGTGGGACCAACCCGATATTGCTGCGGCCAAGCGAGGAATCCTTCAATTTTGCGGGTTAAATGGCTCCATGGAGGACCGGAAATGGCGAGAAAACGGCGATGCACGATTACCGATCTGAGCGAAGTTCCTTTGTATTATGCCGTATCGGAATGTGGTGGCCTTGAGTTTCTATGTGGTGGGCTTGAGTTCTTTTGCGGTGGAGATTGATTCAACCCCGGTCAGTCGTTCAAGCATCGCCGAGGTTGGACTCATGATCGTTTAGAATTCCTCACCAGTGCTTTTTCTGTTGGCTTTGTCGCTTGCAATTTACTCATCAGCCTTCTCTTTCGTGCGCCGCTTGTCTTCGTTTGTTTGAGTCTCTCTGTGACTTGTGCAGAGTGACAGTGGTCTTGATTGCGAGATAACTCATTAGCCGAACATGTTTTCGATTTGTTCGATGTAGTCGAGGGCTTCTTCGAGGGACTCGACGTCGGCGCCGGGGACTCGGCCGGCTCGATCGCAATCACCGAGTGTGCGCAGGTCATCGAAGTAGGGATGCGCGGCTAGTCGTCGATGACGCCGGACTCCGATCGTGTGGTCTTCGATCTTGTGAGCTTCCATGTGATGAGCGATTAACCACTGCGTTCGTGGCGTGATGAAACCGCTTAGTGCTTCCAATCCAGCAGCGACGTGGTCGAGCGGATCAATGGCTTTGCCGACGTCGTGCAGGAGCGCCGCGAGCAAGAACTCTTCGTCATACGGCATCACGTCTTTGGCGAGTGAATAGACCTGCAGCGAATGAAACAGCGCGTCGCCTTCGGGATGAACTCGTGGGTTTTGCTTGACGTTTTCCAGTGGTACGAGCAAGGACTGAAAGACGGCGATCCGGTCTGGCGTCATGTCCATTTGGTCCAGTCGTTCGGATTGCTGTTGCGGATCGACACTGTGTTGCAGCGCAATCAAACGTTCGAGTTCTGCGAGACTCGCTTTCTCAATGGGCTTGCCCGTGATGCTGCTGCGGAATCGATAGCCGAGCTTGGACGGATCGTAAATCGTTAACTCGACCGGGAATTCGTCACGCACGTGGATGTGTGTGAACACTCGCTGCTCCCCGTCTTTCTCGATTCGCTTTCGCTCGAGCTCATAGGCGACGCCCAAATCGTCGAGTTCATTGGCGATCGAATGCGGGCTGGCGGCGAAGACATGGATGTCGATATCCGAGCCCTCGCGAATGCTTGCGGTGAGCACGCTACCGATCAATCGTGGATGGAACGCGGCGAGACGGCGCAACCACCAAGCGGCACGCAATCGCATTTCGAGTAATCGCTCGTCTGGGGAAGTTGATCCCTCGTGAAGTCTGGCGAGCAATTGAACTTGTTCGCGAATTTCAGCGTTTGTGGGCAAATCGGCGGGTTTGATCCAGCCTTTGTAGATTCGCCGTGCGGCTTTTTGTTTCGCATTGAAGTACTCGCTCTCTTCTCGCGAGTACATGAGTCGGGCCGCCTCCCAAGCAATTTGGCGGCGAAGTTTCGGCGAAGGCATCTAGAGGACTGGGAAGGTCACCAGTCGTGGCAATCGAGTTTGAGATAAAAGTCGTTCACTAGTTTTGCATTTAATCGGGCTGAGTCAAGCTCTCAATCCATGCGACAGCCGATGGCAACGCACTCTCGGCGATTTTTGCCAAGGGCATCGTGACGGTACCGTCGCCACGAATTCGCGCTCCAGTTTCGTGAATTCCGATAACGGAACAGGGCACGAAGACGTTGGCTTGATCGGTTCCCGGGTCGCGTGTCCCGATGGCGACATCTACGTGCGAATGATCAACAACGCTCTCGCCAATTCGAAACGTTAGAGCTTCCGCTCCGGATTCGTTGTCATGGATGTTGCTGAGCGAGCGATTGGTGCGCCAACGATACACTGCGCGATTGGTCGCGGCATCATCAAGGTGCAGTGCGACGGCGCGACGTGTTGCATTCAACGACCACGTCCACTGGATCAGCAGACTCAGCGCCGCGTCAGCAAACTCAGCAGCGAAAGCGTCGTCACCAAGTACGACTGCAAAATACTTCGCAGATTCAATCGCCTCTTTAAGCTCGGCAATGCTTTGCATCGCGTGTGTGGTGCCAGGATTTCTGGTTGCAAGCGACAGCGACGCGAGGGTATCCAAATCGAGCGGTCCAGACGTTTCGATCACACGTAAATCAGGCTTGTTACGGGTGAGCACTTCCTTCACGCGCGGAGCCGACGCTTCGACATCGCCGATCAACCACAGCAGGTCTGCGTGCTCGCGCACATCGCCAAGCGTCGCTGAGATCACACCGTCGCGACTTGATGTAAGCTGCCACGATTGTGTTAACGGTGACTGGTCGAGCAACCAAGTGATTTTGCCGCTTGTGCTGAGTTGCTCTAGCGTTTTTGCACTCGCGAGATCGACTCCGCCTGTTTTGACAACGATGCGTTTCGATTGATTGGCAAGGTCCTTGAGATGCTGTCGGATCTCGTTGAGCGACGCGGCATTGTGTGCGATTCTTGGTTGTCCAGGTTGCAGCGCATCGCGAAACCGCTTCGCAGCCAACTCGCAATTCGTTTGTACTGTGGGTAGCTTTCCCGGCATGCTAGCCGTAGTGACGCGCATGTCATCACAGGCTAGCGGGCAGAACGGACAAACGATGGTCGTTTCGATCACGCGTCGCCCGCCCCGTCACGTTGGCTCAGTTCTTTCACAAGTTCGACCAATGCGATGGCGTTCTCAACAGGCGTCTCTTTGTGAACTCCGTGCCCGAGGTTGAAAATGTGTCCCGGTCGCCCACCGGCTGCGTCCAAGACTTGCGTGACGGCGCGGCGAATGACATCACGATCACCCAGCAAGACAGCTGGATCGAGATTGCCTTGAACGCTGCAGTCGTGCCCGAGTCGTTGCCAAGCGGTGTCGAGCGAAATTCGCCAGTCCACTCCGACGACGGTGCGGGAATCGATCCGAAGCAGCGGCAAGAGTTCTGGGTTACCGGTTGCGAAGTTAATGACGGGGACGCCGGGAGTGATTCCGCCCACGATTTCTTGCATCCATGGAAGCACGTAGCGTTTGTAGTCGACAGGCGAAAGGCATCCAGCCCAGCTGTCAAACAGTTGAACGCATTGAGCACCCGCACGAATTTGTTCGTTCAAGTACACGACGATGGCTTGCGAAAGTTTCGCCATCAAGCCGTCCCATGCGGCGGAGTCACCGTACATTAACGACTTGGTACCGAGATACTGACGCGATCCGCCGCCTTCGATCGCATAACTTGCGAGCGTGAATGGAGCGCCGCCGAATCCGATCAACGGAATCGACTCTGGCAGATCCTTGCGCGTTTGGCGAACGGTCTCGAAGACGTAATCGAGTTGGCTCGGATCATCGAGTCCGCGAATGCGATCGATATCTTTGGGGCCGCGAATCGGGTTGTGGATGACCGGTCCGTCTCCGGCAACAAATTCAAGATCCAAGCCCATTGGAATCAGAATCGGAAGCAAGTCGGAAAAGATGATGGCTGCGTCAACGCCGAGTCGATCGACGGCTGTGCACATCACTTCGCTGCAGAGTTGTGGGTTCTTGCACAGGTCCAAGAACGATTGCTTCGCTCGAACTTCGCGATACTCCGACATGTATCGGCCCGCTTGCCGCATCAACCAAATCGGTGTTCGCGACGTTGGTTCGCCACGACACGCTTGCATGAACAAACCGTTGGTTGAAGGATGGTCATCGATGTGCATGGGCGCTGGTCCAATATGAATGCGTCGGCTGCGTTTACGTTGAAGAAGTTCGGTGGCCTGTTTGGCGCACTCGGTCACGAGGTGTCCCATTTTGGGGTGACTCGGTTCCATATCGACGGGTAGATCGCACTCGAGCAACATTTGGCTCGTGGTCGGTCCGATTGACGCGATGACGGTGTTCTTGAGTCCGTCACGTAACGCGTCGACCAAATTTAGTTGCTCGGCGATGCGAAGCATATTCACAATTTGGTGAGCACTCGTGATTAACAACAAATCGCGTTCGCCGGCGGCGAGTGCCCGGACGTTGGTTTCGAGCGGAGCGGTGTCTTCGGGGAAATCCCAGCCGTAGACGCGGACGGATTCGACGGTGGCACCTCGGGCCTCGAGTCCCGCGATCAGCGACGCGTTGCTGATTCCGTATTCCTGGATTCCGACGACTTGGTTGGCGACGCTCATGTTGGCGTCGATCGTTTGCAGCAGCTCGCGCCAGGTGTTGGGCTCGGGTACGCGATAGGTCGGGGTCACGCCAACTTCTCGCATTGCGGCGGCCGGTTTGGGGCCACGGGCGATTGTCACAACGTCGGAAAGCGTGTCGAGAAAGCGTTGTTGGTCGAGGTGGCGTTCGACGGCCTTGAGCAGGAACTTGAAGCCGACGCCCGTCATCAAGATCACGGTGCTGATGTGGCCGGTCATGAGCCGGTAGGCAAAGTCGATTGCCGGCCGGTTGGGCTCGATCGGGACCTCACGCATCGAGGGGCTGACATGGGCCGTACCTCCGTGCCGCTGGATCAGCCGGGTCATATCGTCGGCCCGTCGGCTCTCCAATGAGGCAACGTGCAATCCTTGAAAGTCGGCGTCGGGCGAGGGCATGGATGGATATCGTATGGAGTTTGAGTCGAATTGGACCCGCGAATCAGGCGGGGCTGCATTGTAGGGATTTTGTCTGGCGTTACGATGAGCCGAAATTTCCGTGAAAGACCGACTTCTCAACGCCTGAGTGATTGCCGCGATGCCCCGTAGCCCCCTTCGCCGCCCGCCCCAGCATTTGAATTTCCAGCGTTGGTTGCTCGACGGTGAGTCGTTGCCCGAACGTGTGGGTAGCGAGTCGCTTTTCGAGAATTCGGCGCCTCTCGAAGTCGAAGTGGGTTCCGGGAAGGGACTTTTCTTGGCGAACGTCTCGACGGCGAACCCGCAGAGTAATTTTCTGGGAATTGAGATCGCGACCAAGTTTGCCGAGCACATTGCCGCACGTTTGGCGAAATCGGGTCTCGATAATGCTCGGATCATTTCGGGGAATGCGGAGCCCATTTTTGCTAGTCGCATCGAGCCAGGTTCGCTTGAGGCGGTGCACGTTTATTTTCCAGATCCATGGTGGAAAGCCCGTCATCGCAAGCGGCGTGTACTCAATGAAACGAGCATCAAAAACTATTCGCGTGCGATTCGCAGCGGCGGTCGTCTGCACTTTTGGACCGATGTGCTGGATTACTTCGAAGAAACGATCGAGATGATCGCGGACCTTGCGCCAGAATTGGGCGTCCCCATCCCGGAGGATGCTGGCGAAGCCAGTCACGACTTGGATTACCGAACGCATTTCGAGCGACGAAGCCGCCAACACAGCATTCCGGTTTACCGAGTCGTTTATGAGAAGGCTTAGACGCTAGAAAGTTCCAGACGTTAGAGCGGACTTTCCATCAGCTCGCTTCCGGTCGTCGAACCGTCGAGGATTTCGCCTTCCATGAACACACCACTTGGCAGTGATGTGGACGAATCCATGGGGACACCCATCATCGATGTTCCTTGCACTTCCGCCGGATCGAATGGCATTCGTGTGATCGGAGCAGGGACGCTGACGTCGGCACCTTGCGCACGCGGCGTGAGGAAGCGACCGACTTCGTATGCGTCTTGATAGGCTTTGCTTGCCCATGGGCCTTCAGCAAGTTGGACTTGGTTGTAAGCCAACAGTGAGCCTTTTTCGCGATGGAAGTCGCGGATGGCGAATTGGTAATTGGCAAGCGATTGATAGAAGGCTATTTCGCTAATTACGACTTGTCGTTGGGCTTGTAACAGGAAGTTGATATTATCGGTTCCATCGCGGTACCGACGGCGAAGCACATCGACTTGCTTGAGGTCAGCCACATAACGGTTGTAGTTCGTTTCGAGCAGTTGGTGTGTGAGCGTGATTTGACGCGAAGCAGACGAAAGATCGTGGCTGATGCGAAGTTCCGTTTCGGCAAGCAACGCACGTTCACGATTGAGGTTCAAGCGAGCGTGGGCGACAGCGTTTGATGCTGCACGCAATCCGACTGGTAAATTCAGCTCCATCCCGGCGTACCATTCTTGGTAGTCACCTTGGGTGACCGAGCCGAAGAAATTGTCGGACAGATTTCCTGAGCCGCCTTCGCTGCCGATCAAGTGATCTGCCAGCCCGCGAATGCGATACTGGCCTAAGAAGTCGAGTCTTGGACGGCGGTTCAGTTTCGAGGCGTACATTTCAAGTTCGCGTCGTTTTACATTGAATCGTTGGCGGCGGACTTCGACACGACGTGACAGTGCTTGACTGAGTGCGCTTTCCCAGTCGTAAACTACCTTCACATCGGCTGGGTCCGTGGTCGGCCGGATCAAACGGCCATCGGTCGCCGTCATGCCGATCAAGTAACGCAAATTTTGCTCGAGCGAGTACATGCCTTGGTCGCCCGCGAGCGAGGATTCGACTTGTGCTTGAAATTGGTAGTACTGTGATCGCGCCTGGGCTTCTTCGTCCCGCCGTCCTGTGCCCACTTCTAGACGCACTTGTTGGTACTGAAGTGTTTGGAGCGCGGATTCACGACCCTTGAGACTTGCTTCGAGAATTCGATATCCGATCGACAAGTTCCAGTAAGCTTGTTCGACGTCGGCAACAAGGCTAATCATTGCTGTTTCAAAATCGGCGAGCGCGACGTCTTCGTTCACTCGTGCAATCAACACGCCGTTGTATTGTCCGATTTGCGAGTTGGGGCCAGCAATTCGATTGAACTGCGTACCCGCACCTTGCATTAATGGTTGACGCCATTCCGCTTCGACGAAGCCGTTGAACTCACTCGATAGAGCGCGGCCGAGTCGGTTGTTGCGGTCGTAGTTGATCACGTTCCGAACGGCGAATTGACCACCTTGGGCGGTGTATTTTGAAAGCGAGTTGGAGAAGGTTGCTTGGGTTGCTTGAAAAGCGGTGCGGTTGAAGTTACCGAAGATCCCCGCCGTCGAAACGTTGTTAGGCGTATCGAGTTTCTGCCACAGCAGATTTTGTGTGTATTGAGCATCAAATGCCGAAAGAGCGGCTTCGACACCGAGTTGTGGGCTAGCGTGTGCGAGTGCTGGGTTATAGATCGTCTGGGTCGCTGCGGGGGCTGTCACGACGGTTCCACCAATGGACCGAAGCACAGGGCTTTGCTGCACCGCCATTTGAATGGCTTCGTCGAGCGTCATCTCAAACGTAGGTAATTGCGATGGATCTTGGAGCGCTAGTGGCTCGATTGCAGCCTGGGCCGAAGTCGTCACCGTGGTTTGGCACTCAGCGACTTCAGGGTATTCAATCCGCATCGCGTAATTGTCGTGATACGACGTGCGAGTGTCGTGTGGTCCCGGTGGAATCCGGTGAACTAGGCCACATCCAGCTTGCCCAGCCACGAGCATCGCAAGGATGATTCGCTTGAACTGCTTGGAGAGCTTGGCTGACCGAGAGCGAGTTTTGTTTTTGCGCATGGCTTCCAACACGGGTGTAACACATTTCCCTTTTTTAGTGCCGGTTTGAATGCCCAGACGATCCGGACAATTGCACGAAGAGAAAGGTTTGTCACATCCGTTATCGGAGGACTTGCCAGCAGCACTGGAATATCCGGACCACAAATGGAAGCAGGATAACCCGAGTAGGCCGCACGTCCCGCAAAGTCGTGTACGACTTTACCGGTTATGCTGAAAGAGAGGCCTGCCGCGGTGGTTGCACCAGCTCGCGGCGGCTAAGGAAACGCTCGGCCTATCGAGCCAATTCAGCGTTGGAAGCGGTTCGCACGGAGTAGCCAGACGCGTGCCAAGCACCAAACAAAATGGCACTGAAAGCCATGTCTCCGGCGAGTGTGTACCCGTAGAAAGGCAACGCACTGAAATAGCAAGCGAAGAGGCCTGTTGGCGTAGCCGGATACCATCCCGCGAGCCAAACGCCGAAGTTACTGACCACAAAAAACACAGTCGACACAGCGACTGAGCCGCCCACGATTCGAAGTGGTGAGTCGTTCTTGGCCGGCCAACGGCCGATGAAGACGGACGCCCCCATCCCGGCATAAACGCTGGCCATTGCGACGGGATTGTAGAATCCCATGCCCGCAACACCAAAGATCTGGCCGACAACGTCGCTGAGCAAAAGAGCCCCGATCGGAAGCAGGTAGGCTCGATAGGAAGCCACGTAACAGCCCGCAAAAAGCCCTAAAGCACCGACACAGGCCACATTGGGCGGGTGAGGCAAAAAGCGGCTGGCGGCGACCAACAGGGCAATCAGATAGAACATCGTGAGGGAATTTCGTAATGGGCAATTGAAGGGCGTTTTCGCACGCACCGTTCTACTTGCTCCCTGCACCCCAGAAAAGGGCTTTCACGAGAATTGCCTGGAATGCCGCAGAGTCCCGGGGAATATCGTCCCTGAGAATATCCTCGAACGGGTCTATTTCCCAAAACGCGCCTGAGCGACTCGCCATCGACGTGGCACACGGAACCAATCGGCCCGAATCAAATTGCTACGGCAGAACCAAAACACGCGAAGCGACGGACGCGGCACCGACGATCACAGCTTTTCGCTCATAAGGGGGGCGTTGTTTTAGCGCCGGGGCACATGAGCCCGTACGGTAGTACCCCAGTGTGTACTCACAATCGCACGGACTTTGCACCGCCGCCAAGTACGGCAGCATCGGAATTGTGGCAAAGAATCTCGCGCCGCTCGCGAGCGGTTGCAGGCACGGGAAACGCTCGTGACCGTGTCGTTCGAGCATCCGATCCTCGAAATACCGAGGATGTGAATACGTATTCGGAGCTGCCCAAGACCGCACTGTCCAATCCCAGTCCACGCCTCGCTGCATGCCACTTTCGGGCAACGCGGCCAAGAGTTGGGCGTCGTCACCGCGGAAGCCTTCTGGTGTGCGTCCGTTGCCAATTTCGCTGGTTTGTGTGGTCGCAACCATCAGTGTTGGCAGCTCGAATCGGCCGCTGCGAACGGTTGGACTGCGTTCAGCATCGCCGCCAAAAATCGACGCTCCGCCGAGTCGGTCGCCTTCCGGCATCACGTTCAAGTCGGTTGCTGGTAGTTCTTTCGGCTCTTTATCCGGAGCCGCTTCTTGATCGCCAGCTTTTGCGGGCGCATCCTTCGCGAGGGCCGGGTCCTTTTCAAGTATCGGGTCGTCGGCAAGAAATGTGACGAGCTGGGGTGTGCTGGTTCCGGTTGCACCTTCTTCGCCAAAGAGTAGCGTCTCTTTGTTCGAAGTTCGTCCAGCTGCGTCGGCTTTGAAGAGCTGGCTCAATGTCGGATTTGACGCGAAGCCCGCGGAATCCTCAGCGGCGGCGATTGAAACGGAGCCCAAGCCGCCCCCGAGGCCCAAACAGCCCCCGAGTGTCGCCAGCCCAGCGAGCATGAGTCCGTGGCGAACTTTGCGGACGCGTAAGATTGATTCGCGTGTGGGCATATTGACCTTCCTTGGCTGGCAATCAAAAACGAAGCGACGGACATCAGAGTCGATCGTCGCTCCCTGCACTATAGAATCGACCGCTTTGACCGCTGCCGCCAGTCTCGAGCCGTCTTGCCCGAACAATCGGAACAACCGCGAATTCTCCTTGGGTTGCTTCTAGAACCGTGTACCTCATGCGTATCTCCAACATCGAGTGTGAACTTTCGTGAAACGAATTGAAGTCTGGGCAGATGTCGGTGGAACGTTTGCGGATTGCTTCATCGTTCGCGAGGGAGTGCGTTTCGCAAGCAAAGTTCTGAGCACGGGTGTTCTGCGTTGCAACGTTGTCCGTTGGGTCGACGAACGCACCGCTGTCGTTGATTTCCCCTTGGACCAACGCATCGATGGATTTTGGGATGGTTGCGAAACGCGGCGAGTTGACTCAAGTGACGCGAGCGTGTTGGTTGGCGTTGTCGAGCGGTACGTTTCCGATCGAAATGAGTTGTCGTTTCGCGAACCAGTAGCCGGAATGCTGCCGCAACAACTCGAGCTGACGCCGCATCTCGAAGCACCGGTGTTGGCGACACGATTGATTCTCGGGATCCCGCCCGCCAGTCCGCTTCCACCGTTGGACGTTCGACTCGGCACGACGCGTGGAACGAATGCGTTGTTGACGCGTTCCGGTGCGAAGACCGCTTTGCTCGTCACGCGAGGATTCGCAGATGTATTACAAATCGGCGAACAAGACCGCCCCGAACTGTTCATGCTCGATATCCGCAAACCCTCGCCGCTTACGGAGACCATCGTTGAAGTGGACGGACGTCTGGATTCTAACGGGGCTGAGATCGAGTCACTCACACTCGAGTCCTTGCGACCACGCTTGATTGCACTCCAGTCCGCTGGTGTCGAATCGATCGCGATCTGTCTGCTCAATGCGTATGTTTCGGATCGACACGAGGTTACTGTGGAACAACTCGTGCGAGAGTTGGGTTTCGACGAAGTCAGTCGCTCGAGCGAAGTCAGCCCGATGATCAAGCTCGTCGCCCGTTGTGAGACGACTGTGCTCGATGCGTACCTGAATCCGATCTTGCGTCGTTATGTCGATCGAGTTTTGCGTCAATTCGGTGGCAGCGAAACGTGTCGATTGCGAATGATGACGAGCGGCGGTCACCTCGTCGAACCGAGTGCGTTTCGTGGTCGCGATAGCATCTTGTCCGGTCCCGCTGGCGGCATCGTCTCGCTCCAGCACATAGCACAGAGGTTCCCTCGCGACGATGGTGACGCTGGCATGATCGGGCTCGACATGGGCGGAACGAGTACCGACGTCAGCCGCTATGAAGGCACGCTCGCACGGCGATACGAATCACGTGTCGCTGGTGTGCGAGTGCTCACACCGATGATGGATATCGAAACAGTGGCTGCCGGAGGTGGATCAATCTGCAGCATCCGTGGAGGTCGATTGCACGTCGGGCCTGAGAGTGCAGGAGCGGATCCCGGCCCGGCGTGCTACGGTCGCGGCGGCCCGCTCACGGTCACCGACGTCAACGTGCTGCTTGGCAGAATCGACGCGAGCCGATTCCCGTTTGCACTCGATGTTGAGGCTGCGAGGCGATCGCTTGAAGAACTGGTTGCACAGTGGAACGTGGTTTCGCCCAATCCGATCGAAGCGACTGAACTCGCCGAAGGCTTTTTACAAATCGCTGTAACGCACATGGCCGAGGCTGTGCGTACGGTGAGCACAGCCCAGGGGAGCGATGTTCGTGGCATGACACTGGTCGGTTTCGGCGGCGCGGCCGGCCAGCATCTGTGTCGTGTTGCCGAGGCTCTCGGAATGCGTCGGATCCTCGATCATGCGGATTCCAGTATGCTCAGCGCGCTTGGCATGGGGCTGGCTTCGGTCGGTCGAATCGCGATGCGAGGCGTTTATAAAGTGCTCGATGCCCATACGCTTGAATCGGTTGACGATTGGGCCGCGCAGCTTCGCGGACAGGCCAGTGACATGCTTCAGGGAGAAGCAGACGCCGGCGGTACCGTGCATTTCCGTGACGAAGCCGACGTTCGCTACACCGGCACAGACGCCGCTCTTCAAGTCGAGTTGCGACCGATCAAAACGCTTGTCGAGCGGTTTCATCAAAAGCACTTGGAGACCTTTGGATACCGACGAGCAAACCGCGGCGTGGAACTCGTTGCATTACGCGTTGACGCGGAATTGAAACGTGAAGTGGCTGCGTTCAATTCGACGGAACTGGGCGACGTTTCTGGGGCAAGAGAAACACAACTTTGGCAAGCCGGGCGTTGGGTCGACGCTAAAGTCATCGATCGCAGCTCGTTGAGTCTCGGAGATGCGATCGAGGCTCCCTCGCTCGTTGTCAGCGATCTCGGAGTGTTGGTGGTCGAACCTGGATGGGCCGGTGCAGTCCTCGCTGACCAAACGATTGAGTTGTCGCAATACAAGTCGACCGTATCAAGTGCCACGGCGACTGAGCGAGATGTGGCCAACGATCCTGTGCTTGTGGAAACCATTTCACGACGATTGCAAGGGATCGCTGACTCGATGGGCGAGGTGTTGCGTCGAACAAGCACGAGTGTGAATGTAAAAGAACGACGCGACTACAGTTGTGCGGTTTTTCGCCGTGACGGTTCGCTCGTTGCCAACGCGCCGCACGTTCCCGTTCACTTGGGTGCGATGGGACACACGGTTCGATTTTTAATGCAACGTTTTCCTGACATGGCAGCCGGCGACTGTTACATCTCCAACGATCCGTTCGCTGGTGGATCGCACTTGCCCGATGTGACTGTCGTGACCCCGGTGTTTTGCAGCGACGAATCAACGACGATTTCGACGACACCGGATTTCTTTGTTGCGTCTCGTGCTCATCACGCGGAAATCGGTGGCCGAACGCCTGGGTCGATGCCGCCGGATGCGAAGTGTTTGGCGGAGGAAGGCGTGCTGATCCGCGCGTTCGCGTTGGTTCGACAAGGCGTCTCGCACGAAGCCCAGCTCAGTGAGCTGCTTGCGTCGGGCGAGTATCCGTCTCGCAACGTTGCCGAGAATATTGCGGACATCGCGGCTCAACAGGCTGCGGGGACTCATGGCAGCAAGTTGCTCACTCAGTTGTCGAAGCTTTATCCGGTTGCCGTGCTCGATCAGTTAACGAGTCGGTTACTGGACATTGCGGCTGATTCCGTGACGCAGTGGATTCAGACGCTTTCGCAGACTCCACTTCGATATCAGGACACTTTGGATGACGGGACAAAGATCCAAGTCGAGCTGCGGCGGAGCAGTGATCGGCTCGCGATCGACTTTGCTGGAACTTCCGAAGTGCACGTCAACGGTTTCAACGCGACGCCGGCGATCGTGACTGCTGCAGTTTTGTATGTGCTGAGATGTCTTTCGGGATCGCAATTGCCGCTCAATGAAGGTGTGATGCGGCAAATCGATTTGCACATCCCCGTGGGGCTACTCAATCCGCCGGCGAATGATGATCCGTACAAATGCGCGGCTGTGGTTGCTGGGAACGTCGAAACGAGCCAGCGAATTGTGGATGTGTTGCTTGGTGCACTCGATGCGGCGGCGGCCAGCCAAGGCACCATGAATAATGTGCTGATGGGTGACTCGACATTCGGGTACTACGAAACGATTGGCGGCGGAAGCGGTGCGACTTCGCGAGGCGATGGTGCCAGCGGTGTTCATACACACATGACCAACACACGCATTACCGATCCCGAAGTTCTTGAGTCACGTCTGCCGGTCCGGTTGATTCAATTCGCAATTCGCTCTGGAAGCGGCGGCGAAGGTAAACATCGTGGCGGCGATGGTCTGGTGCGACGGTTCGAGTTTCTGAGGCCGCTTGTGGTGTCGCTGATTACTAATCGTCGCGTGCTTGGTCCGTACGGTTCCAAGGGCGGTCATCCTGGCGAACCAGGATCAAATTGGTTGATCCAGTCGACTGGGAAAACACAATTACCCTCTGCTATACGCATTGAAGTCGCTGCGGGTGACCAGCTGGAGATCCAAACGCCGGGCGGTGGCGGATGGGGCGAACCAGCGTCCATCGAATCTGGGGTCATCGATTCTTGATCGTCGCCGTGATGGTGGGGGGCTCGCAACACTGGTATCTTCTTGGCTGAATACGATCGTTAGAACGGTCTCAATAATTCGGCCCGACAACTAGGTGCTTGCATGACCTCGAAATTAACATCCCTTCCTCAGTGGAAAGCTCTCTGTTCACATTTCGAGACATTGAAAGACGTACACCTGCGTCAGCTCTTTGCGGACGATGCGACTCGCGGTACGAGCCTCACAGCCGAAGGTGTTGGGCTGTATCTCGATTATTCCAAGAATCGAATCACGGCCGAAACGATCAACTTGCTCGTCGAGCTGGCCAAGTCGGTTGACTTGCACGGCCGCATCGAGGGCATGTTCACGGGCGAAAAGATCAACATCACCGAAGATCGTGCCGTGCTGCATACGGCGCTGCGAGCACCACGAGACGCGTCGGTGATCGTCGATGGCGAGAACGTTGTCCCCGAAGTCCATGCAGTCCTCGACAAGATGTCTGCGTTTTGCGAGCGTGTCCGATCGGGTGAATGGAAAGGCTACAACGGCAAGCCGATTCGCAACATCGTCAACATCGGTATCGGCGGCTCGGATCTCGGCCCAGTCATGGCTTACGAGGCGATGAGGCACTTCAGCGATCGCAAGCTCACGTTCCGCTTCATCAGCAACGTCGACGCGACGGACTTTGCGGAAGCCACCGCGGATCTCGATCCAAGCGAGACACTATTCATCGTCGCGTCCAAGACGTTCACAACCATCGAGACCATGACGAACGCGGAAACCTCGCGTCAATGGTTCCTGGATGGTATCGGCGGTGATCGCTCAGCCATCGCGAAGCACTTTGTGGCACTTTCGACAAACGCAGAGAAAGTCTCCGCGTTCGGAATCGATACCGCCAACATGTTCGAGTTCTGGGATTGGGTTGGTGGTCGTTACTCGATGGATTCGGCGATTGGCTTGTCGACGATGCTCGCCGTGGGCCCAGACGCTTTTCGTGAAATGCTCAGCGGTTTTCACGAGATGGACACGCATTTTCGAACGACGCCCTTTGAGAAAAACCTGCCTGTGCTGATGGGATTGTTGTCGGTCTGGTACAGCAACTTTTTCGGCGTCGAAACCACAGCGGTGCTGCCTTACGAACAATACCTCAAGCGATTCCCGGCTTACTTGCAACAGTTAACGATGGAGAGCAACGGCAAGTACGTCACCGTCGATGGCGAGCGAGTCGATTACAACACAGGTTTGGTTTACTGGGGCGAGCCAGGCACGAATGGCCAGCACTCGTTCTATCAGCTGATTCACCAAGGCACACGATTGATTCCGTGTGACTTCATCGCGTTCGGAAAGTCGCTCAACCCGATCGGCGACCACCAAGACATCTTGATCGCGAACGTGCTCGCGCAAAGCGAAGCTCTCGCGTTCGGCAAGACATTCGATGAAGTCAAAGCCGAGGGCACGGCCGATTGGCTCGTTCCGCACCGGGTCTTTGAAGGCAACCGGCCGTCGAACACGATTTTTGCTGAGCGTCTTTCGCCATCGATACTCGGCAAGCTGATTGCCTTGTACGAGCATGACGTGTTTGTTCAAAGTGTGATCTGGAACATCGATGCGTTCGATCAATGGGGCGTCGAACTTGGCAAGGTGCTTGCCAAGAACATCATCCCCGAACTCGATCCAAAGAACGGTGCCAAGCCAGCTCACGATAGCAGCACCAACGAGTTGATTCGACGCTATCACTCGCTTCGATAAAGTGCTGGTTTGGCGAACGTTCACTCAGCAAGGCGAGGTCTCAGAAATTGACAACTTCGCCGTTTGCACGCGTGAGCAAAGCTCGAAAGATTTCTGGGTCAATCGAGCTTGCGATGAACCGGACGGATCCATCGGCCATACCGGCATGAAATCCGCCGGGGTGCGTGTTCCCCATGTTGACCAGCGGATTATTTAAGTCGATCGACACGTCCTCGGGTTTCGACCACGGCACAGCGGCATCGCGGCTTGCCTCCACGATGAGTAGCGAATTACTTGTTCCGTCCGTGAAATCACGAAACCCAAGTTTTCCACTCGGTTTGAGTCCAATGTCTTCACCAGCGACCGCGTGCAAAATCGTGTAGCCGGGTTGCAGTGGGGCACTCGGATCGACATAGACCGACGGCAAGATCTTCGATAGCGGCAAGTTGTGTGGGCTGTCCCAAGGCTCGTCCAAATGGAACTGTTGATAGAGAGCTTGCTGCTCAACAAATGGAAGGATTGCAACTCTCCAGCTCAGCAGAGGTTTTCCATCAGCGTCCGTGATGGCTGCGGGTGGAAAATGCCTGTAGGCGGAGTGGTAATTGTGCATCGCGAGCATGATTTGCTTGATGTTGTTGGATGCGTTCATTCGTCTCGCAGCTTCACGTGCCGCTTGAACGGCGGGCAAGAGCAAGCCCACGAGCACCCCAGTCGTTGCGATTCCGGCTTCGGATTCGAGCGAGATATCGACTCGACGGCCTGTGCGCGTTGGTGTGAGGGTCTTCGTCACCATGTCCGCCATTCGGTTCGCGTATTGAAACGTTGCCTGCTTCACGGCTTCGGATTCGTTGGACGTCGCCATGCCTTTTTGCATTTCAGCAATGCCCATTTCGCGACCAAATTTTATAGATTCGTTGAAGATGCTTTCGACTTGCGTCGCCCCGCTTTCGTCCATGCACAATAGACTCAGTCTGATCTTGGACGCTGATGCTTGCAGTGAAGCATTAATCAACAATGCGTCGACGAATCCAGGAATGCGGCCGAGTGGCTGAAGTGGAGGAGGCAGCGATTGGGATTGCTGCATCGCTAGGCCGCTGACCATGGGACGCACGGGTTCGAGCACAGCGACAATCGTGACGCCGGATTGCTTGGGCATTCTTGCCACGAGAGCCGGTAGCGGTCCGGTGCCTTGATCGGCCGTCACGATCGGGCCGAGATAATTCGGCGTCGCGACGACAAGTGTCCGCGAGTCTTTCTGGTAAAGAACCATCCCAGGTGTATCGGGTAATGCGTAGGCGGAGTAGTCACCGATTTGCATTGGCTCGCGGTCCGCGTTCAGCAATTCGAGAAGTTTCGTGGTTTCGACATCTTGGCTGAATTCAGCGACCATGCCGAACGGTGGCCCCTGTGGACCGGGAACTCCAGCGATCACCTTGATCGTCGTCACATCCATCGGGTCGATGCCCGACTTGTCGATCGATTGCGCCCGCAAGATTTCTAGCGGGAACATCTCAAACATAGGTGCGTTAAATAGCTCTTGAGGTGTGCCCATCACGACAGCCAATGCGTCGTCGGGAATGTATTGCGAACTTGTCGTTGTTGCTGTTGACGCGTCTTGAGCTGTGGCGGTGTTCCAAATCGCGTGAGAGCTGGTCAGCATCGCGATGGCGAGTAGCGAAGCTGTCTGCCAACGAGAGGTTGGGGACTTCGAAAATTTGTGAAATTGGATTAGCAAAGACTGGGTTAGCGATGACATGGTGAATATCGTTCCTGATTGCGAGATGTAGACGCGATTTCGAAACAAGGGCCGCCTTTCCCCCCCGATTCTATCTCCCGTGATCGCGATGATGTGTCGGCAAGATAAACATCGCCATGATTGCACGAATCACGGTCGAAAGCGTACTCTGTCGGTTGATAAAGCGTCCTTATGGCCGTGCCGAGTGAGCACACGATGGGATGCATGACTTCGATCGCACCCTGGAATTGACCGTGTCTCTCGAATTAGTCGACGCCTTACTGAGTGAAAATGCGGACCCGATTGCTGCGGGGTGGCAATTGCGAGACCTGGCGAAGGGCGATTCCGTGGACGGACGTGCTCTGCTGGCGGAGCTTTCGTCGCGACAAAGTTCGCTCGGACTGGCCGATCCAGCCATTCTTGGTGGCTTGTTGCGAGTGACTCACACCCGTTTGCTCGCCGAGCGAGTGGACGCGAGTACTCCGATCTTGCCTGGTGAAATCGAATTCCAAGCGGTTGACTCGTTGGTTGACGCGATTTCCGAAGACGTTCCCAATCGATTTTTGCTGTTGCATTTATTGGCGATGATTCGGACATCGGAGTCGCTGCGTTCGCTCGTGCTTCGGCTCGATGAAGCTCCACCCAAAAACTGGATCGAGGCCGCTCAAGTACTCAGCCCGCTGATGCAGCATCACGATTGGCCGATCGGGGCATTGTTTCCCAACGCGTTGTCGCTACTGGCGCATCCGTCATTGGCTTCGACAATTTTGGATATCGCAAACTACTTGCATCGTTCAGGCCGAATTGATGAGCATCCGGCGAAACAGCGATCCGAGACTCTCGCGACATTGCTTGGTGGTGTGACAAGTCGACTCTCGCGATTCGAAGAGGATCCGCGTTCATTCGGTGATGACGTTCACACGGTCCAGCAACGTCTCGGTGAAGCCGTTTCTTTAGCGATTTCACTCTGTGATGCGATCGGCCTGATCGGCGACGAAAAGTACATCGGGAAACTTAACCAGACACTCGAGTTGCGGCATCGTCGCGTGCAGTGCGAAGCCGCTGGCGCGTTGGCTCGTTTGGGCGATGACGGTGGCCAAAAGCGATTGATCGAATTGGCTGCTGAGCCGGTGTGTCGACTGCGAGCGATCCACTACGCCGACGAACTCGACATCGGCCACGCCATCGACGAAAAGTACCGCAGCGATGAAGCGACCGCCGAAGCGGACATGTCACTTTGGATGTCCCAACCACAGCAAATGGGAGTGCCGCCAACAAACGTCGAAGTGGTCGAGTCTCGTCGATTGCTGTGGCCGAGTTTCTCCAGTCCAGTGGACGTGTACCTCGTTCGATTCGAATACAACTTTGGCGAACAAATCTACAGCAACGTTGGGATCACGGGCCCAGCCGTATTCACGATGGCGAGTGATGTTGCCGACTTGCCGACCGATGATATCTACGCGATCTACGCGGGTTGGCACGCCGATCATCCAGACATCTTTGCAATTGGCGCAGCACAGCTGAACTCGGCTCAAAAGCGAGTCGTGCAACCACTTCAATCGCATCTGGAGCGAAATGGTTATGAGGACGTTCAGAACGAATTGTTGGGTTTCTTTCTCGATGAGCAGGCGGCGGTATTCCAAGCCACACGAGACTCGATTCGCTGTCGCGTCGTGACTGACGGGCTGGAGACGATCGACCAGCCGATCGACGGGCGGTTGCGGCCGCTTTCGGCAGTCGATTTGTTCAATTTGTACAAAGGCCGCAAGATGCTTCGCACGTTCAACAGTTAAACACGTTCAATAACTAAATGAGGGCAGGTCCGATGTCAGTCAATTTGGGAGCACTCGCAGACTCGGAAAATCGGTTTCGCCATGGGTTTAGCGAGTTTGCACGAAGCTGGGCGGTCGTTCGTGAGAATTGGCTCGACGATCGATGCCGCAAATTCGAGCTAGAGCGACTGTCGACGATCGGCCCCACGCTTTCTCGGTTCACCGCCGCATTGCACGAATTCGAGAATGTTGTCCGCCAAGCCGATCGAGAGTTGAGCGATCCCGACCGCCCCTCCGACAGCATTTTCTAAGTGCAAGTACAATGAGCTGGCTATGAAAGACACCTCCGTAAGCCCTCCGGGCCTATTCAGCCTCTCGCGATCGCGACGACTCCTCTCGTCGCTCGAATCGCGTTCGCGCCAGTGGGCCGAACAGTTGGTGCAAATCGAGCAACAGCACGCGGTCGACGAATCCGCTGAGCTCGCCGAGCATGAACGCCAGCGTCAAACGCAAGCAGAGTCCTGTCGCTTGCAGCGTCGTGAGATGCTGACCCAGTGGGATGTGTCCGAAGAGAAACTAATCTCCCATTACGAGTCAACCACCGTCGGCGTACGACAAGACCTCAATCGACTCGCTGCGATCTATCGTCGAAAAGTCGCCGACGAACGAAAGAGCATCGAGCAAAAAGTCGCGGCGCGTCGACAAGCCGTGCTGCAGCAATACGAGAGTGAGAAAAACCAGCCAGGGATCAAACGAAAGAAAGAGTTCAACGCAATCGACGCGGCGTTGGTCCCGTTGCAAGAGACAATCACGGCGGGACGCGAGTTGACGATTCAGCGACTCGAGCAATTGCCAGACGTCGACGGGACCGCCGCAGAAGAAGAAGAATTTCCAGAACCAAAAATCCACACGGTTGCTGAGTCAATCGCAGCCATCGAGTCGTTTACGGAGGCGAGCAACGCGATCCTCAAGCAGATGCGTTCCGGGATCGCCTCGAAGATGTTTCTGTTCCCGCTCGGAGCGATCCTTTTTATGGCGATCTGGGCTGTCGCGGCGTACGTGTTCACGCCTTATCCGCCGTGGCTGATGATGGGAGCCGGTGTTCCGATCGCAAGTGTGATCGCATTGGTTGCCTATATCGTCAAGTTGTTGCCACTGAAGCGATTGACGCGACAACTTTACCCGAAGCTTGAACGCATCGAATTGTTGAGTGACGCATGCTCCGAAGCTGGGCATCGCATTTCAAAACGAATCGCAAGCGAGGCTTCTGCGGAATTGATCCAACGACGGGATTCGCATCTCGACGCGGCTCATCGTTGGGAAGTCGACCACCTTGCCGAGATGGAAGCCCGCCTGACTCGCGAGGAACGCGAAGCTCGCGAAAAACTTACGAAACACATGGCGACGATCGACCGAAAGTTCACCACAGAGATTGATGATTGTTCGGGCACGATGCGAACCCAGGCGGACAAAGTCGCCGAGTCGATTACACAACAAATCGCAACGAACGAACGACTGATCGCTGAATCGAGTGCCGCCGCCAAGACAAAGCGTCATCATGAGTTGTCGCGATTTCGCGAGCGGTTACAGAAAGGCATTCGTAGCGGGTTCAATCGGATTCTCTTGTCACACGAAATCGTCCAACAGCGATTTCCGGAGTGGTCCGTCGTGGCGGAAGATGCTCAACCCGCCGAAAGTCGCGTCGATTTCGTTCCGATCGGTGAACTGCGAGTGAAGGAGTACTTGCATCGTGTGAACGAAATGAAGTTTCGGCAAAACGTGGATGCCGAGGTTTCGGGAGCGCCGAGCGATACGCCCAGCCAACCAGTCCCAGAATCGTTGCCCATCGTTCTTCATCGTCGTTTGAATTGTGGACTTGTTATTCATTGCCCGTCGGCGAAGTTGAATGCCGCGATCGATGTTGTGCATCAAATCTTGTGGCGCATGCTCACGGGCGCAAAACCTGGGCGAGTGAAGCTGACACTGATTGACCCGCTCGGTCGCGGCCAGCACTTCACCAGTTTCATGGCGCTCGGCGACCACGACCCTTCCATCGTCAGCCACCGAGTTTGGACAGAAGAAAGCAAGATCGAGGCTCGGCTCGAAGACCTCGCGCATCACGTCGAAGACATTTTGCAAACGTGCTTGCGAGATCGCTTCGCGAGAATCGAAGACTACAATGAGGTGGCCGGTTCGATGGCCGAGCCGTATCGCGTGGTCGCCGCCATCGGATTGCCGGAGGGACTCAGCCGAGACGGTTACAAACATCTTCGTGCGTTACTCGAAAGCGGTGCACGCTGTGGGATCATCACGCTGCTCGTTTGTGATGAGGCAAAACCGTGGCCGACGGACATGCCGCTTCCGAGCCAAAATCACATGTTGAGTTTGCGGATTGACAATGCGGGGGTCTGGAGTCTCGACGGGAACTTTGCCAGCGACTTTGAATTTGTTCCGGCTGGTTCACCACCGGTATCGATGCGAGATATGCTTTCGCAAACGATCGGCAAGGCGGCCGCCGCAGCGGCAAAGGTCGAGATTCCGCTGGCGAGTATTCTCGCGCCGTCATCTGATGGTGCCGAGCGCACCGACGTTGGGATCCACATCCCGATCGGCAGCCAAGGCGCCAACCGCACACTCGCGATGGACCTGGGCGAAGGCGTCCGTCAACACACGCTCATCGCGGGTAAGACGGGCTCAGGCAAAAGCACGCTGCTGCATGCGATTATCACGGCGGGCATGCATCAATATCGACCGAGTGAATTGCAATACTATTTGCTGGACTTCAAGAAAGGCGTCGAGTTCAAACTGTATGCCGATAGCGATCTCGCGAGTATGCGAGTCATCGGTATCGAGAGCGAACGTGAATTCGGTCGCAGTGTCTTGCAACGTTTGGATGGTGAGCTTCAACAGCGTGGCGAACTGTTCCGTGGTGCTGCGGTGCAGGAGATTTCCGAGTACCGTCGTGTGACGGGAAAAGAGATGCCGCGTTTGATGCTTGTCGTAGACGAGTTTCAAGAATTGTTTTTGCGAGATGACCGATTGGCATCGGATTGTGCGATGTTGCTGGATCGTTTGGTTCGCCAAGGCCGGTCCTTCGGGATGCATGTTGTGCTCAGCAGCCAATCTCTCGCGGGTGCGTACTCGCTGCCCCGAGCGACGCTCGGCCAGATGGCGGTTCGAATCGCGATGCAGTGCAGCGAGTCGGATGCCGCGATGATCTTGGCCGATGACAACACCGCTGCACGATTATTGAGTCGTCCCGGTGAAGCCATCTACAACGACGCTGGTGGTCTCGTCGAAGGCAATCAACCGTTCCAGGTCGCGTGGCTGTCGAGCGACTCGCACCGCGAAATGCTTGGTGCAATCTCGACACGAGATCAAGACAGTCGAACGCTGTATCCACCGACGGTTGTGTTCGAAGGCAATCGGCCGGCGAAATGGACGACGGGGCTTGTGGATGCGGCGACCAAGGCCACCCAGTCCGACGGTTCGCTTCGTGGGTTACTGGGCGAGGCCGTTGAAATCGGGCCGCCCGTTACCTTGGAACTCAGTCGCAATGCAGGACGAAATATGTTGCTTGTTGGTGTGGTCGAGAACCGACCTGCGCTGCTTGCGTCAATGATTTCGTGCATGGCGAAGGGGCACGCTGATTTGAAGGTTGCGTATTTTGACGGGGCTCGCGTTGACGATCCGCCGTCATTGGCGCCTTGGTTGAGCGAGGCCGGGATTCAGGTTGAGACCGTGAAGCCACGCGACTGTGAAACGAAACTCAAAGAGCTCGTCGAGTTGGTCAGCGGACGCGGTGACGTTGACGAAGAGGTCGAGCCCATCGTTGTTGTGATCGACCCGCTCGATCGGTTTCGTGATCTGCGTCAAGACGATTCCTTTAACTTCTCCCTCGACTCGGCCAGTAACGTTTCGGCTGCGTCTTTGCTGCAAACGCTCTTACGCGATGGACCGAGCGCTCGTGTGTTCACGATCCTCGCGTGCAACAACACAGAGACATTGTCTCGATGGCTGCCGCGTGCGTCGCAACATGACCTCGAACTGCGAGTGCTTGGCGTACTGAATGCGAGCGACTCGTCGATGTTGATTGATACGCCCGCCGCCGCAGAACTCTCGGCAGCTACGATGCTTGTGTACGACGATGCCGACGGCAAGTTGACGAAGTTCCGATTCGTGAACATGCCAAGTGCTGAAGCCGTTCGCTCATGGTTGTCGTAAACAACACGTTGACGTGAACGAATCTACGTCGTGGCTTTCGCAGCTTTTTGACTTTCCGTTGCACGTCGCCATAGCGAGGCGACTTCGCCAAACAGGCTGTCGGCGCTGGTGCGATGATAGGGTGAGTCCTCCGGAAGCCCCTCGCTCAAGCGTCGATGGGCTTTGCCGAGGTTGTGGTAGGGCAAGCTTGGAAATAGGTGATGCAGTGCGTGATAGCGTGTACCGATCGGACCCCATAGTTCCGTGATCCAAGCATGATTCGGATAGTTGACGCTATCGAGGAGTTGTTCTTCAAACGTCATCTCATCACCGTCGTTGGTCCAACGGTGGGCGCCGAGCGTGCGGACTTCGTTGAGGACTAAAATGCCAACGCCGACTGCATAGGCGATGCCCCAAAACGGATCGATCCATTCGCCCCGCATCACGCCGCCGCGAAGCAAGAACCAAACGCACCATGCAAAGCAAAGAACTTCTTGCAAGTAAACCACTCGCATCAGTTTATCACTCGCGTCGGTGCGCTCGTAAAACGGGTCGACGACCATCGTTGACATATGACGATGAACGTACGGACGAAGCTTGGGAAACATCCAGCAGATGGGGCTGATCACCAGAAATCGAAACAGTGCAACCAGTGGAATGATGAGCGCTTGCAGGACGAACCCAATGATCATCCATGGCCCGTGGTGTGAGGGAGCGAGGTACTCACCATCGTGGTCCGTTCCATAGTGTTTTCGACGATGGTGATCCACATGCGGGTAGTACAAGAACGACGGCACAAGGAAGAAAACGCCGCACAACGCGTTCCAAGCGATACGAAAGCCACGGAACTGGCCACGCGGCAAGTGCACCAATTCATGGATAAACATCAATGCCCGCATGTACAAAATCAACGTCGCCGCATAGCATCCCGCGACCGCCGGCCAAACCCACAAGGCTTGTGGGTACCATTTGGGCAGGAAGTACATCAGGTGTAGAGTGACGTGGCCAGCCAAGATCGACGTCAGAAAATCGGTCCAGTAAATCCACGGATTCGGGCGATTGAGGTCTTGGATCAATGACCTTGCTTGAGCGAAGGAAAAGTTACTCGGTGAGCCAGGTCTTGGTTGATCTGGTTGGGAATTCCTCGTGCTTCCCATCGCGACTGGGATTGAGTCAACGTCCGACTCACTTTGCCAATTTTCCAGCATGATGAAGACTTCAATGAAAGAAGGATTCATCCAGCACATCGTCGTGGTGGATTCAGAATATGAAGGTTTTTTGGATCTATTCCGCCAAGGTTGTCATCGACTTGAGGGCAGTCCCCTCTTTTGAATATTTACCTCTAACCCGTATGAAAATTCCACACCTATTTTTGGAGCTTCGATGAACTTCGATGGTGATCGACCGAAACGCGTCGTGGTCATTGGAGCCGGCGCCGCGGGCATGGTTGCTGCTGCGGAAGCCGCAAAACGCGGTGCTGAGGTAACTCTGCTTGAAAAGAATACCAAGACAGGCGTGAAGATCCTGATGTCTGGCGGTACCCGCTGTAACATCACGCACAACACCGATGCGCGGGGAATCGTCGCCGCATTTGGTAAGTCAGGGCGTTTTTTGCAACCTAGTGTTGGCGCGTTTCCGCCAATGGATGTTGTTCAGATGTTTCATTCGCTCGGAGTGGAAACCAAAGTCGAGGAGACGGGAAAGGTGTTCCCTGTCAGCGATCGGGCGGTGCAAGTTCGCGATGCGCTGCATGCCCAAGCCGTGGATGCAGGCGTGAAACTGCTTCTTTGCCAAGGAGTCGTCGGTGTCTCGAAGACGGAGAACGGCTGGACAATTCAAACCAAAACCGACACATTCGAAGCGGACACTTTGGTCGTGACAGCCGGTGGGAAAAGCTGGCCAGGCTGCGGAACCACTGGTGACGCGTACGCATGGCTTACTCAACTTGGTCATTCGATCGTGCGCACACGTCCCGCCCTCGTGCCACTTGTCGGTGGCGACCAGTGGAGTCGCGATCTGTCGGGAGTCACCATTGATGACATCGTGTTGTCGGTGCGCGATCGCGCGAAGCCCAAACGCCCCGTCGCGAGTCGACGTTCATCGTTGTTGCTGACTCACTTTGGATTTTCGGGCCCAGCAGCCATGGACGTGAGCGGCGCGATCACAGAAGTCAGCTCACCAGCCGACCGGCAGCTTGAAGTCGACTGGATCCCCGACATTCACGAAGAGACGCTCAAGGATCGGCTCACCGATCGCAGTGCCGCCGGACGACGACGCGTTGGTCAATTGGTTGGCGAGTGGTTGCCGAGTCGATTGGCAGCGGCAATCGTCGGTCGCGTGACCCCGGATGTCCCGCTCAGCGAATTGTCCAAGAAAGCGTTCTTGCAGCTGGTCAGTGATCTGAAGCGGATGCCGCTACCGATTACTGGAACTCGCGGCTTTGACAAAGCGGAAGTCACCGCTGGCGGCGTCACGTTATCGGAAGTGGATCCAAGAACGATGGCAAGTCGTCTGGTGGACGGGCTCTATATTGCGGGAGAAGTACTCGACGTCGACGGAAACATCGGCGGCTTCAATTTTCAAGCCGCGTTCAGCACAGGTCGAGCCGCTGGGATCGCAGCTGCGACCACCGATGCATCACTGACTAACGATTGAAAAGGTCACTCGGTGGCATCAGTACGCGTTCTGCCGTCGAGGGCATGGTGGACGTTTGATTCACGGGAGCTGTCTCTGACCCCATTTCATCGCCTTGTTCGCCGGAATGTTTGCGCCACAAATAGTCTTGCATGGTTCTGGATCGGCCGAGGCTGCCGTCCGTCGCATCCAGCTTTTGTCGACTCTTCGCGAGCAGCTCGGAAACTTCGTTGAATTTTGGATTGCGAGTGTTGCCCGTTGAGACTGCAACCTGATTGAATTGTTGCTGCGTTAACGCAAGTTCATTTCGCAGTTCGTCAATCTGGGTCTGGGCAGCGATTAATTCGTCACGAGACTCGTTGAGCGTGGTCGTGTCGAATTCCACACCCGCAACGCTGCGGATCCCGGCTCGCTCGAGGACTGAACGTACGGCAGTTGGAGTCAACAACAACGCTAGCATCGCGACAACGATCAACATTTCACGCATTGCCGCAAAGCTATCACGAAGATTCGACCAGCGGCTCGGACTCGGTTCGGACATGGTTACAATCTCTCTAGCCAAAACAATGGGATTTGACCGATGAATCGTTGTTCTTGGCTACCTGTGTCCAGACCAATTCAAACCTTCGATCCCAAAACGGCTCATTTTCTCGATGGCTGATCTGATTGCCCAAGGCGCCCGCAGTGATCATCGCTGGCGACGTGAGATTCCGTCGGTCCTTTCTGGCTTCGAGCCGATCATCGGCCGAGTCGAAGGCGACTGGCTGATTCCCTGGGATTCGCTGGTCTCGCGCCAGCACGTGCGCTTGGTTCCCAAAGACGATGAACGTGTCGAAGTCATCGTCCTTCCGCAAGCCAAGAACCCGGTCTTTCACCAAGGCGTCAAGCGAGTTCGTTTCACACTCGTGCCAGGGGATCACTTTGTGATTGGTGAAACAACGTTGATGCTCGCTAAGCGGCCTGGTACGCGAGAGCCGAATCACCCGGGTGAAGTCACCGAGCATGTTGTTGACCAGCACCGTCTCAGCAGCAAACGTTATCGCGATTCGGACGCTCGTATCGATATGCTCAGCCGCTTACCGGACTTGGTCGCGGGAAGCGAGACCGATGATGAATTGCTTGTTCGTGTAACGGATGTCTTGATGCGAGCAACGCCCGGCGCGATGGCCGTTGCGATCGTTGCTCTGCGGAAAACGGCGGTGAGTTCGCAGTTGGAAGTTTCGAACTCCGATAGCACCACTCCCATCTCCAAGCCGAACGTTCAAGTTGATCCGTACGGCGCGAGTGACGAGGACGTACACATTTTGCACTACGACAGCCGCGGTCCGTCTGAGTCGGCGCCACCGATCAGCGCACGGCTTGTACGCACAGCCGTCAAGCGTCGCGAAAATATTTTGCATTCCTGGCCAAGCCAACGTGAATCTTCGGCTGCGTTTACCGCAAGCGACGAAGTGGACTGGTCGTTCTGTGTTCCGCTGGTCAGTGATGCGTGTCCAAGTTGGGCGATTTATGTCACGGGATGTCATCGATCGGCCAACGCGAGTCTGACAAGTGAGAGTCCCTTTAGCGGCACGGGCATTCGCGTGGCGGATGCGGACACGGTCGAAGAACTCGAAGACGACATGAAGTTCACTGGGCTTGTCGCGACCACGCTCTCGAGTGTTCGTCACGCTCAACAACTCCAGCAGCGACAATCGGCGATGCGCCAGTTCTTTGCACCCGTGGTGATGCGAGCGCTTGCTGGGCGTGATACCAACGAGGTGCTCAAGCCACGCGAAGTCGACTTGTGTGTCATGTTTTGTGACTTGCGAGGCTTCTCTCGATATTCGGAACGAGACTCCGAACGCTTGCTTGAACTGCTCGCTCGTGTCAGCGACGCATTGGGCGTGATGACGCACCACATTCTGGATACTGGCGGCGTGATCGGAGACTTTCACGGTGACGCGGCGATGGGTTTTTGGGGTTGGCCACTCGCCCAGGCGGAT
This sequence comes from Pirellulaceae bacterium, assembly GCA_041749955.1. GTDB lineage: Bacteria > Planctomycetota > Planctomycetia > Pirellulales > Pirellulaceae > JBBSJZ01. The sequence continues at coordinate 75,983 of JBGTAI010000069.1, read as the reverse complement.
GCCGCCTCGCGAGCTGCGGATGCAGCACTTCGGATTCGCTCGGACTACGCAACCCGTGTGAGTGAGCTGCGATGTGGAATTGGAATCGCCTCGGGTCGCGGCGTCGCTGGCCAAATCGGAACTGTGGATCAAGTGAAAGTAACCGCGTTCGGTCCCGTCGTGAATCTTGCGTCACGATTGGAGGGACTCAACAAGACATTCGGTACCGAGATACTTGTCGATGCCGCGACTGCGAAACTTCTGCGTGCTCAATCGTCCGCACGCAAACAGGAATTCTCCCAAGTTGAAACGCCGAGTCCGATCCAGCCAGGTCGGTTGCGTCGCCTCGCCAAAGTGAGACCAATGGGAATGCAAGCTGTGACGGAGATCTTTGAACTCCGCCCCGATACACCAGAAGACTGTGCTCAACTCTCAGACCAGCATATTGCGCATTACGAAGAGAGTTGGCGGCTGCTGGTCGATTCTAAGTGGTCCGAAGCCTACGAGCGGTTGCACGGATTGCCCGCCGCCGATCGACCTAAGGACGTCTTATTGTCACTGATACTGAAACACAATCGTATCGCACCCCCGAACTGGGACGGTGTGATCAATTTCCCGCTGTCATAGCTAGCGTTGCATGCCTTTTTGGCTGAAATCAGTCGACTTTTTGCTTGGATGTCGTTTGCCCGCCTCCCTCCAGACACGGATTTCTCTAAACTGCCGATTCGCGTTCAGGTTCCGCAGGCTACTTAGGCGGCAGTATTTATGTATTCGTTGTTTTTTTCACGCTGTCTCGGGCGATCTCAGTTTGCCGTACTCTTGGTTTTGTTGCTTGCACCCTCGCTCGCTTTTGGCCAGCTGTCGGATTCGCAGCGATCGGCACTTTTAAGCGCAACGCTATCGGCCAAATACAGCCTGGACGCGGCCACGTTGCCCAGTCGCGAGCGAGCGAGGGAAGCGTTCCTGCGTGATGCCCGATCCACTCAGAGCTTCTTTCGCACAAACACATCCACAAGCAACGGTGAGGCCTGGCTCGACTACCTTGATCTCAACGAGCTTCTTGAAGCTGTGAACGATGACGAATCCGTTGCAACTCAAGGCAAGTTAGCTGTAGCCCTTCACGAGCGGCTGATCGGAATCGCGCCCGGCTTGGAGCTTCGCACACTCGTCCAACTGCGTCGAAGTGTCAGCGAATTGGTCGCATCGCTGCGCTACTCGGACGCTGAAAAATCGATCTCGCAACTCGAAAGACAATTGGATGCGTTCGAGAAACGTCTCAGCGAGTTCGAATCGATACCCACTGCGGATGATATTGCTTCACTTGGAGCGGTCATCAGCGCGCTCAAGGAGTCCAAGCAAGCACCGAGTGCGGTTGCGACAATTCGCAGTGTCTTTGATGAACCCAACGCAGTCATCACGCTGAACGGATCCTTGGTCCAACAATCGATCAACCGCGCCGTCAATCAATCACAGCCCGTGAGCAATTGCATTCTCGGCACTCGCTTGATTGGCATGGCATCTCTCAACGGAAACGTCACTGCGACACTGCAGCCTTCCATCGGTGCTGCGTTGTTATCGGTAAGTCTCCAGGCTCGCTTCAATGCCACGAATCGTGGTTACAATGGACCAGTCGTGCTCAACACAACGGGCACGGGGGATATTTTCGCAACACGCAATTTGTTGCTGAACGAAAGTGGCGTCACGATGCAGCCTGCGTATGTGCAGGTTCAACTCGCCAGCAAGATTGATTCGATTGAACATCGCTTGAAAATCGTTCGTCGGATCGCACAAAAGAAAGCAGCTGAGCAAAAGCCGCAAGCCGATCGAATTGCGACTGAGAAACTGAAGGATGAAATATGTGAGCAATTTGTACGCGAAACCAGCCAATCAAGCTCGATGCAAGTCGGTGATCCTTTAGCAAAAATTCGCCCGTGGTTGGGGCGTTTGGATCTCGTGGAGCCGACGCGATTGTGGGGTTCGACTCACAACGCCATCTTCATTCAAAGCTCAATGCGTCGCGACGACCAGCTCGGAAGCCTCGTACCCGCTCCACCGGTGAGTGGTGCCTATGAAATCGCCGTGCAAATCCATGAGACGTTGATTGACAACGCGTTAACGCCGATGCTCGCTGGACGCACGGTCAATCAATCGCAAATCGAACCGCTACTGTCACTCACCGGGAACAAACCAGAAGCCGCGCCGAAACGCACATCGTCGGATCCACTCGCTCTGGGTGACGAGACAAAGGAAGCGGAACCAGCATTCGAGATCGATTTTGCTAGGTCTCGCCCGGTGATTTTTGAAGCTCGCGATGGAGTGCTTCGAGTGGGTGTTCGAGGAACGCGATTCGCGCAAGGACGACGCGAGCTATCTCGCGCGATGGAAATCACGACGACCTACACACCGGCTCGCGATTCGTCAGGCAATTATCTGCTTCTGCGTGACAGTGAAGTGGACGTGGAGTTTCCAGGTCGTGGTCGGTTGACCATTCAGCAATCCGCGATCAAAACAGCGATCCAGAAGTCATTCGCGGAAGTATTTCCACAAGTCCTCGCCGACCAACCCATCCTGGTTCCTGCGGAAACGCCGCTCGACGCGATCCGTGGCAAGAGTCTGCGTCCCAGCCAAATCACAACCAAAGATGGTTGGCTGACAATCGGCGTTCGTTAAGAGTTGCAGCTCGATCTCGATCTTCGCAGTACCGGGGGAATGGAATTTCAATCGGTATCGCGATCCGAAATTCGCCATCCTGGCGGAGAAGTTAGTATGTCTGCGTGAACGGGCTAGGTGAACTGGTTACCGGAAGGTCAAAAACGCAATCGTTGGCGATGCTCATCACAGGCTAAGGGCGGTTCTTCGTGCGTTGCAGACGCGAATGGAGGCTCAGGCTGACCCCAAGCCTACTATCCGAGCTAACAAGCCCAATATCTATGCAGATCTTCTCCCCGATTCTGCTTTGCTGAGAACCATCGGCTTGGTGTTGCCATTCGCAATGGATGTATTCGCGCCTTTGTAGCTGCTCTTTGGGGTTTAGTCTTCCTTAGAGGCTGGCTCCGAACATTGTCTTTGGTACTGGAACAGTCGTTGCTTCTCGTGCCTTCGTCGTGCGACTCGGCAGTGGAACAAATCATGAATGATCCCCGAATGAATGCTTGTCGAGATCGCCCCTCGCTCGTTGTACTTTTCAGATGTCGAATCCGACCGCATTTCAAACAAGCTCCAATGCTAAAGCCTCAAGGGCGATCATTCCCAAAGTTCGGGACAACGCCCACCGCAAAACTCGACGGTTTACGCAACTTCGTGCGTGCGAGATTTCGCGCTCGTTGCCTATCGAACCAAGAAAGCATTGCATTGGAATGAGAGGCACGCCACCTGCAATCGATTCGACCACGGCCACCGTTTGCGGCGAGTGCAGTACCGGTTGTGGGTTATGCATTCACTTGCGTGATGGCGAAGCGATTGGATTGACACCCGACGCCAGCCATCCCGTAAATCTCGGAATTGCTTGTTCTCAGGGCTTGGAGGCACTGAACGCACTCAATGCAACAAATCGTGCGACAGAACCTTTGGTGCGGCGCACCGATGGAAGAATGTATCCCGCAAGTTGGCAAGAAGCCCTCACTCGCTTTACGAGCGAATTCAAACGCATCCAGTCGACGTATGGTGCTGAGTCGATCGCCGTGCTGAGCAACGGACAACTTACTTGCGAAGAAATGGTGATGCTTGGTGTGTTGGCTCGAATGGGCATGGGTGTCGAGGATTTTGGCATTCCCTTAGGCAAAGACGTGGACCACGCAGCCAAGTCCTACAAACGATCATTCGGTTTTGATGCGCCGCCTTATACCTACGACGATCTTGAGCAATCTGACTGCCTTGTGTTTGTCGGTGTGAATCCGCTCGTAAAGCACCCCGTTTTGTGGGAACGCGTGCTGAGGAACCCCCGTAATCCGGAAATCATTGTGCTGGATCCGGATCGAACTGAAACAGCGAAAACGGCAAGTCAGCATTTGCAGTTGCATCCTAAGACAGACCTGACGCTTCTCTATGGCATTACCCAGCAGATCATTGAGCATGGTTTTGTGGATCGAGTTTTCGTCGACAACCACACGCAAGGCTACGACGAACTTGCTGCATACGTTTCCACTTTTACGCTCGATTCCGTTGCCGAAGCGACCGGTTTGACTGCCGACGCCATTCAAGCCGCAGCGAAAACCATCGGCGCGGCGGGAGCAACATCGCTTTGGTGGACGACGGACAACAGCAGACTTTGTGCGGACGCCCGTACCGCACAAGCGATTGTCAACATTGCACTCATTACCGGCAACATTGGTCGGCCCGGAACAGGCGCCAACGGCATCACGGGGCAATGCAACGCACTGGGAAGTCGCTTGTGGAGCAACACGGCGACGTTACTAGGGCATCACCAATTTGAATCCAACGACAGTCGCCAGAAAGTTGCTGAGGTTTTGCGACTCGATGTTGCGACCGTACCGTCCAAACCGAGTCTTCCGTTCAGCCGCATTCTTCAAAGCATCCGTGATGGAGAAATTCGTGGTTTGTGGGTCATCGCGACGAACGGTTCACATAGCTGGATGGATCGCAAGGATGCCCGCGAAGTGCTTGACAGGCTTGATGTCCTCGTTGTCCAAGACATGGATATCACGACAGATCTTGCGAGTCTTGCCGACGTGTTGCTACCAACCGCCGGATGGGGCGAAAAAGAAGGCACGCTCATTAACAACGAACGCCGCTACAGCGTGTTGAAACGATTGCGGCAATCACCGGGCGAATCACGTCCTGATTTTGAAGTCTTTCGCGCGGTCGCTGAGCACTGGGGTGTCGGCGACATGTTTGAGTCTTGGGATTCGCCCGAGGCCGTATTTCAATTGATGAAGCAATTAAGTCACGGCCAGTTCTGTGACATCACGGGCATCCAAGACTATGGCCACCTCGATCGTTGCGGTGGAATTCAATGGCCTTGGAGTGAAGCGGATGCGATCCAGGCCAGTGGATGTGACCCGCAACAGCAACGACGTCTTTTCGCAAATGGTTATTTCCCTACTTCAAACGGCAGAGCCAATCTCATGGTCGACACTCCTCCACCGGTGCCGGAATACGCCTGTTCCGACTATCCCTTTGTGCTGCTAACTGGGCGCCGCACAGTTCGCCAATTGCATGCGGAAAATCGCACAAGCAAGGGGCCAGCTCTCAATAAACTTTATCCGAGTGAAGCCTATATCGAGATCCACCCCGAAGACGCTGCGGAATGTGAAATCCAGCATAACGACCATGTGCTTGTTCAGTCGCGACGAGGATCGCTAATCGCACGAGCTTGTTTGACACAAACGGTGATGCGCGGCCAAGTCTTTTTGCCCATGCACTACGACACCGTGAACCGATTGACGCTAACTCACTTTGATCCTTACAGTCGTCAATCGAGGAGCAAGGATTGTGCCGTGCGTATCGAACGCGCGACACGTACACACCTTCGGTCAAAATGAAGCCAATGGATCGCTCGTTGATAGAGGGCAAGTAAGCCTACGCTCTCGCTGGAAGCGAGAGCGTGTCCGTCTCTTGTCCGTGAGTGTTGTCGCGTGAAGCATTTCGTGGGAGTTTTGCAAACGCACAGCAACGCATCTCGCCAGACGCTATGATTTCTCAATAACTGCTATTGAGGATGTCGGGCGTGCCGCCAACCGATGCGATGTTACGGCGGTCATCGTGGTAAAGGTTGAGTCGTACGCGACACAGCGTACCCACTGGGGTTCAAACCATGAACGACGACGAACCAAACATCGCATTAAAAGCCGCTCGCCCCTGGTATCGTCGCATCGGCCCCAGTTTGATTACGGCCTGTGTGGTGATCGGTCCTGGCAGTATCCTGACGAGCAGCACCGTTGGTGCGAATTACGGCTACGCCATGCTGTGGGTCGTTGTCGTGTCCGTTTTGTTCATGCTGCTGTACATGACAATGGGGGCGAAACTCGGTGCGGTTGCAAGCAGATCGCCTTGTGATTTGATCCGCGATCGAGTGGGGCGTCCGTTGACGATTCTGGTTGGCGCGAGCGTATTTTTTATCTCCGCGGCATTCCAGGCGGGTAACAATATTGCGGTGACGGCGACGTTCGAAGCGTACTTTGAGTCAAAAGCCGTGGTTGTGCTTCTTGTCGTCGGTTTCAATGCAGTCGCCATCTCATTCTTGTTCTTGTTCAAGAATGTCTACAGCGTTCTAGAACGAATCATGACGGCATTTGTTGCGATGATGATCGCGAGCTTTGCCGTGAATCTATTTCGGCTCAAGCCCGACCCAGTGGCGATGTTAGGCGGCTTGGTTCCAACGACTGGCTCTGCTGATATCGCAGTACTCGGGCTTGTCGGAACAACGTTCGTGATCGCAGCTGCTTTCTACCAAGCCTACTTGGTCCGCCAGAAAGGCTGGAGTGTCAACGAGCTCCAGCAAGGTATTGTCGATACTCGCATCGGTGCGATCGTCATTGCGTTGATTACCGTCATGCTCATGGCAACTGCCGCAGCCGGGCTTTATACAGGTGAACCGGTGAAGCTTGCTGATCCGATTGCGGTAGCGGACGCGTTGCAGCCGACTTTTGGCAGCAGCGGTAAGCTGATTTTCTGTTTCGGTTTATTCTCTGCCGCGTACTCTTCGTTCTTGATCAATTCCATGATCGGTGGGTTCATTCTCTCGGATTCGTTGCATCTAGGCGCTCAAGCCTCCGATCGATGGCCGCGACGTTTGACCACTGCGGTTCTTCTCATCGGAATGCTTGTGGCGATCGCGACGTTGTTGTTCAATTTCGATCGCACGCCGATGATTATTGCGGCACAAGCCGTCACCGTCGTCGTTGCCCCACTGATTGCTGGAGTGCTGTTTTGGCTGACTAGCTCCAAGAGCGTCATGGGCACTCACGTCAACGGCCCGATCACGAAAACGTTCGCCGCAATCGGTTTCGTTCTGCTTCTTTCCATCGCTGCCAACACAGCCTTCGTCAAATTGCCTGCCGCAGTTAGCCAATATCGTGCTCAATCGAGCTAGCAAGAACTCTGTCTCTTTGCTGTCACAGCTCTCGCATACTTGCATTTGCAACTTGACTGCGTACGCATGTACGTGTACTTTTTCGGAAGTCATGTACGTACGCGTGTACGTGGTTGGTTGGTTTGCAAGGGAGTGGTGAGTTGGTAGAGCGTCCAGAGCTATCGAAGAACGAGACGGAAGTTGCTCGCGTGTTGTTGGAAATGGGCACGGGAACGACACGCCAGGTTTTTGAGCGGATGTCGGGGACGCGCCGGATCGACTTCGCGACGGTGCAGACGTACTTACGGCGTTTAGAGACCAAGGGATACGTCCGGGGTTCGAACCAAGGTCGCACTCGCGTGTACGTTCCGCGGGTCAAGCTTACGACGGTGATCCGTCAAACGGTGAGTGATCTGATCGATCGTTTGTTCGACGGCCAAGCGATGCCGCTGGTGCGACACTTGATCGAAGACAAAAAGCTGAGCGAAGACGAAATTGAAGAATTGAGGCGACTGCTGAAATGACAGATTATCTTTTCGATCTGGTCATTGCGCAGCTTTGGCAGGTGACGGTCATTGCCGTGATGGCGTGGTTGCTTGCTGAAATGCTTTTCAAGAATCGCCCGAGATTGCAATATGCGGTCTGGACGGTCGTGCTCTTGAAATGTCTGGTTCCACCGCTTGCGCCAAGCCTCGTTTGGCCGGCCGTACTCAGCGGTCCGTCTGCTTGGAACCATCGCGAGAGTATGGCCAATGTTTCGATAGTAATTGGAGCAGAGCTGGACTCTTCTGTTGATGTCCGCGGTTTGCACTCACCTCCTGTTTCGCCAGTTGCGATAGCGTCATACCGGCCGTCTTTCGTTGTATGGAGCGAAATCGCTGGCGGTGTTTGGTTGCTGGGATTCGCCGTCATCCTATCGCTTGTTGTGATTCATATTCTGTGGTGTCGTCGTCAGTTTCGTCGCGTTTATCGAAGTCCGGTTCGGATGTTGAATGCAGTAGTAAGCGAACTGCGGGAGATCTGCCCCGGAAGAATGGTGCGAATTTTTCTTACACGTGGCCAATTCGGGCCGGCAGCGATGAGTCCTCTTCGCCCCGTTATCGTTGTGCCCGGTGCACTCGCTAAGCAGCTTGCAACGGACGAGCTTCGATCCATTCTTACGCACGAGTTGATGCATGTTCGTCGCGGAGACTTGTGGCTGGGTTGGATGCAAATGGTGGCGGTTTGTTTGTTTTGGTTTCACCCGCTTGTCTGGCTGGCAAGTCGTCGCTTGTCAGTGGCGATTGAACAGTGCTGCGACGAGGACTCTGTCCGATGGTTGCGTTGCGAGCCAAGCGTTTATCGTCGCAGTTTAGCGGCGACGTTGCTTTGGAAGAATTCGGTACCCACGCTGCCTCTCGCATACGCGATTCGGCCAGCTCAACTAACTCGATGCCGCATGGAGGCTCTTATGAAAATCGATCCGTTACGTCCAGCTTCATCATGGAAGTCGCATATTCTGATGGTCGCAATGGCGATCCTCTTGCTACCTGGTGCGCGTTGGCCTGCATTGGCGGTGCAGCCACCGAATGAGCCCATTGCTAATCAAGCCAAGGACGAGGCCAACAAGGCAATTGAAACCGGGTCAGAGAAACTTAATTCGGATTTGGCGGAAACGATTAAGCCGTTTCCTGTGATCTACCGGGTCTCTGATTTGTTGCCAAGTTGCCGCAACTCAGATGCTAGAGGGCCAGGCGATTTTTCCCACCCGGTTTTTAGGAGTGAATTGGAAGAACTCATGCGTGAGATTCAGGCGACCGTTTCGCCCGATACTTGGGAGGCACGCGAAGGCTATGGAACGATTGCACCCTACATGCAAACCGTCTCCATCGTGATCTCGACGACCACCGAAGTTCATGATGCAGTCGCGGAGTTTCTGGAACGCAAACGAGCTGTCAAATCGACAAGTGCGAACTCAGCTGGCGTGCCGCCAATGGCCGGAGCAGTCAACGCCGAGGCTTCATTGGGCATCGACTTGTGCTCGGTGATAATCGTTGGGCAAAAGAAGGACCTTGCCAATTTGTGTGATGACTGGGCTGATCTAGGAAACGAGGTCGCGGAAATCACTAAACGGAGTATTCCGCCTAGTACGGATAATGGTGGAACTAGCCAACCTCTGAGAGTCCAGTTGGGTGCCGTCAGTATCGCGGTAGCAGAGCAATTGGTGCGTAACAATAGCAGTGCGGCTCTGGATCGAGGGACGCGTGTACTATCAGCACCAACGATTAGAATTCCTCTCAAGCAAACCGGAATGGTTGCGATCGGCGACGACATCGTCGTGACTTACTCAGATGACAATGGTCAACATCACAAAACGCGGAGCTGGGGTGGTGTTCGACTCAGTCTCAATGCGGATGTCATCGAGCAACGGACTCGGCTGGCAATTGAATGGTCGTCGCAGGAATTAGCTGCTGCTGAAGAGAATCTTCGTGCCATTGAGAAACGTACTGTGAAAACCAGCACAGAATTGGTGCGGGGACAAGCAGCTTTGTTGCTGGTAAGTCAGCAAGGTGATGACAAGAAGGCAACCTTAATTGCCATCTGGAAAAGCGAATAATCATTCGTGCGTCTATGTGCCGTGACGATGCTTGGCGCCGCTGACGAAACGGTTGCCTCGCAGGAAGAAGCGAAGTGGCAAGTCGGCACTCTTGGTGATACCGATGCGGTTGGAGACGGCGATGGGTTCCGGCGTGACTGTGTTGGGACGCGTGAGGATGAGGTCCGTTTCACTACGGAGTCGACGACCGCTTAGATCGCGGTCGATCGCAAGTGCTTGACATAGCATCGCCGGTCCGCTTGTGAGTCGCGTGATCGAATCGGCGCCTCGCCGTTTTTTCATTGTCTGGATGCCCCACACGGGTTCGAGGGCTCGGATCAACACGGCCGCGCCAACATCCTTGGGCTGAGTGACGACGTTGAAACACACTTTGGCGTGGATCGGGTAAACATAGATCGTACCTGCCAACTCGAACATTGCCGCGTTCGACTTGCCTGGGCCGCGGGCACTGTGGCTGGCGAGATCGTCGGTGTGAAGATACGCTTCAGTCTCCACGATTCGGCCTCCTATCCACGTCCCTTCAACACGCCGCAGCATCACGATCCCCAATAAGTTTTTTGCGACCGTTTCTGTCTCTTCGAGAAAGCAGTGATTCGCGAGATGTCGAAGCGGAGGTAGCGGTGGTTCGGTCATGCACATGTCATTGAGAAGTTATCAAGCTCGCTGGATCGTTCCAGTCTCGACGCCTCCGATTGATTTCGGTTGGGTACAGACGGACGGCTCTCGCGTGCTCCAAATGGGTAAGGGGCGATGTCCGCATCCGCACGAGGATCTTGGTGATGTCGCGATCCTGCCACAACTCGTGAATGCACACACGCATCTGGAGTTTTCAAGCCTCAGAAAGCCAGTCGGAACTCGCAACATTAGTCTAGCTCAGTGGATCGGTTTGGTGATCGCGTCGCGTGATACAACGGTGTCGCGGGAGGACGCGATTCAGTTGGGGCTGGCTGAGTCGAGCCAGGCGGGTGTCTCGCTCATCGGTGAGATTACAACGCCACCGACTCACTATCCAAGAAACGCGGGTGATCCTTTGCTCGCGTGTTTCGCAGAAGTTCTCGGACTTTCGACAGCAAGGTCGGAAGAGAGGTTTGCTGCCGCGATCAAGCAAACGGATTGTGATCCTTGGTGCGGACTGAGTCCCCATGCTCCCTACTCGACGACTCGCGAAACGATTCGAAGATGTGTGGACTTATCAAGAGCAACGGGACGTTCGCTTGCGATGCATGTGGCTGAATCGCCTGCGGAGCGTGAGTTGCTCCAGTACGGACGTGGAGCGTTCTTTGAGTCGTTAACGAACCTTGGTGTGCTCCAAGACGGATTGTTTCCTTGGGGGGAGAATCCGTTTCATTGGTTGATTGATGAGTTGTCGCGGGCAAGTCGAGTTCTGCTCATTCATGGCAACGACCTGAATGCCGAAGAAATTGCCAAACTCACGCCTCATCATCATCTCACGGTCGTCTATTGCCCACGCACGCATGCCTTCTTTGGGTATGAAGATCATCCGGTCTCGCAGATGTTGCGAGCAGGTGTGCGAGTGGCGCTTGGAACTGACTCGCGAGCGAGCAACCCGGATCTCTCAGTGTGGAGCGAGGTTCAATACTTGTTGAACCATCGACCGGATCTGGATCCGCAAGCGGTCGTTGCGATGGCGACTCAGTGTGGTGCCGACGCATTGGGTTATCCAAAACTAGGACGCATCGAAGTGGGGTGCGACGTCCGATTCGGAATGGTCGAGACATCAGCAACGAGCATGGATTCGCTCCACCGTGACTGGGCCGAAAACGAGTTCCGTCCGTTGGTCTAGCCGGTGTTCAATCCAACTTGCAACCCGTCGGGCGAATAGATGCTTCGGCCACCGTCGACAGGCAAGCAAACTCCGGTGATGAAGTCATTTTCGCACAGGAATTGAACGGCGTGAGCGATGTTCTCTGGCGTTCCGACGCGTCGCAGCAGTGTGCTGTTGGCGATGCGTTCGCGATCCGCGTCGGTCACGTCTTTGGCAAGAAGTACCGGGCCGGGTTGAATGCAGTTCACGCGAATTCGCGGATTACGATCCGCGAGTTCGACGGCGAGCGAGCGAGTCATGACTTCGATCGCCCCTTTGCTGGGAAAGTAGGCGGCATGATCCAAGTAGGGTCGTGTCGTCGCCCAGTCACCAATGTTGATGATCGAACCGCCGCTTGGCTGGGACACCATTCTCAGTCCAGCCAATTGTGCACATCTAAAAGAGCCGACGGAGTTAATCTGGAAGTATTCTCGCAAGTCATCCGCTGAGAGTGCTTCGAGTGGTTTCGGTGACCAGATCGCAGCACAATTTATAAGGATGTCGATTTGGCCAAATGCATCGACAGTCTGCTGGACAATCCTTGCTGGTGTGTCGTCATCGACGAGCGATCCCGAAGTCACGATCACTTGCTGATTGAACTCAGCACGCAATTTTGCTGCAACCGTTTCGGCCGCACCGACATGTTGATTCGCATGCAGTGCTACGTTGCAGCCAAGGCTCGCCAAGTGTCGGGCCACCACTCGCCCAATCCGCGCCGATCCGCTGCCAGTAACGAGTGCGGCAGGAGTACTAGTTTGAAAAATGTCTTGAATCGTAGGCATGAACGCCGGGCCTTGCTGGAATGTGTTGACTCAAATGTTGTAGCGCATTCACTCGATTTGAAAAGGTGTGAATACTCAGCCAACGTGAATCACAAGTATTTCGCGAGTGGTCCGCCTCGTGCAGCGCGGGCGTCGACTTGGGCGGAAACGGTCGGGTCTTCGATGAGAGGTGGCGCATGGTGCGGTTTGACGCGTGCATCAATGACAAGCGATCCCCGACATCCCCAATGTTTGTCGACCAACTCAGCTTGGATACCGCTAACATCGATTGCGGGGTTGCTGCGAGTGAAGGTTATCCACAGCCAATTCTGTAGCGAATGGGCGGCGAAGCTGCTGTCGTCCACAAGTGTGATGATCGGGAAACGGTTGATTGGAGAGGAAGGGGCGAAGGACTCGCAGAAACGGTCCAGGTCACGCTTCGCTTCAGGCGTTGAATACTTCGGTGCGGTGATGGCTAATACGCCGGGCATGACGAGCCGCGGTTGGGTGAATGGCTCCGGGAGCTGGAGATCGCTTGGGACCTCGATAGGGAGTTCGCGTACGGGTTGTCCAGTTGCGGCGATGACAACCTTGGAGCCGCGATTGAATCCAGTGCCACTGTAGTCGAGCGTGTCGATGGTCGTGCGAGTATAGAAATGCAAGTCACGGCGCCAGTCGACTCGTTTGAGGATGTGTTGAACGAACTCACCGATGTCATGAATGTCCAATGTGTCTTCAGGATCGTCGGTGATCCACAGAAACTTGGCGAGAGAGAGTTGGCCGTTGCCAAGAATTGCATTGGCTTGCGTCAGTAACTCCTGGGGCTCCGTCGCTTTTAGATACGACATGTACCGTTCGCTGCCGATGGCAAGCAGCATGGGATGCACGCCAGCAGCGTCGACTGCGTGTACTGCTTTCACGCCGGGGATGACTGAAGGGATGATGGGGTCCGTCAACTCGTGGATCAATTGCCCGAAGGTCGTATCCTCTTGTGGCGGGCGACCGACGACGGTGAAGGGCCAGATCGCGCCATCTCGATGCCAGACTTTATCGACACGCATGACGGGAAAAGGATGCTGCAAGCTGTAGTATCCCAGATGGTCTCCGAACGGACCTTCGGGTTTTCTCGCATCTGGATGGATGGTACCGGAAATCGCAAAGTCGGCGTCGGCGTAGATGGGTGCGAATTCACCGACAATCATTGGAATTCGACGTCCAGCTAGCGCGCCCGCGAACGTCAGCTCCGTCAAACCTTCCGGCAATGGCATGACAGCGGCTAGGCTCATTGCGGGTGCCCCACCGACGGTGACCGTGACTTTGAGCGGCTGGTTCTGTGCGAGTGCCGCTTGGTGATGGACGCCGATGCCGCGGTGAATTTGATAATGTATACCGACTTCATTGCTGGAGTCGTATTCGTTACCGGAGAGTTGAACACGATACATGCCGAGATTGACTTGCATCAGATTCCGGGGCGCTTTCGGATCTTCGCTGAGCACTTGAGGCAACGTCACAAACGCGCCGCCGTCATCCGGCCAGCATTTCAGCTGAGGCAAATCCGCCAGCGGAATCGAGTTGCGAGATACGGCACCACGCGAGACTCGTCGAGGCAGCATCCGCAGGGCTGTGAACGGGACGCCCGTGTATCGCCAAGGTCGCTTCGGTAATGCCGACGGATCGACTTTGACTTCGATAATTCGGCGAACCGACTCGAGCGTGTCGCGAAACAGATAGCGAGCTTGCTCGAGCGACGCGAACAAATTCGAGGCCATCGGGAAGCGACATCCGATGGGCTGGTGAAACAGAATTGCGGGGCCACCGCCGGCGTAAACGCGGCGCTGGATCTCAGCCATTTCCAAATTCGGATCGACGGGATCATGAACCTCAATGAGCCGGCCGCCCTGTCGCAGGTCGTCAACGACGTCGCGCGTGGATCGGTGTTTCAATTTTCTTTATCCGAGCGTGTGCACTAGCGGGGGTGACGATCAAAAGTTCATTGTTATCACGCGGCTAGGATAACCGTGCTTGTGCCTTTAGACTAACCGCCTTGTGTTTGTCTCGCTTCAAGTCCCGTGTTTTCGGCTAAATTCACCATGTTAGATAGCTCGCCGCTGCCTTCGCCCATTCTGACCCACGTGAGTAATCCGATCCTCGACGAGGCTGATGCCCTGGTGCTTGGAATCTTCGATGACGGCATGTTGCCAGCCACGCTTCTCAAGGCGGAGCCAGAACGAGTCGGTGCCTTGGCCGAGATGCTCGTTCGAAGTGGCGCGAAGGGGAAGGCGGGCGAAATCACGACAATCGTGTCTCCCTGGAGTGACGGGCCGAAGATGGTGCTCATTGTCGGACTGGGAGCTGAGGCGTGCGTTAGCCGACGCGTCGCTTTTGATGCAGCGTCAGCATCGATTCGCAAACTCATCGATCGTCAGCGAGCTTCGGTCGTCATTGCAATTGGAGATACGCTTCCGAGTTCGCTACACGATGCCGTCGTTGCCGGCGCGGTCTATGGCTGTGAAGGCCAAGCGATTTACAAGTCCGATCCAGTGAACTTTACTCCCGAAACGATTAGCTTCTCGAGTATGGATGCAGCAGTCATCGACCGTGGAAACATCATCGCGAAAGGCATGAATCTCACGAAGCGACTCGTCAATGAACCGCCATCGGAAATCTACCCGGAGAGTTTTGCGAATCGAGCTTCGTCAGTCGCAGAGAGCTGCGGACTCAGCATTGAAGTGTGGGATGAAACTCGTCTGAGCAAAGAAGGTTGCCGAGCGATTCTTGCGGTCGGTGCAGGTTCGAGTCGACCACCGCGGCTGGTTATCCTTCGGCATCAAGGTGGCGAGCCGGGAGAAGCGCCATTGGCTATCGTAGGCAAGGGCGTGACATTCGATAGCGGTGGCTTGTCGATCAAACCGTCGGATTCGATGGTCGATATGAAGTGCGATATGGCGGGCGCAGCCACGGTGCTCGGCACGATGCAAATCGTTGCCCAACTCGGAATCAAACGCAACGTGATTGGATTGTGCGGCCTCGCTGAGAACATGCTCAGCGGCGACAGTTACAAACTCGGCGACGTGATCGAAACGCGTAGCGGCACAACGATCGAAATTCTCAACACGGACGCTGAGGGGCGAGTCGTACTCGCAGATACACTTGACGTCGCCATTCAGAACCAACCAAGCGCGATGGTCGACCTCGCGACGCTTACGGGGGCTTGCATGGTCGCCCTCGGAACTGAAATTGCTGGCTTGATGACCAACGACCAACCGCTTTGCGACGCACTCAAACAATCGGCGGAGGTCGAAGGCGAGCCTGTATGGCAGCTACCGATGTATTCGCTTTTTGACGAGAAAATCAAAAGCAAGATCGCCGACATCAAGAACGTGGGCGAAGGCCGCTGGGGTGGCGCCATCACAGCAGCAAAGTTCCTCGAGCAATTCGTTGGTGACGTGCCATGGGTCCACATCGACATCGCTGGTCCAGCGTACGCGGATAGCCCCAAGCCGCACCGTGACGCCGGGGCCACGGGCGTTATGGTTCGCACGCTACTTCATTGGATCGAATCCAACACGAAAGGCTGACTCAAATCCAGGGTTTTCACATTCGGGGCGGTGGATTGTTAGACTGGGGCGTTGTGAAGGGACTCATTCTGTTGCGACGTTGTCGACGTCACTCATCTTCTCGTTCATTTCGAAAAGCAAGTTGAAATGTCTAGCCTGAATCAGATACCGCCCGTCCAATCGAATTGCGTTGGATATCGAAAGTTGCTTGGTCGTTGGAAATCTCATTTCGCACTTGCCATCGCGATTTCGCTGACTTTGTGTGCTGCGTCGCAGTCGGATGCCGAGCAGCCACCGAATATCTTGTTCATCATGTCAGACGATCATGGTTATCAAGCGTTGTCGTGCTATGACGATACATTGATCCAGACACCGAATCTTGATCGCATTGCCAAAGAAGGGATGCGATTCGACCGCTGCTTCGTTACCAACAGCATCTGTGGTCCGTGTCGAGCGGTGGTGCTGACAGGCAAGTACAGCCACGTCAATGGTTTCGCTCGCAATGGCCAGGTGTTCAATGGTTCGCAAATGACTTTGCCAAAATACCTTGGCGCCGCTGGCTATAGCACAGCGGTTATTGGCAAGTGGCACCTTGGAAGCGATCCAACAGGCTTTGATTACTACCATGTACTGAAGGGGCAAGGGCCATACTACAACCCAGACATGCTGACTTCCAACGGTGAAGTGAAGCATACCGGATACACGACCGACATCATTACCGACCTTTCGTTGGCATGGCTAAAAACCGAACGCGATCCGAACAAGCCGTTCTTGTTGATGTGTCAACACAAGGCTCCTCATCGAAACTGGATGCCGAGTCCAAAGCATCTGGATTTGTACGAGGATCGTGTATTTCCGGAACCAGAAAGCCTGTTCGATGATTACTCCGGCCGGACCAGCCCTGCGAGTGACCAGGACATGACGATCGCAAAAACGATGACCGCATCTGACCTGAAGTTGAGTGAGCCAAAGGGATTGACTGCGGAGCAGTTGGCTGCATGGAATGCCGCTTACAAGCCTCGCAATGAAGCTTTCAAAAAACTCAACTTGGAAGGAGACGATCTCGTTCGGTGGAAGTTCCAACGATACATGAAGGATTACCTTCGTTGCGTCACGAGTGTTGACGAGAACGTGGGTCGAGTATTGGACTATCTCGATGAAAGCGGTTTGTCCAAGAACACAATCGTGATCTATACCTCGGACCAAGGATGGTATTTGGGTGAACACGGATGGTTCGATAAACGGTGGATGTACGAGGAGTCGTTTCGCACTCCGCTGATGGTTCGCTGGCCAGGTGTTATCCAACCGGGTTCGACGAACGACGACTTATGCATGAACTTGGATTTCGCGGAGACGATGCTTGGTGCCGCCAATGTTGCTATCCCAGCCGACATGCAAGGGTTGTCGTTGGTGCCGCTATTGAAGGGACAAACACCCGAGGATTGGCGCAAGAGTGTCTATTACCACTACTACGAATTTCCGGGAGCTCACAGCGTCGCGAAGCACTACGGAGTCCGTACAGACCGGTACAAGTTGATTCACTTTTACGAAGTCGGAACATGGGAATTGTTCGATCTCGAAAAAGATCCTCGCGAGATGCGAAGTGTGTATGACGATCCGCTGTATGCTGAAGTGCTTGCGGAGATGGAGCAAGAGTTGGCTCGCCTGCGGGAACATTACCAAGACGACAACACCGTGGTCGGTGTGACCAGCGAGAAAGCCAAAGGCAAGGCGAAGCGAAAGACAAAATAACTCGGTAAATTAACCTGGGCTAATCAGTTCGCATCTACTCAGTTCGCAGCTAGCCGCTTACGCCTTGGCACTGCCAGGCCAGAATTTTTTCCACTTGCTTTCGTTAGGTTTCTCAGCCGGTTCGGTTACCTCTTCGGCGCCGTGGCGGTCGCCAGTGATTCTTGCTGCAAGTTCTCGAAGGGCTTGCGTGATCGCAGCTTTCGGCGCTTGGGTTACAAGCGGAACCCCGTTGTTTCGAACTTCGACCATGGTTCGGTAGTCGTTCGGAAGCAACGCGTAAATGTCTCGACCAATCGTTTCTTTCGCTTTCTTGAGACTGATTTGGCCAGCGTCCAATCCTGCGCGATTGACAACGATTTCGACTTTGTCAGCTAGGTTATCGATCTCTTCGAAGCTCATTAGCAGTCGCACCACATTTCTTAAGCACGGCAGATCGAGCTGGGTCACCAAAAGTACTTTCGTGGCACTTTCGATCGCAACCATATCGATGGCGCTGTACGTTTTGGAAAGGTCGACGATCAAATGCGTGAACGATGCCTTGAGCAGACCGATCACTTTTCGAAGACTCTCTGGAGTAATCGCCAAGGTGTCATGAAGCTCGACTGGGCGTGGCAAAAGGTAGAGTCCGCTGCTGTGTTTGGTGAGTGAGCGTTTCAGCAATTGAATATCGAGTCGCGACACGTTTTGGACCACGTCGGCCAGTGTGTAATCGGGAATCGCGTCAAGGAATACGTCCGCGTCACCTAACGCAACATCTAGATCCAGAAGGGCGACACTATTGCGGGCCTCGGACGCCAGTATGCATCCCAAATTAACCGCAGTGCTCGTGGTTCCAACACCGCCGGTGGCGCCCGCGACTGCAATCACGTCGCATGAACGGTTACCCTTTTCTGTCGAACCAAATTTTTGCTGGCTGACGCGATCAAGGGCAGCACTGAGATCTTCGTGACCTAAAGGCAATGTCAGAAATTCGCGAGCACCAGCACGGATTGCACGAAGAATCAGATGACCATCGGCGCTCTCGCTTGCTGCAAGGATCGCCGTTTCGGGAGCTTCATGTGCTAGACGTTGAATGAGCCCGATTGATTTGTCCAAATCCGAATCCAGCGCAATCACGCCGACATCAGGCGCTGTTTGCGAGATGATATCTGGGAAGAACTCATATCTCGAACAGTCCGCTTCGAGCCATACTGTCTCCATGCCAAGTAAGATCGTTTTTGCGGCATTACGCGAGGTGTCGTTTGGATCGACCAGCGCCAGCCGAAGTACGTTGCTCATAAGAGTTCTGTGGGTTCGATTCTAGTTAAGTTACCGTGTTGATGTTACAAGCCTGTTTGAGCCGTCACACCCAATTAGTAGCTCGGCACGTGGACGCTTACGCCATCGCCGACGACAGTCGGTTGGTCGCTGGGGATAATGGCTCCATTGTGAAAGACTTCGCCCTGAGCGGGTACATAATTGCCTTGGGGCAAGACGCTGTATCCGTCACTAGGTCCACAGTTGCTGTTCCCCTTGAGGTTGGGAACTTCTATGTGTCCCTTGAAGTATAGCTCGCAATCGTCCGGCGACATCGAGTTAAGGCCAGGCCCGCCCACAGGAACTTCATGCGGATCCATGGCGTCCACCAACTCGGGAGTAACGGTTATCAATAGTTCGATGTCATTGCGTTTCTCGCTAACGCGTCGGAACAAGACACCTAAGTATGGGATTTCGCCTAAGAACGGAGTTGACTTCGTGATCGATTCGGTGCGGCTTTGAAGCAAACCCGCGATGGCGAAGGTTTGTCCGGCTTGCATTTCCACAGCGGTTTCAACGAATCTTTGTGTAAAGGCTGGAACCTGGGTTCCGTTCACATTGATGCCGCGAGCCGCGTCCGGTTCGGACACCTCTGGGCGAACTTCCAAACGAATGCGACCAGGCCCAATCACAAATGGCAGGAAGTCAATGGATGTTCCAAATTGTTCGTAACGCACTGTCACCGCACCATTACCCGTGGGGATAAGCGAAGGGACTTTGCCGCCGACATTGAATCGTGCGGGGCGACCGTGCGTCGCGACCAACGTCGGTTCTGCCAGCAGCTTAACCAAGTCTTGCTGGCGAAGTGCAGCGATGAGTGTCTCGAAGCCACCTCCGTTGATTCTAAGCCCGTTTGTTACGGGAGCCGTCGTACCACTAACCACAAGCCCAACCCCTGATGCTGACGAAGCCGGGCCGCTTGCTAGACCACCTGGAGCCGAATAGACAAAACCATTCGGGTCAAAAGTTCCCCAGTCAACACCCATCTCGCGGAGCTTGGTTCGCGAGACTTCCATAATCCGAGTGTGAAGTAGCACCTGCTGGACACCAACCACCTTAATGTTGTTGATGACCGTCGTGTAGAACTGTTCCGTGATCGCAACAGCACGATCCACATCGTCAACGCTTGTTACGAAACCAGAGATGATGGCGCTCTCGTTGAGCGGCACTACTTTGAGCGAAGCAAACGGCAATTGTGAACTGAGGATTCCCTCGACTTCACGCGCGTCTGCGAGGACCGTAATGTCAACGGTGTAGAGCTTATCGTCAGTGTCCCAAAGATTGATTTGAGTGGTGCCGGGCAGTTTACCAAAGATTTGAACTTGGTTTTGAGAAACTGGTGTTGCTGTAAGCACTTCCTCATTCTGTACTTGGAACTTCGGGATCCGTTCTTGGAGAGTCAAAATGCGGCTACTCTTTACCAGCATTTCCATTCGTTCAACGGATTGCGTGATACTGTGATTGACCGCTGATGTTGAGGTGAGCGTTCCATTGGATTGAGCTCTAGCGGTTCCCTGGCTGACAACCGCTGCCACGGCGACAAACAGTAGCGTTGCGGTCGAAGCGACCGATTGTCGATTGATATCCATAATCGCGAATGCGTCCTTGCTGAATCAAACAACACCGAGTTGGTGTCTTTTGATTGTCTTTGCGAAAATCGGTAATGGGTCACAGTTCAATCACGCCAAACGCAACCGAATCCATTCAGTCGATATTGGGACGTGTCTCAAAGTAGAGTTGAGTCGCAGTCAAGCTACTCGACTCATTGATTGCTAGTAGGACGGGCGTCCGTCCTCGCCTCTTGCTGGTGTTGCTTGGGGAGCAGATTGGTTATCGTCGCTTTTTGGCTGATAAAACGGACTCTTGGAGCCGTTTAAGTAGCTAAAGTCGTTCGGGTCGGAAACAAGTTGCTTGTTGCCTTCGTCGATCGGCTCGGATTCTGTTTCACTGTACATATCGGTTTCGCTGATCACCTTGGGAACCTGTTGTCCAGGAACGAATTCAAACTCAATCATCTTGTCACCCGACATCTTGAGCATTCGGAAACCTGTTTCGCGAGTCGCTTTCGGAGCCTCAACTGGTGTACTTGCGACCCGTGGCGGTTCGACCGTTTTGCGAGTTTCTCGAGCGGATTGATTGTCAGCAAGCCATTGAAGAAAATCCTGGCCAGCTGGATTCGCTTCGTCACCGTCGGACGCAGCTGTGTACTCGCCGGGGTTGCACAATTGAAGTCGAACCTTGCCGAGTTCGGTCGCATAGGTCCACACTGGAGCATCGTTCTTGTGAATGAGCAGCGAGATGTTCCTGGCGGGTTTACTATCTTTCGAGATGTCCTCTCGCTCCGTTTTTCCATCGATCGCGAATACCCGGATGCCTCGCAGAACTGTTTTCGCAGTAGTCTCTGGAACCAAGTCGCTCTTTGTAAAATAAGCCATCACGTCGACACGGTCGCCAGGGCTGACCAAGTTGGTGGCGCTACCGTCGGTATCGGCCTTCATCGAGACAACGCTGTAGCCACGTGGAATCGACGACGAGTTGCTATTGGAGTCGTTCATAAGCTTGACGGGCATGACTGGTTCGCCGGCATAGAAGCGTTGTTTAGCGAACTTGCCCTCAAGGTCTTTCAGATTGCTGGTGCTACCCTCCGGAATCCGGTCGGCAGGCCATTGCTCGAGCTTTATCTTTTCTGCAGTGATCTCCTCAGCAACATCAATCGATCGTGATGTCACGAAAATCTCCACGGTCTGTAATTCAGTTTGCCCAACACTCTGCGCCTGCATCCATTGGCTAACACCAATCGCGGCGATGGTCCCGCAGACGCAGGCGATCAGAAGGAAGACTGATTTGTTTCGCATGGCAGTTTACAAGTTAGCCGGTGGAATGTTGGATGGTGGCGGGTACGGGACCGGACACGATTATGAATCTCGAGACACTCACCTACGCTTGGTTTCGGCGTAAATAGGACTCATGCTGTAGTACATGCGTTTCGCCGGGGAAGGTCGACGCTACCGTTGCCCTCCGCCCAACAAGACATAATTACCTAACCGTCAAAGACTTCCGTAACGGTTGCAAGTGGAAAATGAATGTTCTCAAATCCGCTGCTATTGGTAGTGGGACGAATCCCTAGATAAGCATGCCAGCGATAGCAAAGTAAGCGATCGAGCCGATTGCCATTGGAATTCCGTAAGGAAGCAGAGTCATGGTTGGCTTCCGTTCACGAGCGATTGCCGCTAGTTCTGTTGGGTTCTTAACGGTCTTCCATTCGTTCAGAATGCGGTAAGCCATCGAAAGGTGCTTTTCCCATTGGCCACTGCGGTAAATCATGACGATCGCCATCAATCCGCCAACAATTGCGGTTGCAGCAAATGCGTAAAGCGTGATTTCCGTGTGAAGCCATGCTCCCACACCAGCGAGCAGTTTCACGTCACCGGCGCCCATACCACCTACGTTTCGCAACACGAGCAGTAGCATCATTCCGACGAACGTGCCCAGCAGGCTCCAGCCTAATCCGGTGATTCCGTCGGTCATTGTCCAGTGCAACCAGCCACAAGCGATGAATGGGAATGTCAGCCAGTTCGGAACTTTCAAAATCATTCCGTCAATGACGGCAGCGACCACCAAGACAACGGCAACGAACCATACAGTCCAGTGTTCGGTGATAGCATTGAGAAGTGTGTCCATCTAAATTCATCCCCGTGAAGATTTTATGTGCGTGTAGTGATAGCGGGCAGGCGGCGATTTCGGTGGGTGAGCAGTATTCGGTATCACGAAACACGCGATGCCTTACTGTCAGTTTTGTTGCTAGCGTGGACCAATCATCCAGCTAAACATTGCGAACAGCAGCGTCACGACACAGCAAGAAATTTGCCAAGCGTAGGCGACGGCGTCGGCGGGAATCAGCGGATAATTCATGGTGGTGGGCTCACCGCTAATCGAGTTAATGGCGTAATGGATTGGGTCGTAAGCGTCGAAGTTGGTGGAATTTTGTCTGCGGTTCGTCTACCAGGAACCGGCTCTAACAATCACTCGCTGCGCTGCGGCATGGGTTTTTGGCCCATACCGCGAACGCCGCAGAGTATTGATGAAAGTCGCTCAAGCGAGCGACTCGGATCACGCTCCGTTTGAGGAGATATTGTCCGCAACTTCTTGGAACTTTGCGGAAGCTTGAGTACCGATAGCGCCAACAGCGCCCAGGCACACAACAACGATCAAAGCCAACATAACTGCATACTCAACTGCAGTCGGGCCGTCTTCTTCCTTCATGAAACGGACAATGCTTTCTACGTAATTCTTCATGGTTCTTTCCTCGCGAGTGTGTGTGAAAGTGGAATTTCACACGAACGAAAAACTAGGATCGCACCGACGTGGAACGATTCCCAAAGAGAACCAGCCTCAATCTCTGACTATTGTCTTTCTAACCTTGGCCCCGAACGCGACGAGTCACGATCGGATTTCCCATGGCAGCCCGGCAATCCTGAGGTTCTCAACTTGACGCTTAAGTCAGCATCAACCGAGTACCCACGGACCCGTTAGCTTTGTGTCCCGTCCTCTCGGACGGTTTACCTTTGTCAAAGGGGCGAAGGCGGACCAGCCAAAACTTGTTCACGACGTGTGCTTTGGTTTTGACTAGCTGTGGACCCTAACAGTCCACTCACTCTCTACAGGGAAAGTACAATGCAATCCGGCACTGTCAAAAAACAACAGTCCAGGAAACCTTAACGATTGATCCAATTGCTACTTTGCAACGATTGTTCTGATTGTGATGGCTATAATTCTCTCAGGTCGCCCGATACTGCAATTTGGAGTGTGTTTTGAGCGTCATTCCGCCATCTGCCATTTACCACTTCGTTCGTCCAACGTTTTGGATCGTCGTTGCTGTGCTGATCGCACTAGTCGATTTACTGGCACCCCTAAATGCCGACGTGTTCGTTGCGCACATGGTTGTTTTGCCCGTGATGTGGCGAATTTTGAATCGCCGGTACGTTCCGCTTGTGACAATTGTCTTGATACTTGCGGTGTTTTTGCCCGGGTTATTTGATCTTTTGGGTTCGGTGTTGATAGATGCACAGAGCGCGGGCACCGATGCGAAGTTTTCAGTCGCGACCAGTCTTCTGGCTCGTCTCTTAACGCTTGCAGCACTTGCCACGGCTTGGTTTTTTCATGTGAACCTCCAACGTTCTCGCCGTCGGCGTTTGACACTTCGGCGCGAACTCCAACAACGTGTTCGACAACGGACTCGCCAACTCCAGAACGTCAACTCCGCGCTTCGTACTGAAATTGCTCGACGGGAAGAAACGCAGCATTTGCTGGATCGTAGCGAGACGAATTTCAACGCGCTGACCAATCGCATGCAACTTCAGGTGCTTCGGAAAGATCAAGCCGGTGTCATCACCTACGCCAACGAAACCTTCTGTGAACATATGGGGCGCGATCATGCAAACGTTGTCGGTTGTACCGACGAAGACCTGTACCCATCGTCACTTGCCGAGATTTATCGTGCGGACGACGAGCGAATCATGCGGACCGGACAAACGGTCGAACATGTCGAACAGCACCCGACGAGTGATGGCCAGCAGGGTTACGTGCAAGTCTTTAAGGCTCCCGAATACGACCAGTCCGGCCGGTGCACGGGGATTCAAATTGTGTTTTGGGACGTCACACAGAAACATCGTGGCGAAATCTCGTTGCGTAATAGTGAGGCAAGAAAGCGTGCCTTATTCGAGTCCGCTGGTGATGCGGTGCTACTTGTGGATGAGAACTATCGAATCGTCGAAGCAAATCCGTCTGCGACGGTGTTGTTCAATCGTCCTGTGACGGAAATTGTCAGCCGAATGCTCCCGGACATTGCTTCGCCCAGCGTGGCCCCATTAGAAACCGAACAACCGGTACAGTCGATCAATGGTCGGGGTGACCATGTCGACGGCCGTATTCGTTGGGATTCGTTGCCAAGGGTTGAGCGTTGCGAGTTGACGATAGTTCGAGGTGACGAATCGACGTTCGCGAGCGAAGTTTCACTGCATCCGATTCCTATAGGCGATTCCGAAGGAACCGCCATTATCCTTCGGGACGTGACCCTGCGACATCAAGCCTTTGAAGCACTCAGAGACGCAAAGGCTGCCGCTGAGGCTGCAAGTCGTAGCAAGAGTGAATTCATGGCGGGCGTAAGCCATGAATTGCGAACACCGCTTGGAGGCATCATTGGGCTCAGTGAATTACTCTCCGAGACTTCGTTGTCCGCACGCGGTAGCCAATATGTCGAAATGATTCGCCAGAATGCCTGTCTGCTGAGCGATTTTATTGAGGATATGTTGGATTTCGCGGCAATCGAAGCTGGTCGAGTGCAGATCAATCTCGCTCCGATGGAACTCCAACGAGTTGTGGGCGAAGCATTCAAAACGCTCGCGGCTCGTGCCGTTGGAAAACCGATCCACATGATCTTCTCGGTAGATACGGCTACTCCTTATGTAGTCATTGGAGACGCTAAGCGATTGCGTCAGGTCATAATCAACCTAGTTGGTAACGCAATTAAGTTCACACCTAGCGGGGAAGTTGGAGTTCGATTGTCCGTTCAACCTTCGGAGCAAGCAAAACTTAGTGATGCCGAGGCTGGGCCGATCACGCAAACGGTCATTCTCGACGTGATTGATACGGGCGTGGGGATTCCCTTGGATAAGCAACAACGCGTTTTTGATGCCTTCGAGCGAGGCGAAGCCAGCACGACTCGACGATTTGGCGGAACAGGGCTTGGACTCTCTATTAGCAACGGCTTGATACAGCGGTTGGGTGGAAAGATCGAACTTGAAAGCCAGGTTGACGTCGGTAGTAAGTTCCGTTGTTTATTGCCGCTGAGCGTTGTTGCGATGGCGCCGTCTCGCAAGGCAGTGATGCTCCCAAATGATGCACTCGTGAGTTTGCAAAATGGAGCAGTACAAACTGCGATGGTAGAAATCGTCCAAAGATTTGGTGTTAATGTGTTGAAGCAATTGCCAATGCGGCATCGAACATCACGACGTCCTCTGGTTTGGTTGATTGATACTTCAAGTCCATTCGTAGGGCAGCTGAAGCATGAACGTCGCCCTCAAGATAAAGTGATTTGGTTAACACGACTTGGCCAGCCGTTGCCGACACATGCAAGGCCCTCAGATCCGATTCTTGTTGAGCCTGTTTTACCAAGCGAGTTGCTTTCGGTGCTTGCTGGAGGCGAGTCCGTCTATTCCGGTGTGGTTGATGTGTCTAAGGCCGAGTGCATCCAAGCAAGCGAAAATAAAGCCCATCTACTCGTTGTTGATGACAGTGAAGTAAACCGAGTGATGCTAAGCGACCAGTTGAAGGCCGCGGGGTATACAGTGGACGTTGCGTGTGACGGTCTAGAAGCAATTGATCGAGTAAGAGAACGAGAGTTTGCATGTATCTTGATGGACCTGCAAATGCCGGAGATGGATGGGACAGATGCGACACGTGCCATCCGTGAGTTGTATCAGACCCGACAGCACGCAATGCCTCCGGTGATCGCGCTCACAGCACATGTAACGGACCAGCACCGCCAACAATGCTTGGATGCTGGGATGGATGGTTTTTTGACCAAGCCAGTGGATCGCAAGAAATTGCTTCAGCTAATCTCTGAACGGGTGGGCTCAACGACGGCGAATACGACGGATGTTGCCACAAGCCCCAGCAACGTTGGTGACATCGAGCCCTGGCAAACCAGACTTCGCGAGATTGCTGGCAACGACCACGAATCAATTTGTTCGGTTTGCGAGGCGTTCGTCGAAGAAGTTCCCTCCCTTGTGCATCGTTTTCAAAATGCAGTCGCCACCAATGACCTTGCGTCTGCTGCGAGAGCCGCACACACTCTCAAGTCGTGCATGAAGTATGTTGCCGACGAGGATGACGTGATTGTTTTCGGTCGGCTTGAGAGGCAGGCAATGCAAGGGAGTCTCGTATCAGCCAGTGAGGTTGATCAAGCGTCTGAAATTGCATTTCGATGGACCCGTTTAGTGCGGGATTTTGTCGACACCCTGAGGTCTGCTTCGTAGTCCCGATTCTACTAGCAAGTAAAAACGAGTCATGGCCCCAAACTCTGAACATCGATCGCTTCCTACAGGTGATACGAAAGTACCGGTTCCAACATTCGCTTGTATCGTATACGTGTCAAAGCTCGACAATGGACACGTACTCGCACGTGTCGCTAATTTGGAAGGCCTGACTGCCACGGCGCCTAACGAGCGTGAATCACTCAGTCGACTTGTACCACTGTTCAAGAAGTTCGTTAAAGAAAAGTTGGAATCTGGTGAAGTGATTCCGTGGCTCGATCCGCCACCGGCTCCAAACCTTGATGAACAACGCCGGTTTCTGCCCGTTCACCTCTAGAGCCCGTTAACCTTTTACGGACGGGAACTGTCGATTAGTCCGCCACAATCTTGGACAAGACGTCTTGAAGGTGATTCTCAAATCGCTTCCACCGATCAATTGACGATGAGTACATCGGTTGGCGAACTTGCCACTTGCTCGGTGTCCTTACGGCGCGATCGTTTTGGTTGAAACTCAAGCACCGATCATCCCAAGAGAGCCCCGTGCTAGCGACCAACTTCCGAGTTTCCGACTCGGGATTCGCGACGAGCGTTTCATAGTCAACGGTGTAAATTGGGATGGGCAATACTGTGTTCCAATGCTGCATCAATCGTTTGTAGCCATTGTAGTATTCGACCAGGGCATCCAGATCACAAAACGGTGCGTTTAAGTTCTGGCAGTAGCTAGAAACAAAGATGTCCATGGGGTTTCGACGGCAATGTACGAT
The DNA here is from genome assembly GCA_041749955.1 of Pirellulaceae bacterium. Lineage (GTDB taxonomy): Bacteria > Planctomycetota > Planctomycetia > Pirellulales > Pirellulaceae > JBBSJZ01. Next base: position 48,390 of record JBGTAI010000069.1, on the reverse strand, counting down.
CGTCGCATTCGGAAAGAGCGTGGCGATCAAACCCAGATGCATGAAGTTTGTCGGCATCTTGTCGGTCACGCGAATCGCTTGCCCCTGGTGCTTGACGAGTTCTTCAAGGTACTCATTCGAAATCTCGTACAGAGATGTGGATGAACTCTCAGCAAGCAAATCTGGATAGGCAAGACGCGAGTGAGGGTGGTTTGCGTCGTTGCTCCTTCGCATTTTTCGGCGTAGACGCTCGATATCCTTGAGCTCGCCCGCTCCAGCGATTTCTGGGTGGCTGCTTAGGATCTGTTCCACCAAAGTGGTTCCTGATCGAGGCATTCCCACAATAAAGATTGGTAGTTGGCTCGTTGATCCGTGGTTGGTTCTTGAAAAATACTCTCGCGAAAAAAATTGGATTTGATCGTCGACGCTAAGCTTCTTTGGGGATCTTGGCCGTTTGTGTTTTCGCTGGAAAAGTGACTTGCTGTGGCTCAATTTGTGGCGGTTCGCAAGATCGTAGTGTTTCCAGGCAAGATCGAAGTTGCCGCTGTCGTCAAGAACTTTTGCGAGTGCAAAATGCACGTGCATGCGATCGAAACGACGAGGTGCCGTTTCAATCAGACCCAGTAGTTGCTGCGAGTATCGCTTGGTTTCGTCGCCGGTCTTGAATTTACGGCTCCGTGAATAGCGAAAATGAGCTTCAGCTCGATCGGGTGCAAGCGACAAGACTTTTTCGTATCCTTGCACCGCCTCGTCGATATTGCCGATATCCATATCGTGGTTGGCGATTTGCATCAAAGCGTGAGGGTTGGATGAATCCAACTCGAGAGCTCGTCGGTAAGCTGCGACGGAGGCCGTGAATCGTCCGAGCTTTTGCTCGACGGCACCTAGTGCTAAGTAGGGGGCGGGCAATGCCTGGCTTTCCGCGGCAATACGGTAGCATTCAGCAGCTCCCGCGAGAACTTCATTGACCGAGTGAGGCTGTTTCCGCCGACGTAATCGATTTGCTTGCCGTTCAAGTATCTTGGCTAGCTCTTGGTTTAGCACTGGCGATCGTCGGTCTCGCAAGAGCGACGCATGCAGAACTTGGATAGCGGCGGTGACGTTCTTTCTGCGCATTAGCAGTTGCGTGAGCTTAAGCGAGCAAGCGTGTTCGGGGCCTTCAAAAATGAGGCCGCGTCGATAATAAGCGATCGCACGACGATGCTTTCCGGATTGCTCGTGCAACTCACCTAGGGTGAACCAGCAATCCGTGTCTTGCGGTACTTGTTGAAGCGCCTCGGTGAAGTGCGCAACGGCAGCATTGAGATCGCCAAGTTCTAAGGATGCTGAACCAGCAATCTGGTGCCACAAGGAGTCACCGTCGGAGTCGACTGGATAATCTCGCAACAGCTTCAAGCAAATGAGAGGCTCTGCATCGCACAAATGCTGAGCCGCAATCACCAGTTTCGCTTCATGTCGCGATGCATCGCGTTCCCAATGTCTTTTTGCTTTGGCGACGATGGAATCGATCGCCGACGACGGTTCCATACGTTCGCAGGCTTGCTGAAGCAGACGTACGTGGAAGCGGTGCCGACGATTAGCGGACGAATTGACTGAGGTGGTTGTCACTTTTGGCTAGGTACCACCACCGCCGCCGGCATATGGATCGTACGTGTATTCGTACTCATAGTCGTCGTACCAAGAACCGTAGTAATAGTAGTAGTCGTAGTAGTTTGAACCACCGTAGTAGTAGCTTGAACCGTAGTCGTAGTTATAGTTGTAGTAACTTGAGTCATCGCCATCGCCATCGTCGTCTTGGTCATCCGAAATACCATCGGCCAACAGTTCGTAGCTCAGGTTGGTGACAGCAGCACCGGATTGTGAAATCCCCGATATGCGAATGACGTAGTCTCCTTCGGGCAGCAAAGCGAATGCGGTTCGCGATGTACCGGCCGGGCTCGCGAAAATAAGTCGTATGTCTTGCGTTACGGCATCATAAATAATCACTCGAATAGCCTCACTCGATTCTCCATCGAACGTGGATAGGTCAAATCGATAAAGCCGAGTCTTAAGGGACGTCCAAAGGAATATCTCGTCGATGTCACTGGAAATACTGCCTGCGACGAACTGATTCATTTGTGATGCATCCGTCGCGAACTCTGCTGAGGCAACGTAGTTACCCACACCCACTGCGGAGTTAGGGTCGACACTCAAACGGATCAGGTATTGTGTGTTTGCTTCAGGCTGGGCAACTTCGAGCACCCAAGTGCCATCGGACCTCAAGCGTCCTCGAGCACCGACGGGCTGGCCATTGGCGTCGATGATATGGACGCGTAGATCGGGCGAAATGGCGCCGACTGAAGCTACTTTAACCACTAATCTTCCGTCGACTTCAGCGGGCGATGTGATCTTCCAAACATCAACGTCGCTAGCGCTCGACATAGATGATTGCATCTCATAAACGGCGTTTGTCTCGAAACCGTCGGAGGAGGCCAATGCCATTGCGGTTAAGATGGTGTCATTGAGGCCAATCTCATCGTCAGCTAACGCAAAGTTTGTTCCAAGTGATTCGATTCCAGCATTATAAAGCCCCGCGACAGGATCCGTTGCTCGGATCGTAGCGGAACGGTAATCAACCACCAATCGGTAGTCACCGACTGAGTAAATGTCGTCTGATGCGGCGGAGACGCGAATGTTGATGTCTCCTGCGCTGGTGAGTCCGCTAACGGTGACCGAGACATTGTTGTCGAACACGGACTCCGAGATTTGCTGTGCAAGCAAGACTCCGTTTTGATCATAGACTTCGATTTTTGGAACAAGCAGGCTCACGCCGACCGCGTTGACGCGAAACGTCACTTCGTTTTGTCCCGCCAAAGGTGTGACACGATAGAAGTCAGCATCGTTAAAATTCAGGATGCTGCCCCGTAGGTCAAGCGTGTCAATTGCAGGGTCAAAGTCGATAGGTGTTGGAATGAAGGTGGCAAGGCCAAGTTGTCCATTATCGACTTGCTCGTAAGGATCTGTTCTTGCGCCATAGAGAGCTTGAAGCCATCCGATATCCTCGGGCGTGAGCAAGCCCTTGGGGCCTGCGTAGTGGCCGAACATGACTGCGGACGGAATGCTCGTGTCGGCGATCCCAAGCGTGTTCCCCGTTTCGTGCAGTAGGACACTAAAGAGGTCTTTTGCACCATTCGGATCGATCATTGGATCTGGTGGCAGATTGTCTTCCCAGTCGTGATAGATAAACGTTTCTTGACTGTTTAGAAATAGATCGCCAGACCAAGTGCCAGCCACGGATTGGAACGGCAGGGAATTCGCCAGCACTCCGGTTTGCGGAAACGCTCCAATTCGAAACTCGCCAAATCTTGGATCTTGGTTTGATAATCCTGGTGTTCCAAAATTGAGATCATGGTCGGGGGTTAACGCAATATTTACATCGGCATGAATCGCCCATGTTTGGTAAGCACGCAGAACAAGTTCTTGCCAGTTTTCACGGCTCGTAACTGTATCTAGTTCTTCATGAATCACATTTTCATAGTTGGCGATAGAGACTCCATCAGCAGGGAAGCTAATGCTCAAGTCTCGAGCGTTTGGCCAAGGCGTACCAAAAGCGGCCAATAGCTTGCGTGTTTCGAGGTGTTCAAGATGCGGTTGATGAATAAGTGAGCGTAGGGCACGACGCGGCACGTTGTAAAATCCTTCAAAGTTCAGAGGTGGAAAATTCTTCGACGGGGTCGACTGACGATTCATCGTCTTGTACAGGAGGTTTTCCAAGTCGAGTTGTCCGAAGAATGGCTTGGAAGCCTGGCATGGAGCGAAGTGAATCTAGATCTTGATCATCAGCCATGACGCCGGAACCGTAGCCCCGTTGTATTGCGGTTGACAGATATTGAATTGCCTGAATGTGCGATTTTTGGTCTGGCAACAAAGCATAGACACATGCTGCTTGGTAGAGGCTATGAGGCTTGTTGGGCTCCACCAGCGCACGTTCCAATTCTTGGATGGCTTGGTCGTATCGTTTCTGTCTGGCTAGCAGTACAGCTAGGTACACTATTGCTCTCTCATTGTCAGGCTCGCGGTCACGTACCTTTTCGAGTATCTCGATTGCCTTGGCCGTATCACCAAGCCGTACGTAAGTATATGCCATCTTCTGTAAAATCGACGGTGATGAAGGTTCGCGAGCATCTGCTGCTTTTAGGTCGTCGAGTGCACCTGGAAAATCAGGGGGAGTTAGTTTTTGTTTCGTCTGAGCACGTAGAACAAGCATTCCGACAGTCAGGTCAGAGATGCTCATCGCCCGTTCGAGGTCGTGATCAGCATCGGCAGAATGTCCCAAGCGACGATAGGCACGACTGCGAAGTATGAGCGACGGGAAATGATTTGGGTTTTGCTTTAGGACGCTACTGAGGTGGTCAATTGCCTCTTGAACTCGATCTGTTTGTAAATAGATCATGACGAGATTGTAATTTGTCATCGCCAGAGTTGGCTCAAGTGACATTGCTTGTTTGATATCGCTTTCCGCTCGACTCAGGTTGCCAAGTTTGCTCCAGCAGGCCGCTCGCAGCAGCCACAGGCGTGATGCTTCCGGAGCTCGCTCTAGGGACTGAGTAAACGAAAGCTTTGCGTCTTCATACTGCCCCAGCTGGAGCTGTGTTCGTCCGAGCGATGTCCAACGCAGCGCAGTCGGAATTGCATTGCGGTCAGCCAGCACACCAAGCATATCGCGAGCGATGCTCCACTTTCTATCTGCCATCAGGCGAACGGCTTCTAGGAAATACTCATTATCGGATGAGAAAGGCAGCGATTCCGCATTCTTATACAAGCTCTCTGCTAGATCCGACTTCCCGGCAATGTCTGCGAGTCTCGCTTCGAGATGAGTGACAGCGCGTGAGGTATTGGGTCGCTGTATATACTTAGCGGTGTCGATCAAACGCGTTAGCGTTTCGAGTGGTCGGTTGGCCTGTTGGATCTGGCGCAGACGCTCGCATTCAGCAACGGCGGCGGAAACTGTGTGCCGGAGCAATACGTTGCGACGATGGTCAATCGAGGGTGGGTCAAGGTAGTCAGGGAAAATCAGCGCATCGATCGATTGCCGATCAAGCAATTGGTTGTTTTCCAGCGGAAGCAATAACTTTCGAACTGCGTCGGATTCGTACCGCTGAGGGTCGGCCATCATCGTTAGCAATGAGTCATTTGACTGTTCGACGAAGGCATTAAAGCTCGCCGTGGATTCGGCCTGGATCGACCTCGATCGCCATCCCACAGCAGCCCACACTAGCGGAATAATGCAAATGGCGGCCAGCGTGGTGACTGACGCGGTACTCGTTGAACGGGGATGTCGACTGATCCATTTCGTCAATCTCGTTAAGGGAGATTCGTGAGCGTATCGCAGTGATTTGTTTTGCGACTCTCGTTGTAGGTCTTCTTGCAACTGGTCAGCTAATTCATAACGTCGGCCAGGCTCGAATTCCAAGCACTTTTGGACGATGTTCCTCAGGCTCTTGGAGATGCGATGTTCCGTCGGCCAGCTTAACGGCTGCTGGCGAGCATTGAATGCGACATCGAGGTCGGTGTCCGCTGTTGACATGGGTCTTGGATATGGCAAGCTTCCTGTTAGCAACTCGAATAGCATCATCCCAAGGCTGTAGATGTCCGATCGTTCGTCGTCGGAGTCCACGCCTTGCATCATACGACGCAAATTCTCTGGTGACATATAAGCTAAGGTTCCGCCGATGGTTGCTCCGCTGGTGCGTTGCAGCGACCGAGACAAGTTGAAGTCCATCAGCGCGGGTTCGCCGTCGTTTCGAATCAGCACGTTGGCCGGCTTGAGGTCACCATGGAGCACTCCGCGTGAGTGCGAATGCGACAATGCTCCAGCAAGTCGCTCGAACATCCAGACGGCTAGTTGCTCGTTGTTGAGCGATCGCAATCGCTGTAACGGCGTTGCAACATCGTCGTTTACTGTCGAACGCTGAAGTCCGCCTGGGAAAGACGCCACAGGAGAGTTGGGCGACTCAGGCGAGATGATCGTGTCATCACGATCGTGGCGTATTGTTTGGATGAGGCTAGCGCCATCACGCGATTCGCTATGAGTGGGATTGAGTAAGTAATCGTTGAGCGTTACGCCGCCAGCGTAAGGCATGCAAATGATGGAATGCGAATCAACATGGTGAAACGAGTAGATGGGAACAATGTTGGTGTGCTGGAGCATCGCCATCATTTGGGGTTCACCCCGCGGCTGGCGAACGACCTTCAGCACGACGTGACGGCTCGCTAAATCTCGTTGCCGTGCTAGGTAGACTTGACTAAAGGCGCCGGTGCCGATTCGCTCAACAGGCTCAAATCCGGTTTGGCGAAGCAAGCGTCGCGTCGGCTCGTCAATTTGATTTTCAGTGCGGTCATTATCGGGGCCGTCGGCAAGTGACTCGCCACGTTTACCAGATGATTCTGTCCAATCGTGTTCGCGAAACTCTTGTTGAAATTGCTGATGCCAAAGCTGCGTCTCAATTTTGGGGATCGATCGGTACTTTTCAGGTGGGATTGGGTGACCTAGTTGAATGCTGACGCGATAATCTTCGTATGCAATTTCGACAGCGCGTTCGGGATGCTCAAGCAGCACAGGGAACTGCGTGAAGTAGTCGTTTAGTCGACATGACAAACCGCTGCAGTAGCGTCGTTCGATGTCAATTCGGATTAATTCCGTGATCGCAACTTCATCATCCGCCAGTTGAAATTGCTGGAGCATCGACTGGATGTTCGCGGTCGCACTGGGCGACCATTCTGATTCAAAATGGTCGATCAGGGCGTCAACAGGATTCGTGATTTGTTTGATCATCGAGAAAGGTTCGCGAGAAGTCCGGGGTAAACGATGGACTAACAAGGCCCACGACGAAGTGGTTGGTTTTCAGGTAGCTAATGAATCCGATCTAGCTAAACAGATGAGGCGGATTGAGAGGCTTAGTCCGTCATCAAAAATGCCGAAAATTGGCGGATCTAGCGAATTAATTTTTTTGATTCGCTACGGGCCTGCTCGTGGAGTCGAAATTAGCTCTGATCTTCATCCAAGAACATATTCACAAGTAATTCGCGGCTGTTTTGAAGGCTTCGTTCAACGGTTCGGCGACTACGGTTGGTCAGCTCGCTAATTTCGTCGACTGTGTGCTGCTTTAATCGTAGTTTGAAGATGGTTTGATCAATCGGCCGCATCGCGCTGAGCGTTTCGCGTACACTCAGTTCGAGTAGTTCTGCTGAGAATGAATGGTTGGATACGGCTTCTTCGAGATTGCTTAACGGGATGTTTCGGCTGGCGTCGCGACGCTTTGCCGAGTGGTGTTCTGCTGTGCGGCTCAGTTTGTGTACGGCGACTATCGCCATGAGATTCCAGAGGGTTTCTCCGGGAGGTGCATCGTAATGCCCTGACTTAACACCACGAAAAACACTCTTGAAGACCGATTGGACAATATCCTCCGGAGTTGTTTGCTTCCGCAGCCGATCACCCATTTTGGCTTCGACTAGGCCAAACAGTCGTCGCGCGTATCGGCCATAAAGTTCACTTGCGGCATTTTCGTTGCCGTCGCGAACTAAGGCGATAAGCGATCGGTCTGATGAAGAAACCGAAGGTTGGTTTGGTTCCGCGGGATCCATGGGCTGGGAGGCACGGAAATAGAGGGAACGAGCAAAAATCCACAGCGTCCCAACACTCTAACAGCTTCAGAGTGATTCACAATTGAGACCTTGCATAACGGGCTGATTCAATTCCCTCCAATCGGGTTAAGGCACGTCCGAGCGGGCGCAACTGCGATCAGCTTTCACCTTGTAGAAATCTAATTCGCCCCAAACGCAATTGCACCCGCCAGTGACGGCGATCTGGACCTTTTGGCCCAGCGTGGCGGACAACATTTTGTAAATGTTCCTCTGCCCTCAAGCGAACACAACAAAAAATCACCAAGCCACGTTGCCCCATCGAACAGAGGAGGCGATATGAAGGTCAAAGTCCGCCACATAAAATGAAAAAATTTTATTGGGAGGTTCTTTGAGCAGCAAAAGCCAGTTGGCGAGAACTTTTGGTGTTGATCGGGTGAAGGTTTCTCGTCGCAGGCGGGCACTTCGCAACCGCTAATTGGCTGAGATGCAGAACAGGTGCTTCTCGCCTCGGATGAATATTTCGCTGTCAACCAAGGCGGGGGTCGCATCGACCGTTTCATTCACATTGTTCGATGCGACAATGCTCAGTGTGGGCGAGTCCTTGATGACCACGGTTGTTCCGCTTCGTCCGGTGAGGAAAACATAGCCAGCGGAAGCGATTGGCGATGCGTAGGTGCTTGTGATTCCGTCGATTCGCTCAGCTGAGTAGTGCGGTTTTCCAGTCGCGGCATCGAGGCACGTGAGTTGTCCGCCTTTACCTTTGTGGAAGTAGATTCGCCCACCTGAGAGAAGAGGCGAAGCGATATCGGGTGTGTCGCGATCAGCGGACCAGGCCACATTGGGAGTGCCTTCGATATTGCCGCGACCGCTCGGTTGGAACGCCCCCATGTAGGCCCCTCGAAAGCCGCTAGTAACGAACACCAATTTGCCATCGTAGACTGCCGAAGCGGCTGGTCGTTCGGTCTGGCCACCGCATCGCCAAAGTTCTTCGCCTGTTGCGGCATCGTAGCTACGAGCGCAGGTCTGGCCGTTCATGACGACTTGTTTTTTTCCGTCATGCTCAATCACGAGTGGAGTCGCCCAGCATGTTGGTTCGTCTCGATCGGCTCGCCAGATCGTTTCGCCCGTCAGTTTGTCCAGGGCATAGAGATACGACGGCCCCTCGTGGTCCCATGGCACATAAAGGATGTCGCCGTCAATCGTTGGTGAACTGCCTTCGCCAAAGCTGTTCCGTGTGTTCATTGCGCCAAAGTCATCGCGTTTCCATTTGAGATCGCCGTCCATCGTGTAACAGTACAGGCCTCTGGAGCCAAAGTGCGCGAAGACATGTTCGCCATCAGTGCACGGAGAAGCTGACGCGAATCCGTTTGTTGAATGCGTTTCTTGGTGGGGCGTTGCAGTTGTTGCGATTTGGCTCCAAAGCAATTTGCCGTCTTCGCGATTGAAACAGTACAAAACAAACTGCAGTTCCTCTGGTGAGCCGCTGTTGGGTTTGCCGTCTGTTCGGACTGCGCTGACGACGAAGACTCGGTCATTCCAAACGACGGGAGACCCAGAGCCTCTGCCAGGAATCACAGTTTTCCATTTGACGTTTTCCGTGGCTGACCACTGGGTTGGAGGCGTGGCTGTCGCCGAAGTGCCGTTGCCGGTTGGGCCTCGCCAGTGTGCCCAGTTTTCGGCAATCGACACGGAGTTCGGTGCAAGAATACAGACGCTGCATAGAAGGAATCGGAGCATGATTGTTTTCAATACGTTTGGATGGAAGCTGGGCATTTGAGTTTGGTCTTTCAGAATGGCTTGCTGGCTCACGGACTCGGGAAATCGAACGTCGCGATATTGATCGCCTCGTCGGGCACTAGCGAGGGGATCTCTCCTCGGACCGGATAAATCCGACTTCCCTCCCCAGCCAACAATCCCGACTCAAGTGCTAGCGTAATCTTTTGGTCGCTCTGGTCGCGCAGTTCGCCACGCTCAATGGCACTGTTGAGCTGGAGGATTATCTCTGGGCTGGCAAATTCGAGTTGGCTGCGATCGATGGGGCATCTCAGTATCGAAAGCAATTTTGCGTCATTCATTGGAATTGGCTCAAAGGTAGCGCGTCCGAAACCCGATTTTTATCGATGTCGAACTAGATGTCGCGGACGTTGGCGATATCGGACAGCTCATTATCCGACTCAGGCGAAGGATTGCCATGCAGGATCGGATCTTTTCTATGGGTGCGGCCGTAATCGCCGCGGGTATCAGTTTCACGGCCGGGATGAGGGCCGTCGAGGCCCAGATTCCAAGTGGCGCCCCAGCTACAGGTGGCTATGTCACTGACCCAGCCACTGGCATTGTCTACCGTCCTGAGACTCGGACGATCGAGACGCCGGTTGTGGATACACAAATCAAAAAAGAAGAGCGGGTGCTCTATCGTCCTCAGACTGTCACGGACGTTAGAAACGAAGCTCGCATGACTTACACTCCAGTCGTGGAGCACAAGTGGGAACCGCGCCTTCACGGCCGCTGGAACCCATTTTCACAGCCCACCGTTGCCTATCACCATGTCCCCACCACTCGGTGGGAAGCGAGAAACGAGGTGGTACCTCGCACTACGACTCGTACGGAGTGGGTGGCGGAAAAGCAGGTGGTTGAAATTCCGACTCGGATCGTTCGGATTGAGCGAACAAGCAAAACGGATTACGTCGCAGTAGGCAAAGTCGCTCCTGCAACTTCACCGCAGCAGCCAACCGTACAGGACCAAATTGCGTCACGTCTTCGGCCACTAGATAGCAATTCGACAATCCAGCCGTTCGCAACCTTGCCACAGCAGCAGATGGGTGGCGTTGCCCGCTTCGCAAGTGACCCGCCTCGGCGTGGCATTGAACAGGCCGGAATGCGCCCAACCGAGCTATATCCGTCCGCTGGCCAGGGCCAGATGCTGCCTCCAACTGGCGGCACCGGGCTCGCGGGTTTACCAGCACTACCAATCTGGCGTTAAGCCATTTATTGATGTTCGTGTTGAAGCCTCGCCAACGCAGACAGCCAGCGAGGCCTCGCATCATCGACAAGCGAGCGCAGCAACAAAGCCGCGTTGACTTCCGAAGAGATCACGCGGCCCTTGTTAGCAATGCTTTGCCAATCGAGTTTACTTGAACTCGACGGTTCCGCCAGCTTCGACGATTTCTGCCTTGATCTTCTCGGCGTCTTCTTTCGAAACGCCTTCCTTCAAGGTAGCTGGGCAGCTTTCGACCATCTTCTTGGCGTCCATAAGCGAAGCGCCGGTCAGGTTCTTGACAACCTTCACAACGTTGAGCTTCTTGTCGCCGAATCCGGTCAAGATGACATCGAACTCAGTTTGCTCAACAGGGGCAGCTGCACCGCCTTCTGCAGGAGCGGCCATCATGACAGCGCCGCCAGAAGCAGGCTCGATGCCGTGGACATCTTTCAAGTAATCGCTCAGCTCTTTAGCTTGCTTAAGCGTCATTTCGGCGATCTTGTCGCCCATCGATTTGGTGTCGGCGCTGTATTCTGCAACCGCGGTGGCTTCGTCTGACATCTCTTCTCTACCTTAAAAAACAGTTGGGTGATTTGGTTAGGAATGCGGGGTTATTCAATGAGGAGCTACTCGTCGTCGCTCTCACCTTTCTTCTTGATCTGGCTAGCCAACGCGGCTCCCGGACCCAGAAGTGCCGCAGACAACTGGGCTCCTGGTCCAAGAATTTGACCGACCAACAAGGAGATTTGCTCTTCGCGGCTAGGCCACTTGCTGACGGCTTTGAGGCCATCGGCATCTAGCTTTTCGCCATCCAGGACGCCGCCAACACTGACGAACTTGGCGTACTTTGTGTGGTCTTTGTCGAGCTTAACGACTTCTTTGACCAGTGACACAAAGTCCGTTGATCCCCAGCACACAGCGATTTGTCCGCTGGCACCTTCAAAAGCAGGTGCTAAATTTGTTCCTTCGGCGGCTCGGCGAGCCAACGAGTTCTTCACAACAAGCAAGTTGATGTTTTTTTCACACAGCTCGCCGCGAAGTTGATTCGTTGTGTTCGCGTCCATACCGACACAGCTGACAACGACGGCATCCACGACGCCGTTTAGCTGTCGCTTGATATCGCGTGTCACAAGGTCTTTGACGTATTTGCTCATCGCTTCGGTTCGCTTCGGTCGCGGGTCAACTGAATTTGCTTTACTGGACCTGGCCGTTGAATGGCAAGGAACACTCAGTTGATTTCGGGAACCAAGGTTAAAGTTGTTGAAATGGGAGCCGTTTATGTGCGGCAAGTCAATTTGTCGTTGGCTTACTTCGTCATTAGCCAACTAAACGGTCGGCTCGTGACTCAGTACTACCTAGCCGCTAATGCGTACGCTTGGGCTCATCGTTGCACAGATTGCAACACCCTTTACATACGTGCCTTTTACAGTTTGTGGCTTCAGTCCAGTGACGAAGTTCACCATCGCGTTGATGTTGTCGACCAGCTTGGAAGATTCGAAGCTGATTTTTCCCACCATTGCGTGGACGTTGCCGCCCTTGTCGTTTCGGAATTCGACTTTACCAGCCTTGTACTCGCCAACGACCTTTCCGACGTCTGGCGTCACAGTTCCAGCTCGTGGGCTCGGCATCAATCCGCGAGGACCGAGCACTCGACCCAGTGGACCAACGAGACCCATCATGTCAGGAGCGGCGATACAGACATCGAAGTCTGTCCAACCGTCCTTGATCTTCTTGGCCAAGTCTTCGCCACCGACTTCGTCGGCACCAGCTTCTTGTGCGGCCTTTGCTGCATCGCCTTTGGCGAATACGACAACTCGCTGTGTCTTGCCAATGCCGTGCGGCAAGACAAGGCTTCCGCGAATGATTTGGTCAGCCTGATTGGGGTCGATTCCCAACCGCATGTGGACTTCAACCGTTTGATCGAACTTGGTTGCGTCGTATTTTTTCAGAGCCTCAACCGCTTGTTCAAGCGGGAGATTCGTTTGCGGCTGCTTGGCAAGTGCAGCACGGTATCGTTTGGATTTTTTACCCATTGGGTCACGACTTTCGTTTGGTCGGGTGGTTCGGCGAGGTCACCTGTCCCGAATGCTAGGGTGTAATTCGGCGGCAAACTCTCCCACGTCAGCCACGAGTTGAAGGCTCGCGACGATTGAGGGTGGAAATTTGGCTGATATCGGCTAGGTCGTCAATGGCAACTGAAGCTACGGAGCGAAAATTTCGTACTATTTTGAATGCGTTTCAGACTTTGAGGTTCCCGGCTGTGGATCACAACGCTGCTTGCGGCTAAGAAAGCCGGCTGGGGTTCCGATTATTTGCAGCTCAACTACCTACAGTTCGGCGTCGCCACGCCAGCTACAGTTCGACGTCTCCACGCCAGCAATCGTTTGATTCTTTTTTTGAGGTACCCGCATGATTTCCCCGACTACAGATTCTTTGCGCCATTCGAAATGTGTGCCTTGCGAAGGCGGCGTCCCAGTCATCTCAGCAAAGGAAGCTGAGCCGTTTTTGGCTGCCGTGCCCCAGTGGTCGATCGCAGCGGACGGGAAGTCCATCGCAAGGCAATGGAAATTCAAAAACTTCGTCAACGCCCTGGCTTTCTGTAACCAAATTGGCGATTTGGCTGAAGCGGAACAGCACCACCCCGACTTGCATTTGACTGGTTATCGCCTTGTCGAATTGGTGCTAACGACGCACGCGATCAACGGGTTGAGCGAGAACGACTTCATTCTGGCCGCCAAAATTGACGCGATTGAGTCATGATCGCTCGGCATCGGGCACTGGCGATCCTGAGTGAATGTACCGGGGACGAGATCTGGAGCATTGAGCATTGCCGTGCGGCGGGCGTACCGCAGCCCTGGATTGATGAGCTTTCGGATGCATTTGAATCGGGTTTTCTGAGTGATCACGAGACGATCTATGTCGAAAATGACCGAATCAACCAGTACCACGGAGTTCGCGACGTGGATTTAGCCCTGAAGCTCGCTGAGTCGCTTGGTTTGAATATCGCCCGCATTTCTGCTTCCGCGACAAACCGCCGAAACGTGGTGGTTGCGATCAAAAACGCAATCATGGAAGGCGACTGAGTTGGTCTGTGCCTGGGGCCGATTTGTCTGGCCTCTTTATCTGGCCCGAATAGCAGTGAACTGGCCACGATTGCTGTGAATTCGGCAATATTTGGCACAACTTGCCACAACTTTGTCTTTCTACTTGCCGAAACGAGTGTTTTCAGGCAATAATCCCGCTCTAAATTTCATTGACCGCTTTAGTGAAGAATTGTCGCGATGGCTGGACGTAGTAAAAAAAGAGCTGAGACCGTGTTCCTCGTCTGTGAAGAAACAGGCAAGTACAATTACACGCTTCGACGTAAACCTGGTGGGGAAAAGCTTCGTTTGAAGAAGTACAACCCAGAGCTTCGTCGCCACACTTGGCACAACGAAAAGAAGAAGTAGCACGCTTCGTGAGCGATCGTCTGAGATCGCCTCACCGGCTCGCTTCGAAATCTTGCTTCACTTCGAAATCTCGTTTCGAATTCGTTAGGAACTCTGCGATCTAGGACTCGGGGATTACACGGATGCAACGACGTTGGAGGATCATTCCCCACGATTCGGCCCGAGTCGAGCAACTGATCAGGGCTACCCGCTTGCCTGCGGTGGTCGTCCAATTGCTGATCAGCCGTGGCGTTTATGACGCCGAGCATGCCGCGCGGTTCATGGATACGAAGTTGACTGGACTTCGAGATCCCAGGCTTTTGCCAGGCATCATCGAAGCCGTCGAGATTCTAGTGCCGGCGATTCGTGAGTCGGTTCCGATCGTGATCTATGGCGATTACGACGCCGACGGAATGACCGCGAGCGCGATCCTTGTGAACGGCATCAAGTTGCTCGGCGGGAACGTCAGCTACTATGTTCCGAACCGACTCGAAGACGGCTACGGCCTCAACGAAGACGCGATTCGCAAGCTCGCCGAACGCAAAAAGAAAATCATCGTCACCGTCGACTGTGGCATTACGAGCATCGCACATGCCGAGCTTTGCAAAGAGCTTGACTTGACGCTGATCATCACGGATCACCATACGTTTGCCGAATCGCTTCCGGACGCTGCTGCGATTGTTCACCCCAGACTGCCTGGAACGGCGTATCCGTTTGGCGAGCTATGCGGTGCCGGTGTCGCGTTCAAACTCGCTTGGGCGTTGTGCCAAGAAATCTGTGGCTCGACCAAAGTGACTGAGCCGCTGCGTCGCTACCTCATGCAATCGCTCTCGCTTGCTGCGATCGGCACAGTTGCTGATGTGGTGCCGCTGTTGGACGAGAATCGCATTCTGGTCGAGCATGGATTGCGGATGCTCAAAGCTGAGCCGCTGCCAGGCTTGGTCGAGTTAATGAAGTTAACTGGAGTCGGCGAGAACGGCCCGATCACAACGGAGTCGATTGGATTTTCGCTCGCGCCACGACTGAACGCCGCCGGTCGTTTGGGCCAAGCGCAATTGGCTGTGGAGTTGCTGACGATTGGTGCCGGTGAACGTGCCGGGGCATTGGCTGAGTACATCAACCAGCTCAACAACAGCCGTGATAGTCTGCAGCGAAGCGTTTACCTCGCGGCACAGAAGCAAGCGAAAACAGAGTTCGATCCCGAAGGCGACGCGGCGCTTGTTCTCGCGGGCGTGGGCTGGCATCAAGGCGTGATCGGTGTCGTCGCCGGTCGAATGAGCGAGAAGTACGCCAAGCCAGTGATCATCATTTCGCTGGATAACACAGGCAAGAATTCTGCGGTCGGTTCAGGACGCGTTGGAGGAACGGACATCGATCTTCATGCAGCGCTCTGTGAATGCAGCGATCGCTTGGTGCGTTTCGGCGGTCACAAAGCCGCCGCTGGTCTGACGATTGAAGAACGTGATATCGGCCCGTTTCGTGGCGACTTTTGCGAGGCTGTGGCGCGACAATGGACGGATCGCGAAATCGTGCCTGAGATTGTGATCGACGCGGAGTCCGCGTTGGGGCAACTCAGTATCGAGTCCATCCGACAAATGGAAATGCTCGCTCCGTTTGGCGCCGGCAATCCGCGGCCAGTTCTCTACTGTCGCGACGTGCGATTGGATGAGCCATCACGTCGAATGGGCGGCGGCGATCGCCACCTGACGATGAAGCTGCGCCAGGGCGCAACGGTGATGCGAGGGGTCGCGTTTGGTGCAGGCGATTGGTGCGATGACCTGAATGCTTGCGAAGGTCCGATCGAGATCGCGTATCGTCCAGTCATCAACGAGTTTCGCGGCTTCAAGAAAGTCGAAGTCCAAATCGTCGACTGGCGTCCCGCCGAACAATTCGCCAGCGTTTAGCAATACGCCAGCGTTTAGCAACACGCTGGTGTGTAGCAACACGCTGGCTTCACATGCTTCCGCGACGCGTCTTCAATCTTCGGGGCGTTCACCGGCTTCGGCCATTTTGACGAGCTTGGGGTCGAACCTTGCGATGCTGTCGACGAGGTCGCTTTGGGATGCCATCACTTGTTCGATGTCTTTATAGGCCATTGGGACTTCATCCAGTCCTGCGGACATGAGCGTGACACCACGCTCATCGAGGAAACGCTTGACGTCTTTCCAGTTGAACTTTGCCTTGGCAGCAGTCCGGCTCATCTTGCGGCCAGCGCCGTGCGAAGCGCTTAGCAAACTTGCTTCGACACCTTTGCCGCGAACGACATAGCCAGGCGTTCCCATCGATCCGGGAATGATTCCGAGCACTCCTTTCCCAGCCGGCGTGGCTCCCTTGCGATGGACGATGAGGTCTTCGCCGCCATGCTGTTCTTGCCAGGCAAAGTTGTGGTGGTTTTCGATATCCAGCAAGACGTCAGCGCCGAGATGACGAGCGATCTCGCGGTGAATGCACGCATGGTTGGCCGCAGCGTATTCACCCATCAAGTTCATCGCGCCCCAATACTCGGCACCGGCTTCGCTGTTGAGGTCCAACCAAGCCAGATTGATCAGCTCTCGTGGTAGCTCTGGATGCAAGTTCTTGGCTACGCGACTGTAGTGCTCGCACACTGCGGCGCCGGTGCCACGTGAACCGCTATGGCTCAGCAATGCCAGGTAGACTCCAGCGGCAAGCCCCAGGTCGTCTCGATCAAGAGTCAGCGTGCCAAACTCGACGAAGTGGTTTCCGCTGCCGCTCGTTCCGAGTTGCTTCCAGGCCTTGTCGCGGTTCATTTGGGTGATGGGTGAAACGGACCAGTCCGCATCCATCACCTCGTGTTCGCGTGGTTTGCGAAACGAGGCGCCAATCCCAAATTGAGTCTCGCGATCGATCGCACCTCGCAGCGTGTCGGTCTTTTTGTCCAATGCAGTCGCTGGCATATCGAGTACGGTCAACTTCATACGGCAAGCGATGTCCACGCCCACAGCATACGGAATGACGCAGTCCTTTGTCGCAAGCACTCCGCCGATCGGCAGTCCGTAGCCTTGGTGTGCATCAGGCATCAGTGCCCCCGAAACGGTGACAGGCAACTTGCATGCGTTGACCATTTGCTCCACGGCGCCGGCCTCGAGTCCGTCGCCCCACTGTCGCCACGGAGCCGGTTCGTCACGACCGACGAAGCGTGCCTGTTCGCGAAAGACGCCAGCAAGCGATGTCGCCAGCGGTCCCCAAAGTGGATCAGTTGTGAAAGAAGCGGGTGTATCGACAACGGCCGCGATGCGTTCTCGCATTTCTGGTCGATTCAAGCCCTGGCCAGCTGCTGTTTTGACGGCTTCCAGAGCGATGTGCATTGCCGCGCCCTTGGGGACACCCAAGTTGTTCAATTCCCGTGCCTTCATGCGATGATTCCTCGGTCATACTCTGGGGTATCTGTTCTTGAACCAGCCGACACGAAACTCAGCCGACACGAAACTCAGAGCGTTGTCGTAAAGAGCATCGACGGCCTAGGCAAGTTCACAGCACCATTGACGAATTGCTTTCTCGTACAGTTCGATGCCGCGAGCGAGTTGGTCTAGCGTGATCCACTCGTCGGACGTGTGTGCCTGGGCAATGTCGCCGGGGCCGATCACCACGAGCTGTTTCAATTCAGTGAATTGTCCGCCATCGGTGCTGTAACAAACCGTTTGCGGTTTCCCACCAGCCAGCTTGCACATCGTGCGAACACACGCGGCATCGGCGTCGACCCACACGTGCCCGCCACCGTCGTAACGTTTGAATTCGAGACCGAGTTCTTCAGCCCGCAGGCGAGCAGCTTCGATCAAATCTTCACCGTCAATCTCGGGCATTGTTCGCAAGCTGACCCAAGCGTCCGTGCGAGCGGGAGTGATGTTGATCGCTGTGGCCCGATCGCTGACGCCAAAATTCCAGGACAGCGTCGGTGGATCAAATCGCGCGTCGTGATAGCGAGCGTCATCACGTGTTTGCTGTTCAAGCTCAGCAATCAACGCGAGCATCGGAACCATCGCAATGTTTGAATTCACACCGCCGGAGGTGCTGCTGTGTGCGGCTCGTCCGCGGCTTGTGATTTTGAAGCCTGAGATGCCTTTGTGGGCGTGGACAACTTGCAGACTTGTCGGCTCACCGATGATCCCGACGGGTTGAGCCTGTACCAATTCACGATAAGCGGCTGAATGCGCCACAAGATGTTTTGCGCCACCGAAACCTGTTTCTTCGTCGGCGGTACAGACGAACCACATCGGTGAATTGTGGTCATTGGCCTTCATTCGCGAAGCCGCGGTGAGCATCGCGACGAGCGAGCCCTTCATGTCGCAAGCTCCGCGGCCGTAAATTCGATCTTCGGTCACGACCGCCGAGAACGGGTCGCCATCGGGACCGGTCCAGTCGTCGGCAGGGACCACATCGCTATGACAGAAGTACGCAAGCCCACCAGTATTGGGGCCACACGAATACATGGGGCCACGATGTGCAACGAGATTGACTTTCGTTTGCTGTTTCGAGTCAACGTATTGCGTTTGTTCGACGACGAAACCGATCGATTGCAAATAATCGCTGATGCAATCACTTACCGCAGCGTTGCTCCGCGAGCTGACCGAATTGAATCCGATCAATCGCGAGAGTTTGTCGATGGTTGCTTGTAAGTCGCTTGAGCGAGGCATGTTCACGATGCTAGTTTTCGTAGACCATTCGGATCGCAGCAATAAGCTTGTCTCGCTCGGCACCAGCGATCTCGTCATTGATCTCGCCGAGCCACATGATGGACTCTTCGCGATAAGGTTCTGTGGAAACGGGTGTGATCGCTTGGTAGGCAGCCTTTGCCGCAGTCCCCGTTGCGTCAGGATCGACGTGGAAACTGGCCAGTTTGTGAGCCAATGCCAGCGGCAGTTCGTTGACGCTGTAGCTTCGATTCTTGGCCGCAGAACGGATTGTGAGTTTCTCCGCCGTCACATCGACGATGACAATCTCAAGTCCCTCAGTGACCTCAAATGTGTTTCCGATCGTCAGGTCTTTGAGTGCTCGCTCGATGCCACCACGATAGAACGTTGCTAAATCAGCAAGTTGAAACATTGAATCGGCGGCTTGGCGTTGTTCGTCGGTTACCGCAGCGGCTCCGGCCTTCTCGGCGAGCGAGGCCATGTTTGCCCAGTCAGCTTTCTTGATCGCTGCTTTGGCTTGCTCGATGGCTGCGGCGGCCGCTTCGACCATTTGCGGATCGGGAGGCACTGCTTCGGGCATCGGCATCGTTTCTTGCACGGGCATCATTTCCGGATCTGGTGTAGCAGCCTCTGGTGTTGGCATTGCGTCTGGAGTCATGTTGTCCGGAGTCATGCTGTCCGGAGTCATGCTGTCTGGAGTCATCGCTTGCATCGGCGCGTCCATCGCGGGGGCTGCATCGTTCATTGCCATTTCAGACGCGTTGTCCGGTTCCATTGGTGCCACATACTGATCTGTATCCCCAGGCAGTTCTGGGCCGAGTGATCCCATAATCGGGTCACGTTCACGTTTCCGCTCGACGGCGGGCGACCCTGTCGGTGGGCTGACCTGTGATGTTTCTTCAGAGCCCGCGGCGCCGGACGAGATTTGAATTCCGTTGCCGCTCGTATTGATCGCGATTTGCCCTGGGCCCCAGACGAGATAATACGCCATCGCCATTGCGGTGAATGTCATTCCAATGATGACAAAACCGAACAAGAGCATAGGCAACGACGAGCGTTTTCGTCGCAGCTTCGGCGTTGATGTTTTGAGCTTCGGCGGCGCAAACGTGGGAGCCGAATCCGTGGCGACGGACACTGTTGCTGGTGAACTTGCTGCGGGCTGCGTGGATAGATTGAATTGCGGACTCTCTGGGGCCGAGGGGGCCGCCACTGGTGCAAGCGGGTTCGCGTTGGGAAGCAGGCCAGCTAGCGGGTCTGCGGTCGCTGGTTGGGGCGCCGTAAATCCGTCGTCTTCGAATGACTCGTCACCAAAGCCGTCATCGCCAAATTCGTCTTCTGCAGAAATCGAGATGATTCCAAACCGAGCATCGAGGTCAGCTTTCTTCTGAGGATCACCGAGAATCCCGCGAGCTTGCTGAACGAGCTGAGCGGCTTGGCTCCAGACGTCTGGGTTGGTCGCGGCGCGAGCTTCACGAAGCTTTTGGATGGTTGCCTGGATCGCTTGCTGGATCGTGTCCGCGTTCTGTTCGCCATCAGCCAATCCAAGCACTTGGTAGGCGTGCGGCTGGCGGACGTCGACGGGCAAGTTCAGCAGGATTCGGACGCTGTCTGCGGACATGTTCAACACGCTCTTGGGGCGGACAGTAATCTCGGAGGGTGGAGTCGGGCAACAACACTATCTTAACCTGTCTTGCCCAGATCGACGAAGATAGGTTTTCTTACGTGGGGTGAAGCGGCTCGCGAGTTTGGTTTTGCTGTGGATCTTGAGTTCGGGGCATCAGCAGAAGACCGCGGCAAACCAGGTTCGGTTCGACTTGATGCTCGCACTTCAGTTGTGGAGAGAGCACATTCGCATCTCCACCCGTGACCAAAACGGAAATCTTGCGTTCGGAATTCGACAGATTGGTGTATTGATCCACCAGCCGATCAATGCCTGCAGCGACTGCTGTTAAAACCCCCAGACGAATTGCTTGCAGCGTGTTGCGACCCGGAATCACGAGCGTGCTGTCGCTTTGCCAATCCAGATCGGGAAGCGCGTCGGTGCCCGTCGCAAGCGATGTCGTTTGAAGGTGCAGCCCCGGCATAATTGCTCCGCCACAGAAACGACCTGTCGCATCAATGTAGTCCACCGTCACCGCAGAACCAGCATCGATAACAGCGATAGGTGGCTTGGCTGACTTCAAAGCCGCGAAAGCTCCGACTAGGCGGTCGATACCAACTCGTTCAGGGAACTCGACGTCCAGTTCAAGCGGAATATCTCGACGGCTGACCAAGCGAATTTGGGCCGAGGGTGTTGCTTCTTGAATGGCGCTGCTGAGCCGTACCGCGGCACTGCGATGAACGCTCGCAATCCGCCAGAGGGCGGTTGAGCAACTCGCATGGTCGCGCACCCACTGAATCGCTTGCTGGGCCCAATCAAGCTGATCGATTCGAAATGACCTTGGCTGGCTTTCGTTCTCGCCAAGAATGGCAATCTTTGCCGCGGTATTGCCAAGGTCGACTGCAAGTACACAGCCGTCTCTTGTCGAGCCAAGATTGGCCGAATCGCTACTTGTCGAACCGCTGCTCACCGAGGCTGCTCGTTGGTCGGTGATTTTGAGCCAAAGTCACGCGGCTGGTTCTGGTTGGACAGGGTCGACATCGGCCCGGCCAAATGCGGCGGTACGCGACGAGGTCGGTTGTACGTGCGCTCGTCATCCGCAGGCCGCAGGATCGGTGACTCGATGCCAGCTTCGCTGAGCATCGCTCGCCGCTGTGTCACGTGCGTCATAATGACTTCTACGAGTTCCCGGAGACCTTCACCCGTACTTGCACTGATTCGATAGACGTCTCGTCCTGTCGCCGATTGCAAAGCCTCCGCCGCTTCGTCAGCACCCGGCAGCTCGTTTTTCGTAACCACAATCAACTCGTCTCGTTCGCCGAGGGTCGCGTCGTACTCGATGAGCTCATCGCGAATGGTCTTGTAGTTCTCCAGCGGATCAGTTTGATCCATTGGCGATGGTTCGACTAAATGGACAAGAAGCCCAGCACGTTCGACGTGTCTGAGGAACTCGTGCCCCAAGCCCACTCCCTCGCTTGCTCCTTCGATCAAACCGGGGATATCCGCGACCACGAACGAGCGGTCGAGCGAGACATCGACGATCCCCAAGTTCGGGTGTTTTGTCGTAAACGGATAGTCCGCGATCTCGGGGCGTGCACTGCTAATACGACTAAGCAGCGTGCTCTTGCCTGCGTTCGGTTTTCCGATCAAGCCAACATCAGCGATCGATTTCAATTCCAAGATGACTTTTCGTTTTTCGCCGGGCTCACCGCTACCGTGTTCACGCGGAGCACGGTTCGTGGCAGTCTTAAAGTGTGTATTGCCGCGGCCACCTTTTCCGCCTCGAGCGATCACAAACTCGTCGCCAGGATGAACCAAGTCTCGAATCACGAACCCATGTTCAGCATCAATCACCGCCGTGCCCGGGGGAACCAGGAGTCGCATGTCGCGGGCGTTTCGCCCATGGCATTGAGAGCCTTCGCCAGGTTTACCGCTCGGAGCGTTAAAGAATCTCTTGGTTGCGAACGTGGCGAGGCTGTTTACGCCAGTTTCCGCCTGGAAAATGATGCTTCCGCCGTCCCCGCCGTCTCCGCCATCCGGGCCGCCATTGGCAATATATTTTTCCCGGAGAAAGCTGGTGCAACCGTCACCGCCTTTGCCAGCGTTAAGTTCAATTTGGACGCGATCGACGAACATGAAGGAGCGAGGGAGCTGGAAGTAGTGAGCGCGAGACGGGTTTAGAGGAAATTCCACTAATAAAACACAAACGGCTGACTCGAGTGTATCGAGCCAGCCGCCAAGTGGAAGCGTGAATTGTTTCAAGCCAGCCGGAGACTGGCGGAAATGACTAGACTTCGAGTGCGTCGACGTTGATCCGTCGGCCTTCGCGATCGAACCGGACTTTGCCCGGGATCAACGCGTAAATCGTGTAGTCATTGCCCATGCCAACACCACGACCGGGGTGCCATTTGGTGCCAACTTGGCGGATGAGGATGTTGCCGGCAATTACAGACTCGCCGCCGAATTTCTTGACGCCACGACGCTGTGCGTTGCTGTCGCGACCGTTACGGCTGCTGCCTTGACCTTTCTTATGTGCCATGACTGACGACTATTTGGTGTTGTATGGGGATGGTTCTGGTTTCTGGAGAACCGCACAAGTTAGCGGAAGACCCAGCGGTAATCAAGCCGTTCCTTGAGCCCATATTTCGTCAAAATATCCGACAATTCCTTCTCATTCTTGTAGGCAGGCACTCCAAAACGCACCAAATCCTCGGTTTGGTTCATCGAATCCCCCGGCCGGTAGAAGTTCAATTCTAGGGCTTTGCGGCGGTACGGGGCATCGGCAGCGACACTGTCTTGCTCGAAGGCATTGGTCAATCCGAAGACGCTTACCGTCAAGAAATCGATTTCTGGGTCCACGTCTTCCCACGTCACGATACCCCAAGTTCCCGGAGCCAGGTCGTCGCTGCTCTGGGCGATATCCACTCGCGAAATCTCGACGGTGTTGTAGAGCGGAGCCGTAATGCGTTCTCGCGCCGCGATCTTTTGCTTTGCGGTTGGCAGGACGCTGTCGACAAACTGTTTGTTCGTCGTCGGGTCCCGCAGAACCATCATCGGCATGAGCTTACGTGACTCATAGCTTACGGTTTCGATGCGGCTGTAGATCGGTAGCCCACCCACTTCATCCGCTGCCGGACGCAAATCACCGCCGCGATAACGCACACGATAGACCATGTACCAGATCAGCTTTCTTTGCATCCGGCCATCGGGTCGAGGCACGTCGATGTAGATCGTGCGAAGCGGCTTGAACGAGAACTCGAAACAAAAAATCTCACGACGCAGGATCACCTGCTTGGCCATTTCAACCAGCGTTCGGCTGCGTGGGTCAAAGTGAGGCCCGCCGTCCGGAAAGTCCGTCCCATCCCAATTGATCTCTGGATACGAATCGAGCAACCCATCGAGCGTCAATGGTCCGTCGAAGGTTTCCTTCGGGTCCGGAGCTGGCGGAATCACCGTCACGACGCCCGGAGCAAACTCAGTCTGCTGGGTCGACGAAGGGTCAGCCTTCGACTGTGTTTCTTGAGCGGTCACGATCGCAGATTGCAACGTGGCCAAACTCACGCATGACACACATGCCAAGCGAAGCATCCAATGGGAATCGAAGTGTCGAAGCGTCATGGCAGAACCATCGTTTTGGTCGGTTAGATTTTGAATGATTGAAAAAAGGTGTCTGACCCTCGAGCTTGTTTCGAATCGAACTGCTTGGGTTGCGTTCTCGTGTTGCATTCTCTTGGCAAAGGGTCAGACCCCTTTGCGAGCACTCAAGTCGCAGCATATCTGCTGGTTACTTTCCGCGCTGGTGAAATTCTCTAGCGGCGTTCACTCCGCGCCCTCAAGTCACTTGCTGATTGTACGTCGTCCGACTTTCTCGCGTTCGATTTTGCGATGCTAGGATGGTCGGTTTCGTCGCCAACTTGGGCGGTTTCATTGTCCGCTGTTCGGCTAGGTTCGATGAATCGCAATGAATTCGCGAGTTGGACGTCTGAGCCCGCAAATGTGACCGCGCTATCCCCGTCCATCGTGAACGTTGCCAGCATCCGGCGGCCGGAATCGTCCGAAAAGTGCATCATTACCCACTGGATCGGCACGCCCTCGACCGCACCCGCTGCCGTCACACGCAGCACCCGGAGGCCTGAATCGCTGAGCCGTTCTTCGGCTTCCAGCAGTTGCTTTAACTGTTTGTCGAGCGTTCGCCGGACGTCGGCCTGGAAGGCTTCCATCGTCCATTGGCTTCCTGCTTTGAGCGTCGCGAGCGGTCGCATATCGCATTGGGCGATACTGCGATCGTTATCGATCATTCGCATCATCGCTGAGCCAGGTACGTCGCTCATCATTCGCCAACGGCGATCCATCAGTGTCGTGAAGCCAAGTTCATTGCCTGTTAATTCAGTGAAGAGGCGGTCCTGTGGGATTGGCTCGTTCATCGCAATCGGAGCGGACTTGGCGGGCAACATAATGGTCCGCTCAAGCGGTTGACGAACCATTTTGATCGTTGCTGCGATGTCAAATCCAGGTTCAGCTTTTCCGATTTCTCGTGTTTCGTGAATCGCCATCGCCAACCAAGTACAGGTCGCTAGCTTTCGATCGAACGTTAGCTTGCCAACAATTCGAACGACGGTTGGTACACCCTCGGTTGAGCCTGAGACTTTGCCACGCAATTGAATCTTGGCGAACTCAGCAGTTATTTCTGCGATCTCACCAAGGACGTCTGATTCTTCGATCGAAGCCAAATTCAGAAGCGAAACGAGTGCTTGACGATCGACTTCGTATTTCTGGCCAGTGACAACGGCCGTGCTCGGCAGGATTCGATCGAGCGTGATGCTTGACGCTGGAACACGCAGCAACTCGGACTCTTGCTGAGTCATGTAGTCGTTGACTGCGTAAATCGACTCAGGCGTCACGTCACGTCGAACAATTGTGTGGCGAACAGAGTCGCGAAGAGATTCTTTTTGGCTGTTCCGGTCGACCGCGTTTGTGCTTTCGGCTTCGTGGTAATAACGCTCACTTGCTGTGGCATCGCTGGTCGGCTTTGCCCCCTCTGGTCGAAGAAGTCGCTCTTCGTAATCGAACACGGCCTCGCTCTTGACGGGTAGTTTCGTTTCCGTCTTTCGTGAAATGAGCGGATTGGTTGGCAAGTTGACGTTGCCTTCCAAGTCCATTTCCATCCGCACACGAAACAGACTGCGATTGAAGTTTGGTTTGAGTTCGACCGGCTTCTCTGCTGAGAAAGCGTGCTGGGCTGGTGAGAGCGCCAGGGCTCCCACGGCGGTCAATGAACGAGTCAACCAATGGCGACGATTCAGCATGTCTTAGAACTCTCGGCGTTTTGCAGGACGCTGGCGGGTGAAATCGGCTCGTAACGAACCAACAACACTTGATTCGTTTCTGTTCATCGGACAAATATGCTGAATCGATTCACCACAAATTCGGTAGGACAGTCGAAATCCGCACGTTGAGTGCTGCCAAACTGGCGTTCGGGCCAAAAAGTTCCGATTTCAGGACACCAAATAGCGATTGCAATCTCAGAATGCGACGCCTGAGTGTTCAGTTCGATTAAAAAATGTGCACGAAGTTTGAAATTCTTTCAATCGAACGAGACGCTTGGTGGGCAAGTTAGTCGTTGCGCCAATTGGTGAAAAATGGTCTAAGTCGTTTCAAGCGAAAGGCTTATCCCAAGTGTCCAAAGAAATCGCGGACGGAATTTCATGTTTCGGTCCAATATTTCCTCTAAGTCCGCTGGTCAGTTAGTTGAACTGTCGAGGAAGTCAGACTCTTGACACGTCGGTTACAAAGCGAAGGTAGTTCGCGGTCGTACTGGCAATTCAAGAATTTCGAACCTTTTGGGTGAACTTCTTCGCGAATTAATTGGTCAAACGAGTGGACATCGCGGCGATTTGACGCGTACTAACACAAAGGGTTAACGACAAGGAGTCGTTGGCCTTCCGCCGGCTGGTTTCAGACACCATGTGACTGAGGTGAGATGTGGGACTGAGATGACTTGTCATCGAGGAAACGCAGTCTGAATCGAAGGCGGAGAACCTCGTGGTCTCCCTAAGGATAGGGAGATACCTGGGCAACACCGAAAACGTGCCGAGCGACCCGCCGAGGTCGCATGGAACAAAACATCGAACACGTTTTCAGCACTGGGAGCCAGTGGCGATGCACGACGAATATCGCGACGAAAAGATCAAGGATCTCCGAGATCAACTTACTCGATTCGCACCGAAAACGAAAAAGATCGAACAAGCCGATCTCGCCGAAAAGCTCTACACCGAGCTCGAAGACGGGCGTCCGTATGCTTTCGATTATGTCTGTTTTCGTATCACGAATTACCGACCCGAAGTGGCTAGCCGACACAGCATGCCTTCGGACACGCTGAAGCATGATTTGCGGTTGCTGATCGAGGACTTAATCGACTCGGCAGATATTGCTGTCGAGGAAATCTCCGAGCCAGTGCATACAGTGGACGAGCTGAGCAAAATGTTCAACGTTTCCACGAAGACAATCAGCCGTTGGCGTGACTCTGGCTTGGTGAGTCGTCGGTTCGTCTTCAGCGGCCGCAAGCGAGTCGGATTCCTGCACAGCAGTGTCGAGCGTTTTGTTGCTGGGAACCGCGACAAGATCCGTCGCGGTGAGCGTTTTAGTCAACTGACGGACGAAGAAAAGAGCGAGATGATCGAGCGAGCTCGTCAACTCGTCGAAGGCGGAGCGAGCCTCTCGGAGGTGACTCGCCAATTGGCGTCGCAAATGAATCGCAGCCCGGAGACGGTTCGTTACACGCTCAAGAACTTCGACGCGGACCATCGTGCCGTTGCGATTTTCCCAAGTCATCGTGGCACGTTGACCGAGGACGACAAGCGAGCGATCTATCGACTCTTTGATCACGGTGCCAGCGTTCCACAATTGTGCAAGCGATTCAATCGGAACCGGACCAGCATCCAGCGTATTCTGTTGGATATGCGATCACAGCGAATCGAAGAACTGTCGCTGGACTATATCTATAACGAAGACTTTGAAGATGCCAGCCGAGAAGCTGAGTATGTCGGCGATGGGCCAGAACCAGCGAGCTTGCCTCGCAAAATTCGTGTCCCAGCCGGTTTGCCGAGCTACTTAGCCGCGCTCTATGACGTCGCATTGTTGACTCGTGAACAGGAATACCACCTGTTCCGCAAGATGAACTACTACAAGCACAAGGCAAGTCGTCTGCGTGAAGAACTGGCGACGACCAAAGGCTCGCGTACGGCCATCATGGACGAGATCGACAATCTCTATGAGCAAGCCGTTCGCACCAAGAACCAGATTGTGCAAAGTAACCTTCGATTGGTTGTTTCGATCGCCAAGCGACACGTTGCCAGCACCGACGATTTCTTCTCGCTCGTGAGCGACGGTAATATGTCGTTGATTCGGGCCGTTGAGAAATTCGATTACTCGCGTGGGAACAAGTTCAGCACGTACGCTTCAGGGGCGATCATGAAGAACTTTGCTCGCACGATTCCGACTGAGTTCAAGCATCGTGATCGTTTCCGCACGACGACCGAGGAATTGTTCTTGGCTCGCCAAGACGATCGCCTCGATCCGTATGTCGAGGAAACTGTCCAACGTCGCCGCCAACGGGAATTATCCAAGATCCTCAATCGTCTCGACGAGCGAGAGCAAAAGATCATTTCCGCACGATTCGGTTTGGCTCGCGGCACAGAACCGCTGACTTTGAAAGAAGTTGGCGAGGAAATGGGAGTGACCAAAGAGCGGATTCGCCAACTCGAAGCTCGCGCCCTGGTGAAGCTTCGAGAAGCGGCCGACGAAGCCAAAATCGACGTTGAACTCGGTTCCTAATCGAATTCAGATCCAATCTGAACGGGTCCAATTTGAACTAGACCAAGCGGCACGGGTACTCGACTCCTCGTGCCGCTTTTTCGTTGGTTTTCGGTGGCCGCCTGCAAAGCTTGGTGCGGTGTGTTACTTTGTTCGCCAAAGAAACACTCCCTAAAATTCATGGCACCCCGCTGATGCAAACACGACCCCTTGGTGACACCGGGCTGAACTTGTCGATTCTTTCATTCGGCGCGTCATCGATTGGCGCCGAGTTTCGCTCCATTGATGTGGACGAAGCGCTTCGATGCGTGAACGTCGCATTGGATCGTGGCATGAATTACATCGACACGGCGGCGTACTACGGACGAGGCATGAGCGAGATCATGCTCGGTCGTGTGCTGCCTGAGCTCGACCGCGAGTCGTACATCCTCAGCACCAAGCTTGGCCGATTCGCACCACAGCATTTCGACTTCAGCGCCAAGCGTGTAGCCGAGAGCATCGATATCTCGCTCGAGCGGATGCGAATCGACTACATCGACATGGTGTTTTGTCATGACATCGAGTTTGTCGACATCAACCAAGTTATCGACGAAACCATTCCGGCTCTGCAAAAGCAAGTTGCCCAAGGCAAAGTTCGATTTATCGGTGTCAGCGGATATCCGATGAAGATCTTTACCGAGATGCTCAAGCGATCCGAGCTCGACGTCGTGCTCACGTACAACCACTACACGCTGCAGAACGATATGGCGCTGCAGTTGATCGAGCCCTGCAAGGAGCAGGGAGTCGGTTTGATTAACGCAGCACCGTTTTCAGCTCGATTGCTAGCCGATGCGCCGCTTCCTGTGTGGCACAAGGCTCCACCGCATGTTCGCGAAGTGGCCGCTAGGGCGGCGACGCACTGCCGCGAGGCTGGTTCGGACATCGCGAAGATCGCCCTCCAGTACTCCGTGGCGAATCCTGCCTTTGCAAGTTGCGTCACCGGCTCGGCGAATCCCGATCGTGTGTCGCAATGGTGTGATTGGCTGGAAGAACCGATGGACGAAAAGCTTGTGGCTGAAGTCAAGGAAATCCTCAAGCCCATCCATAATTGGGTCTATTGCGAAGGCCGACCAGAGAACAACGATTCGGAAGCGACAACGTCCTCATGAAATCTTGCATCACGATCAGCCTCGTTGAAGAAAGTCGCGGCGGGCCCTTCGTCTTATGGGACGACTTGCAAGGGTCGATCCGATTCGCTGCCGAACTTGGCTATGACGCAGTCGAAATTTTTCCGCCTGGCCCAGATGCAATCGACCCTGACTCGCTTCGCCGCATGCTTGACGAGCACCGTTTAAAGTTGGCCGCAGTCGGAACGGGCGCCGGTTGGGTGAAGCACCAGTTGCAACTTGCGGATCCCAATCCTGATCGGCGGGCCGCTGCGCAGAAATACGTTCAATCAATCATCGATTTTGCTGGCCCGTTCGGGGCAAGTGCGATCATCGGTTCGATGCAGGGCCGAAGTGGTGGTGAAGTGACGGCGCCGGCTGCAAGAGATTACTTGCGAGAGGCACTGGAAGCGGGTGGTGACACGGCATCGAAGTATGGTGTGCCGCTGATCTACGAACCGCTGAATCGATACGAGACCAATCAGTGCAATCGCATGGCCGATGGCGTCACGTTGCTGGAATCGCTCCAAACCAAGAACGTGGTGCTGCTCGCTGATTTGTTCCACATGAATATCGAAGAAGAGGACTTGGGCCAGTCCTTGATCGCCGCTGGCAAGCACATCGGTCACATCCACTTTGTCGACAGCAATCGTCGTCCTGTCGGGAACGGCCATTTGGAGTTCAAGAGCATCATCGATGCCCTTCGCAAGATTAATTACTCAGGCTATTTGTCGGCGGAAGCGTTTGCTTGGCCAGACTCGCATGCCGCGGCGTGTCAAACCAAGCGAGCGTATGACTACTGGGTAAACAGCTAGTGGCGATTCAGTGAAACAGCTCGTCGTTTTGGCGATCCTTGCGACTGTAGTGACTGTCGCATTTGTGTTGGCGGATCCATTCGGGTTGGCCAACCAGTCAACGACGAATTTCTTAACCGCTCTAGCAATCACGCTCGAAGCGTTTTCATTGCTAATACCGAGCGTCGCCCTCGGGTTCTTGCTGCAACGGCACGCTAGCGGGATAGGGCAACTCATTGGCACAGTCACCTGTTTTGCGATGCCAATTGTGATGCTCGTCAACGCAGTCACTTGGCGCTGGATTGGTGACTCGCTTTTCTCAGCCTCGTTGTGGCGTGCAGTAACTGATCTGAGAGAGAGTTTGGTTGATCACATCACGATCAATGTCGTTCTTGCCATGGGTTACCTGCTTCTTGCGATCATCGTGACGATCGCCGTTCTATGGATCGCTTCTCGATGGATCGCCGACTTTTGGGAATCCAGTCGTCGATTGCCGGGGCCTGGGACGGTGTTCATTGCCTGTGTTGTGGTCACAGCGACAGGCGGTATGGCTTGTTTGACGAATCTTCGAAGTGTTCAAGCGGCGATGACCCAGTCACCGTTCCAGCATCCCTGGAGCGTGATGAATCTTGTGCATTCATCGATCGAGCAAGGTGCCGAAAATCAACAGCGACCTTCGCGACCAAGCAATGAGGTTTCGCTGGCGACTGCGGTGCTCGCTCGCCAGCAACAGCAACGACAAGTTGCACTCCAGCCAAGTGCTCGAGGCCAATCATCTGCTCTGCCGGACGTGCTGATTGTGATCGTCGAGTCGTTTCGACGCGAGCTAGTCAACGTTGAAGTGATGCCCAATTTGACACAGTATGCTAATCGCGGGCTCGTTTGTCGTTCGCATTTTTCTGGAGGCAACGCGACGAACCACGGAGTATTCAGCCTTGTGAATGGACTTGAAGCCATCTGGCACGAGTCGCCTGTGCGTTACAGCCCATTGATGAATCGTTTGTTTCGAGAAGCCGGCTACGAATTAGGATTTTTCGGCAGCCACAATGATTGGCGCAAATTCCAAATGGACGGCTACATTAGCCCCGAACAATTCGATTTGTTTGACGTTGCTGCGCCTGGTGGGATGGATCGAGATCGGCAAGCCGTCCAAGCGGCTTCGAGCTATCTACAACGTCGCCCTTTGGATGCCGCGCAGCGAAAGCCGCGGCTAGCGGTCGTGTATTTGTACGCGACGCACGCGCCGTATCGCAGTTACGTCGATGACCAGATATTCCAGCCCGCCGCGGACG
The DNA here is from genome assembly GCA_041749955.1 of Pirellulaceae bacterium. Taxonomy (GTDB): domain Bacteria; phylum Planctomycetota; class Planctomycetia; order Pirellulales; family Pirellulaceae; genus JBBSJZ01. The sequence goes on along the minus strand of JBGTAI010000069.1, from coordinate 17,091 downwards.
ATCGATTCTTGATCCCCTACACCGAATCGTCACGCTCCGAAGTGTGGAACCGATACAAGAACAGTGCACATTCAGTGGATCGGTTATTGAGTTCGCTGTTACGCGATGATCGTGTCGTCGTCGTCACGGGTGACCATGGCGAATCGTTTCTCGATGATGGCACGATTGGTCACGGCATTCGCATCTCCGAATTCCAAAACATGACCCCAGCCGTCCTGTTCGCGCCGAGCCTGCAACCGCGAGTGATTAATGAACCCACCATGCATGCTGACGTGCTACCAACGCTGCTAGGGATCCTCGGACTTCACCTCAACGGCGACACGGTCCTCGACGGCGTCGACTTGCTCGCGACAACCGATGCCGCCCTACTCAGTCGGACGTTTGTTACTCGCGATTATCTGTCCGAGGAAGTTGCGGTGATATCATCGCACCCTGACGACTTGAACAACGTGTTTGCGTCGACCGGCACAGTTTCACTCAAGCGGTTTCACGCCCAACCGCGGCGTGTCATTGATCGCTTCGGAAATGGATTGCAAGACAACGTGAATCACGCGTTTGACAAATGGCTAGGCGAACGTTTCGGGAACAGGCGAGTGACGGGTTCTGTACTTGGGTTCTGAACAGACGGTTGGTGAACTGGCGTTGCAAGCGGGTGGGGCGTTTTGATACTCCCGGCGGCAATCGTTTTGTCTATTGCTAACGGAATTTCTCTACTCGAATCGATGTCGTGAACTCGGTCGTTTCCAGCCCGCCATTCGTCTTCTCGCCCGCCGTCGCATCCGCTCAAACAAGCGGTCCGTCGTCGAGCGTTGACTCGTGGGTTGGTGAAACTCGCCGAGAAATTTCCGAGATCGTTCGCGAAGTCGCCGCGGCAGTCCGCAAACCACAATCAACTCAGACATTTTTCGCGTTCTTGGCGGATCGTACGCTCCGCGCGATGGCTGCCGAAGGTGTAGTCGTTTGGCGACGCACTCCCGCCAGCGCGGAAAGCTCCGGGCATTCTGCCTGGGCGGTTGCGGTGCGATTGGGGCGTGTGACCGACCAGACGTTTGCTGAATCGGAACAGCCCGTTCACTTTGCATTGCTTGACGACATCGCATCAAACGGCACACCAGTGGTCGTGCCATCGACGCCGGGAGCAACCCAATCGGATGTGCCGGCGAATCCAGCCGACGTCCCAGTTGCGATTGTTCCCATCGAAGTTCAACCGGTGGATACGACGCCAATCGAGTACTTGCTCGAAGTGTTCATTGAACCCGACGGTGGTGTTGCAACCCAGCGTGGGTATTTGCGGTTCGTTGCCCAGATGGCCGACTTGGCTGCGGAGTTTCTTCGCAGCGATGAGATTCGTCGATTGAAACATCGGCAATCGATCCAGCGGCAACTCGATACGATTCTGTCTCGCATGCACTCCAGCGATGACGCCAACGAAATAGCAAGCATCCTGGTCGATGGTATCGCTGATGTGTTTGCCTTGGATCGCGTCGGGTTATGCCGCGTATCGGGGACACGCTCACAACTTGTTGCTGTGAGTTATGTCGGCTCGATTGCGCAAAATTCACCGGCCGCCGAGCAAATTCGAGCAGCATCGAAGTGGAGTGCTGGTCGGTTGCCAGTACCATCGGCTCAAGAGAATCCGAGCGACGAGGCGTTGTCGACGGACAACTTGCGAGTCGTCTTGGTTGCCCAGCCAACAAAGAAATCAACGCTCAGGCTAGTCTGTTTAGCCAATGATCCTGTTCGTGAATTAAGCGACGATTCCCGCGAAGACATCACGCACTGTCTCCAGCACGCGAGTGTCGCATTTTCGAATGCAGCTAGATTGAAGGTCGTGCCGGGTGTACGGCGTTTGAGTTCGTTCTTAGTGGGCGAAGAGCTTTCAATCGCCAAGAAACGTGGGCCTGCAAAGATTGCACTCGCCGTTAGTCTGATTGTCGCGACCACACTGATTGCATTCATTCCTGTCCCTTTGACGGTTGTTGCCTCCGGCACGCTTCGTCCAAGCGTGCTTGATAACTTCTGTGCCGTGCGCGGCGCTGTTGTTGAAACGGTGCATGTTGAGCATGGCCAGTCCGTTGTTGCGGGTGAGCCACTCGTGACGCTGCACGACGATGAGCTGGAACAGCAAATCACCACGCTGATGGGACGTCGAGCGGTGCTGGTGGAACAACAGTCTCGTTGGACACAAGCTCTTGTCGCCACCGCGACCCACCGACTCGATCGCACAGACCCAATGCAAAATGAACGTGATCTGATTGCCGAGGAGCTAGTTGGAATTGATCAGCAGTTGGCGCTCTTGAGCGAGATCCGGCAATCGCTTGTCTTGCGAGCAGAGAACGATGGGATCGTTGATGCGTGGCAGCTGCGCCAACGTCTGAGTGGTCGCCCGCTTCGACGAGGCGATTACCTACTCAGCGTTGTGGGTCGTGATACTGCATGGGTGGTGGATACCAAAATCCCGCAAAATCGAGTGTCAAGCTTGCAGCATGCCCAGGGAGAGAACTCGCTCGACGTGACCGTTACCTTACAAACCAATCGCGAAGTCAGCTGGGCTGCGAAGCTGGTTCAAATTGGTCCGGCAACGAACTCCGATCCGCGAGATAAACCCGCGAGTGCGGTGCTGATGTCCATTGCGGATTCGAGTGTATGGTCAACAAGTGGTGAGCTATCGCAGGGGCTGCTCAATGGCTCGCCAGTGCAAGTCGTTTGTCGTTGCGGTCGAGTGCCTCTCGCGTATGCGCTCTTGCAAGATGCGATCGCGGGAATTCGCAGCAACTATCGCATGTATCTCGGCTCGCCGTCGTCACAACCCAACACCGTGTCCTCGTCCACTTCTACCCCGCATTTGGTGACGTTTGATGCGAATTAGATTCTTTGTGCTAGCCATCTTCGTCTTTACTCTCGCACCTTTATGGAATGCAAGTGACATTGCCGCGGAGTTTGACGGTCTTGGTGTCGACGTTCATGATTGTGTCGTGCGATTCGCTGAAGAAGTCGAAGTGCCTGCTCTAGCGACAGGTCGCGTTGCCGAAGTATTCGTTCATGACAACGAAAGCGTAGAGCAGGGCACACGAATTCTGCAACTTAACAATCAAGATGTCTTGCGTGAGAAACGCCGACTCGAGTTGCGTCTGAAACTGGCGCAGGATGAGGCAAGCAATAATAACGAAATTGAATACGCAGAATTAAATTTAAAAAGCGCGAAAGAAGAGTACTTTTCGAGCCGCTCTGCGAACATTGATTACAACGGCGTTATCCCATCCCGGGACCTTCGTATGCTGGAACAACGAGTGGAGAAGGGTAAGTTAGAAGTCACCCTGGCAAAGGATCGGCAAGCCAAGGCAGAAATTGCGGTTGATTTGGCGCAAAACGAGCTGCTGGTGATTGAGGATAAGTACGATAATTTGCAAGTCAAATCACCGCTCGCTGGCGTCTTGCTCGAAGTCAACAAGAGCGTTGGCGAGTGGGTTGAGACCGGCGAGACGCTGGCGACTGTCGCACGAATTAATCGATTGCGTATCCACGCGATTCTCGATAGCAAGACACTATCACCCCAGCTTTGCACGGGGCTTCGCGTCAGCGTCCATTGGACTGATCAAGCGACGGGCGAGGGCCATTCGCTCGATGGCAAGGTCCTCTCGGTTGATCCTCAAATCATGCCTGGCGGACGATATCGCCTGCATGCAGAAGTCGACAATGAGTTGATTTCGTCGGCTCAATCGGCGCCCCAGACGAAGTCGTGGAAGCTGTATCCAGGTGCTGACGTTCGAATGAAGGTTCATGTGCCTGCTGCGGTTGCGAATCGAAATCGTTTGCTCAAGTAACCAACGCTCAATCAGGCCGACTTATGGAACGATTCAGCGACCAAGCGACTCGACTGCGCACGGACCTTGGCACGATCGTGTCTGGCACGGGCCAGCGAGCTCATCGCATTATTGTTGACGAAATCAGTGGTCGCTTCTCTCGCGTGAGTGAGCATGTTTGGAAGCAACTCAATAGCAACGTCGCTAATGCTTCGGTTTGGCAAGAGGCGGCTGCGGCGGGTTGGATGCGAGGACGCTTGAAAACCGCTAAGAATCGTTTTTCGGTCCTAGCAATACGCATACCACTTGGTTCAATCGATCGCTTTGCGGCCTGGATGGCACCACGAACGGACTGGTTGTTCTCAGCCCAAGCGGTTCTGGTTTGGAGCATATTCGCGTGCGTCGCTTTGTTGGCATTCCTCTCGTCACACGAGCAATGGGCGTCCGCTGTTTACTCGCTTCCGGCATTTCTAGAGCAAGTGAATCCAATCGGGTTGGCTGGGGTCTTTGTGTGCACGAAGCTCGTTCACGAACTTGCTCACGCGATCGTTTGTCGCCGCATTGGCGCAAGATGCGGTGAAGTGGGCGTGTTGGTGATGTGCGGAATGCCTTGTCCCTATTGTGATGTGACGGACGTTTGGCGAGTCCCACGTGCGGCGTCCCGATGTGCTGTGATGCTCGCCGGGATCTACGTCGAGCTAGTGATCGCCTCCGCATCGCTCTTTGGTTGGATGCTCAGTCGTGATCCAGCCTGGCAATTGTTCTTTGTGTACGTGATGCTCGTCTGCGGTGTCAGTACAGTGCTTTTTAACGCGAATCCGTTGATGCGTTACGACGGCTACTATGTTCTGTCGGACCTGGTAGGGGCAACAAATTTGCGGACCCAGTCTCGTGAAGCTTGGATGCGATTAGTTGTTCGGGTCGTCGGCGGCCCAGGTGATGGACGCACTTTTTTGCAAGGTCGTCGTGTGTACGCGTTCGCGTTTTATCACTTAGCGGCTTCGATGTATCGTTGTTTGATCGCCCTTGCGATCGCGTCTCTGGTGATTCACTGGGCAAGCTTTATTAATCTTCGGCCGGTTGCAGTGGTTCTTTTCATACTTGCCTTTGCTTCATCTGGCATGCAGGCCACCCGGCGACTGTTCGGTGTCGTTCGTGGAAACGGTTCGTGGTCAGGGTTTCCTCGGTGGCGACGTTTGGGTTCAGTTGGGATGCTCGTGCTTGTCTTGGCGTGTCTCATGATGATTCCGTTTCCGCGATTCCGCCGTGTCACGGGGCGCATCGATGCTTCTGACGCAGTCGTGGTTTATGTAAGTAATGGTGGTATTGTTGATGCGGTTGATGCCGAAGTCGGATCCGTCGTTGAAGCGGGGCAGCGATTGGCAATGATCAGCAACCCAGAAGTGCGATTGGAGACATTGCGTCTTCAAGGTCAATTTAGATTGGCAAGTCTTCGGCGCACGGCCTCGAAACAATCGGCACTTGATCGACCGGAGGCGTCGAACCAGTGGGAGATTTTGACGGCTTTGGAGTCAGCTACTGCTGCGAGCTATGATTCGGCTGTATTGAAAGAACAGCAGAATGAGATCGTTGCCGCTGTGAGTGGCATGGTATTGCCGCCAGATCCTTTGACGAATCGCAAAGGACAATCGACGGACGACGCAAACATGGCATCTGCATCAATCAATGGTATTGCGGCTGAGCGTCTTGCGACTCTCGACGGACTTGGTGTGGAGAGTGATGATGCTTGGTGTCGGATCAGTCCTTCGAGGTCACGTCGCGTGGTGTTTTTCTTAAGTGGTGATGACTTTCGATATGTGAGCGTTGCCGACAAGGTCAACGTGCGTGAGTCGGTTGGTTTCTCGGATGTCTACTCGACTGAGATTACATCGATTTCGCCAGTCGTTCGCGATGCGAACTCAGTAACGGACCAGGCTTGGTTCGAAGCAACCTGTCCGTTGGCTGAGCTGGATAACGCGGCGTTCTTGCATTCGATGGGAACTTCCTGTGACATTGTCATTCGATTAGCGAATCGTTCGCTCGCCCAGGATTGTCTCCAGTGGATCACGGTGTGGCTTCGTGGCTGATGAAAGCAACTCCACTGAGGCACAGTTGCCTGCGGCTAGCGATCGCTATCCAGCGGTGTTTGTTTCGTGGCCGCATCCGGCTGTGATCGAGCCCGACGAGTTACTCAAGCGATGTGAGTTGCGGACCCAGCGACGAAGTGGCCCAGGCGGGCAGCACCGCAACAAGACGAGCAGTGGTGTGTTTCTGACCGCGAGCGATTGGAATATCGTGGCCGAGGCAACGGAGCGGCGCAGCCAAGCACAAAATCGAGTCGTCGCACTCAATCGGTTACGGTATCGATTGGCGTTGGAGTTGCGGTCCGTGTCGATTCTTGACAAGCCGGTAACCGATGCCGAGCAAGAGTTGCGGAACCGCTACTATGGTTCGCGGCTGAAGCTGAATGATGAGAACGTCATCAAGCCCGGGGTCTTGGCGTTGGTGCTAAACGACATGCATGCAGCCGGCGGGCAACCCAGCCTCGTTTCCAAGGCTTGGCGATCGAGTACTTCCTCCATCGTGGGTTTTCTGAGCAGCCATCCGCCCGCATTTACTTATGCCAATGAGATTCGAGCATTTCATTCACGCCCACCGCTGAAGGCGTGAGCGACGTGAGTTATACTGGGAGGCGGCTTTTGATTTGTAAAGCGTTTCGCCCCCCAGAAAGAATCCACTGCGATGCTGATTTCGAACCTTGTCCGCGGACTCGATCAACGAGTCGCGTTTATGTTTTTTGCCAGTTGCGTCCTCGTTGGAGTCACCGCTAGCCCGGTTGTTTCGAGCGAAGTGTTTGTTGAGGCCGAGAGCTTTGATGACCAGGGTGGATGGCAACTGGATACACAGTTCATTCAACAAATGGGGTCGCCGTATCTGCTCGCACACGGATTGGGAAAGCCCGTCGACGATGCTGTGAAGCAGGTCAATATCGAGACCAGCGGAACGTATCGCGTTTGGGTGCGAACAATGGACTGGGTTGCACGTTGGAACGCGTCGCCCTCACCGGGGACGTTTCAGCTGAGCATCGGGGGCAAGTCGCTGGCCGAAACGTTTGGAACGAAAGGTGAAAAATGGGCGTGGCATGACGGTGGCACGATCGAACTAGCGGCAGGTGAAACCGAATTTCGCTTGCATGACTTGACCGGGTTCAATGGTCGATGTGATTGCATTTATTTGACGACAAAACTCGATGATGTGCCGCCACCCGCTCAGGAGGTTTTATCGTCGTGGCGACGTAAGCAACTCGGGCTTGGCGATGAGAGCGTCGAGAAGGGCCCCTATGACTTGGTCGTTGTGGGCGGCGGTTACGCTGGGATGAGTGCAGCGATTTCGGCTTCACGTATGGGTTGTCGCGTTGCTTTGATTCAAGATCGTCCGGTGCTCGGTGGAAATGGTTCGAGCGAAGTTCGTGTCTGGGCGATGGGATTGATCCGACGCGGGAAGTTTCCACGCGTTGGTGAGATCGTGGAAGAGTTCGCGGATCGCGCAACAAAGTCTCCTGGACGTGAAGAAGAATTCGGCGATGACTTGAAGGAACGCGTTGTGCGAGCCGAATCCAACATCGACTTGATGCTGAATCATCACGCTTACGGTGTCGAGAAGGAGGGTTCACAACTCAAGGCCGTGAAGGCCTTTGATACACGCACCGGTGCGGATATGACCATTATTGGCGACCGCTTTGTCGACTGCACTGGGCACGGTTGGATCGGAGAGTGGGCGGGTGCGGATTTTGACATCACGCCAACGGGCCGCATGGGCATGTCGAATATGTGGGCTTGGGATGAGATTGAATCTGCGGCATCGTTTCCCTCGACTCCCTGGGCACTCGATTTGAACATGGACGAGTTTCCCTATCCACGCGATCACCACGGCCAGTGGTTTTGGGAGAGCGGATTCGACAAAGATGCAATCAATGATGCGGAGGGAATTCGTGACTGGAATTTGCGAGCAGTTTTCGGTGCTTTCAATGCGATGAAGAACGGTGATGGGGCGGACGAGCACAAGAACGCGATTCTCACTTGGGTTGCGTTTGTCGGTGGTCCACGCGAAAGTCGCCGGCTGCTTGGTGACGTGGTTCTGTCCCAAGACGACGTGGTTGCCAAACGTGAATTTCCGGACGGATGCGTGCCGAGCACTTGGTCGATCGATCTTCATTATCCCAAGAAAGAGTATGCCGAGAAATTCCCGGACAATCCGTTCATTAGCATCGCTGTCCACGATCGACGTGTGGATCGGTTGTATGGATATCCGGTGCCATATCGGTGCTTTTACAGTCGCAACGTGGACAACTTGTTCATGGCAGGACGCTGCATCAGCGTGACTCACGAGGCACTCGGAACGGTTCGCGTGATGAAGACCTGTGGCATGATGGGCGAAGTGGTTGGCAAGGCGGCTTCGATCTGTGCAGCGGAAAATTGTTCGCCTCGTGATGTCTATGAAAACCACCTCGATGAACTTCTTGAGCTGCTGGAATTGCCTGGCGTTGCACGTCGCAGCACACCGACCGGTCCGATCGTCATTCCCGACAATGTGCAGCCGATTGCGAGTTCGACTGGACCGCCAATCGGAATTGATCCGAGCAAAGTTGACGGGATCGTTGTCGATGACAGTGTCGCGAAGCTTGAGGGCAGCTGGACGGAAGGCTCTGGTTTGAAGCCATTCATGAATCAAGGCTACCGGTATGCGTCACCGAATTCCAAAGCGTCATGTCGCTTCACGACAAAGGTGGACAAGGCGGGGCGTTATACCGTTGAGCTTTACAATGGATCGCACGAGAACCGAGCGACCAATGCGCCAGTGATCGTTGACACAGGCGTGCAGCGCACGGAGCATCGTATCAATCAGCGAGATGCGAGCGAGTCGACGATCAAGCTTGGTACGGTAGACCTTGTCGAGGGACAAGAGATCAGCGTCATGGTGAGCACAGAAAATGCTGGCGGAGTGGTGCATGTCGATGCATTGAAGCTGACGCCTGTGAAATGACGGTTGACGAAGGATCGAGTTCATTGGTGCCTGGTTCAGCTTTGCCGGTATTGGACGCTCGCAACCGGGCGCCCTTGAGTGTTGCTGCTCGACGGCGAGGAATCGTAGTCCACGCGTGTCGTGTGCTGCTCGTCGGTTTGTTGTTGCTAATGTTGTATCGGCCGGTCCGCCGCGATACGGATGCGACTCAACCACCGCCCATGGATGCGGTTGCGAGACTGGTTCCGATGGCATCTTCTGTCGAGAGCGAGGCCGATTCAGTTGGGGCGTGGTCAGTCACCTCGGCTGACGGATCAATCGTTGGGCGTGTGGCAAGGACGATGCCCCAAGCGGCAAACGTTCGAGGCTATCGTGGGCCGACGGAGGCGATACTTGTTCTCGACGGCGAATCCAAAATCGCTTCCGTGCGTGTGCTTGAAAGTCTTGATACCTCCGAGCATGTTCAAGCGGTTCGAGACGATGCGGCGTTCTTTGAACAATTTCAAGGCTGGCAGTTAGGCAATCCGCAATCGGCGACGCGGGTGGATGCGGTTTCTGGGGCAACGCTAACAAGTTTGGCACTTGCCGGAGGCGTTCTTGCTCGACTTGGTGCTGATCGCGGATCGCTTGTCTTCCCAGAGCCTTTGACGAAGGACGAGGTCGATGCGATGGCGGCTCGATCGTTCCCAGATGTCGAGACACGCGTTCCTCGAGTCGACGGCGACAGTACAAGTGTTTTTGACTCGACGACATCGCCGATCGGGGAGATTGATCGCACAGGCTCATCGAGCGATGACATTGTCGGTTATCAAGGTCCGACGGAATTGCTCTTTGCGACTTCAAGCGACGGGACGGTGGTTCGTGTCGAGATTCGCCGCTCGTTTGATAACGAGCCCTATGTCGATTACGTTCGAACGGATCGTTACTTTTGGCGAGCATTCATGGGGAAGTCTATCGATACACTTGCTCAGTTCGATCCTGTTGCTGAGGGAGTCGAAGGTGTTTCGGGGGCAACGATGACGAGCCAAGCGGTGGCGGATACGGTCGTTGCAGCAGCGAAGAATATACTGAGCAAACGGCAGTTGGCGTTACAGCCCAATCCGAGTTGGATAGCGACACTGGTTGAGAGCGTTCACTTTTCAGCTGCCGAACTCGCGACAGTAAGTTTGCTGGGCGGATTAGCGGCGTTTGTGCGTTTGCGGTGGCACCGTTCGCGTAGGGCACGCATCGCTTGGTTACTGGTGACGATCGGTGTACTCGGAGTGTGGGCTGGGAACTTGATTTCGCTGTCGTTGTTGGCCGGTTGGGCATCGGGCGGGATCGCTTGGCAGATCGCACCGGGGCTCGCGATTTTGGTTGTGGTGAGTCTGCTATGGCCAGCGGCTACAAAGAGCAACGTTTACTGCAGCCACCTTTGTCCGCACGGTGCGATTCAGCAACTCGTTCGGCCAACACGAGACTCGCGTCGGTACATCAACCTGGGTGGCAGACTCCAGGGGGCGTTGAAGATTCTGCCACCGACGATGTTGGCACTCGCGTACATTGGTGTGTTGTATCGGCCCGAGATGGATTTGGCTTCGTGGGAGCCATTTCACGCGTACCTCTATCCAATCGCCGGTCTGGCCACCATCGTTATCGCAGTGTTTAGCCTTGCCGTTTCCGCCGCGGTGCCAATGGCGTACTGTCGATTCGGATGTCCAACAGGAAGTTTGCTGGATCACATGCGACGATCGGCTGCTAGCGGCCGATTTGGCTGGGGCGACGGTATCGCGATCGCGCTGCTCTTAGTTGCGATCGCTGTGGGACGCTGAGAGAGTGTTCCGAGCTTACAGTCCACTGGAATGAGAAACAGCAAGCGTCGATCTAAAATCGATGCTTGCTGTTTCGAAGAACGGCTGGATTCAAAGCGTGTGACTAGGCTCTCGCCTTTGTACGAGCTTCGCGAAGACCTCGCGAGAGGATATCGCGAAGCATCGGCGAATAGTCTTCGTACTTCGATTGGTCCGGGGCACCGCTGCTGAATTGATAAATTGCATCGCGTGGTTTGACGCCAAGAGCAATCAGTGTGCTGCTCACAGTGCCATAGTCGGCATTTCGGATCACCATGCTGGGCCGTCCAGGCCCGACCGGCGAACGAGCGAACACTTTACTTGCAACGGCAAGGAATTTGACTGGCGAGTCAAGAGTTTGCAGCGTCAACAGGCGACGTGCCATTTGGACTCGGCTGTCTTCGGGGTCGTTCAAATCACGCGCACCAATGATGTTCAAGCCATCTTCTAGCTCGACCACCTCTTGCCGATCGTCGGCGTGGATTGCATAACCATCTTTTGCGTCGGCGACAATAATGTTGCAGCCTTCGTAACGAGTCTTCGCAAATTCAGCTTGGGCCTTATCGAGGGCTTTGCGAGCTGAACCGCAGCGAAGCAAATCCAAACCAAGAAGCCCGCGAGAGCGTTGTCCGAATAAGGGAGTCGCAGTCGCACGGTTGCAAATACCGACGAATACGCCATTTTGATTTACACCTAACCAAGTTCCGCCAGCTTTCTGGTCAATCCCGCACAGAACGCGAGGCTTACCGGATTGTATGGATGGCGACAGACTTGGCCTGTCAAAGTACTCTTCACGGTTCGCCGCAACCAAGATTGGGCTTTCGGGGACCAAGCGGTACTGAACGGCCAGTAAGCACATCGCGTCGCTTTCTATTTCAAAGATCAGTGGGTCAAGGAAGCACGTCGGAGGACATCGCCAGCGCCTCGGAAGTTTTTGACAACCGAAGCGTGGACATGTCTGATGCGACTAATGTATCCACGGGCAACGGTCGACCACACCCTCTGGTGGGTGGTTTTTGATAAAAAATAGGCGCCTTCGTCGATGATTTCGTGGTTGCTGGCAACTTCTAGGCAATCTTTGCGGGTCATTTGGGCCGATACTCAATTAAGACGGACGCATCATGGGTTGGTTCGGGCGACTATTTGGAATGCCGATTTGAAGGTGCTTGACGTTTTCGATTAGGAGTTGCGATTCCTGCGTCAGCAACAGTATCAACAGCGATTTCGAGCCAAAATGGGCGGTTTATGGACGAGGATCTAGCTAAAGCGATGGAAGAGGAGATGGCGAGGGCGATGGCGCCAACGCAAAAACGTCCTGATTCCGAAGTACAACGCAATGCAATGGAAGAGGAGATGGCCATGGCGATGGGGGCATCGTCTCCCAAAAGTGCTGATTTCGATGCTCAGCGCAGAGCAATGCTTTCAATCAAGACACCTGTGACTGTGACTCTTGCGAGAAAACGTGAGTCATTGCAGCGAATTTTGGATCTCATCCCCGGATCGATGCTGACGTTTGACACTCACTGCGACGAGCCACTTACGCTCGAGGCTGGGGGGCATCCGATCGCGACAGGGGAAACGATCAAGATTGGGGACAAGTTCGGGCTACGGATTCGCGAAATCATTGACTACTCCGCACAAGAGTAAGGTAAAAATCGAGAACGGTTGAAACTCATTTTCTTGGTCTGAATCTTCGCAATACCCGGTGGGTAATTCGTGGCAAATCGCTCACAATGAACGAATGAATTCATCGAGCGATACCTCATCACACTCCGCGTCACCCACGACATCTCGACGTCGAGCCTCAGCGGCAGCACGTCCTCCGATGTCATCGGACGAATCGATGCACACGGACGCATTGTCGATCGGAAGTTCGCCATCGCGTTCAGCTTTTCCGATGCGCTTGCTCGCTCTTGTTGTCTTTCTAATCGGAGTTGGCTGGTTCACGTATTCGGCGGGGTGGTTTCAAGCGGACGTCTCTACAGGCGCCAGTCCCACGACGACTGCGATACCTGCTCGATATGACAGTGACCGAGCGTTTGGCTATCTCGTGGAACTTTGCAACATTGGCCCGCGACCGTCCAACAGTCCTGGCATGGAGAAGCAACAGCAGTATCTAACATCGTTCTTCACCGAACGCGGTGCCGAGGTGCGTTTGCAGTCGTTTGGCGCACGCCATCCAGAAGACGGCTCAGCGGTTCCAATGTCCAACTTGATTGCTTCGTGGTATCCAACGCGAGTTAAGCGTTTTTTGCTTTGCGCGCACTACGATACTCGCCCATACCCTGATCGTGATCGAACCAATCGTCGCGGAACTTTTGTTGGTGCGAATGACGGAGCCAGCGGTACCGCTGCACTCATGGAGTTGTCGCATTCGTTTGGCAGTCTACCCGAGGATGTGGGGGTCGATATTGTGCTGTTTGATGGTGAGGAGTTTGTTTTCCAAGACGGTCGCGACGACTACTTTCTTGGCTCGACGCATTTTGCAGAGCAGTACCTCGCACAACCACCGGTGAATCCTTACACGGCCGGGATCCTATTGGACATGGTCGGCGACCGTGAATTGAAGATCTATTTCGAAAAGAACAGCATTCGTTACGCTCGCGATGTTGCTCATTCCGTTTGGAAAACCGCCGCTGACTTAGGCGTCGTCGCTTTCGTTTCACGAACTCGACACGAGTTGCGTGATGACCATTTGCCGCTCAATCAAATCGCTCGGATTCCGACGATCGACATTATTGACTTTGATTACCCGCGGCCTGGAATTGGGGCGCCTTCGTACTGGCACACGGAACAGGACAAGCCGGAGAATTGCAGCGGTGAATCCTTAGCAGCAGTTGTTTGGGTCGTGGACACATGGATTGCCAGTCAGTCCGGTTTAGCGAAATAAACAAGTTGGCGCACTTTATCCTTTGAAAGAACCCTTCGATGTTTGCTGGTGGACTGGTTCTTGGACTTACTCTTATTACGTTCGCTTTCTGGCTTCATCAGCGAGAGCAAGTCGGTTGGGACGAACGACGTGAAAACAGTGAGCTGGATCAGCAGTACTACTCCCGACGCGAAGCTGGACGTCGCCAAGTTTACGTCCTGTTTGGAATCGCCGGGGGGCTGATCCTTGTTGCCGCCTTTGCAGGCCCCGGATTTGTTTGGGGCGTCTGTTGGCTGCTTGTTAGCATTTTGTTGCTGTGCGTTGTTCTACTCGCATTGATTGACGCGTTGCGAACGCATCGTTATCACAGCCAGAAACTGCCAGAGATTCGTCGGCAATTGCTACGTGACGATGAGGTTTAACGTCAGCGAGCCCGTTTTCCAGATCCTGTCCACAAGACGACTGGCTCCCACGTTATCCCAGCTCCATACTGGGATAACGTGTAGGACGCGTGTTAACCAAGGACTAGTTCAGCGGATCGACCTTCCAGATCTCGTCAGCATATTGCTGAATCGTGCGGTCGCTTGAGAACCAGCCGCTGTTGGCGGCATTGAGGATGCTCATGCGGTTCCATTTCTCTTGGTCGGCGTAGACTTGGCCAGCGATCGCTTGCGCGTCAATGTAGCTGCGGAAGTCGCCCATCGATAACCATTGGTCATGAGGGTTTCGAAGCCCAGACGTCAACAAGTTAAAGATTCCCGGCTCCGATTGGTTGAAGTGTCCGCCTTCGAGCAGCTCCATTACACGCTGGATATCAAGGTCATTGGCGATGATGGCATTTGGATCGTAACTCCCTTTGCACTGCTCCACCTGACTTGCGTCCATGCCGAACAAGAAGAAATTCTCGTCTCCGGCCTTCTCGCGGATCTCAATGTTTGCGCCGTCAAGCGTTCCGATGGTGATCGCTCCATTCATCATGAACTTCATGTTCCCGGTACCCGAAGCTTCTTTCCCTGCGGTCGATATCTGTTCGGATAATTCAGTTCCAGGACAAAGAATTTCCATGGCTGAGACGCGATAGTTCGGGAAGAAGACAAGTTGGAGCAGCTCTTTTGTCGCTGGGTCTGCGTTCACCACCGCAGCGACATTGTTGATCAACTTGACGATCAGCTTGGCGACGTGGTAACCCGGGGCAGCCTTGCCTCCGATCAAGACGCATCGCGGTGTCATGCCCTTGGTTTCGCCACGACGAATTCGGTCATAGAGGTGAATGACGTGCAATACATTCAGTAATTGGCGTTTGTACTCGTGAATCCGTTTCACTTGGACATCGAACATAGCCGACTCGTTGAACGCGACGCCGGTGTTCTCTTTCACGTAAGCAGCGAAACGTTGCTTGTTGGCAAGTTTGACGGCTGCCCATTTCTTGCGAAACGCCGCGTCCTCCGCGTACGGTACCAATTTCGAGATTTCCTCGAGGTTGGATTCCCATTTAGTCCCAATGGTCTCGCAAATTAAATCTCGCAGCTTTGGGTTGCAGTGCGCGAGCCAGCGTCGTTGGGTAACACCGTTCGTCTTGTTGTTGAACTTTTCTGGCCAGAGGCTGTAGAAGTCGGAGAACAAGCCGGACTTCAAGAGTTCAGTGTGCAAAGCCGCGACACCGTTAATCGAAAAACTGCCGACGATCGCCAGATACGCCATGCGAATATGCGGTTGGTCGCCCCCTTCAACAAGCGAGACACGTTTTCGCAACTCCATATCGCCAGGGTATTTCTTGGAGACTTCTGCCAAGAATCGTTCGTTGATCTCATAAATGATTTCGAGCAACCGCGGCAACAAGCGGCTGAACAAGCTCACCGACCAACGCTCCAGAGCTTCCGGGAGTAGCGTATGGTTTGTGTACGCCATGCACTGGGTCGTGATTTTCCAAGCGTCATCCCATTCCATCGAGTGCTCGTCCATGAGCAACCGCATGAGCTCGGGAACCGCACAGGCTGGGTGGGTGTCGTTGAGTTGGAAGCAATTCTTCTTACCGAACTCGGTGAAGTTTTCACCGTGTTGCTTCACCCAATTAGCAAGAACGTCTTGCAAGCTCGCGGAAACGAGGAAGTACTGTTGCTTGAGACGTAACTCCTTTCCGTTTTCACTCGCGTCGTTGGGGTACAAGACCATCGAAATTTGCTGGGCTCGGTTTTGCGATCCAACGGCTTCGGTGTAACTTCCTGAGTTGAATTCGTGGAGGTCGAAGACGTCGGTTGCTTCTGCCTTCCAAAGTCGCAGCGTATTCACCGTTTCGTTCTTGAAACCTGGAATCGGCATATCGAACGGGATCGCCAAAAGATCGTTGGTCGCGACCCAGCGACTGTGTGCAGTGCCTGTCTCGTCGTGGTAACGCTCGGTATGTCCGTAGAACTTGATGATCTTTGAGTCTTCGGCACGTTCAATCTCCCATTGGTTTCCATCGCGTAGCCAATGGTCAGGAGCTTCGACTTGGCGACCGTGCTCGATCAACTGGTGAAACATTCCGAACTCATATCGAATGCCATAACCAGCTACGGGTAACTTCAGGTTCGCACAGCTGTCCAAGAAACAGGCGGCGAGTCGACCCAAGCCACCGTTGCCGAGACCTGCGTCAGGCTCTTCTTCTGCGACTTCCTCCAGTTTGCAACTGTAATCATGAAGCGACTCGCGAACAGATTCATCCAAATCAAGATTTTGGATAGCGTTGTTTAGCGATCGACCGAGCAAGAATTCCAGCGACAGGTAATGAACTCGCCGCCCAGTTGTTGACGCAAGTCGCTCACGTGTGGTCAGCCAATGTTGGCTCACTCGGTCACGCATGGCAAACGCCAGAGCACGGTAGTAGTAGCTCATCCCTACTTCTTGGTCATGGTGACCGAGCGTGTAGTAGAGGTGGCGACGCAATTCTTCTGGGAGCGGTCCCAAGATTTGGTTCGCGGAAGAAATGTCAGCTTTATTTGGAGATTCCAGCGTGTTCGTCATGTTCAATCTGGGGTATTCATTCGTTGAAAATAAGCCGGTCGGCAATCGGCATTGTTTCTGAATCTGGCGATCGTGTCGACAATGATCTTTTGGTAAGCGGATCTGGCCCTCGTGATGGCAGTCACATTGCCCAAAGTGCCAGTTAAAGCTGTCATGGAAGCCCAAATTTCAGGGCCGGAGTGGGCCCGAAATCGCACTCAGTCCTGTTTTCAGGCGGTCCTCAATGAAATTTCGCAAATACGATGGACGGTTCGCAATCGCGATGTATATACTCTTGCGAGGAAACACAATGGAACTGCCCCTTCCAGATTGTTCTCCTTTTGAGCCTCGGAGCCGGGGCTTGCGTATTGCCCCATGCAAGCCCCGGCGACCGGCCCATTTCGCGAACTCTGGCCTCAAGCTACTGGCCTTAAGCTATTCAAGGTGACTAGTGCGTCATCCAGTCTTAATTTGGGGGTAGAGACGCTTTAGCTTTGTGCGAGCGTCGTCGATCTTGAATTGCCAGTCGACGCCGCGTTGCTTTTCGTTGGTGCGTTTGGCCCACGCAGCGATTTCACTTTGCAAT
>JBGTAI010000068.1:0-7699 GCA_041749955.1 Pirellulaceae bacterium | reverse complement strand
AACCGTAGCGGAATTTGGCAACGGCTCTGGAATCGCTTACTAGCGTCAAAGATGTGCTTGCCGCCAATAACTCAAGCAATTGATAAAAAAACCGCTCAAATCACATGAAATGCGACGTTACCAAGCCGACTGCACCCGAGCAGATTGATATTGGCTCGCAATGTCGTTTGATCGAGATTGAATTGAAGCTCAAGTCCACGCAGCCAATCAAGAAATGAGAATGTCCAAGACTCCGGAGTGTTGGTTTCGGTGAAGAGACTAGCCTGCGGCCAACCCGTTCCAGTCCAATAGGAATGGCCTTCGGCACTGCTCAGTTGAAAGTCACCACCGAGCGGGCACCGAAGTTGCGTGCCAAGTACAGTCTCAATGGAATCTCTGGAATCTTTGGGCGGCAGTTGCAGCCATTCGCTTACATCGTTCAAGAACCGTGCATTCTCGTAAGACGTTCGTCGTGATGCCAAGTAGGTGTGAGCTTGTATGTAAGGCTCCACTTTTGAGTTGCTGAGTGACCCAACTCGCAATCGAACCTGCGGTGAGGAATTAACACGCTCCGTGGCGATTTTCTGAAGAACATCTTCGCGAAGCGATCGATTGAGTGAGGCTACTGTCCAGCCTTCGCTTGAAGCGATCGGCATCAGGTGCTGTAGAGCGTCCTTCAGTACATTGTCGTTTTTGATAATGAGTCCCGTGATCACTAATCCCACAACACTCATTCCACCACCACCGCTCGTCGATGATGCTTTAGGTTGCGGTTCCGCGCCATTGGCTTGGTCGTTTTTGCGTTGGACTCGATTGAAAACTGTTGCCAAGAGTTTGAGCATATCAGTACTTGGCGGCGAAATTGCTGCGTAGGAATTGCCCTTTGCATAGCTGGCGCCTTTGGCTCCATTCACCAGTTCGATCTCGCCGTGCTTCAATACAAAAGGAACAACATCGTCTCGCAATCCCAAGTAAAGAAGATGCGACGAGTGCGAATGTTGCCCGGAACGGATTGATGTGTCGAGACTAACAAGGTCGTCATTCAATCGTGCGACACGTAAATCATTGGGAGCGGCGAGGTGATCTCGCAACGTCGAATAGTGCTCTCGGGCGTAGGGCGTAATAACGATATCTAAGCCGACACGAGTGAGACCGTTGCCGTCGGGTCGATCGCTTGAAAAAACCACCGTCACGGGATCGATCTTTCTCCATTTAGCACTGTACTCCGAGATGAACTGCTGATAGGCAGTCACTTCAGACTGGGTCGCCTTTCGAGGCGGTGCATCAGCGATCGGAGTGAAGTAACCGGGGGCACCGCGGAGAGAATCCCGAAGGTTGCC
The DNA here is from genome assembly GCA_041749955.1 of Pirellulaceae bacterium. GTDB lineage: Bacteria > Planctomycetota > Planctomycetia > Pirellulales > Pirellulaceae > JBBSJZ01. Next base: position 6,380 of record JBGTAI010000068.1, on the reverse strand, counting down.
ACGCTCGAGAATGGGGTAGCTTGCATCAGGGCGTGTGCCGAAACCCGAAGGCAAGAATTTTAACTCGATTAGTTTGTCGCGGTTTGTTGCATCGACGCGCTCGGACTTGGCCATCATCAGAGCCAATTGGTATTGCTTCAGTTCTTCTGCAGCCTGGCGACGGCGAGTGAGCTCAATACGAAACCGAGGACCTATCATGTTTTGGAAGAATGGATCCGACAGATAGAGCATTGCCAGTGGTTCTTGTTTCATCCGGTTTTGACTGATCTGGTTCGTCTGGCGACGCGCGTATCGATACTCATTTAGTCCACCCAGTGAGTTTGTGCCATTGCTCGCCTGAATGAAGCGTGACACCAATCGCTGTGAGTTGGTGACGAGATGATACTCACCCTTGATCGCGTAGAACGATCGAATGCGATTGTCGCTGGACGTCAGAAAAGAGACGTCTTGACCTTCAATCGTCACTCGTTTCTCTTCAGAGTCTGGGACGCGAGACCGCGCTTGGTGACGGTGCTCTTTGATGACGTTTGCAAGTTCTAGGGCAAGTTCCACGGATTGACGAGCCTGGAAAAGAATACCGACCGATGCGCCTTCGTCGAACATGGGGTCAAAACCAATGAGCGCCATGTCGGCAATCAGCGGATCGAATGTTTCAGCAAATAGATTGTCGGGAGACAAACCCAACTGACCTTCAATTCTTTCTCGCGAGTTGTGATCGACTGCTCCGTTGGAAACAATGTCGTTCAGGCTTCCTCCCCAGCCGAGCAGAAATTGTCGAAATTGACGATAGTTCGCCAAGCCTCCCGTTCTCAAGTAAAAGCATTCGGCGGGCACATGCATTGCGATTGGCTCGATCCACGTTCCTTGCGGTACCGGCGGGATGGTTACACTTTCAAACGGGCGAAACGCAGGAATTGGCTGGTCGGCTTTTTCAAAACGGCCCATCTGGTTTAACGTTGCCTGCGTTTGCATCGCCAACGTGACCGACTCGATACCAAAAAGCATTCCAATGCCGCGTTCAAATTGATGCTCGAGGCTGGATTCGTTTGCCGCATCATCGGTCTGGGTGACGCTCGGCCAGGGTCCAGGAAGCTTAAGTCGGCGAGCTAGTATGTCGAGCAGCGATTGCTTGAGTTCCCTTTGCTCACGTCCGTAACTTGTGGGAATAACAGAAAACTGGCTCCACCATTCGCGAAGCAGTTCACGATGCCGAATGTCGTCCTGAATCGGTTCAATTTCCCGCTTGTCGAGAAGTGCACCCTCTACACTTGAGAGCGAAACTTGGCAGGTATCCGGGCCCCGAATTAAGAAGAGGACGTGAATCCGATCGACCATCATCGTCGGTTCGTTGTCACTTCGCTGATAAGTGACGTCGAACGTTTTGAAATGAGCACGCTCGCCAATCGCGTCAAAGAACAATTGCTGATCCGGGTAGATTACTGGGCCGTTTCCCGAAGTGAATTTTAATTTAAGGCTCCCAATAGAAAACGGCTCCCCAAGAAATGCCTCGGCCGTGACATCTTCCAAATGAACCTCTGCTGGCGCGAGCAAGTCTTTGATGGCGATTTTGCCGTCAACCTTCACGCTCGCACCAGGTTTAGTAAAAGCAGCTGTCTTTCCCTTGACCTTGGCAGCGCCAGCGGGATCTGTCTTAGGCGCTTCTAGTCGCCTGGCAAACTCCTTGATCAGAGCGTTGTTCAACTGCTCGCGATAATCGTAGAGGTCAGTGATCCTGTCCGGTAAGGCACTGTCCCCGCCAAGCAAAAGCATCTTCTCGTTGTTCATGCCCCGCAGCCATTTTTCGAGCTTCGTGTTGTCCTTTGGTTCACCGGCGTTCACTGGCATCACGGTACCAGCAAGACCAAGAAACAGGAGCCCTGAGAAAAACAGCAAACAGCATTTTACTTGGCATCTGAAACGATTCATGATCGAAATTCCGAAGAGCAGTGAAAAGCCGTGACTTCCTCAATCTATACCTAAGGATGCCAAGACGGATCGAATCAACCGCTCAAATTTTGAATTTTCTTTCGAATCTGAATGCAGATGCCAAAGGTTCACTGGATTACCCAATCTGCTTTGTAAATCGATCTCGACTTCGCCGACCGATACAGATTCACAGCCAGCCTCATTCGATTCACAACTCTGGCACAGCAGACGCAGACGCTTCCGTTTCGACTGTTTCAGCTTCTTGATCTCGGCTGGTATCTTCCTGGCTATTTTTTTCCTGACTGGCATCGTCCTGGATTGCAAATTGTGCTTCCAGCAACCTGCGAAGCTCCTCACCACGCGCTGAGATGGAGACAACATTTCCGTCGCGATCAATGAGGATCGCCGTCGGAATGGACTGAACTTCATATCGGACGGCCATCGGATGTTTCCAGCCCGCATCGTCTTCGAACAAAGAGAGCCAAGGCAAACCTTCTGTTTTGACATACTCGTCGGCCGCTTGCCGATTCGAGTCCAAGCAGATGCCGACCACATCAAAACCTTGCTCGTGAAATCGCTCGTACTGCTTGAGAATGTTCGGGATTTCCGAGCGACAAGGGCCACACCACGAGGCCCAGAAGTCAACCAAAACAACTTTACCTTTGTAGGCTGGCCAGCTGAACTCGGCACCCGAAAGCGATGTGCCATCGAGTTCGATTGGTTTGCCGATCATCGCGAATTTACGTTGCAGTCCGTCACGGTATTTTTGAAGCGACGCGGCCATCCGCTTTACCATTTCATCCTCAACGGGTTTCATTGCCTCAAGTGCAAGATCATAGACACGAATCGAGTCATCGTATTCACCGAGCACTTCGAATTGGCGACTGAGCTTTGAGGCAAATGAAAGTGCTAAACGGACCATGACAGTGTCATCGGCACTGCTGAGCAACTCCTTGGCGTCGTCCATCAGCTTCTGTCGCTCGGCCGCCGTCATGGAATCCAATGTTTTGGATTGCTGCTCTAGCTCTCCAATACGCTCGACCAATTTGGTGAACGCCGGATCGGGTTGCTTTGGAAGTGATGCCGTGCGCTCGGATGCTTTCAGCTCAATCCCGACGATTGACTCTGCTTCGGCTGGCTCGCAATCCGTCTGGTGCCTAAAATCGCGAAACGTGACATCGACCGCTTTCCCGGATGTGTTCAGTGCATGGATTCCCGCTGACACAGCACCAGCAATAGGCATTGTCGCGGTGCCCATTTCAGTCCACGAGCCATCGACATATCGTACGAGTCCACGAATCACGCCATCATTCATCTCAACACGCAGCTGGACTGGCTTTTCTTTCTCGAGCGGGTAGTCCACGAATCTTCACATCCGTACGTCGCGGCCATCATGCCGCATCTCAAATACGACATAGTGCGACGCAGAACCACCTCGCGAAAAACTAGCGCGTTCGAGTCGTACATAATTCTTTTCGTCCGTCAAGACAGAGACTCCACCGGAGACGAAGGATGAGCCGCTCGTTGTTTCGCTATTTGGTACATACAGATCACCATCGACTGTGACTTGGATTGCGAACGGACCTTCAAGAGACTGGCTAACTCGCGGGGAGTTCATTCGATCTTTTTCTGTATCCAGCGTGTGCATTGCTTCGCCCACGTGCATTTGCAGAAGATTATTGCCGATCGTGAACGTGCAATCGCCGTCAGGATCCGTCAATTGACCCCAGCCAGAAATCGTCCCATAGACAAAGTCCGCTGACGTCGCAAAGCTCACCGGCATCGAGAGTACAAACATCGTGACAATTGAAAAGTAAGTATTCATGAGGACGGTTTCCTGTGACAAGACGAAAAGGATGTAGGAAGAAACGCCGCATCGACCGTGCGGTCAATGGATATAGCGATAGCCAAGTGAAACGCTTCACGGTCAAACGGCTTGGGAGTTCAAGGACGTTGCTGGCGTTCTTGCTCCTCAAGTAACAAGATTTCACCTTGAATGCGATCCGCCACTGATAGTTGCAGCTGATCCAGTCGACATACGCCAATTTCGAATCGATGAACGTGGAGCCGTTCGTCTTGCTTCAGCTGATCAACGTATTCTTCGAGCTTTCTAAGTCGTTTATCCGACTCGGACTCAATCGCTAGGTCCGCGTCCAGGAGCGCGGCACGTGTTATTGAGACACAGACTCTGTTATCAGATCCATCGATGTAGCGTAGATGCAGCACGTCGAAAGCTTTTCGCAGGGCATCACGATATGCAACTCGCTGATCATGAAGTTGCTGCTTCAACTCTCGTTCCTGGCTTTCCTCAGCGGGAATCGACGACCCACTCAATGCGATCAGCACGCACATCAGAATACACGTGATGAAATAGTTGAATCTCATGGCTTCTTTCGCAATTTCGGCAACACGACCAGAGTCGGGTGAAGTGGGACATGCTCAATAGTTATGGTGCTAAAAAGCTATCCATCAACCGAAAGTTTTTTGGTTATCTATATATTGATATACCGCCGAGACAATCAAAAGTTACTCTAGTGAATGACTCGTTCACCTGCAGCGACGTTTCATCGACAGTCGACTTCGCATTCCCGGATAAGTGTGCGATTGATTTGACAAACTCTTGGCAACGTTCCGCGAACTGTTGACGCAGTTGCGATGTACGACCGCCGTGTTATCCCACGATAAAACTTTCTGCAAACATGCGGTTTGCGAAAGAGCTTTACCGAATCAGACGCAACTGGCATACAGTATTGCCACCAAAGCATTCAAGAGACGAAGACAAGCAAGTCTTGGTCCAACAAGCGTTGTTTACGGGCGCCTGCGGGAGTTCGGGTCTGCCTCGCCTCAATTTCAGCAATCACGAGCACGGTGTGCTTCGTAAGTGACTGAACGAGACACAGAACTACTAGGATGGTGCATGTTGCAAACCAATGCCCCACAGTGCTAGGGGGCCCGCGAATCTTGACCCGGAAATCGTATCAAGTACTTCAATCGTACGTAATCTTCTCCTATCGCAATTACCTGGAAATATATCTGTTTCGAACTGTTTCCGTTTCCATAGTGGCTATATCTGTATGCGTGTCCTTCGATGGCTTTAACGATGCCTCGAAAACTACGTCGCGGTGCGGCTGTATCGATTTGTTCCAGTTGCGCACCACGAATGTCACCTAACGGCTCGATCGAGCGAAAGCCATCGTGATCCGGATTTACGTGAAATTCCCATTCGCCGTCGCTTACCCTTGTCGAGAAGTCGCCCTGGTTGGCGTTCGCTTCTCTTGATAGAAAATATCGGATCTCTCCGTTGCGAAGTAAACATTCACCAGTAAGTTGTGATTGCTCGATAGCGTTCATCTGCAACGCTAGCGATATTGGCTGTCCAGGGTGAGCATTAAACCTGGGAATGCTAAAGCGCTCATTAACGAACCCCTTTGCCGATATCGTTAGCGTTGGTAGCGGGCCGCAAGGAACTTTAAATTGAAAGTTCCCAATCTCATCGGTTTTTGACCTCGATTCACCAAGCGAAACGTAGGCATCCGGGATTGCAACTCCAGTTTTTGCGTCTTGGACGTGCCCTTCGATCATACTGATCGACGCATCTGAGATCGCGACAAGTCTTCCGTTTGTTGACACTCGATCAATCCAATACGTTCTGCCCTCTAGTTCAATTTGCGAGTTGAGCGAATCGAGGGCCTCCGTAGGTTCAAAGCGGCCATTTCCGTCGCGGTCAATGAACATGGTGCTTGCGCCAGGATCTCCTCCGTAAATACCATCTGCATTGTCGTCGCTCAAGGCGATCGACCAATCTCTCCCGTTTAGCTGGATTTTTGCAATTCGAATAGACGCTCCCAAACAGACCAATTCTTCTTGAGTTTCTTTGCCCGATATTCGAGCAAATACTTCCGCTGTTTTTTGTGAATAGCAAGGGAACAACCAGCACGACTGTTCGGGTTCAAGGCGATACGGAACAGTTACGCAAATTGCGTGCTGTCCGTTTGTAGGGCAATCTGGTTTGTTGGTGAAATCGCAGTCGTCGCCGACAGCAATTCTTGCGAAGCACGTATCGTCACTGATAATGTCAACAACGACCCTGATCGCCGTCGGGCGATCGCCAATTGTCCATTCTCCGAAAAGGCGTCTGCGACCTCGGGGGTTGGGAAGTTTCCAGCCCTGTTCTGGAGCCGTCTCGTTGAGTTTAATTTTGTTGATTGCTTTCCATGGATCGACTCCCAACCCGGCAAGGTCGGTTGTCGGTTCCAATTCAATCTGCGCCACCGCGTTATTTTCATCAACTTTGCCGGTAACGCTATTCGTTGTTTCGTAACCGTTCACGGCCTGCGGCCTTGAACAGCTACCATTCATAATCTTAATCGGTCGGTCAATGATGCGATTGTCAACGTTGCCCCCAGTCAATTGTTGCTCAGTGGCTCATGTAGAGATTTGCAGTGACCGTTGTC
>JBGTAI010000067.1:0-28372 GCA_041749955.1 Pirellulaceae bacterium | reverse complement strand
AATTGCAAAGTGAAATCGCTGCGTGGGCCAAACGCACCAACGAAAAGCAACGCGGCGTCGACTGGCAATTCAAGATCGACGACGCTCGCACAAAGCTAAAGCGTCTCTACCCCCAAATTAAGACTGGATGACGCACTAGCTCCGGCAAATGAGATCGAGATTAGTACTCGTTCGATGTCGCACTCGAGTCGGTCGCGGATGCGATTGCTGCACCCTTGATCGCTTGGCGGACGGTGCGATTGGCGATCTCGGCTTTGAGCTTCGCGATCGCTTCGGCGATTGGCATCGCTCCGAGGTCACCGTCAATCCGATCACGAAGTGCTACCTTGCCGGCTTCCGCTTCTTGTGGACCGACGACCGCCATGTAGTTGACGAGATCCAATTGTGCGTTGCGAATCTTGGCTTGGACTTTGCCGTCCGCTGAATCGATCGTGACCTTCAATCCCGCTTCATCAAACTGCTTGGCAACAGCGACCGCGTAATCGAGCGACTTGTCACTCAGCGGCAGCACGCGGACTTGCTCGGGTGACAACCACATTGGGAACGCGCCGGCGAAGTGTTCGATTAACATGCCCGTGAATCGCTCGAGCGAACCGAACGGTGCACGGTGAATCATCACAGGTCGGTGCGGCGAATTGTCGGCGCCCTTGTACTCGAGCTTGAATCGCTCAGGCAGGTTGTAATCCAATTGAACGGTACCGAGTTGCCATGAACGGCCGATACAGTCTCGGACCATGAAGTCGGCTTTTGGACCGTAAAACGCGGCTTCTCCAGGCTCTTCGTTGAAGTCCAGACCGGAGCCTTCGAGCACGCCACGAAGTGCACCTTCGGCTCGGTCCCAGTTCTCTTCGGTGCCAACGTATTTATCGCTGTTGGGATCACGGAGCGAAAGCTGCACACGATAATCGTCCAAACCAACGGACTGGAGCACGAACTTGGTGAGTTCGATCGTGGCCCGGAACTCATGCTCGACTTGATCCGCAGTACAGAAAATGTGCGCATCGTCTTGGGTCAAGCCACGAACTCGCAGCATGCCGTTGAGTTCGCCAGTTTGCTCGTGTCGATAGACGGTACCGAACTCGAACAATCGCAGCGGAAGTTGGCGATAGGATCGCGGTTGTGCTTTGAAAATGTGACAGTGATGCGGACAGTTCATTGGTTTGACGAGATAACGTTCGTGGTTGTGTTGCCACTCACCAAGCACGGCTCGCTTCGCATCGACCGATGCCGACGGTTTGTAATCGGGAAGCTTGACACCGAGAACTTCCGCCGCGGCCATCAATTTGTCTTCACCGTCCCGATCGAGAGTCCCAGCCTCAAGACGGCTGCTCCACGCGTCCATCAATCCGCCCGCTTCGCTAGCGAACAACGGTGGGAACTGGCTATCGCGATAGTACGGGAAGTGCCCGCTCGTCTCGTAGAGTTCGACGCGTCCCAAATGTGGGCTGAAAACGGGATCGTAGCCTCGCGACAACAACTCCTTGCGCAAGAAATCCTCGAGCGCGACGCGAACACGCGCACCCTTGGGCAACCACAAGCACAAGCCTTGGCCGACTTCGGAATTGATCGCGAACAATCCGTGTTGCTTGCCAAGCACTCGGTGGTCGCGACGTTTGGCTTCTTCGATTTGTTCGATGTAGGCATCGAGATCCTTCTTGTCGAAGAACGCGGTGCCGTACAAGCGTTGAAGCTGGCGACCCGACGCATCGCCTTTCCAATAAGCACCGGCGACGCTCAGCAGTTTCACGGCTTTGATTTTGCCAGCATCGGGAATGTGTGGCCCGCGGCAAAGGTCAACGAACTCACCCTGGCGATAGAAACTCACAGTCGCCTGGTCGCCGAGTCCAGTATCGATATGCTCGACCTTGAAATCCTGGTCCAAGTCATCGCACAACTTGCGAGCTTCGACACGATCCAAGACAAATCGCTCGAACGGCTCTTTGTCTTTGATGATTTTCTTGATCTCAGCTTCGATCTTGGGGAAATCGTCTTCGCTGATTTTTTCTGGGACTTCGAAGTCGTAATAGAACCCGCCCGAGGTGGTCGGGCCGAATGCGAGCGAAACGCCCTTGTACAGCCGCATCACGGCGCGTGCCATCACGTGAGCCGCGGAGTGCCGAAGCACGTCGAGGGCCTCGGCGTCGCGGCTAGTCAGAAGCTTCAGCGGCAGCGGCGAATCGTCGTCCGCCAGCTCACCGAGGGGCCGATTCGCATCGACGACTTTGCCAGCAATTTCCGCAGCAATGACGGCTCTCGCCAAGCCTTCGCTGATTCCGGTCGCGATATCCATCGCTGTGGTGTGGCCGGGATGCTCGTGGATGGTGCCATCAGGTAATTGGACTTTCACGACGCTGGCGGAGGCGGTGCTCATGGTTTCGCTGGAAATACAGGGAGTTTTGAAGAATTCGAACGCCGAGAGTGAACGTTTCCGCTCAGATTCGGCATGTTGTGCTGCCCAAAGGATGATGGCCCAGGCAAGTTAACGTCAATCCCGAATAGAACAGTGATCCGTAGCGACGAAAAGGCTGCTCAACCCAACAACCGCCGTGGGTTGTCGAACATCCAGGCACGAATCTGGTTATCGCTAGCACCGAGTTGCTCGCGAAGCACGGTTTCCATTTGGACCAAAGTCGCGGCTGAACCGGCCAAGTGCGTGCGGTCTTCGCACCATGCTGCACCGGCTTGGTCGACCTCCACATTCTGGTTGGCAAACCAATACCGTCCCGGCCCCAATCCTGCTGCGAGCATCGCGTCGCTGACAATCACGACGCGGTCCATAGGAACAAGGTTCAAGTAATTCTGCAATGCGAACACGGGAACATGGTGGCTGTCCGCGATAAAGGAAATCGACAGTTTGCCTGCCCGACTCAGCACGCGTTGGATGATATTGTCGTGTCGGGGCAGTGTGCCTGGGCAACCGTTGCCAAGATGCGTCCACATTCCAAGCCCAGCATCAATGAACTCGTCGAGCTGCTGAAGCGAAGCGGCGCTGTGACCCGCGGAGACAAGAACGCCTTGCTTGGCCAAGTACGAAGTGACTCTCGCGTGGCTGTCCATCTCGGGGGCAAGCGTCAGCAACCGGACGCGTCCCGCACCGGCGTCAAGAATCCGTTTCGTCAGCTCGATGTCGGCCGGCACGACCGCGTCCGCCGGGTGCGCTCCGACGTAACCATCCAGCGGGCTGATGAAGGGACCTTCGATATGCAGCCCCGTGATGACTCGCGATTCGTCGGGATAGGCATCGCAAAAATTCGCGATGCGTTGAACCCGCGCGAGCAGTTGGTCTTGGTGTGCCGTGATGACCGTCGCCAGGATCGCGTCGACACCGTCAGCTTGCAGTCGCTTGCAGACCGCGATCAGTTGCTCGTCAGTCGTCGACTCGTCATTGAAGTCGACTCCCGCGTATCCGTTGACTTGCAGATCGACGTAACCGCTCATGCGACGTGTTCCGCTGTCGCTAACGTTTGCGAGTCGAGTTGACTGGCGGCGGCCTTGTCGATGATCAAGTGCGCCGAATAGTGTTCGCGTAAAATGCTAGCGGGTAGTTCCGGCCGCACCTCGCCCGCCATCATCCCGGCAATCGCCTCCGCTTTTCGTTCGTCGGGGACGCTGCAATAAATCTTTCGCGACTTCATGATCTGGCGAACCGACATGCTAATCGCGTGCGTTGGAACGTCATCGAGTGATGCGAACCAACCCTCGCCGACTTGTTGCATGCGACAGGCATGATCCAGCTCGACAATTAAATACGGATCGGTCGTTTCAAAATCGGCTGGCGGGTCGTTGAACGCCAAGTGCCCATTCTCGCCGACTCCGACAAGGGCGACGTCAATCACAAGGCTAGAAATTTTGCTCGACGCGTTGGCAACGGTGGCTTGGGCATCTTGCTCGCCGTTCAAGTACAAGAACGAAGCAAGCGATACTTTCTCAACGAAACGTTCACGCAAGTAACGACAGAACGACGCCGGATGCTGGTCCGACAAGCCAACGTACTCGTCCAAGTGGAATGCGTGGACTTTGGACCAGTCGATGTCGGGCTGGCCGACCAGTGTGTTCAACACTTCGAACTGTGACGCCCCAGTGGCGACAAGCAGATTCGCTCGTCCCGCCGACGCGATCGTGCGGCGCAGGTCCTCGGCAGCGTGCGAGGCGACCCAAGTTCCCATGGATTGACGATCATCAACCAAAACAATGTTCACGATATTATTTTCGAATGCGGGGAATATTTCAAAAGCAAGTTTTCAGGTGCCGGGATGGGCTATGATCATAGCCAATCAGGCGCCACCGTTGTGAGTCGCCACCGTCGAGATTTAGGAGTTCGATTGATGCACCGCTCGTCTGCTTCCATTGTTGTCGCCAGTTTTTTTTGTTTGGCGTTCGTCGGCATCGCGTCGACGAGTCATGCTCAACCGCCCGACGCTCGACTTGGCGAGTTGAAAACACTCAACGGTCACTTTCCGTTCCAAGTTCCTGAAAGCAAAGAAGCCTGGGAAGAGCGGGCGGAACGGTTGCGAACCAACATCCTCGTCTCCGCAGGGCTTTGGCCTGAGCCGGAGCGAACGCCGCTGAACGCGGTGATCCATGGACGCATCGAGCGAGATGGGTTCACGATCGAAAAGGTGTACTTCGAGAGTCTACCGGGGCACTTTGTGACGGGACTATTGTTTCGGCCACTTGATGGCCAAGCGGCAACAGTGAAGCGTCCAGGTATTCTTTGCCCGCACGGGCACGGCGGACGGATGCAACGGTTCAGCGACAAAGAGTTGCAAGCGGAGTTAGACTCGGGACGCGAAAAGTTTGCTGAGTCTGGCCAAACACCCAAGCTCGCGCGATGTGCCCAACTTGCTCGCATGGGTTGCGTCTCGTTCATGTTCGACATGCTCGGATACGCAGACTCGTTACAGATCCCTTACGAAGTCGCACACCGTCACAAAGATCCGCGTCCGGAAGAAGCTCGTCCGACCGACGGCTCGCTGCCGGAATCGTGGGTCATGTTCAGTATCGATGCGGAGTTGCGATTGCAATCGATCATGGGACTGCAGGTTTGGAATGCGAGCCGGGCCTTGGATTTTCTTGCTGAGCTACCCGACGTCGACACGGAGAAGCTCGGTGTGACGGGCAACAGCGGCGGTGGCACCCAGACAATCATTCTGGGTGCGATCGATCCACGCGTGAAGGTCTCGTTCCCCAACGGCATGGTTTCGACCTCGATGCAGGGTGGGTGCTATTGTGAAAATTGCAACTTGCTTCGTGTCGACACTGGAAACGTGGAGCTCGCCTCGCTCATGGCACCGCGTCCGCAAGCGATGACAGCCGTCAACGATTGGACTCGCGACATGATGACGGACGGTTATCCACAACTTCAGCAGCTGTATCGAATGATCGGTAACGAGTCCGACGTGATGTGCAGCCACTTCCCTGATTTTCCACACAGTTTCAATTACGTCACTCGCGGGTTGATGTACCCCTGGATGAATCGTTATCTCGACATTGGGGTAAAAGAGCCGATCGTTGAGGCAGACTTTGCGAAGATCACTGACGAAGAAGGCAGCGTTTGGAATGACGAACATCCCAAGCCCACTTCGGTGAGCCCCGATCATGAACGCGACGTTTGCGGATGGTTCGACCAACAAGCGAAGCAGTCAATCGACAAGTGGTGGCCCAAGTCGAGTGATGAGCTCGAGTCGTTCAGAGCGTCCATGAGCCAAGCTTGGACGACCATTCTGTCGTTGAATGAGTCAAACCGAGAGAAGCAACCTTTTGCAATTAATTTAAACTTGGAGGACCCTAGATTCGCAGGCTTTACAGGTTTTTCCAGGAACGAGGATCGCAAAACCGAAGTCCCAGTTGCTGTACTCGTCTCAAATACAAGACCGGCAAACGCGGGTTGTGTCATTCTCCTAGCAACTGGCGGAGGGACAGGAATCCTAAATAAAAATAATAACTCAGAAATGCATGAGTTAATCAAAAAGTTGTTAGATCAAGGACACGTGGTGATTGTGCCAGATCTTTTTGGGCAAGGAGAGTTTGCGGTCGAATATAGCGGTGATGGGCCATTGGGCGGTACGTCACGCAATGCTAAGGATGACTGGACCCGTCAACGTTTGGTGGACGACGAACGCCGCTACGCTGCGTTCACGTTTGGATACAACAAAACACTCTTCGCGGAGCGAGTGGCTGATTTGATGGAAATTATTGATATTGCCAATGCACAGTTTGGCAAACCGGTAAGTCTGGTCGGGGCTGGAAATGTCGCGCCCGTAACGCTCGCCGCCGCGGCGTTGACTGGCGATTCGGTTAAGCGAGCGGCAATCATGCTTGGTGATTTTCGATTCTCAAGCGTCGATGCTTATTCGTCGGCTGACTTTGTTCCTGGTGCGATGAAGTATGGCGACATCGAGGCACTCGCGGCGCTCAACGCACCGCGTCCGCTATGGCTGAGTATGAAAGGTTCAATCGACGAACGCGTGAAGCAGTGCTACACGATTGCCGGCGCGAGCGACCAGCTGGTACTGCAGGAAGCGAAGCCGGAGATGCCAGTCGACGAGATCGTTGAATTCATTTCCAGGCCGTAAAACATGCCGTTTTGTCGCAGGCTCAAATATACGCCTTGATATGCACATTTGATTCATCTAAGGTGGGGTGATCGTCGATCATTCGATTTCGAAGGAGAAGATTCGATGACCCTGCCTTTGCGATGTATTCGAAACCTAAACGTGCCAGCCACGGCTATTTGCTGCTGGGCTGTGGTGTTCATTGCGTCATCGTCGCTTCACGCTCAGACGGCTTCGTTCGAGCAGCCGCCGATCGATTATCTCAATGCACCGGTTCACGACGCAGTTGCACAACTAGCCGACCGAATCAAGTCGGGCGAGCAGCAACTTCGCTATGACGACAAGCATGGTTATCTGCCGAGCGTGCTTGAAGCTCTCGACATCCCGATCAGTTCACAGACGCTCGTGTTCAGCAAGACGAGTTTGCAGCTGCATCGAATTTCACCTCGTCGGCCCCGAGCCTTGTATTTCAACGATGATGTTTACGTCGGCTGGTGCCAACAAGGTGACGTCTTGGAACTCGCAGCGACGGATGCAAAACAAGGTGCGATCTTCTACACGTTGTCTCAAGACGTTGATGAACCGATCCAGTTCACTCGCGATCGCGGCCAGTGCTTGACGTGCCACGCATCCAGTCGCACACAGGACGTACCTGGTTACTTGGTACGTAGCGTCATTGTCGACCCCATCGGCAATCCACAACTCGCAAGTGGAACGTACACGACTGACAACCGCACACCATTCAGCCAACGTTTTGGCGGTTGGTACGTGAGCGGCAAGCACGGAACGATGCGACATCGCGGCAACGTATTTAGCCTCGGTCGTGATAATGAGGGCAACAACGAGGGCATCATCGACATTGAGTCGGGAGCCAATCGAACGGACCTTTCAGAGATTGTGCGGACGCAGCCGTACCTAACGGACTCGAGTGATTTAGTTGCGTTGATGGTGCTTGAGCATCAAACGCAAATGCACAACGCGATCGCGGCTGCGAATTACGAGACTCGTATGGCGCTAGCTCAGTCGTACCAGATGAACGAGTTGCTCGATCGGCCGGAGGGCTTCGTCAGCGATATCGCTGAGCGGCGAATCACGGCGTCGGTCCAGCGGCTTGTCGATCAGCTGCTCATGAAAGACGACTTCGCTTTGGAATCGCCCGTCGAGGGAACGACTTCGTTTGCGAAAGAGTTTTCAGCTCGCGGACCTCAGGACACGCAGGGCCGTTCGCTACGGCAACTCGATTTAACGGCTCGCTTGTTTCGATATCCATGCAGCTACCTGATTTACTCGGAAGCGTTCGCGGCCCTGCCTGTGCAAACCCGAGGGCGGGTGCTCGTGAAATTGCGGGAAATGCTGGAAAACCCACGTCGAGCGAGCGGTTTTGAGCATCTCACGCCCATCGTGAAGGCCGGGATTTTGGAGATTCTTGAAGCAACTTTGCCGGACTTTTCGGCCGCCGGCTCTGCCATTTGACGCCGCATGGCGGTACGCTGGGGGGCATGGCCGAGCAACTCAATCCTGACGCTTTCCTGATCGAGCAAATTCGTGCTGGCGATGCCAACGCGTGGCAGTCCTTGATTGATGGCTACGAGGGACGGTTGCTGGCGTACGTCGACAGCCGCATTCGAAATCGTTCGACGAGCGAAGATATTGTCCAAGAAGCGTTCGTCGGGTTTCTTACCAGTTTGCCGAACTACGACGGTGCCAGACCGCTGGAGAGCTATCTTTTCAGCATCTGTGCTTACAAGTTGACTGATCATTTGCGTCGCGAAGGCCGGCGACCGACGTTGCAAATGCACCGCCGCGGTAGCGACGACGAGTCGGATACGGATTTTGTGGGGGCCGACCGCGTCGCCAGTTCCATCATTCGCAGCGTCGAGCGACGTCGGCTCGAAGAAGACGCGGTTCGTGAGGCGATCTCCGAGCAAGTCGGCCGTTGGAAAGCCACCAACCAGTGGACGAAACTCCGGACGATTGAGTTGCTATTTGTGCGCGGCCTTGGAAATAAGGAAGTTGCTGAGCTAACCAACCAATCCGAGCAGCAGGTCGCCAATAGCAAGAGCGATTTCCAAATTCGACTGCGGTCGATCATCCGGCGAATGGAGCTGGACGAACACACGTTTCCGGAACTGGCTGAGTTATAGAGTCGTTCTAATCTCGACAGAAATCCGCTGGGGCCGTAGAAACTTGGTTCGGGCAAGCCAATTCGGCGGCCTCGGCACCTACCAGCTCAACTCGCAAGCAGCTGGCATCTCACGAGAATGTAAATGACGAAGCGATTTTCTGGCGCGTTGCTCACCATCACTGCGATACTGTTCGCAACCCTCGGCCTTCCGACTATTGGCTGGGCACATCCCGGTCACGGCGACGTTGCGTCGGGCCCAGCCCACTATGTTTTGGAGCCAGTTCACGCATTCTCGATCGCAGGTGCGATTGTGCTTGGAATTGCCGTCGCGGCGTTCATGTTTGCAACTAAGATGCAGCAACGCACCGAAGGCGAATGAGCGGTCGCGTGATCCCAGGATTCAATTGACAGAGCTTGGGACGTTGAGGGGCTTGAATCCGTTCATCTGAAACGCAGCAAGAATTACCAGTTGAACAGAGAGTTGTTTGGGACTGACGCGAGAGCGACTGAATGCGAGTTTTTGTTACCGGTGCCACGGGTCTGCTTGGCAACAATATCGTCCGCCAACTTGCTGATCGCGGTGACCAATGTGTCGTCTTGATTCGCCGTGAACCCAAGCCAGAAGTGCTCGATGGCACGCGAGCTGAAGTCGTTCACGGTGAGATTTGTGATGCGGCAGCGATCGACGAGGGAGTCGCCTCGTGTGATACCGTTATTCACTGCGCGGCGCTCATTCACTTGGGCTGGCGACGCGAAGCCGAGTCGATGCGAGTCAATTGCGAAGGCACCAGGACTGTCGTTGACGCGGCGATTCGTCATGCCAAACGGCTGATTCACATCGGCACCGTGAATACGCTTGGCGTGGGCACAGAGACTGAATCAGCAAACGAAGACACGCCGCTCGATCATGGCGGCGGGCAAGTGCAATGTAATTACGTGGTCAGCAAAATGGCGAGTGTCGACGAAGTGCGACTTGGGACCCAGCGTGGACTCAAGTCCGTCATCTTGCATCCTGGATTCATGCTCGGCCCGTGGGACTGGATGCCAAGCAGCGGACGAATGATCGTCGAACTCAAACGTGGCTGGGCGCCGTTTTATCCAACGGGCGGATGCAGTCTCTGTGACGTCCGCGATGTTGCTGCGGCAGTCGTAAGTGCGATCGATCGCGGCGGAGACGATGCACGCGAATACGTGCTTGCAGGTGTGAACTGGACCTATCAAAAGTTGTGGGGCGAGATGTGCCGTCGCTTGAACAAGCCAGCTCCCAAGTGGCCGGTGGCACCATTCATCGGCAAGTTGACGGGGCGGTTTGGTGACCTCGCAGCCTCCGTTGCTCGGAACGAAGGTGATTTGAATAGCGCCAGTCTGAGGATGAGCGAGCAGTTTCATTGGTACGACAGCAATCGTGCCAAACGAGAGCTGGGTTACGCAAATCGGCCGCCGGAACAGACACTCGACGACGCGATCCAGTTTCTCTCAAAGCACCACCTGAGTTAGCCACCTGGGTTAGCTACAAAAAAGGCTGTGAGCCCTGCCAGCAACCCCGCGTGGACGACCTAACCGGCACGACAGGAATTATTTTTAAGGCAAGATAATCGCCGTTAAAGGCTGTGATTGGCCGGCGATGCTGCAAGATTTGTCGTGAATTGCCGGATCTTCTTTTTTTCGGCTGCTCCGAGCCCCTGACAGCGAGGAATTGACAAGCCAGGCCACCGGCGATCAATCTGTCTGGCCTTGATTGAAGGGCGCCGCGTTTGCCGGGCATGCCGATCCGACTCCAGCCTGTGCTGAGAAAGTCGATTGTACTGCTCCAGCGAAAGGCGGAGATTTCTTTACTCGATGCGAGAACCTATATGTCGAGGCAAAAGCTCGACGAGATCCGACAGGCCGCACCGGCCATTTTACCAAGTTTGCTGTTGTGCGACTTTGGCGATTTGAAAGGTGAGGTTGCGGCATTAGCTAGTGCAGGCACTCGAGTCTTACACCTCGATGTGATGGACGGGCACTTCGTTCCCAATATGACGTACGCGATGCCGATCGTTGAAGGTCTGCGTCGACACACGGACATGCCGCTAGACGTTCACCTCATGATTAGTGATCCGCTCAAGTACGCACGGCCGATGGTTGAGGCTGGGGCGGATTTGATCACGTTCCACGCGGAAGCCGTTGACGATGTCGAGGCGGTTGCCAAAGAACTCTTGTCGCTCGATGTCGGCGTCGGAGTGGCTATCAATCCAGGTACCTCGATTGATGCCATCGCCAGTTGCCTTTCCGTGGTCGACATGGTGCTTGTCATGAGCGTTGATGCTGGCTTCGGTGGCCAAGCCTTCAACCCAGTCGCGTTGGACAAGCTTCGTCAACTACGGGCGTCGCATCCGCATTTGCTTTTGGAAATCGACGGCGGCATCAATGCAGCCACGATCGGGCCGGCACGTGAGGCTGGTTGTGAGCTGTTCGTTGTCGGCTCGGCGATTTTCCGCCAGGAGAGTTACTCCCAGGCGATGCAGACCCTGAGCACGTCCATGGGCGAGCCGGGTTCGTTGGGGGCCACACGATGAACTTACTCCTTCGTACACCCGTGATATCTCGGGTGCTATTGGTACGTCCCGGGTCGACCGAATTTGATGAGCAAGGTCGCATCAAGGGTTCGCTGGATATGCCATTGAGCACCCTTGGCGAAAAGCAGGCTGTGGCGGTTGCCAGTGAGCTAGCTGGGATCAATGTCGGCACGATCTACACAGCACCCTGTGAATCGGCCCAGCAGACTGCGATGCAACTTGCTCGAGGTCGAGATCTTCGCGTCAAAGTACTTGAGTGCTTCCGCAATATCGATCACGGATTGTGGCACGGAAAGTTGATCGATGAAGTCCGACGTAACCAGCCACGCGTTTATCGTACAGGAATGGAATCGCCGGATGAGATTTGCCCGCCGGGCGGCGAATCGATTCGCGAAGCGAGAATTCGGGTCGCAAAGGCCATTCGCAAAGTCATCAAGAAAGGCCGCGATGACGTCGTGGCGCTCGTGATCCCCGATCCGCTCGCGACGGTAGTCCAGAGCGTCATCAGCGGCGAAGAGCTTCATGATCTGTGGAAATTCGAAACAGACCATGGCAAGTGGCAACTCATCGAAGCGACTCTCTGATTCGCTCCAACTGGAAAGCCCGTTGATTCTCTTCGGGTTTTCAGTTGCGTGGTTCTTGCTCAGGATTCCCAATCCGACCTCGCGCCAATGAGTATACTGTTGCAGTGACGTGCACTACAGTTCGTGTCTGCATTCATTGGAAAGAACACGTGTTTCGAACTTCTGGGAAATGCCTGCCACCGAGAACGGCGATCCGTTCTTGGTGCGTCTCGATGTTTTGGTTGATGCTTGTGACTGCGGCACAGGTGATCGCTGCGCCGAGCGCGTCGAGCGATGAGCCAAAGCAATCTGGCGTTGAGCCAACGCAATCGAGCGACGCGGGGCTCAATCTGTTTCGCGAACACGTGAGAGCCGACCTGATTCATCACTGCCTGGATTGTCATGGGGGCAAATCAACGAAGGGCAACTTCGATTTAGCGACGCGTGACGCGTTGATGGACAGTGGCTTCGTCGGCGAATCGGCGGAGGACAGCTATCTGATGGCGTTGATTCGTCATGCCGAAGAACCGTCGATGCCCTTCAAGAAGCCCAAGCTTGCGGATGACATGATCAAACGCATTGGCGATTGGATCGATCAGGGAGCTCCGTACGATTCGCCACTAACGAACGTGACATCGGAACCGAAAGGGCCGATGGTTGTCACGGATGAGGCCCGCCAGTTTTGGTCGTTTCAGCCCTTATCCAAACCGGCACCGCCCCAGGTCAACAATGAAGCGTGGTGCCGCACCGACATCGATCGATTCATTCTCTCGGCATTGGAAGAGAAGGGATTGGAAGCGAATCCAGACGCCGACGCTCGGACGTTGATGAGGCGAGCGGCTTTTGGGCTGGTCGGTTTACCGCCGCAGCATCACGCGGATCAATCGCATCTAGACGATGCTGCGTGGGAGAAACAGATCGACGAGTTGCTGGCGTCGCCGCAATACGGCGAACGCTGGGCAAGGCACTGGATGGACGTGGCTCGGTTCGCCGAATCGTACGGCTATGAACAGGATTACGATCGTCCTAACGCGTACCACTACCGCGATTTTTTGATCAAGGCCTTCAATTCCGACATGCCGTTTGATCAGTTTGTGCGATGGCAGCTGGCGGGTGATGAATTTGCTCCGAATGATCCGCTGGCAAAAATGGCAACGGGATTTCTTGGCGCTGGCGTCTTTCCGACTCAGCTCACCGAAGCTGAGTTTGAATCCACTCGGTATGACGAGTTGGATGACATGACCGCCACGACTGGAGTGGCGTTTCTCGGGTTGTCGGTCGGATGTGCTCGGTGCCATGATCACAAGTTCGATCCGATTCCGACTCGCGATTACTACCGACTGGCGGCGACGTTTACCAAGACGATTCGCAGCGAAGCGGAACTTGACCTGGAACCCGAAGCCAACGAGGAACGCCGTCGAGTCTTCGCCGAGACCACACAGCAGCTGACCACGGCACTCAGCGACTACGAAGCTGGGCCGTTGCAGGCGGCGCTGAAGGAGTGGATCCGGTCCGGTGACGAACTTCCGACGGAAGACTGGATCGTGCTTGCTCCCAGCCACATCGAATCCAAGGGAAAGTACGAGGTTCAGCCGGATCACTCCATCCTGGCCACCGGGAAGTCACCGAACCAGAACGCCATCACGTTGTATGCGAAGGTGCCACAACAGAACCTCACGGCGCTGCGAATCGAAGCATTGGCGGATGATTCGCTTCCCAGCAAAGGTCCCGGCCTTGCTGGCAACGGCAACTTCGTGCTGAGTAACTTGGCGGTTGCTTTTGAGACCCCAGAAAGCGAGCAACCAGGACCCCAAGAAGTCAAACTGTCCGGCACCCAAGCAACACACCAGCAGAACACGGGTGAACTCTCCGTCGCCGCTTCGATCGACGACAATCCGACATCCGGCTGGGCGGTCGACGCGGGTGGTATCGGAAAAGACAACGCTGCGGTGTTCACGTTTACCGAACCGCTGCGGCCATCGGAATCGGGACAGTTAAAGATCGAAATGAAGTTCGATCATCCGAATGCTAAACACGTGCTCGGGCGATTTCGGTTATCCGTTACTGCACTTGCTCAGCCACCCGTTGTTGTTGGTGGAGCTGGTCCAGACGCGGCGACACTTGCTGCGGTTAGTGCGGTGAAAAACGGCTCGCAAGATCCAGAGCAACTCAACATTGCACTTGCTTGGTTCAAGACAACGCAATCGATCTGGGTGACACTCAATCAATCACTTGTCGATCACCAAGCCAAGGGCGACGGTGTGAAGCTGACGAAAGTGCAAATCAACAGTGAGAACGTCCCCAAGCTAAATCACCACGCGAACGATCGCGGCTACCCGCACTATTACGAGACAACGCATCTGCTGGATCGCGGCGACGTCAACCAGAAACAAGAGATCGTCACCAGCGGACTGCTCCAGGTGCTCAATGCGGACGATACCGATGCCTCCAAATGGACGTTGGCCAAACCTGAAAACGCGACGACTGAATTTACTCGAGCAAAACTTGCGACATGGTTAACCGATCCGAACAACGTTTCGGGCCAGCTTGTTGCTCGCGTCATTGTGAATCGAATCTGGCAGCATCATTTCGGCCAGGGAATTGTGGCGACTCCGAACGATTTTGGTTTTCAGGGCGAGCGGCCGACGCACCCAGAACTGCTTGACTGGTTGGCCACTGACCTGATCGAAAATGGCTGGAAGCTGAAGCGGCTGCACAAGCTGATCATGCTCAGCAGCGTGTATCGCCAGTCATCGGCGTTTCATGCCGACCGAAGCAAGATCGATCCAGACAACAAGCTTCTTTGGCGACGGACACCTCGCCGATTGGAAGCGGAAGCGATTCGAGATTCGATGCTGGCTGTGTCGGGCCAGCTGGATCCATCGATGTACGGACCAGGGACGCTGAACGCCGACATGAAGCGACGCAGCATTTACTTCTTTGTAAAACGCAGCCAACTGATTCCCATGATGACGCTATTCGATTGGCCGGAACACTTGGTGAGCATCGGACAGCGGTCGACCACCACGATCGCCCCGCAGGCCTTGATGTTCATGAACAGTACTCAGGGTCGCAAGTATGCCGAAGCGTTTGCCTCGCAACTCAACGCCGATGCACCGATTGCCGACGCGTATCAGCGTGCGTTCGGCCGTGCCCCCACAGACCAAGAAACACACTTAGCAGAAGCATTCCTGGGACAGCAGACGGATATTTACAAGCAGGCAAACACACACCATTCGCACGACGCGGCGCTAGCGGATCTTTGCCAAACCTTGTTCAGCATGAATGAGTTTATCTATGTCGATTAATCGCGAACCCACCAAGCTCCACTCAACGTCCAACCTTCTCAGCCGCCGGCAAGTGCTGGCCAGGGCAGGTTGCGGATTTGGCATGCTGGGATTGGCCGGATTGCTTCAGGACCAGGGGCTGTTGTCCACCGCTGCGGCCGACGATCTCGGCAGCCGAGCTCTGAATCCGCTCGCACCACAGGACACGCACTTTGCCGCGAAGGCCAAGCGTGTGATCTGGATCTTCGTCAACGGCGGTCCCAGCCACGTCGACACCTGGGACTACAAGCCAGAGCTTGAACGATGGAACGACAAATCCATCAACGAGTTCGCACCCGAATTCACCAACACCACCGGCTTCTTCAAGAACGCCGTCGGCAACCTGATGAAGTCACCGTTCGCGTTTACTCCACGCGGTGAGAGTGGAAAGATGGTGTCGGAGATCTTTCCCAAGCTCGGCGAACACGTCGACAAAATGGCTTTCATTCATTCTGGCCACACGGAATCGAACAACCATTCCCCGGCGCTGTTTGCGATGAACTGTGGCCTTCCGCGAATGGGTTTTCCGTGCGTGGGCTCGTGGGTGACATATGGATTGGGGAGTGAAAGCAGTGACCTGCCTGGCTTTGTCGTGATGAGTGATCCGAAAGGTCGAGGACTTCCCAAAGGACACGCGTCCAACTGGAGTTCCGGATTTCTACCAGGCGTTTTCCAAGGCACTCATCTGCGTCCAACCGGCGCGGCGATTGATAATCTGGTTTCCGTCCAAGCCGCGGCGAACGCCCAGCGAAATCAACTGGATCTGCTCAACAGTCTGAACAATCTGCATCAAGAGCAACGCTTGGCCGAAGCGGAATTGGCCGCGAGAATCGAAAGCTTCGAGCTAGCTTATCGGATGCAGTCAGCAGCACCGGAGGCATTGGACATCGATTCGGAACCCAAGCACATCCAGGATCTGTACGGAATCGGCGACGATAGGTGCGATCATTTTGCTCGGCAATGTTTGACGGCTCGGCGGATGGTGGAACGTGGGGTGCGCATGGTCCAGATCTATTCTGGCGGGATGGAAAACCAGCGATCGTGGGATGGCCACAACGACATCCATGGCAACCACAGTCAGTTCGCTGGCGAGACCGACACGCCTGTCGCAGGTCTGCTTGCGGATCTCGAGCAGCGAGGTCTTTTGAAGGACACGCTTGTCGTATGGTGCGGTGAATTTGGTCGGCTGCCGGTAGCCCAGAAAGCAGCCAAGCCAGGTCGAGACCACAACCCACACTGTTTCACCGCATGGTTGGCTGGAGGCGGGATCAAGGGCGGGACGACCTGCGGCGAATCTGACGAGATCGGTTACAAGGCAGCCGTCGACAAGGTGCACGTCAATGATCTGCATGCGACAATTCTGCATCTGCTGGGCATCAACCACACTCGCCTGACGTACAAGTATAACGGCCGTCGTTTTCGGCTGACCGACGTCGGCGGCGAAGTGCTTCATCCGATCATTTCGTAGTTGCCGTTTCTTTGAGTGTGCGAGTTCTTTGAGCGTGCGGGGAGTTTCAGCCCTCGTTTTGCGTTTAACCACTTTCTTCGAATCTTGGGAAACGCTTGATTCAGGCCACTTCTGGCAGCAATCGGGCCGTCCCAACGATCGGGCCGTCCCAACGATCGGCTTTTTGCCGCTTTCGGCCCTGCTGTCGCCACAAAATCCTCAAAACGCGTGCATGACCCGAAAAAACGGCACTTCAGAGGCTCTTCTGGAGCCGTCTAGGCAGAATCGAGCTTTGTGGCAGGTTTCGTCAGCGAATAGAATGAGAGCTGTGGGTACGTTGGCACTACGACACCGTTCTGGATCGTAGCACGACAGAAGTTTCTCAGGTCAAAGGTCGCAAAGTGCGTTTTCCAGCTATTTTCGCTTGCACAATCGTCGCATTCACAACGCTTAGCTCGCATATTTGGGGTGCGGACGCCTCCACACCCCCCCAAGTAGCAGCGGTCGACGACGCCATCGAGCAAGGTTGGCGTGATTATGAAATTCGGCCCGCACCGGATGCTGACGACGCCACTTGGTGTCGCCGTGTATTTCTGGACGTGATTGGACGCGTGCCGACGAGGACTGAGCTGACAGAGTTCGTAAGCGATCGCAGCAAAGACAAGAAGGCATTGCTCGTCGACAAGCTTCTTCACGATGACCAATACACCGAAGAATACGCCGGACACTGGGCGACAATTTGGACGAACTTGTTGATTGGACGCAGTGGCGGAACCGATCGACGTTCGCTCACCAATCGCGACGGTATGCAAAAGTACTTGCGAGATTCCTTCGCGGCGAACAAACCCTACGACAAGTTAGCTTATGAATTAGTAACGGCGACTGGTTCGACGAAACCAGGCACGGAGGGATTCAATGGCGCGACCAACTTCTTGGTCGACAAAGTCAACGAAGAAAAAGGTGTCTTGGCGACCAGTAGCGTTTCGCGAATCTTCCTGGGCTTGCAAGTGCAATGCACTCAGTGCCACAACCACCCGTTCAACCAGTGGAAGCAACAAACGTTTTGGGAATTCAATTCGTTCTTTCGCCAATCGCGGGCGCTTCGTCGATTCGTGGACGGCACGAACGATATCGACCATGCCGAATTGGTCGACCAAGACTTCGCCGGTGAGTCGAACCAACCAGACAACGCGATCGTGTTTTACGAATTGCGAAACGGTTTGACAAAAGTGGCTGAGCCCGTATTTACGGACGGCACATCGATTGGAACGAGCGGTTTCGTGAGCGAGGTGAATCGCCGAGAGGAACTCGGGCGTTTGATGATGAACAGCGAGTTTCTTGACAAGATGATCGTCAATCGGATGTGGTCGATTTTTCTTGGCCATGGGTTCACGAAACCAGTCGATGATCTTGGACCACACAATCCGTCATCACATCCAGAAGTGCTCAAGCAACTCGGTGAAGACTTTCGCAAGAGTAGCTACAACCTCAAAGATTTGATCACTTGGATCACACTCAGTCGCCCGTATCAACTTGCCGCGGTTCTCGGAAGCAACAACGAAATTGACGATCCGTCGGTTGGCGAGATGCCAAAGTTCTCGCGGTTCTACTTGCGTCAAATGAGTGCTGAGCAACTGTATCAATCGCTCGTTGCAGCGACCGAGGCCAAGTCTTCGGGAAGCTACGAAGAGCAAGAACGCCAGCGCCGTGAATGGTTGGCACAGTTTGTCGTCGCGTTTGGTACCGACGAAGGCGACGAGGCAACGACGTTCAACGGATCCATTCCTCAGGCTCTCATGCTGTTCAACGGCGACTTGACTCGTAATGCAACGAGTACGGACGCAGGGGGCTTTATCGACCGCATTTCCAAGTCAGGACGTTCACCACAAGACCGCGTCAATGAATTGTTCATGGCTGGCTTGGCACGTCGCGCTACAAAGAACGAAGTGAGCATCGCGAGCAAGCTTTTGGTCGCTCGCAAAAATGATGAGAAAGCGATGCTCCAGGATATGTGGTGGGCGATCCTCAACAGCAACGAATTCATCATGCAGCATTGATTTCCACTCACGGCAACCTCGCTCGCCCGTCGAAACACGCGGTGCGATTCAACTTAACACCCTTCGCAAACGACTCTTCTAATTTAGGTAAACACAATGACTTACAACTGGAAAACACCGACCGGGATGACACGCCGGCACTTCATGAACCACCTGGCTGGATCCTCCGCGATGGCGGGTGCGGCAATGGCGATGGGGAATTCGATTTATGCTCACGCCGATGAACTCAAGAAGAATCGTAAGTCAGCCATCTTGTTGTGGATGGGTGGCGGACCGCCAACGATTGACCTTTGGGATCTCAAGCCAGGTGCACCAACGGGCGGACCGTTCCGTCAAATCTCCACGACGGGCAATATGCAAATCAGCGAGCACTTGCCGCTGGTTGCTCAACAGATGAAGAACTTGTCCATCGTGCGCAGCATGTCGACTCGCGAAGCCGATCATAATCGTGGTCGCTATTACATGCATACTGGGTTTGTACCGAATCCAAACATCGAGCACCCAAGCTATGGCTCTGTGCTCGCGCACGAATTGATTCAACAACGTCCGGATCTCGAGATTCCACCGTTCGTCTCGGTCGGTGGAGCCAGCGAAGGTCCAGGATTCTTGGGGATGGCTTGGTCGCCATTTTCGGTAACCAGCAACGGTCGTGTTCGTAACTTGGATATGAAGTTGGACGACGCACGATTGATGCAGCGGATGGCAGCGCTCGACTTGATTGAAACTGGCTTCGCAAAACGTACGCGTGACTTGCCGGCCTCCGAGCACCAAAAGGTACTCAAGAAGACGCTCGACTTGATGACGAGCGATCAAATGGAAGCGTTCCGTGTCGAGAAAGAACCAACCGAAGTCAAAGAACGATACGGCACTGACGGATTCGGCCAAGGATGTTTGCTGGCACGTCGATTGGTCGAAGCGGGTGTGCCATTCGTCGAAGTGGACTTGGGCGGTTGGGACTTGCACCAAAACGTCCACCAAACGCTCAAGGACACAAAGCTACCGAACTTGGACAAGGCAATGAGTGCTTTGGTCGAAGACTTGGAACAGCGTGGCTTGCTGCAAGACACCGTCGTCATGTGGATGGGTGAGTTTGGGCGTACCCCACGGATCAACCAGACTGCTGGACGTGACCACTTTGCACGCGCTTGGTCGGTCGTCGTGGGCGGCGGCGGAATCAAGGGCGGTTTGGCCGTGGGCGAAACCAGCAGCGATGGTTCGGCAGTCGAATCCGAGCCGTTCAGCAGCGAGGATTTGATGACAACGGTTTGCAAAGGCCTTGGCATTTCGCTGGAAACCACATACACCAGCAAAAATGGCCGTCCGATGAAGATTGCTGGTGGCGGCAAAGTGATCAACGAGTTGGTAAGCTAGGTTCGACGCTTAGGCGAGACCGCTAGGACGTCTGCATTGGCGATTCGCCAATGCGACTCGGTGACGTGCTTGTGCGGGGAGAATTCGTTTTTCGTTTGCTTGTGGTCAAGTATCCGTGCGTGAACCGCCAATTTCCGTGAACGCAGACGCGTCCCCAGACTCTGGTGATCGCGCGGATGGTGCTTTGACTGACGGTTCGGAATCGCATCAGCCCCCCAAAACCACCGTCATAGTCGAGAGCAACAACGGTACAGGCGGTGAGTTGGGGCCAGCGGCCCTTGTAAATCGGCACCAGCGTGGCGTTTGGCGGTATCTGCGGGTGCTCGGGTGCGATGCAGCAACTGCGGACGATTTGACGCAGGAGACTTTTCTGAGGGTACTCAGCCGCGACAACTTCGTTCAACATAATGAACAGGCAACCGCGGGCTATTTGCGACGGACTGCATTTAATTTGCTGGTTTCCAAACATCGCAAAATGGGCAGGGTCCATTCGGCCAGCGACTCGGCCGTTTTGGATGAGGTTTGGGATCGCTGGGCCGGAAAAGACGGCTCCGGAGATGAGTCTATCGAGGCCCTGAGGGATTGCCTGCAGTCGCTGACGGAGCGTGCCCGACAAGCATTGAAGATGCGCTTCGCTGACGAATTGACGAGGGTCGAAATTGGTGAGGCGCTAGGGATCTCAGACCACGGCGCAAGAAATTTAATGCAGCGAGCCAAACAGCAACTTCGCGATTGCGTCGAAGAGAAACTCGGCGGTGAACGAAATTCTTAAGACTGAAGCACTTCAGACAAAATTCACATGAACGACAAAGAGCACCCCAGCAACAGCGACATCATCGGCGAAGACCCGATGATCGATGCGTTACTTGCTGAAGTTTTCGGTAAGTCCGCGCCGCCTGACTTATCAAACACCATCATGCGTCGGTTGCACGAAACGCCGATTGCAACCCGGCCAGTTGGTGTTTCAACACGCTCGACCGGTGCCAGCGTGTCGACGGGCGAATTAGCGCAAGAAGTCGGGACTGTTGCATCGAAGAAGCAATCGAATTGGATGACCCAAGCCGCAGTGGCTGTGATTGCACTCGCCGCGTCGATTGGGCTGGCGATTGTCGCATGGAATATTTATCAACCCAAAACGCTCGACTATTCACTAGCCGCAAACGTCAAGAAACCCTCGGATCCGACACCCAAGAAGACCAGTGTCGCCAAGAACCCGGCGGTGGAAGCGACTCAGTCGCCAACACAAGATCCTCGACCTAAACGCGCCGAACCTCGCGGAATTACGATCGCACGAGACAATGCAAATTCGAATCCAGTAGGCGCGCAAACGGATGTCGTGCCACCACCATCCCAACGCAGCCCTCGGGATGTGCAAGCAGTTCAACTGGTGTCGTCCAAAGTGGGCAAAGGACTTGCGAGTTATTGGAATGCTGTGGGAGTCCAGCCATCTGCTGCTGCCAATGGCGAAGAGATTCGAGCACGGTTGAAAGCTCGTTTACAAGTGAATTTGGAGCCGGCTTGGTTTGGTGCCTCGTCGGGCAAGAACTCCATCGCTGAGAGCGCAACCGCAGAAATCGAGTCGGCCCTTCGTAACGAGACCAACGCCAGCAGTGTTGCTCTGGCATGGCTCGATCAGATGACGAGTGGCTCAATTGGGCGACTGCCTGAAGACGACCGAAAAGTTTTGGTGGCTGAATTGGCGTCCGTTTTCCAAGGAAAGCAATCCTTAGATTCGCTGATCGCTTCATGGCTCAGTGGTGATGGCCCGGGTTCACCCGCCTGGTATGCCGCGGCCGTCCAGGGTGGTGAGTATGCGATGGTGCATCGCTTGGCGTCATTAACGATGAACGTCGACCTTCGTTGCACTCGCTGTCACGATGCGTTGATCGAAAGCGATGGACGACAAAATGATTACTGGTCGTTCGCTGCGGTGCTTCGACGCGACGTTACTCGCGATGAGAATGGCCGCTGGAGCGTTCGCAATGACAACACGGATACCAAACCATCCAAGGTGTTTTACGAGCGGCCTGATGGACGGCAAACGATTGCTGACCCGAGAGTTCCATCGTCATGGCTTGTGCGTGCTTCTTCGAATGACACCGATTCAGTTCCTGTGGCACAACAAGACGTCAAAACGGTTCGTCAGTGGAGCGACGCAGTCGTCGGTTCTCGATCATTGGCCCACGGAGTCGTGAACTCATTGTGGCGACTCGTGCATGACCGTCCGCTTCGCGGCGTTGTTGCCGACGCTTCGAGTCCGCCGCTGGACGATGCTTTGGTGCAACTCGAAGAACTGCTCGTGGACGATTTCGTCGCATCGAATTTTGATGCGAGCCGCTTGTTGGCAATCATCTTGTCATCACCAGCCACATCGCGTTCGATTCCTGAAATGCTCGTTCGCCAAGATGCTTGGGCATTGGATGCGGGGAATGTTCGCTTGGCGGAGCAAGCTGTGGAGGCCTTCGCTGCGACGGCACCTTCACCAAAGCTGCTTCCATTGAGTAAACGATACGACATCTCCATGCGATCGATCGGCGCGACGCTCAAGGGTGTGGACTCCTCCGACACCGTACTCGCACAACCACTCGTCCAGGATATTGGCGGTAAAGACAAACAGGCCCGTGAGTCGTCACCCATCGCGAGCGGGTTCCCCGACCACGCCGACGGCCCGCCGGTCCAGTGGCTGGCTTCGATCGATGGTTTCGACAGCCAAGTGAAGCACCTCGGGTATTTGGCTGCGACGGAGCAAGTACCGCCAAGTGTGGTGGCAGCTGCCCAGGCGATGCAAAAGGCGAACGTCGCCCCCGAGTTGACGCTGCATCGGGTTTGGTGGCTGTTGCAGCCGTAAAAAACCGGAAATCTCGCCGAGCGATAATTCGGTGACTTGTTTTTGCTGCCCAAATGGCGGCGATTGAAGTATGCTAATTGGGTCCCGCGTGAGTGGCAAAAAACTGTCACTCATCGGTCCTCCTAGTCAATTGCTTTCCTTTTCAGGTCATCGATGGGTGTTCGTTTTGCTTGTCACGGTTGCGCCGAACCGCTGAACATCAAACAAGAACTGGCCGGTAGGCGCGGCGTTTGTCCCAAATGTGGCATTCGGTTTCGTATTCCCCAGTTCGACTCGCCAAAATCCACTCCGTTAGAAACCGAAAGCGTAATGGCATCGCGTTCGGCGTTGGAGACCACGAGCCCGCGCCCGAGCGACCAAACACCCGTTGCTGTAACGAGCCCGCAAGCCGCTCAACCCAGGATCACCTCACAAAAAACGGCTAGCGTGGTGGATCCGCTTGGCGATACCACCATTTCGACTTGGTACGTGCGTCCACCAAGCGGCGGCCAATATGGGCCAGCAACGACAGACGTGCTGCGC
Source organism: Pirellulaceae bacterium (assembly GCA_041749955.1). GTDB lineage: Bacteria > Planctomycetota > Planctomycetia > Pirellulales > Pirellulaceae > JBBSJZ01. The sequence continues at coordinate 5,001 of JBGTAI010000067.1, read as the reverse complement.
CAATGGATCAGTGAAGGCCGCGTCTCTGCGACTGCCCTCATTTGGCGAGAAGGTTGGCCACAGTGGCGTGAAGCACGCGAAATACTCTCTGGCTTGGCCGGCGAAACGGCTCCCACTCCTAACCACTTCCCAGCAACATCCGATTCTTCCGTCGCTGGTCTCCCTGGGGCGATAGTACCCAAGTCTTCAAACACTCAAGAGGCTCCGGCGGGGATGATAGGGAACGCTGAAATCGGTAAACAGCGACGCGAACGCTCGATCAAACGGACTCTGACGATTGGTGCATTGTCTGTGCTCAGCCTGACTTTGATCATTGCTTTGGTGGCCGTTGTTCGAAGCTCGAGCTAGGGTGGAAGCTAACGAGGAGCAAACGACCGAAAGCCCAAACTGTGCGGCTTCGACGATTCTCGCTGGGAAAGTTCCGTCGGAGAACTCCTGCGGCCCAAAGAAAGGCTTCATCGGCATCCCAAACTTCACGGCCGCTGCACCCTACGTGCGGAATCGCCAATGGACTACAGTATTTCGTGTCCCATACCCCCAACTCCCCGAAATTGGAGCTGATTCGATGCGTTTGTTTGGTTTGCTTAGTGCCGTAATGATGATTTCAACCATTGCCCTCTCCGGCGGACGTGCGGAGGACGCTCCAGCAGCGAAAAGCGTTAGTGTTTTCGATGAAGCCACGCTGACGGTTCCGCCTGCGTTCAAACCGACGGAGCCAAAGAGCCGAATCATTGAGCATGAGTTCGCCGTCAATGGCGAAGGCGACGAAACCGCTCGTTTGACCATGATGGCAAGCGGTGGTGGGATCCAACCAAACATCGACCGCTGGAAAGGCCAGTTTGCTGGAGGCAAAGCCGAAGACCAAAAGACAGAGCAAATGAAAGTCGGCAAGTGGACTGCCCACGTTGTCGATCTCAGTGGCACCTACAAAGAATCCATGGGTGGCGGCCCGTTTGCACCGGGCAAGATCGTTGAGCGTACCGACTATGCAATGCTCGGTGCGATTCTCGAGCATCCAGAAGGCCGAACTTACTTCCTCAAACTGACTGGCCCAAAGTCGATCATCACAGCCAATCGCGATTCGTTCATCGAGATGGTGAAGAGCCTAAAGTAGTACGTCTCGAAGATTTACCAGCTCGACTTGAATAACAACACGCATGAATATCCAGAGCTTTTTAGAACATCACGGTATCGTTCGAAATCCGTTCGCCGAAGAAGACGCACAAACCGATCCTGTGTTCAAGGAACACTGCATCAGTAGCGCCTACCATCCCGTGTGGGACAAGGTCTACGGCGATCCGACGGAACCTTCGACGGCCGTGATTTTTGGCCCCAAGGGTTCTGGAAAAACCGCCATGCGATTGCAAGTCGATCGGCACCTCCAGCGATTCAATGCGGAGAATCCCGATCGCCGTGTCTACATCATCCGCTATGACGATTTCAATCCGTTTCTTGATCATTTCTGTGAACGGATGAGTCGGCGAGTTTCTCGCAAACCCGATCGTGTTTTGGATGCCTGGCGTCTTTGGGATCACATGGACTCCATCCTCTGCATCGGCGTCACGCACTTGATCGACCAAGTGCTTTCCGAGGACGAGCCTGACTCGGACTCCGGCAAAATCACCAACGAGCAAGTCGCGAAACTCGATCGAGGCGCCGCACGCGACCTGTTGATGCTCGCCGCATGCTACGACCAGTCCACCGTGTCCACATTCACGGGTCGCTGGGAAGAGCTTCGAAAGAAGCTCCACTACGGCAACGCACTCGCCTCCTGGGATTTTGCTCTCGCGATCTTCTGGGCATTGGTAACCATCGGAGTCGTCGGATGGTTGGCCGTGCGAGGCGACGTTTCACCTATCAACGCGATCATCATCTCGCTTGTTTCGATTTTCATTGGCAAGCTTCCGTTCGTGATTCGCTGGATGAAGTGCCAGTTCGCTGCAATGGGAATTCGTCGTCACATGCGTGTCGGCAAACGCGAAGTCGGCTCGCTGCGAAGCGTTCTACTGAAGTTTCCTGCATCCGAGTTAGCGAGCCAGCCGCTGCCTCGGTACGACCGGACGGACGACCGATATGCGCTGCTGACTAAGTTTCAATCAATCCTCAAGCGACTCGATTTCACAGGCGTCGTGGTTCTGATGGACCGCGTCGACGAGCCGCACATGACCGGCGGCAAACCCGAACTCATGCGTCGCTTCGTTTGGCCGCTTCTGGACAACAAACTACTCAAGCATCCCGGTGTGGGCTTCAAGCTGATGCTGCCCCAGGAACTGCATCGTGACTTAGAACGCGAGTCTCGCGAGTTCCATGAGCGAGCTCGCCTGGACAAACAGAACGTGATTCCGGCGTTCCAGTGGACGGGTGAGTCGCTCTATGACCTCACGCGAGCTCGCATGCTTGCCTGTGCCGCCGATGGTCGATCCCCAGACCCCAAAGAACTTTTTGTTGACGAGATCAGCTATCAACGGATGCTAACGGCGTTTCAATCGCTTCGTGTACCGCGGAATCTGTTTCGATTCCTGTATCGCGTGCTCGTCGAGCATTGCAATAAATACACGGATGCGAAGCCCGAATTCCGCATTACTGCAGAGACCTTTGAAACCACGCTCGCAGTCTACAACCGCGAGCTCGATCAAGCTTCGTAGTCACCGGCACAGAGCCTTCGCACGGACGCTGGTCACTTTGCGTTGAGCGCCTCACGAATGCATTGGACAACGTGTCCAGCGAGCATCTTCGATCCTTCGGGCGTGTAGTGGACGTTGGCTGGCCGTTGCTCGGAAGTCACGTTGGCGATCGAGAAATCATAAAGGTCGTCGGTGGCAATGCCGCCTAGTTCACTCATGACTTTGGCGGCGGCCTCGTTGTACTTCACCGCATCCCCGACGACGCGGCCGCCCGCACCTTCTGGAACAGGAGTCGTCTGGCACCAGATCACTTTCGCACCCGTTTGCTTCAATCGCTCAGCAATCGCACGTATGTTGGTAACGTACTCCGAAAGCGGCACCTGCTGATGACTCGTGTCTTTTTTCGGATCAGCCAAGTTCTCGCCTTTTGGCCCCATGTACTTCAGGTCATGCAGTCCAAAGTTAAAGTGAATCACGCTCCATTTGCGGTCACCCAACCAGTCTTCGATTCCCTTGATGCCGTTGGTCGTTGGACCACAATTGGTTGCTGGGCGAAACACGTTGGCTTCGCCTTCGAGCTCTTTGCGAACGTCAAGCATATAACCGATCGATATCGAGTCGCCAAGCAACAACACGTTGGGCAGTGAAGGGTCAATCTTCTCCGGCGGTTGATAGGCTGCTGGGAGCTGTTTCGCCGGTCGGACAGACTTTGCTTTTGCCGGCGGAGTTGTCTTGGTACCAGCCGGCGATTGAGCAATTGCCAACGACGTGGTAAGTAGAACGGTGAAAGTCGCCGCCAAGAACGTTCGATTCATTTTCAACTGAAGCATCGATAGAACTCCACTGTGATTAATCGTGAAGAGACCCAAGCCACCTATCGTATCCTGGATGCTTCAGCGAATCGAGCATTTGAAGGAATTCGTACGCTCGAAGAATTCGCTCGATTCGTTCTCGATGATGCCTCGCTCGCGGAGCCGCTGAAGTCGCTCCGCCATGAGCTGACGCTGGCCCTTTCCGTACTTTCGCGAGAAAGACTGCTTCAAGCTCGCGACACATCGGGCGACGTCGGCACCGAATTGAAAACCACGGGCGAGTATCAACGATCAAACGCTTCGGCAGTCGTTGCGGCCGCAGCTAGCCGGCTTCAGCAGTCACTGCGATGCTTGGAAGAGTATGGCAAAACGGTCTCCACAGAGATGGCAATCAAGATCGAGTCCGTACGTTATCGAAGCTATGACCTTTGTGCACGACTTGAATTGGCATCCCTCGCCGCGAATCCACGCCACGAAAAACTAGGCAAGTCATGCCTTTATGTACTGAGCGACGGCGCGACGACTGAAGATCGATTCGCTCAAAGGCTCAAGCAATGCATTGAAGGCGGCGTCGACGTGATCCAGTTGCGTGACCGTCAACTGACCGACCGACAGCTGCTTGAGCGAGCTCGAATCGCAGTCGATCTCCTGCACAACAGTCAGACGCTGTTCATTGTGAACGATCGAGTGGACATTGCCGTCGCCAGCGGCGCCGACGGCGTCCACGTCGGACAAGACGAGTTGACGGTCGAAGCAGTGCGTCAAGTCGCCGGTACCAACATACTCGTCGGTGTCTCCACGCACTCCATCGACCAGGCCCGGCAAGCAGTCATCGACGGTGCGGACTACATCGGGGTGGGGCCGTGCTTCCCGAGTCAAACCAAGTCGTTTGAGTCGTTCGTAGGCACGGCACTCTTGGAACATGTCTCCCGAGAGATCGCTATTCCGGCGTTCGCAATTGGCGGCGTGTCGCGTGAAAACGTGGCAAAGGTGATTGATGCTGGCATTAACCGCATTGCCGTATCTGCTGCGGTTTGTGCAGCGGAAGATGTTGCTGGGGCAGCCGGAGAACTCTCAAGCCAACTTCGGAGCGGCTCCAATCGTGCTTAGAGAACCGCGGACGTTGAGTCGCCGGACACTTAGTTCGACAGCCGTCAAGCAAAACACCTCGCCAACCGGGAACCGGCGGGCGAGGTGTCTGGGTCTTGCAGAGACTTTCGGGTGTGCCGTCGAAACGGCTCTTGTATTACTCGCGGGGGCGAATGGCGCCCGTCAAACCGCTGTAATCAATGCGGTCGGTCGTGTGCCAAAGGGGCTGACCAAGCTCCACTCGCTTACGAAGAACTTCAATCTTTTCTGGGCTGCCAGCCGGCGCATCGGTCGCCGAAAAATCTTCGCCCTGTTGAGGGACGAAATCTTCATCATGGCCGTAACGCAAAATGGCTTCAAAAACGTTTTTGCAGTTGCTCATCTTTCTCGCTTTTCTGGTCCAACTAACGCGGGTCGTCCACCTGACCACGCCGCAATCATCTGTTCGGTTTTGCAGACAGTCCTCTGCCCGCAGG
>JBGTAI010000066.1:0-20010 GCA_041749955.1 Pirellulaceae bacterium | reverse complement strand
GTCACTAAATCGACCCTTCCAACAACCACCATCAAGGCAACTCGCCTCATCGACCCGGAAGTGCCAGCGGAAGAAAACGGTCCTTCCGACGCTACACTCTCAGACATGGTGGTATAAACCGCGTAAAGATTGACAGATTCGCGGTTCAACGTCAATCAGAATCTCGAAAACTCGGGAAATCGGTTTTTTGCATGGATTTTCGAACTGCTATAGCTATCTACTAATCTCTGGCTTGCAGCTGAAAACGTTAGTTAACCGCTGAAAAACGACAATTGGACGCAAAGACCGGGTGGAGTTTGTTCGGTCGCGATCGATGGTCCGTGTTGCACTTGAGCCAGCTCGGAGTTTCGCTTTGGGAGACAGGGGTTAGGCCCAATGCCGTTACGTCATTGGCTCCTCTGCGATGTCTCTATGCCTCAGCGCCTCAGCGCGTTCGGCAGCGACTAGGTCATCGTATGGCTGCGACGGTACTTTCCTGGCGGCATATTCATGACGCGGCTGAAGGCGACGCTCATATACTCTTCGTGTCGAAAGCCAGCTCGCTCAGCAATTTTTGAGAGCGGTAAGTCTGTCTCAATCAACAGTTGGCGAACTTTCTCAATTCGTTGTCGTGTGATCTCTTCATGTGGCGTTCGTCCCATGATCGCTTGGAAGCGACTTTCAAGTACGCGTCGTGAAAGAGGGACGACTTCGAGCACGCTGCCGACATTGATACCTTCGCATGCATGTTCGCGAATGAAACGAACAGCTGCGGCGATATCTTTGTCGTCAATCGCGAGCACGTCCGTTGATTGTCTCGTTGCAATGCCGATCGGGTCAATCAAGTGACCACTGCAATGGACCTTCCCGCCGGACATCAGCTTGTCCAAAAGCTGCGCGGCTTCGCGGCCAGTTTGATGCGCATCGGGAATAATGCTCGTCAACGGTGGAGTGCAAAGGCTGCACAGCAAGTGGTCGTTGTCCACACCGATCAGCGCTAGCTCCTCAGGCACTTTAATATCGCATTCACGACAAACATCGAGCACTCGTTGGGCCATGATGTCGTAACACGCGAACACGCCAATCGGTCGCGGGAGCGAAGTGACCCATTTTGCGAGGCGATTCTTTTCCTGTTCCCATGAAAATTTAGACGAGTGTCGACTCGCACTTTGGAAGACATGGTAACTCTCGCATGCTCCATTGGTTGCCTCCAAGAAATGTTGTTCGCGCCAATTTGACCAGTTGAAGGCTGGTTCGCCGCAAAACGCCAGATGCTTGAATCCACGCTGGAGCAGATGGTCGGCGGCGATTTCAGCGATCGCTTTGTCGTTTGTTTCTACCCACGGGATGTCCGCTAAATGGCGAGCGGCGCTCACATCGATCACAGGCAGATTTGTCTCTCGTACAGCTTGAGCGATTTCGTCTGTTTCAATGCGTGCGATCAGCCCGTCTCCACGCCACTTCTTTAGCCAAGTGGGAGGCTTCGCGCCACGATCTTGTTCCGGCAGGAAAATTGACCAAGGTTCGTGCTCATGCACGTAGGACACGATGCCCTCGAGGACTCCGCGGGCATAGCCGTTGGATGTCTCAATGAGCAAAGCGACGGATTTTCTAGGGTTCATTGTCAATTGCACTGTCGAAAATATTGCTGACCAGAAGCAGCATTATGGGGCGTGAAATCGCACATGAAAACTGCGCGATTTCTCATTCATCTTTTTGTGATAAGGTTTATACTCTTTAACGTTCTGCATGGGCAGAATTTGTTCCAAAATGTAATCAAGCGTTATTTAGTGGTGAGTTGATGAGCGTTCAAAAAGTGCGAATGGCTATGGTGGGCTTGGGCTTTGGCGCGGAGTTCATTCCGATCTATCAAGCACATCCGGACGCTGAGGTCGTTGCTATTTGTCGCCGTAATGAGAAAGAGTTGCAAGCGACGGGCGACCAATTTGGTATTTCAAAGCGGTACACGCAGTACAGCGACGTGCTGGCTGATCCTGATGTTGATTGTGTGCATATTAACAGCCCAATCGGTGATCACGCTCGAATGTCGCTCGAGGCCTTGGACGCTGGTAAACACGTGATGTGCACCGTGCCGATGGCGACGACGATCGATGAGTGTCGGCAAATTGTCGAGAAAGTCGAAGAAACTGGGCTCAAGTACATGATGGCGGAAACGGTGGTCTACAGCCGTGAGTTCTTGTTCATCAAGGAAATGTACTTAAATGGCGAGCTTGGCAAGATCCAGCACCTTGCCGCGTCACACCCTCAGGATATGGACGGATGGCCGGCGTACTGGGAAAAGATGGTCCCCATGCACTATGCGACGCACGTGGTCAGCCCCTGCTTGGGCTTGGTCGATGGATTGGCGGAATACGTGAGCTGTTTCGGCAGCGGTACCGTGCGCGATGACATCGCTGAAAAATCAGGAAGCAAGTTCGCGGTCCAGTCGTGTCACATCAAGATCAAAGACAGTGATTTGACGGCGCACATTTGGCGGTGCCTCTACGATGTCGCTCGCCAGTACCGTGAGAGCTTTGATGTCTACGGCACCAAGAAGAGTTTCGAATGGACGCTTGTCGAGGGCGACCATCACGTCATGCACACGGCCAAATTGCCGGAGCCCGAGATCGCACAGCGGATCGAAGTGCCTGATTTCGCTCAGTTACTTCCAGAGCCGATTCGTCGGTTCACCTTGCCACAAGAGATTCACGACGCCGAGCATTTGTCGTTCTTGCAAGGCGGCGGGCACGGCGGTTCGCACCCACACTTGGTCAATGAATTTGTGAGTGCGATTCGCGACGATCGTAACCCCCAGCCGAATGCGATGACAAGCGCTAACTGGACTTGCGTTGGGATTTGTGCGCACGAGTCCGCCAAGCGAGGCGGTGAAGTCGTGCGGTTGCCCGAATTCACGCTGCAACCATCGTCGCAACGTGTTTCTTAAACAGCGAGTTTCTCTGTTTTCGATGGTTAATTGAAAATGCGTTGATCGAAGCGAACGCGGCGTTCAACGCATTCAAAGTCACCACTTTCTGTACATCCAACCATATCAAAAAGACTTCAGTCACTATGTTTCGATCACTCTTGGTCTCAATACTCTTTGTGAGTGTGTTGCCAGCTTTCGCGGCTGAACCAATCCAAGTCATGTTCCTCGGTGATAACGGTCACCACCAGCCCAAGCCTCGGTTTGATGAGCTTGCGCCTGTGCTGGCTGAACGTGGCATTGAGATGACATACACCGATGATATGTCGATGCTGAGTTTGGAGACGCTCAAGAAATACGATGCACTCGCGCTCTATGCAAATATCGACTCGATAGCACCAGAGCAAGCGGACGCTTTGTTGAGTTATGTCTCTCAAGGTGGTGGATTTGTGCCGCTTCACTGTGCGACGTTCTGTTTTCGGAACAACGACAAGATCGTGGCGTTGATGGGAGCTCAATTCCAACGACACGGGACTGGTGTTTTTCGCACGGACATCGCCGAGGCAAAGCATCCCGTCATGAGCGGCTTTGGTGGATTCGAAAGCTGGGACGAGACCTACGTCCATCACTTGCACAACGAAGCGAACCGAACGGTGCTTGAGTACCGTGTCGATGCCGAAGGCCGCGAGCCTTGGACGTGGGTCAGGACCGAGGGGCAAGGCAAAGTCTTCTACACAGCATGGGGACACGACTCACGCACGTGGACCAACCCTGGTTTCCAAAATCTGGTTGAACGAGGCATTCGTTATGTCGCCAACCAGGATCCGCAAGCGGCAGGTGCTTACCAAGATGATCTCGCGTTCCCAGTCCCTGAGACAACTGCGAAACGCAGCGACGTGAAGCCATTCAGCTACGTGGATGTGGGACGCGAAATTCCGAACTACACACCATCGAAACAATGGGGTGTGCAGGGCGAGCCGATGAACATGATGCAAGAGCCGCTCGAGCCTGCTGAGTCATTGAAACACGTGGTGACACCAAAGAATTTCCACGTTGAGCTGTTCGTCTCTGAACCCGAACTGCAGGGCAAGCCGATTTGTATCGCTTGGGATGAACGCGGTCGGCTTTGGGTCGCCGAAACGTATGACTATCCGAATGAGTTACAACCACTTGGCGAAGGCCGAGATCGCATCCGCATTTGCGAAGACACCGACGGCGACTGGAAAGCCGACAAGTTCACGGTGTTTGCGGATAAGCTCAGTATCCCGACGAGCATTGCTTTCCATAACGGTGGTGTCATCGTCCAGAACGCGACGGAGACGTTGTACTTAAAAGACACCAACGGAGACGATGTGGCGGATGAGCGTCACCAATTGCTCAACGGCTGGGCGCTTGGTGATACACACGGCGGTGTCAGCAATTTCCAATACGGTTTGGACAACTGGATTTGGGCGATGCAAGGATACAACACTTCTGAGCCCGTTTCGCCCGATGGAAATGCTGGTGGAAAACAATCCCAGAAATTCCGCATGGGTTTCTTCCGAATGCGACCAGACGGCTCCGAGGTGGAGTTTATCCGTTCGACGAACAATAACACCTGGGGGCTTGGGTTGAGTGAAGAAGGTCTCGTGTTCGGTTCGACGGCCAACGGGAATCCGAGTGTGTTTATGCCGATTCCAAACCGTTACTACGAGAGCGTCCGCGGTTGGTCACCTTCGCTGACGTTGTCGTCGATCGCCGACACGAACGACTTTCATCCGATCACCGACAAGGTTCGTCAAGTCGACAATCACGGTGGCTATACGGCAGGAGCTGGTCACTCGCTTTACACTGCTCGCGAGTATCCGCGTGAGTACTGGAACCGTGTCGCGTTCGTGAACGGACCCACCGGTCACCTCGTTGGCTCATTCGTGCTCAAAAGCAAGGGTAGCGGTTTTACTTCGACGAGCCCATTCAATTTGTTTGCAAGCGACGATGAATGGTCGGCTCCGATCATGTCGGAAGTTGGTCCAGACGGAAATGTTTGGGTTGTCGATTGGTACAACTACATCATCCAGCATAACCCGACGCCTCAAGGTTTTGATACTGGCAAGGGGAACGCATACGAGACGAAACTGCGTGACAAGAAGCACGGCCGAATTTATCGCGTCGTGTACGATGACTCGCCCGCCAAGGCGAGCCCGGACTTGTCCAAGGCAACACCAAGCGAATTGGTGAACGCACTCAAGCACTCCGTCATGATCACGCGAAAGCATGCCCAGCGGTTGCTGGTTGAGCGCGGTAAAGCGGACGTTGCAGAGGAGTTGATCTCGCTCGTTCAAGATACTTCAGTCGACGAGATCGGATTAAATGTCGGTGCGATTCATGCGCTGTGGACACTCCACGGACTGAATCAACTTGATGGATCGAACAGCAAAGCCACCGAAGCTGCATTCGCAGCACTCAGCCATCCTTCGGCTGGTGTGCGTCGAAACGCAGTTCAAGTATTGCCGCCGTCGCAAGAGTCCGTCGACGCGCTACTCGCATCTCGGATCCATCGCGATAGTAACCCGAATGCTCGTTTGGCAGCCGTGCTCGCACTGGCGGACTTGCCCCCGAGTGAAGCAAGCGGCGCGGCTGCGATGGACGTTCTTTCCAGTCCAGTGAATCTTGCGGACCGATGGATGCCCGACGCTGCAACTTCGGCTGCGGCGCACAGCAGCGGTGGTTTCCTTCGAGCTTTCGCAAAGTCCGAATCACCTTCGGATCGAGTTACAGGTGTCGCTACGTTGGTTGCCGCTCACTACGCTCGCGGAGGTGACACGAGTGACCTCGATGCGTTGGTCGCGAGCTTGAAGGACGCCGAACCAAGCGTGATCAAAGCAGTGGTCGACGGCTTGGCTTCCGGTTGGCCTGCTGATCGGCAAGTGAAAGTGACCCCAGAGTTGGAGAGTGACCTGCAGTTGCTTCTCGAACGGGTCGAGCCAGGCACACGAGGCGTGTTAGTTAAACTCGCGATCGGTTGGGGTGCAAAACGTTTCAAAACGTACATCGACGAAATTGCAAAGTCGCTATTGGCTCGCGTGGATGATGAAGACAATTCGGACGCGGATCGTGCTGAGGCTGCAAGCCAATTGGTCGATTTTACTCCGTCGGACGATAGCACCGTGGGGTCGCTTCTGGAGGTCTTGTCGCCTCGAACGAGTCCTGCACTTACAAAGAGCTTGCTCTCAGCATTAGAGAAAAGTCGTGCCGAGTCGTTAGGAACAAAAATTGTCGACCGACTTGGAACAATGACTCCATCTGCAAAGTCAGCGAGTTTGGCTGTGCTTTTAAAGCGACCTGCTTCATCAATGACTTTGCTCCGCGGAGCTGAGGCTGGCAAAGTCTCGCTGAGTGACTTGGCATTGGATCAGAAGCAGGCCCTGTCGTCTCACCCGGACCGGGAGATTCGCGAGCTGGCGAAGAAGTTGCTCGAAAGCGGTGGGGCACTTCCAAGTGCCGACCGCCAGCGAGTTCTTGACGACTTGATGTTCGTGACGACGCAAAAGGGTGACGCGAAGCTCGGTAAAGAAGTCTTCAAGACACAATGTGCCAAGTGCCACATCCACAGCGGTGAAGGCATTGCGATCGGTCCCGATTTGACTGGCATGGCGGTGCATCCGAAGGAAGAGTTGCTCGTTCATATCCTCGACCCAAGTCGCAGCGTCGAAGGGAACTTCCGCGTCTACACCGTGCTCACCGCTGACGGTTTAGTGCTGAGCGGGATGCTTGCGTCCGAGTCCAGGACATCACTTGAATTGATCGATACCGAAGGCAAGAAAAAAGCAGTGCTTCGAGACGATATCGAAGAGTTGCTTGCGTCGACCAAGTCGGTCATGCCGGAAGGTTTTGAAAAGTCGGTCAAACCAGAAGAATTCACGAACTTGCTCGAGTTCTTGACCCAGCGAGGTCAGTACTTGCCGCTCGATATTGGCAAGTCAGCTACCGTTGCTAGCGACCGTGGGATGTTTGTCGAACCAGACGGCGTGGTTGAGCGACTCGTGTTCTCAGATTGGTCGCCCAAGACCTTCCGCGGCGTTCCGTTTAACGTGATCGATCCGAAGGAAGGCACTGTGCCCAACGTGATCGAACTATTCGGCCCCAATGGAACCGTTGCTCGTTCGATGCCCCGCAAGGTATCAGTAAACTTGAACGGACCGGCTCGTTTTATTCACATGCTCAGCGGTGTCGGCGGATGGGCGAGCCCGTACGGAAGGGACAACGCCGTCGCGATGATTGTCCGGTTGAATTATGCGGACGGCGAAGTGGAAGATCATCCGTTACTTAACGGTGTTCACTTTGCCGACTACATCCGTCGCGTCGACGTGCCCAAGTCGGAGTTCGCGTTCGATCTGGGTGGTCGACAAATGCGATATTTGGCAATCCAGCCGAAACGACCGGATGCAATTCGGAACATCGAGTTTGTCAAAGGTCCGGATGAATCGGCACCCGTCGTGATGGCAGTGACCGTCGAGTCGCTGTAATAATCGCGGTCGTCTGAATCGCCGGTTAGCTCTTTCGAGCGAACCGGCTGAGCATGGCGGGAAGCAGCAGGATGTCAGCGAACAGTGCGGTCGCTAACGTCAGGCTGCCCATGATCCCGAACAACCGAGCGTCGCGGGCGTCACCGACGACGGCCGACATCATGCCGGCGACCAGCACGATCGTTGTCATCAGTAGCGCTGAGCCGACGCCGGTGAAGGCTCGGCGAATGACGTCTGCGTGCTCGCCGCCCGCGTGCAGTTCTTCCTTGTAGCGAGTCAGGAAGTGGATGGTGTCGTCCACCGCGATCCCGACGCAAATCGTAAAGACGCAAACGGTCACCATCTCGAGGTGCTGGCCCCAGCAAACCAGCATCGCGCCAGTTGCGACGAGGGGAAACAGGTTGGGCACGATTGAAATCAGTCCGATTCGAATCGAACGATAAACAAAAGTCAGTATTAACCAGATAACAATGCTGGCCGTGCCCAAGCTTGTCGCCAAGTCCGTTACGATGCGAAAAATATGACGCCATCGCCAAGGTGCGTCGCCTTCGAGTGATAACGCAAAATTCGGGTGTCGGCCGATGATTTCCGCGAGACCGCTTTCGACTCGGCCGAACGTATCGCCATAAGCTGCGATACCTAGATCCTGGACACGGAACTGGACCGAAGCGAAACGGTTCTCGGGCACGTAGAACGCTCGTTTTAAACTTGGCGGCAATAGTTCCAGCAATGACATGCGTTCTTGAGGATCGCCTTCACCGGGCAGAGACGCCAGCAACTCTCGAAGACCGAGTGGATGTCCAATCAACGGTTCCACGCGAAGCAGTTCGTCGACTTCATTCAGGACCGTTAGTAATTCACCTTCACTCGCATCATCATTCCAATCCACCGCGACAAATCCGAATTCAAGGCCGCCGAGCGATTGATCCAAATGGCGCAGCGCGATCGCCGCTTCGCCGGATTCGCTCATGCCGCTGTAACGCTTCTCATCAGGCTTTAAGTTGAGCGAGACGATCGCCAAAAGAGCGGTTGAGGCGATCGCGAACCAGGCAACCGCTCGATCGTGACGTAGCACCCAATCCACAAGCGGTCCGATGCGGCGAAGTTGTCCGTCAACAAGGCTCTTGCCCAGACCAATGTGCAATCGCCGGCCCAGTGGTGAGCGGCAACCAAGCGGGATCACCGTCAGCACACTGATGAGTGTCATCGCGACCCCGAGAACACAACACCAACCGAAATTCTTGACGATCTCGTGGTGAGCAAATGACAGCGAAACGAAACCGATTGCCGTTGTAAAGCTCGTGAGAACGCATGCCAGACCAACGCGAGCAATCCCGATCCTTGCTGCGTGTTTTGTATCGAGTCCTTTAGCGCGCTGATTCCGGATTTCGACCATCAGGTGAACTGCGTCCGTTAGACCGACGAGGCTGATGAGCACCGGCACGATAATGTCGTTGAACGGGTTGTCTTGCAGATCAAAAAAACGCAGCATCCCCATCGTCCAAAACACGCCGACCGCTGGTGCGATCGCGACAATGATGACGGCTGAGACCCCACGAAAGAGAAACAGGGCCGAAAGCAACATGATCGAATAGCCAATCGTTTGATACTGAACCGCATTCGACAAATGGCTGTTGGCGGTCATCAAATGTAGCGGCACCTGACCAGTCACTCGGAAGCGGAGGTCAACACCAGGGACCTGCTTGGCGATCGCTTCTGCCGTCTCGCGGAGGTCGGTCGTGGCGGCCTCATCGGTGGTGACAAAGAACCAATCGAGCCTCAGGTGCATCAACAGGGTCTTACCGTCGGGCGAGATCAACTGCCCGACGGCCAGTGGATTCTCGAGCACCGTTTTTCGTGTTGTTTCGAACTGTCGTGGCGATCCATTCGAGCTTGGAAGTGCTGCGCCGCCAAAACCAAACAGATTGAAACTCGGCACGTTATCCAGCCACATGACACTGGCGACCTGCGGCAATGCCTCGATCTCATCGGCAACTTTCCGCATCGCGGTGATGGCTGGCGCCGTGAAGAAGTCACCGTCGTCGCTGTTGATCACCTCAGCCACAAGCACGCAGTCACCACCAGCGATCTGGAATGGTTGCACGTTGGCGGCTGTGCCAGATCCGCGTTGCTGGTTCGCTGACTCGCGTCGTCGCGGTCGCGTGGGTTTCGACGCTTCGTCGGTGTCCGATGACACGAAGTAGTCACGAACTAGCGATGGTTGCACATAGCCAACCATTGCAAGCGATGAAACGGCGACCAACACGAAAGCTTGAGCGAACGGATGATCTGCCCACCAAAAAAACAGTCGCCCAACCCAACCGCCAGGCACCGCTGATTCGGGCAACGTCGAGTCGCCACGACTCTGGGGCGCCTTCTCGAATTCATCGGTCATAGTCGCTCCGCCGCCGACCGTTCAATCTCATCACGATCGATCACCGAGTCTCCGTTACGATCGACGCTCGAGAAGCCAAAACGTCGAAACGCTGTTGGAGCTTCCTCCCGTTCGATGACTCCATCGTTATTCGTGTCCATCTGAGCTAGGAAGTCGCTGACACGCTTTTGGATCAACTCGTCTCGCGCCGCAATTTCGACGGGGCTTGGCGCCGGTGCCTTGTTCTTTCCGCTCGATCGCTTGGCATTCAGCGGCGTTGCGACATCAAAAAATGCGATCGCCATCTCTTCAAACGTCTGGTCACCCCACGTCACAAACTCTGTTGGGGCTGGGTTCCCAGGATTCTTGGTTGAGTTGTCGAACGACACGGACATTTCAAGCGACTCGATGGCGTCCAAATCAACTGGCTCCGCAAACGCATACCAATGTTGCCAATTGAAGTCATAATTCGGCACATTCAGTAGAGTCACCTTCTCGCCACTTTCCTTGTTCGCGACCATCGTGAACGATTTTCCTCGCACGTGCATGTGCGGTGTCGCCCCGAGTAAACGGCTCGCTTGCGGAAACGAGTCGAGCTTCATTTGAACCACGTGATTCTCAGCACCTGGAGGGATCTCAAACTCGTGATTCACGGCGAGTGCTGTGGAGACTTCATGAGTGATCTCATTCGGATTCGCGAGCCAGACTCCGACGCGAGAGTTATCTGATGTCTTTTGACCATTAGGCGTGTAGTGCATTTGAAACACGAGCTTCGAGCCCGCAGGAATTCGTCGTGCGTGGCCAGGCGGCATCATCATGGATCGTTGCCCAGGGACATACGCACCGAGCCATCCGATTCCTGGTGCATTCGTTCCGTCTGGCGGACGCACAAACACGATCGCATGATGGACAACGCCCGCGTCGCCAGGAATCACTTGTGCTGCCGCAACCCATTGGTCCGTCTCCCAGCCTGGATCGACCACAAAGTACTGGTAGTCGACGACGCCATCGCTCGGAACCGCAAACGGGCGATCTCGCATCGCGATCTCGATGTCTGGATCCGTTGAAAGATGCCACCCGGTATTCCACTTTGGCATCGCCGGTAGATCGGCTGCATCACCCGCAGGCATACCTTCGTCGATCCAATTTGCAATCGCATCACGAGCTTCCTTTGGCATTCGTCGTTCGCCGATGAAGTGCCCGTAGGCTGGGTCTGCGTGCCAGGGTGGCATACGACCTTGGTCGATCACCTCCAACATCATTTGTCCCCAGCCGACAACTTCGTCGTAATCGGTGAGTTCAAACGGGCCAATCTCGCCCGCGCGGTGACACTCGACACAGTGCTCATTCAGAATCGGTACGATGTCACGAGTAAAGGTGGTTGTCGATTCCGTTTGGCTTGTGCTGTTTTTCGCAATCCGTGTGATGAGACAGCCGACGGCCTGCGTCTTTGAGGGCGAAGGCGACTTACCGGCAACCAAGCTCGCCAGAGCATTCTTCAGGTCATGCGTGGTTGGCTCGCCCCTCGCAACCCCCGGCTCGTACTGGTCGTCGATTCGTCCCTGGTAGCGGACAACGCCCAGCGGATCGATGACGAAGACTTCGGGTGTGCGCGTCGCATCAAACGCGAGTGCGATCGATTGATCGGCGTCCTTCGCAATTGGAAACTGGATTCCGTGCTTCGTGGCGTACTCGGCGATCTCCAGCGGCGAGTCTTGCGAATTGCTGTTCACTCCGATGAACGAAACACCTTGCTTGTCAAACTCATTCGCCATCTGCTGCAGTCGAGCACCATACAATTTGGCCAACGGACACTCGGTCCCGAGGAAGCAGACGACTTTTAGGTTCTCGTCGCTGAGACGGATCGCATCGCCTTGCGCAGACCGCAACGTTAGCGACTCCCAGGCGACCGACTCGACGGCTTGGCACTCAGTCACAAGAAAAAGACACACGACTCCAGCGAATATGCGTCCGATCATTTGGCTACCAGTGTTTGGAAATGGCGAAACAGATTGCACCCAGGCGTAACGTCGTCAATCGTACATGAATCGATCGAAATCCTACATACGTCCTGTGCTGGTCGCGGATTTTCTTCATTTTGTGACTGCGTCAAACCTTCGATTTACGGAGCTGTCTTACTTTTCGGGTAGGTCATGTGGGTGTCGAGCGGCTACAATACAAATATCGCTCTTTGTATGTTTGCGACCCCACCTGTAATCCCTCCGGCTACATGACACCCTATCAAAATCGAGTCGTTTGTCTGATCTTGCTGACCGCGTTGTGGCCGGCGGTCGTGCGCAACGAAGCATTGGCAAACGAAACCGAGTCATTTGACGCGGACGACTTGGTTTTCTTTGAGACCAAGATTCGACCGGTGTTGGCAGAGCATTGTTACCAGTGCCACAGTGCCACGAGTAAATCAGTTAAAGCGGGATTGCGAGTCGACAGCCGCAAATCGTTGCTCGACGGCGGTGATTCTGGGCCAGCGATCGTCCCTGGCGACCCAGACGATTCGATGCTGTTGGCCGCGATTCGATACGAAGAATACGAGATGCCGCCGAAAGGCAAGTTGCCTGATTCCGTGATCGCGGACTTTGCGCGTTGGCTCGATCGTTCGGCTGCTTGGCCGGCTGAGGATGAACCGACGGCGAACGAAGACCCCGTGAAGGCATTTGATCTGGAGCAGCGAAAAGCAAGTCACTGGGCATGGCAACCACTATCGGCAAGCGAGCCACCTACCGTTGAGAATCAAGACAGCTCGTTGAGTGACATTGACCGCTACATTTTTGCTGAGTTGAATTCAGCCGGCTTGCCTCCGGCACCCCCAGTCGGCCGTTCCTCGCTCGCACGTCGACTGTCGTTTGATCTCGTCGGGTTACCGCCGTCGCCACAAGACGTGGCGGAGTTTGTCAACGACGCGAGCGAAGACGCAACCGAGCGTTATGTCGATCGGCTGCTCCAGTCGCCTCAGTTCGGTGAACGTTGGGGGCGTCATTGGTTGGACTTGGTCCGCTACGCAGAGTCTCGAGGTCATGAGTTTGATCCGGACACGCCACACGCCTTCCAGTATCGTGACTATGTCATCCGTGCGCTCAATGCCGACGTGCCCTACGACCAGTTCGTCAAGGAGCATATCGCCGGCGACTTGTTGCCCGATCCGCGACTGAACACAGACGCTGGATTCAATGAGTCCGTACTCGGCACGGGGTTTTGGTTTCTCGGCGAATGGGTTCACTCGCCTGTGGATATCCGTAAAGACGAAGCTGACCGTTTCGACAACATGATCGATTGCATGTCGAAGACGTTCTTGGGACTCACGGTGAGCTGTGCTCGGTGCCATGACCATAAGTTCGATGCGATCTCGACGGAAGACTATTACTCGTTGACTGGCTTTCTTCAAAGCAGCCACTATTGCGAAGTTCCATTCGAATCGCTGGAACGAAACCGCCAAGTTGCCAAGTCGCTCGAATCAATTGACTTGGAGTACCAAGCCGCGCTCGACGCCGAGCTTCGCCGACTCATCGAGCTGGATTCGACGACTGGATCTCTGCCTTGGCAAAGCGATCTCGCTCGCATTCCAGAATTGCCTGAAGGGCAGAACGCTCGCGTCGTTTTTGATTACACGGCAAGTGACGACGCGTCGGTTTCGCCGTTTTATTCAGACGGATTCGCATACGGAACTCGCGTCACACGCCCTGGCCAATGGGTCATCAACAGCAACGAGGGCAGAACATCCGCCGAGATTGCATGGTTTGGCTCCGCCAGAAACGATCCTTTTTGGAACGCGATCGAGACCGTTGAGGATCGCAGCGTGAATGGCCGACGAACGTCGATCCCGCCGGGTGCCGGACGCGGAATGCGGACGCCCACGTTTGAACTTCAAGACAGATTCGTTTCGCTCCAGATACGTGGCCAAGGTCACGTGTTCGCTTGCGTGGATTCGCACCGCCTCGTTGTCGGTCCGTTGCATGGTGAGACTCAGAAGAAAGTTCCAGAAAAAACGGACGACTCGATTCACTGGGTGCATCTGAACTTAGGACGCTATCTCGGCCATCGTGTGCATTTCGAACTGGCGCCCGCGGACAAGAGTTGCTTGGAATTGTTGCGAGTCGTGCAATCGTCTGAACCATTACTAGCCCGCGATGCAAAAGTGGCAAAAGATTTCCAGGCCGCGGAGCGATGGTTGGCTGAGTTGTTGGAGCGTGTGGGTGAAGACGCTCGTCCACTCAAAGAGTTGCAGCTTGAATGGATCGAACGTCGTCAATCGCTTGTGGAACAAATCCAAGTCCGCTCGCGTCTCGCGATGGCGATGATGGACGGAGTCGGCGAAGAGGGACGAGTCTTCATTCGTGGGAACGCGTCGGCGCCTGGCCAAGTTGTTCCGAAGCATTTTCTCACGGCAATTGATCCGACCCCGGTCGCGAGTGCCGCAACAAGCGGTCGACTCGAGCTGGCAAACCAGATCACCGATCCGTCGAATCCGCTTTATGCACGCGTGATCGTGAACCGCGTTTGGCATCATTTGTTGGGCCGAGGCATTGTGCCGACAGTCGACGATTTCGGTGTCCTCGGCCAGCGACCGAGTCATCCGGCACTGCTCGATCATTTGGCGATATGGTTCCTCGGCGATGGCCAGTCCATCAAGCGATTGATTCGTCGTGTCGTGCTTTCGCGTACGTATCAAATGTCGAGCGAAACGTCGCCGCTTGCGAGGGAACTCGACCCGAGCAATGTGCTCCATCACCATCGAGAACCCAAGCGGCTCGAAGGCGAGATCGTGCGTGACGCTCTGTTGAGCGTTTCGGGTGAGTTGAATTCGACGATGTACGGTGAGTCCGTGCCTGTGTTCTTGACTAACTTCATGGATGGCCGTGGACGCCCGGGAGCCAGTGGTCCGCCAGATGGTGATCGCCGGCGTTCCATTTACATCGAGGTTCGACGCAACTTCGTTTCTCCGTTCATGCTCGCGTTTGACACGCCCGTTCCGTTTAGCACGATGGGGCGACGCACTGTGTCCAACGTGCCTGCACAAGCACTGATTCTCATGAACGACCCGTTTGTGATCGAGCGAGCAAAGGCGTGGGCCGAGCATTTGATCCAGGCGTCACCGAACGATATGAATGATCGCATCGAGCGACTCTATCAAACGGCATACTCAAGATCACCCACAGTGAACGAAGCGAACGTAATTACCGAGTACGCTCAATCGAACGGGCTTCATTCCGTCCAAGCATGGGGTGATATCACCCACTCGATAATCAACAGCAAAGAATTCATTTACATTCCCTAGTAAGTACCCATGACCACTCAACATCATTGCGGTCGTTTTCAACCGCTCGCACAATCGCGACGCGAGATGCTTGCCAAGTCCTTCTCTGGGATGGGAATGCTTGCGCTCGGGGCGATGTCTGGTCGTTCTGCAGCGGCATCCGATTTATCGCGTCCAATTCGGTTGGATGGGCCACACGGAATTCATTTTCCGCCCAAGTGCAAGAGCGTTATTTTCTTGTACATGGATGGTGGCCCGTCGCAAGTCGATACGTTTGATCCCAAGCCAGCATTGGATAAGTACAACGGCCAAGATCCCAGTCAATTCTTTGAAGTCGCGCCGACTCAATTCAATAACATTGGAAAGGTGCTAGCGAGTCCGTGGAAGTTCGATCGACACGGTGAGTCCGGATTGCCAATCAGCAGTTTGTTACCGCATCTTGCGACTTGTGCGGATGAACTTTGCTTTGTCCGTTCGATGACCTCAGAGTTCTCCGAGCACACCTTCGCGAACTATTTCCTGCATACCGGAAGCGGCTTGCAAGGCCGACCGAGCATGGGGGCGTGGATCAATTACGGGTTGGGAAGCGAGTGCGATAATCTGCCTGGATTCGTCGCGATCAACGGTGGGCTGATTCCACCTGGCGGCCTGGATTGTTTCGGTAACGGGTTCCTGCCTGCGAGCTTTCAAGGTTCGGTCTTCAAGCCAAAAGGCACCGCCGTTGCCAACATCACCCCAACAGAAGCCATTGAGAACCAGCAACGGAAAATGAAGTTGACCGGTGCGCTGGATCAACTTTTGCTAGATCGTATTGGCCCCAGTGACGCGATCGAATCGGCAATCGCGAACTATGAACTTGCAGCACAAATGCAGGTCGCGGTGCCAGAACTCATGCGTCTCGAAGACGAGCCCGAGTACATTCGACGGCTTTACGGAATGGACTCCGAGTATGAGCCAACGCGGATCTACGCGGCGGAGTGTTTAACCGCTCGGCGGTTGGTCGAGCGAGGCGTGCGGTTTGTTGAGATCACGTGTCCGTCCGTTGGGGCTGATCGTTGGGATCAACACGGCAATTTGAAAGAAGGCCACGAGAACAACTCGCGTGCAGTCGACCAGCCTGTTGCGGCCCTGTTGAAAGATCTACGGCAACGCGGGATGCTCGATGAGACCTTGGTGGTCTGGGCTGGCGAATTTGGACGAACGCCATTTGCCCAAGGGGCCAACGGACGTGACCACAATCCATTTGGGTTCACGATCTGGATGGCCGGCGGCGGCGTCAAGAAAGGCATTGCCTATGGTGAAACCGATGAATGGGGGTACAAGGCAATCGAAAACCGAACCGAGATTCACGACTTGCATGCGACGATGCTGCATCTGCTCGGTGTCGATCATACCCAGAGCACTTACCGTTTCGGTGGTCGCGACATGCGATTGACGGATGTCAAAGGACACGTCATGCATGACATCATCGCGTAGGCGGATGATGCGTTAAATTTGACCGCCACGAGCGTGAGCCGAGTGCCGTGAGGCACCGGGCTGTTCTGTTGACTGGGTTGCCCGGGCGCTTACGCGTCTCTCGATAACTCGCCTATTGGGCTGCCAATCCCAGCTCTGGCGCTTCGAGGTACGTATCGTTTCGGGGATCGAACGTCAATCGATGCGAAACTTGCACTTCGCTCGCTTGATTTTCCTGCGCATCAAGAACAGATGTCATCGTTACGGCGTTGAGTTGGGTCGCTGTGGGGCTGTCGGCGTCCACGATCACAAGGTGGACAGCGTCGATGGATTCCGCGATCTGTTCCTCCAAGAATCGCTTGACAAGCGGATACGGAGTCAGCGGAATTGAACTGCCCACACTGAAGGCGTCATAGAAGTTTTTGTCGGAGAACGCATAAAAGGCAACGCATGCCGTGCCCGAGTTCATCTCGGTGATCGCAGGCCGAATGCGGTCCTTTCCACGGAAGAGCACAAAACGAGGCATGGTAACAAAGGTTGGGTCGTTCATTCGACGTCGATGTTCTTATTGCGAGGGATCGGAGGTCAGCAATTTCAGCTGAACCGGTTGTGAGTCGTACTGATGTTCGATCGAAGCCATTTGAAGCGGACCAGCGCGAAACGCGAAAGCGAGCGCCGCTGGAACTTCCGCTTCGGCAAGAATGTAAGCCGCTCGCTCTTCAGCGACCTTGGCGATCATTTGTTGTTTCAGCGCCAATGCTTCGGCGCGGCGTCCTTCGGCGAATGCTCGTGCGATGCGAATGTCTGCGTTAGCTTGGTCCGTTTGCAGTCGAGCGCCAATGTTCTCGCCAACATCGATTTCATTGATGTCGATGGAAACGATTGAGAATGCGGTGTTCGCATCCAATCCCCGAGCCATTGTGCTATCAGAGATCTTTGAGGGCATAGCCAGCACGTCCATGTGTGATTCAGCCGCACCGATCGACGAGATAATCCCCTGGCCGACGCGTGCGATGATCGTGTCTTCCGTTGCGCCACCCACGAGCTGGTCAAGATTGGTGCGAACAGTGACCCGCGCACGGACGCGAAGTTCGACACCATTCTTCGCAACCGCGCTCAACGTCTGGATCGAGTTCGTATCGGACTGTGGGCATTGAATGACTCGGGGCGAGACGCTCGTTTGAACCGCAAGCAGCACATCGCGACCAGCCAAGTCGATCGCAGTGGCACGATCAAAGTCGAGGTCGATCCCAGCTCGATGCGCCGCGATCTGAGCTTTGACAACACGCATCACGTCGCCACCAGCAAGATGATGAGCCTGCAATTGGTCCGTCGTCATCGCCTCGTGACCCTTAGGCGACAAGCCAGCCTGTCTCGCCATGATCTTGGCTGTGACGATCAATCGAGGCTCGATGCGAAGCAACGTCATCACAATCAAGCTCTTCATGCTGATATCAGCACCACTCATCGAAGCCTGGAGCCAGAACGCTCCGAGTCGAGTGAACGTGACGAGCACGATAAGGCCAGTCACCAGCAAGATGACGGCAAAGCCTACAAACAATTGCCAACCGGAGGGCAATGCGACGGCAACGAGAAATTCGATCATGACTGCCTCTCAAAGTTGGGCAGTCCACTGCTGAGTCACCGAAATACCAGCGAATCACCGAAATACCACGTCTCACTGTAGGGCTGATTCAACGAAAAGCAATCCATAAACCAACCATTTGCCCCAAACGCCGTTTGATCGGAATGGTAATTTCCTTCAAGCATAAAGTGACGCTAACGCGCTCACGCCCGAACAGAAAATGATTTCCCGGACTGTACGCAAGGCTTTCCAGCCTGACACGAGTAATCCTCCTCTCGGTCTGAAAAACTGAGTTACTTGAATGCTCTTGAATCCAGGCTCTGTCTTGGTACGAGAAAAAATCGCGTTCAACTGAAACAAATGATCGTCGGCGGCCGAAATGGCTGCTGGCTTGTTATTCCACGGGATGCACGAAACTCAAATGCAATGCGATGTGCCCCCGTTGGAGCAAGTCGTGCTCATCTCGAGTCATGCGGCCGAATATAGGGTGAGGTGGTAACTCGTTGGTGGATCGGTATCTCGCCAAGGCTTCGCGGAAGTGAGTCAGTGCGGAGTGCACATCAATGTCGCCTTCAGGCCAAAAGTATGACTGGGCTGAACTTGGCAACTTGAATCCAGGCTTAATCGGTTTCGACAGTACCGTATTCTTGATCAGTGGACCTAGCAGACGCATGAACCAAGGAATCTTTGGCCCAGTGATATGGCCAGTTACGATGTCCAATGTGATCGCGAGGTGACGAAGAATCTGGCCATAGGAAAAGCTACCCGTTGTCCGAGTTTCCGTTGTTGCTAAATGCTCCACCTCCGCCAACGCTTCGTCTAGCGATGTAAAAGTCAACGATCGATGGTCTGACATTCGAAATTCTCCTATGGAACCAAGTACGATGGATGCTTATCTGCGACGACCGCGACCAAGCAGCATTTTGGCAAACACCAACGCTTGAACGATTGCGCCTAACGCGGCAACAACGTAGGTCATGGCTGCCCAAAAAAGTGCTTTGCGTGCGCCCGCATACTGATCACCTTGGGCTAGCCCCACTTGCTCGAGCCAATTCAGTGCACGTCGACTCGCATTGAATTCCACAGGAAGCGTCACGAGGCTGAACAATGCTGGCAAACCAAGCCCGACGAGACACAGCAGAGCGGTACCTTGATTGCCAGCGATCTGGGAAATGGTCGCACCACCAAAGGCCAAAATAGGCACGGCGTAATTACTTAGCTGTAACAGCGGAACCATTTTCGAACGCGCCTTCAACATCGTATAGCCAGTCGCGTGCTGAACCGCGTGACCGCATTCGTGTGTGGCCACTGCAACAGCCGCAACATTTCTTTGGTTGTAGACAACCTGGCTCAAATTCACTGTTTTCTGCTGCGGGTCGTAGTGGTCGGTCAGTTGACCTTCGATCGAAATAACTCGCACATCCGTAATCCCGTTCTCGTGCAACATCCGCTCGGCTGCCTCACGCCCCGACAAAGGCATTGGTTCGTTCGAAAACGTAACGAACTGCTTCCGCATCTGCGTGGACACGAGTTGACTCAGCATTGGGATGCCAAGCAACAAAAGTATAAAGAGCGGATCTCCCATGGGACCTTTTCAATCAAGGCTTTGAATTTTTGTTTGCGCGAGGATTGTACCCAAATTTCGGCGATGAGTTCGAGCATGGTTTGAATAGGCCACCAAGTGAGACAAACTGCCCCAGCCCGCTCGCGTGAAACTCAACTACGATTCCAATCACCAACGCCGTGTTATTTGACCATGTAAATCTCATGATTGCTGGGCGGGTGCATGACCGGGTTTGTTAGGATTCGATGAGTTTGGTCTTGCGGCGGCGATGGCGGAAGCCGTCGTTTCTGACGCCTCGTCGATTCCAGAAGTCGTCTCGGTGGTGGGTCTCACTCAGGTCATCCGCTTTGAGTTGA
>JBGTAI010000065.1:0-15081 GCA_041749955.1 Pirellulaceae bacterium | reverse complement strand
GGGCTCAAAAAGGTTACTCTGGCTTTCACCCATTGCGTGATCCTCGTTGCGGTTTTGAAGTCGTTGAATAACTCCTTAAACGCAACGAATCACGCGATGGGTCTCTAAAATGCTATCGGTCTTGGTGAATAGTCCGGGTTAAGGCACGTTTCGACGCGTCTCGCCAGAGCGGCGGCCGAGGTTGCCGTAGCGGTGGTAGTCGTGCGACAGAGATTGCTCATTCAGATAACGCAGACATTCCATGTGGCCGTCGCGAAGTACTGGGTCAGCAATGACGGTGACGAAGGCGTCGGTGCAGGCCGTCCAGAGCGAAGGCGAGAGTTCAGCGTCGGTCAACATGCGCAGCCGACTGACTTGGCGGTCATGGATTCGATTGATGATCGCCGTGTCGTCTTCGTCGATCGGGTCGATCGACCCCGGCAGTTCGTCGGCTAGCGAATTGATTAAGTGCTTGATGCCGTGCGCTACGTCCGTTGCAAGCGAGACGGTGAATTGATTGCCCACGATGAGCGCGGCCGAAATAGCGACCAGGACGTCGGCAGCGGAATCAGCGGAAGTCACACGTAGGGTGATCGCACGCACGGGACGATAACGCCGATAGTTGTCTTGCCCAAGCAATCGAACGCAATCGTGTTGGCCATCAAATTCTTCACGACACGCATTCGCTTGGCTCGACATCGCTGCAGTGATCTCGTCGAAGTCCGCTTGAGAAATGAATGACTCATCGGATTGCTTGAGCAGCCACTGAGCAAAACGAGATGCGGTTTCTTCGTGTCGTAAACCTGAAACATCCAATTCGGTGGGTGGGTCAATTTCGCGATCACGGATGTGGCACAGGGCTGTGACGTAGTGCGGGCCGCCAGCTTTGACGCCAGGTCCATAGGCACTCAAACCGACACCGCCGAAAGGTTGACGCAATACGATCGCGCCGGTGGTGCCGCGGTTGACGTACAAATTCCCTGCATGAATGGTTTGTTGCCAGAGAGCAACTTCGCGATCATCGAGACTCTCCAAACCGCTGGTCAATCCGTATCCCGTTGACCTCACGATCTCGATGGCTTCCTCCAGACGTGAGAATCGAATCACACTGAGCACCGGGCCAAACAACTCAGTCGTGTGGCTGAAGCTTCCCGGTCTGACATTCCACTTCACCCCTGGACGATACAACTTGGGGTTGCCGACCACATGCTCGGGTACGACAAGCCACGACTCGTCCCCTTCGAGGATTTGCATTCCTTGCGCCAGCGTCTCGCTCGGTTCGTCAATCAGCGGCCCGAGCTTCGTTTCCAAATCCCAAGCCGAGCCGACATGTAGACTGCGAACCGCATCCGCCAAGGTTTCGCGAAATCGCTCGTCGCGAAACACTTCGTCTTCCAACAGCAACAATGACGTGGCACTGCATTTTTGCCCGCAATGCCCGAACGCGGATTGGACCACATGCTTGATCGCGAGATCACGATCAGCCATCGACGTTACGATCGTCGCGTTCTTGCCGCCCGTCTCAGCGAGCAAGTGCAAACCAGGCCGTGCGGCGAGCATGATCTTGGCGGTCGAAGTCGCCCCAGTCAAAATCACGACATTGACGGACTCATTGCGAATCAATCCATGCTCCGCGACGTCATCGTCGCACGTCACCATTTGCAATACTTCACGCGGAACACCCGCGTCCCAGAACGCTTGGCACAGCAACCACGCGGGAAGCACTGTTTCGCTCGCGGGCTTCAAGATGACTGTGTTGCCAGCCGACAAAGCCGCCGCAATTCCGCCACACGGAATCGCGAGCGGAAAATTCCATGGCGTCACTACCGCAACGACACCACGTCCTTCCAATTCAATGCTCGTTCGCTCGCTCCAATACTGCATCGTGAGCGGATAGAACTCACAAAAATCAATCGCTTCGCTGACTTCGGGGTCAGCTTCTGTGACCGTTTTACCTCCATCGAGCACCATGGACGCGATCAAGTCGCCACGTCGTTCACGGAGCAGTTGGGCGACATCGCGGAGTACATCTTGCCGCTCTTGGATTGATCGTAATCGCCAACCTGTTTCGTCATTCTCAGCAACACACACCACTTGGTTCACCAAGTGCAACGACGCCGCTCGATAGCGGCACGACACGACGCCAGGCCGCGATGGATCGTGAGACTCTCGCAGTTCCGAAACATCCGCTAGCGAAGAGGACTCGTCATCATCGTACTCACCAAGCTCAGGCAGCGATGCTTCGATGGCGTTCTCGTTGCAACGTTCTTTCCATGTTGCGAGCACGCCCTTGATCCACTCGCCGTTTTGCACCAACGACCAATCGGTGTCTGGTTCATTTACGAAGTGCTCCCAGGAACCCGCGGCAACCGGACGTTCCGCGCGAACACGTCGGTCTTGTGTACGCCGCGGCGCGTCGCTGACTTTGTCCATCAACGCCAGAGCTGTGGAGAAGTCCTTTGCGAGCTGGTCAAATTCGGGACTGTCGACTTTCAACCGGTAAGCGTGTCTCAAGAAGTTGTTCGGTCCCGTATTTTCATCAAGGCGTCGAATCAAATAGCCGATCGCGTTGAGAAATTCCTCTTGCCGACATGCCGGTGCATACAACAGCATGGCTTCGCCGTGTTCAGTGATCGCGCGTCGTTGGTGATTCGCCATCCCTTCGAGCATTTCAATTTGCACGGCATCGCTGGCACCGGCGTCCTCGGCCCAAATGATCGCGAGCGAGACGTCAAAGATGTTATGCGATGCGACGCCAACACGGACGCCGCCGTCGGCTGCAGCATCGATGAGTTTGCGCAGCATGCGTTTGAAGTTCGCGTCGGTGTGGAGCTTCTCTTGGTAGGGTGCCTGTGGGAAACCAGCGATGGACGCTTCGACGCGCTCCATCTCCATGTTGGCACCTTTCACCAGCCGGATCGTCAACGGCTCAGCACCATTGGCGACTCGGGTGCGAGACCACTCGATCAGATCGACCATGACTCGATGCGAGTCGGGGATGTACGCTTGCAGCGCGATGCCGGCACGGACGTGTTCGAGTCCGCGACGCGAGAGTGCTGTCTTGAGAACTTCGGCGGTCAAGTGCAAGTCGCGGTATTCCTCCATATCCAAGTAGACGAACTTGCCGCGATCGGTGCCAGGAACTTTTTCTCGCAACGACGTGCGATACAACGCCTCCAATCGGTCAGCGACAGCGGTGATGGTGTGTTGGCGAGCGAGCGATGAGATCTGGCTGTAAAGCGTCGAGATTTTAACGGACAAACAATGCACATCAGGCATTCGAAGGGCGTCGACGAAACGTTGCATCCGCACGCGAGTCTCGTCTTCACCGAGCAGCGCCTCGCCAAGCAAGTTGACATTCATGACGACGCCTTGGCTTTGGCGTGCATGCAGGTGCTCGCTGAGCAGTTCCTTCTCAGCCGGCAGGATCACGTTTGCGGTCTCACGTCGCATTTTCTCTTTCACGAGTGGCACGGCGACACCGGGAAGGTACTCGCCGAACGACTGAAAGCCCTTCAACATCGCCTGTTCGACGGGGCTGAAGAATCGCGGCACACCTTGCAGGTCCAGCACGTGCGTGAGCTGGTCAGCCACGCGGGCGGAGGAGGAAGTCCGGAATGCTTGGTCCGTCATTTCCACGAGTGTGGCTTTGTCGGCGTCGTGGGCGATCATCCGATCCAGTTCAGCCTGCTGGCGACGTTCGGCAGGCGTCTGCAACTGGTTTGCCCGGTGCAGAAGGTGTCGAGCTAATTCTATCGCACGCATTTCAAGTGACATGATTGCTGGCCGTCCGTCGAGAAATCAGCGAAATTCAGGGGCATCGGTTGCCGCACCTCAACGTTAACGGTAACGCCGCGATGCGGACTCAACCATCCTCCTCAGGTTATCGATTCGGGAACCTTCCGCCGATCCGGCAATCCGCATAGAATCCTCCGTTTCGATTTCCACGCCTCTTTCGTGAATGGTTCGACCATGGCCGCCACAGCAACCGCACAACGCGTCTACAACTTTTCCGCTGGTCCTGCGGTTTTGCCGCTGCCAGTGCTGCAACAGGTCCAAGAAGAACTGCTTTGTCTGCCAGGCGCCGGGGCTTCGGTTCTCGAAATCAGCCATCGCGACAAATTGTTCATCGAAATCGCCAATGACGCCGAAGCCACGATTCGCTCACTGCTAGGGGTTTCCGATGACTACGCAGTTCTTTTTCTGCAAGGCGGCTCGCGTCTCCAGTTCTCGATGATTCCGCAAAACCTGCTCACGGGAACTGGAAAAACCGCCCAGTACCTGATCACGGGAACATGGGGAAAGAGCGCCTTGCCCGAAGCAGTAAAAGAAGGCAAAGCCGAAGCCATTTATGATGGCAAAGCAACGAACTATGACCGGCTGCCTAAGACCGGCGAGTACACAGTCCGTGACGATGCGGCGTATCTGTATTACTGCAGCAACGAAACGATCCAAGGTGTCCAGTTCGCAAGCGAGCCCGACTGCCCAGCGTCGGTGCCGCTCGTGAGCGATGCGTCGAGCGACTTCCTGTGTCGTCCGCTTCAAATGGATCGCTACGGAATCCTCTACGCCTGTGCCCAAAAGAACGCTGGCCCAGCCGGTGTTACTGTCGTGATTATTCGCAAGGATCTTCTCGAAGGCGGAAGCGACTCAACAGCTGGCTACATGCGATACAAGAATCACTTCGAAGCCGAATCGATGTGGAATACACCTCCAACTTTCGCGATCTATGTCCTCGGCAAAGTCGCTCATTGGTTGAAGGACGATGTTGGCGGGTTGGCTGCGATGAAGCAAATCAACGAAGCCAAGAGCCAGCTGCTCTATGACGTCATCGATGCGAACAGCGGGTTTTACAAGGGCCACGCACAACCGGACTGTCGCTCGCTGATGAATGTGACGTTCCGGTTGCCAAGCGAAGACCTTGAGTCGAAATTCGTGAAGGAAGCTGAAAAGCATGACCTCGCGAGCTTGAAGGGCCACCGCAGTGTCGGCGGCATTCGTGCCAGCATCTACAACGCGATGCCACGCGAAGGCGTCGAAACGCTTGCCTCGTTCATGAATGACTTTGCCTCAAAGAATGGCTAAGTTCGCTCACCTGTGTTCCAAGACCTGTCAACCGAATCCTGTTACCTGAAACTTGTTTCCCATGCATCGCATTATCGTTCTGGACAGCATCGCCCAAGAAGGCCTCGACATTCTGGATGCCGAAGAGGGCATTGAGTATGAGATCCGCACGGGTCTCAAAGGCGAAGAACTCCGCTCGGCACTGAATGAATTTGACGGTGCAATCCTTCGCAGCGGCGTGAAAATCACTCCCGAATCGCTCGAAGGCAACACGCGGATGCGAGCGATCGTGCGTGCCGGTGTTGGAACGGACAACATCGACAAAGCCTCGGCAACTCGACGTGGTATCGTCGTGATGAATACGCCTGCGGGTAACACCGTGAGTACTGCCGAGCACGCTTTCGCGCTCATGCTCGCGTTATCACGAAGTATCGCTCCGGCGAACCAAAGCCTCGTCGAAGGTCGCTGGGATCGCAAGAGCTACATGGGGACACAGCTCGCTGGGAAAACACTCGGCGTTGTCGGCATGGGTCGCATCGGTCGCGAAGTTGCCTCACGTGCCTTGGCGTTCGATATGAAGGTCATCGCGTTTGATCCGTTCCTGACGGACGAACAAGCCGCCAGCCTCGGAGTCAAACGCGTCGCAACCGTCGACGAGATGCTACCGGAACTGGATTACATGACCGTCCACACGCCGCTGACACCGGAGACCAAAGGACTAATCAGTCATGCGCAACTCGATCTCGTCAAACCTGGCATTCGCTTGATCAATGCGGCTCGCGGCGGCATCTACGACGAAGCGGCACTCGTCGAGGGCCTCAAGAGCGGCAAGATCGGCGGCGTCGCTCTCGACGTTTACGATGAAGAACCTTGCACCAACAGCCCGCTATTTGGGATGCCGAACACCGTTTGCACACCGCACCTTGGCGCAAGTACCGAGGAAGCACAAACGCAAGTTGCCGTCGAAGGCATCCACTTGCTGATCAATTACCTGAAGTCTGGCGAGATCAAGCACTCGGTCAACGTTGCATCGCTTGATCCGAAGACGCTTGAAAGCTTGCGAGGGTTCCTCAATGTCGCTCATCGCCTCGGCTTGCTCGTGGCACAGTGGCATGGTGGTGGTATCGACAAGGTCAGCGTGACCTACCGCGGCGAAGTCGCTGGCAAGGACACTCGAACGCTCACCAACGCGTTGTGTGCTGGGTTGCTCGAGCGAGTCGTCGAAGACGTGAACATCATCAACGCCGAAATGTTGCTGCGTGAGCGTGGCATCGACCTGATCGAAGAAAAGACCCGCGACCAAGGTGCGTTTACTTCGAGCTTGACGGTCGAAGTCAGCGGTGGCGGACAAACCGTTCGTGCTGGCGGAGCGATCTTGGGCCAAAACATGCCACGTTTGATCATGCTCGACGGCTATCGACTGGAATCGTTCCTCGACGGCGAGTTGCTTGTGTTCGCGCACAACGATGTGCCAGGCATCATCGGTCGCGTGGGTACCGTATTCGGAGATCACCAAGTCAACATCGCTCAAATGGCCGTCGGCCGCGAAGGCAATACACCGGGCGGTCCATCGATCGGTGTGCTCAGCCTCGACATGAAGGCCCCAGCAGCCGCAATCGCAGAGCTGAACAAGATCGAAGCTGTCACGAAGGTGAAGGAGATTACTCTCCCAGCCGCTGATGAGCTTCCAAGCTGGCTTTCCTAAATTCGATTCACGATTGATCTTCGGTGATGGCGACGATGAATAAAACGTTTGACATCACCGGGATCGGCGTATCGGTGCTCGACACCGCACTCGTTGTCGACCAGTTGCCTGGTAGCGAAGACGTGATCCGCGCAAGCCAGCGAGCGATGGGGCTTGGCGGTGGCGTGTCAGTCGCGATTGCGACGGCGGGACTGCTCGGCGGCCGAGTCGCCTTGGCGGATTCGCTTGGCGACGATGTTGCGTCCGAGTCGATCATTGCAGAACTCCAACGAGCCAATGTCAACTTATCAACGCTGCAACAAACGAGCGAAGAATCCGCTTCGGTCGCATCCATCTTGGTCGAAGCTGCCAGCGGGAAACGCACGATTGTTTACTCGCCTGGCACAGCTCACGATTTAACGTGGAATGACGCGATCGCTCGGCAAATCGCAGCATCGAGAATACTGCATATCAACGGCCGACATCTCGATGCATGCCACCGCGGAATTGACGTTGCTAAGTCCAATAGTGTCAAAGTCTCGTTCGATGGCGGTGCCCATCGTTATCGCGGCGAAGTGTTGCCGTTCGTGCAAGCCAGCGACGTGTTGATCGTTGCTGAGCACTTTGCGATGGCGCATCTAAATGCGTGTGAAGCCAAACTGCCGAACAGTTCTCCGCCAGAACTCGTCGCATCCCTCCAGCACTGTTTCGAGGCCGAAATCATCGCGGTCACTTGCGGGGAACGAGGCAGCTGGATCGGTGTTCGTGGCGAATCGATCTGGCATCAAAGTGCTTCACCAGCCAACCCGGTCCGCGACACCACGGGCTGTGGCGACACGTACCACGGAGCGTTCCTGCTGTCGTTGGCAAAAGGGCTACCAATCAAACGATGCGGTGAAATCGCTTCGATCGTGGCTGGAAGCAACGCGGAACACCTGGGTGCACTGGCTTTTACAATCGCTGATGTTCGCTCAAGAATCCGCGGCGAACTTGGCGTGTAGCCGATAGAGTACGAATACGCGGTAACGAAGTATCGACTATTCTGGGTAAGCCCCACCAACGCCGTCTGGGGACCTCATCGTTCTTATATTGCTTTACTAAAAATGAACACTCGCCACGTCCGTACTGCACAGTACATCGCATTTGCCATCGCTGGATTGATTAGCACCACTTTAACGGCGGATGCGGCCAAACCGAATATTCTCGTCATCATCACCGACGAACATAATTTCCGAACACTTGGATGTTACCGCGAGCAACTCTCTCGCGAACAAGGTGAGATGTGGGGCGAGGGAGTCCTTGTCGAAACACCCAACATTGATCGACTCGCTCACCGTGGTTTGATCGGGATGCGTGCGTATGCCACCGCACCAGTCTGCACACCATGTCGTGCCGCCATGATCACGGGTCGCTATCCACAAAACACGGGTGCCCCGACCAACGACATGGAACTGCGCAGTGACATCCCGACACTCGCAACGGTCTTGGCCGCCAACGGGTACGAAACCACTTTTATCGGCAAGTGGCACCTAGCCGGCGTGTCCAAACCTGGCTGGGCACCGCAGATCGACGGCGGCTTTCAAAACAAGACGTTCATGTTCAATCGCGGCCACTGGAAAAAACTGATCCAAACCGATAATGGTCCAGCAGTCGGCAGCTTGAATCGCAAGAACGAGCCCGATTACGGTGTAAACGATGCTGACAACAAAACGTTCGCGACGGATTTCCTGGCGGATCGCGTGATCGATTCGGTTGAAGACGCCACTGAGAAACCGTTCCTGACCGTTGTCAGCTTCCCGGATCCCCACGGCCCCAATACGGTTCGAGCGCCGTACGATCACCAATACGATAACCTGAGGTTCCAACCACCACGCACCTACGGAATCACCGACGCGACAACACCAAATTGGCTCGGTGCGGGCAAGAAGCACGAAGTGTTTCGTGGCCCAGAAATGAGCCGTTACTTCGGGATGGTCAAGTGCATCGATGACAACATCGGTCGCATCCTCGCGAAACTCGAGTCAACAGGAAAGCTCGACTCGACCCTGATTGTGTTCACGTCCGATCACGGTGACCTGTGTTACGAACATGATCGACTCAACAAAGGCAATCCGTACGAAGGATCGGCTCGCGTCCCGATGCTGATCTCGTACCCGCCGTTGATTAAGCAAGGCAAGGTGTACACGCAACCGATTGGAACTGTGGATGTGACGCCGACGATTCTGGGACTGGTTGGGATCTCAACCGACGCGAGCTTCGAAGGCCGCAACTTGGCGCCGTGGATTACCGTTGACGAGTTGACTGACACCCCGTCGAGCAAGACAACTTTTCTGAGAAACGCCGGAACCACACCAGCCTGGCTAGCAGCGGTCGACAATCGCTACAAACTCATCGTGTCCATCAATGACCAGCCCTGGTTATTTGATTCAGAAACGGATCCCGACGAGTTGCTAAATTTCTTTGGACGCCCCGGCACGAACGAAGTCACGAAACGACTCGCCTCGGCGCTCAGAGCCTATGGCGAAGAAACGAACGATGCTTTCGTCAAGCACGCGAAAATCCAAGCCGGAATCGCCACGTGTCTAGGCGAGTAAGCTAGTCCCGAATCAGCGATCTAGCGAGCCAACCTCGCGCCAGTCCGCTATCGATTGGCTGCGTCGCCAGCCCTTCATTTTCCAGCACATGATTGGCTGCCATCAAACCGCTGATCACCGCGCCTTCCATTGTGGCTGGCCAACCGGTTTGAATCCAATCACCGGCTAGACCCAGGCCACGAACGCGAGTCGCTGAAGCCGGTCGAGTCGCTTCGACTTCCGGCGCGATCGAAAACACGGATCGCGGATCTGTGACGACTTGTGACCGCAGCACATTCGCTTTCGCCGACGCGGGCAAGACTCTCGCAAGATCGCTCATCACTTGCTGAGTCAGCTCCAGTGTTTCCACGCCTCGAACGTCACGCGAAGCACTGATGACGACTTGATAGTAATGCTCGCCGTTGGCAATCGGTGCTTCCACTGGTCGGCGAAACACCCACTGTGGCAGCATACCAACGATCGCAACGTGCTCGTTTTGCATGATCTCACGATCCAACCACAGGTGGATGCCCGTGATTGGCGATGAGGGCATATCACGCCAACGATCGACAAGAGGAAACGAATCGGCAAGTTCACTCGCTTGAATCAATCGACTCGTCGCAGCCCACGGTGTTGCCAAGATCACCTGATCCGCCGAAAACAAATCACCGCCCGAAGTCTCGACCGATCGCACCGTGCCACTGGATGCGTCGACATGCAATCGCGTCGCAAGTTGGCCTGGGCGAACGGTGGTTCCTAACTCCGAAATGTAATGAACCAGCGTCTCGCCAAACAACTGAGCCAGCGGCTTGCGAGGAACAAGCACATCCGACGCCCCTCGAGCGGCCGCGAATCCGTCGATCAGAACCTTACGTGCCGCGGCCATCGAAACGCGACGAGGATCTTCACCCAAGGCACTGACCAAGATCACTTCCCAGAACGCTTGAATTGTCGAATCATCTTGACCGCTGGACGCGAGCCAGTCACTCGCGAGAGACTTACGAAGCTCGGTCGTCGGCGTTCGCATCAATCGCCACAATCCATGCTTAAGTTGGCGTCGATTCTTGGACGAGAGATATCGCAATTGACTCAGCGCCCCTAGCAAATGCAGCGGCGCGGGCAGAAACGTGGATGGCGTGAATCGACTCGGCGGTGCATCAGGATGCAGGAACGTCAGCTCGCTGTACCGCGTCCACTGTTGCAGTTGTCCTGAGCGTTCAAGCAAACCAATCAAGTTCGTACAGCATCCCATCGCAACGTGCTGGCAATAGTCGATTGATTCTCCCGAACCGCGATCGACGAACGAGCCAGCACGACCTCCGGCGACGCGACGTGCTTCCAGCAACGTCACGTCAAACTGGCCAGGATGAAGCCGCGTGATGCATTCGGCGGCGGATAACCCGGCAAGGCCGCCGCCGACAATCACCACTTTTGTCTTATCGCTGTTTGAGTTGGCGACAACCGTATTGCTCACGCGTCGTCCGCTTCGCTCGAAGGTAAATCGCCCCAGGGCGGAACCGATAATCGCCGAAACTTGGG
Source organism: Pirellulaceae bacterium (assembly GCA_041749955.1). GTDB lineage: Bacteria > Planctomycetota > Planctomycetia > Pirellulales > Pirellulaceae > JBBSJZ01. The sequence goes on along the minus strand of JBGTAI010000065.1, from coordinate 4,242 downwards.
CGCCCAGAAGTGCTGGGACACGAGCTCGATTCGTTGGCGTGTTGAGAGTCGAATTCGGCGACTCGTCACCGCGCCTGGATCTTTCTCGATGGTATCGAGCAACCGTCGATAGGTCCGCCACATCATGCTGAAGATGGGGCGTCCATCCGGGTGCAGCGAATCCCACACATGCCACCCCGATTCGAATAGTCGCTTGGCCCGCGTGACTTCATCGGCAATCAGGCACTTGAATCGGTCATCCGGTCGCGGACTGAGCAAGTCGTCTTCGCACAATCCGTGCTGCTCGTAGTGCTGGCGCGGCAGATAGATCCTTCCGCGTTCCGCATCCTCAGCGACATCGCGAAGAATGTTCGTTAACTGGAACGCAAGACCACAATCCACGGCGGCTTGTGTCGGTAGAGGCGGATTGAATTGCCAGATGTGCAGACACGCGAGCCCCACAGCCGAAGCAACGAGGTAACAGTAGTGCTCCAATTGCTCGAACGTATCGAAACGAGTCTTCTGCTGGTCGGCGATGACACCATCGATGATCTCCAGCAGATAACGCGTAGGAATGTTGTATTGATGCACAGCATCGCGGAGCGCAGGGAGAATCTCCTCCGCACGTCGATGAAGATCAATCGGAAATGATTTGGTATCGCTGCTAAGCCCCTCGGCGAGCACGACACGCGAAGGCAGTGTCTCGCCAATGACATTCAACGCAGTCGTTTGTCGCCACCAATTCAACCACGCCTTGCGCAGTGCAGCCGGCTCGTGACAATCACCGAGGTCATCTGTCACACGAGCGAACGCGTACAACGCACACATCGCATCACGCTTGTGGCGCGGCAACAACCAAAACGACCGATAGAAATTGCTTCCGCTGCGACGCGCAATTCGACGAACATGTCGATAGCTGGCGGCAACGGAATGCGATGTAGTCATTACAGAGCGGCTAAGTGACTGTCTAAACAGGGCAGGGCAGGGCGGTTCAGGACGGGTCGGGTTAGGTCGGGACGGCAGAGGATAGGGCAGTGGATGAAGTTGCTAAATGATACTCGGTCGGCCACTCAACCGCCCTAGCCATGCCTTCACCAGCAACCCCAACTGCGTTCGTTTCGTGACGACGGGTCGCGTTCGCAAGACATCGAACTCTTGTTTCCGAATCGCCTGGGCAACCGCCAACCCACCGTGTACAAACAACTGCACGTCGCGAGCGAACCACTTTGGAACGACCTCGGCGAGAGACAAGCCCCGAAACAAGCACTGCTCTGCGAACTCGGTTTCGACTTCGATTGCCTGCCTCAGCTTGCTTGAAGCCGAATCGGATCGCAGTTCATCTTCGCTGACCTCGAATCGACGCATGGTCTCTTGAGGCAAGTAGACGCGGCCAATAGCGAAGTCTCGTTTCACATCTTGCCAAAAATTGACGAGTTGCAGCCCCGTACAGATCTGATTCGAGAGTTCAAGTGTTTCCGCCGGCAAGCACCCGCACAATCGAAGCAAAATCTCGCCGACGGGGTCAGCGGAATGATGGCAATAATCGAGTAGCTCGGCGCGAGTTTCGTAGCGTGTTTTGGTTTGATCTTGGCGGAAGGCAATGAGCAAGCGATTGAACGGCTCCTGAGGTAAATCGAAATGAGCCGCGGTGTGAGCCAGAGCAACGAAAATCTCATCGCTGGGCCGACCTGCATAGGCTTGGTCAAGGAGATGCTGGAATCGGCTGAGCTGCTGGCTGGCGATTTCCGGACTGGGTGATTCGTCAGCCAAATCGTCGGCGGTGCGGCAAAACGCATAGACGTTAAAGAACGGCTGTCGCAACCGTCGAGGCAGAAAAACGGTCGCCACGAGGAAGTTCTCATAGTGGCTTTTTGCGAGCCGCCGACAGAAAAACTCGGCCTGGGCAAGCGAAACTGGGGCCTCGGAGCGTGCTTCCGAGCGATTGTCCGCTTGGAACCGGTTAGACGAAACATTGACCACGCGGTTATTCTACACACAGAGTAAAAACAAAACGAACACGCCTGACGACACCCTAGGCGAAGGATTTTAACCGATGAAGATTATTTTGGCGGCACCACGAGGCTTCTGTGCCGGCGTGAATATGGCGATCCAGTCGCTTGAATTGACGCTGAAGAAATTTGGGCCGCCAGTCTACGTCTACCACGAGATCGTTCATAACCAGTACGTCGTCAACACGTTTCGTGAACAAGGTGCGGTCTTCATCGATTCGATCGACGAAGCCCCCGAAGGCAGCGTGCTGCTGTTTTCCGCTCACGGTGTCTCGCCGGAAATCCGACAAGCCGCTCGAGCTCGGAATCTGCACGCGCTCGATGCCACGTGCCCGCTTGTCACCAAAGTCCATCTCGAGGCGATCAAGTACGCCAAGGCGGGTTACACGATCATTCTCATCGGCCACGAAGGCCATGACGAAGTACTCGGCACGATGGGCGAAGCCCCCGAAGCCATCGTGCTTGTCGAGGACGAAAAAGGTGTCGATGCACTTGAGTTTGCTCCAGGAACCAAGCTCGCTTACCTGACGCAGACCACCCTCAGTGTCGACGATGCCAATCGTGTCATCCGTCGACTTCGCGAGCGTTTCCCCGATATCAACAGCCCACCGAAGGACGACATTTGTTACGCGACTCAAAATCGCCAAGAAGCCGTCCGATTGCTCAGCCCCGATGTGGACGTCGTATTGGTCCTCGGCAGCCAAAACAGCAGCAACAGTCAACGACTGCGTGAACTAGCGATCGAGCAAGGCAAGCAAGCGTACCTCGTTGATGGCCCTCAAGATCTCGACGCCGCTCAATTCCACGACGCGCAATCGGTGCTGATCACAGCTGGCGCCAGCGCTCCAGAATCAGTTGTCCAAGCCACGGTCGATTGGCTTGTCAGCAAATTCAACGGCGTCGTCGAAACTCAATCGATCCGCGAAGAGAACGTCCACTTCCCGCTACCCAAACCGCTACGAGATTTCGCTAAATCGCAAGCGGCAACGAATCCATAGGCGGTGTCTCAACTAGCGTTTCTATTCCATCGCCTCACTTGCTGCTTCCGTCACAAAGCCAGGAACTATTTTGCAGACTGCTCTGCACTTGTACTTGATTCGCGGCGAGGCAACCCGTAGGATCAGTTGCAGTAAGTCCTGCACCAGATCTAGAGGGGTCGCTGAAGATGCGTTTTACGCCGGGTGAGTTGAAGGTGATGACCGTGCTATGGCAACACGGCGAATTGACGCCGCCACAGCTATTGGAATTATTCCCTGAGCCAATGAAAGACCCGGCTTTGCGAAGCTATCTTACGATTTTGGTTGAAAAGGGGCATTTGCGGCGACGGCGAATGGGCAAAGCGTATGCCTACAAAGCGGTCACGCAAGAACGCAGTGCCTTTAGTGGCATGATCCAACAACTTGCCGAGGCGTTTGGCGATGGTTCGATGCGATCGTTGATGCTGTACCTAGCAAAGCAGGAGAAACTCACTCACTCAGACATCGACGAAATTCGCGAAGCTGCTGGACTCAAGCCGCTCGACTCGCCGCCGGTAGTAGAAGCAAAATCCGTCAAGCGATCTCGCAAGAAAGGGGCCAAGTAATGTTCGAACTCTCGCAGTCACAATTGCAGTTTTTGTGGTTCTTTGCCAAGCTCACTGTGCCACTTGGGGCGGGCTGGTGCGCTTACCGTTTGCTTCGTGATTGCAATCCACGCTTGCGGGTTGCGACGTGGCGAACCATCGCTCTCGCGTCCATTTTGACGCTTTTAGCGACAGGCTTACCACCACTAAGCCAATTGAGCGTTTCGTGGCGAGCACCAACTGCGGAAACGTCTCAAACACCGGAATTCATTGCAACAACGTCGCTCATTCTCGAAGTAGCACAGCCATCTTCACTTTCATCGAATGTGAACGCGTCGGAGTCAATGGATACGGGCGTCCCTTCCGCAACGCCAACGGTTGCCTGGACATTAGACCACACGATGACTGACTTCGCGTCGGCGGCGACTCTCATCGATCACACACATACTTCCATCTCATCGTCCGCGTTGACGACTGCAGATGAGACGAGACGCAGCAGCATTGTATTAGTGTGCTGGATCGTTTACGCGAGCGTCCTCATCTATTTGGTCCTTGTCTAGCGACAATTAAATTTCCCTTTCCGCGACAATTAGAAATCCGCTGTTGAGTCGCTGGGTCGGGTTTCACGCGATTGCGTTCCCCGGCTCAGCGACAATTAGAATTCCCCTCCTCGGGGAGATCATCGCACCATCG
>JBGTAI010000064.1:0-6721 GCA_041749955.1 Pirellulaceae bacterium | reverse complement strand
CGCCTGTTAACCAGCGGTGAAACGCTTCAATTAGTAATCGCGCGAATTGGCGTCGATCTGCGAAACACCCTTTTTGCTAAATCGGGTTCGCACATATATGGTCCGCTTACGGCGTCGCAAACGGTGCACGACTCCAACGCCAGACTTCTTATGCGTATCCTGCAACACGCGATACTGGGCGCGTGGCTAGCGTTTACCCAGGCGGGATCTCCGCCGCTCGTCAATCAGACCTTGCCAGTCCGCACGTTCACGCCATTGTTCGCCAATCCTTCGACAACAACTTTGCGGGAATCATCGCTGATCCAATGTACCGGTAGTTTTGGCTTTTGCGTCATCTGCATTCGTGAGTTGCCGACGATATCCGACGAGATAAAGCTCGGTGTCTTTTGGGGCCTTGAACTCTTTGGGGAATTCCTTGCCGTACAGATCGTAACATACACGCATCGCATCGGCGTTCTTGATTTCATAGATGGCGAGAAACGTCTTGCCCTTGTTCGGACCAGCGGTGCTAGTAATTGTCATTCGTTTCGGCGTTGTCGTCTCGTCCAGAGTGAACGTTCCTTTGTCCGAGTGATCTTCACCAACGACGGTAACTTCGTACTTGTCTTTATCGATTCTCAGCGTTATCGCGTTCAGAGCAGGTGGTGGCAACAAAACGCCTCCGAGCATTGCACCTTTTGGCTTCCAAACCCCCTCGAATTGGAACTTGCTGTTGCCTTGAGCGGATTCTGCACCTTTGACGTTCTTGGAGTCGTCGCCAGCGAATACTGGAGTTGAGACAAGACAGAGAATCACAACGAGAGAGTGTGGCATTGCATCGTGTCGCCTTTGGGTTGAATTTGAGTACAGACATTGTTGGCGAACGAAATGCGTCACCCGGCGGCAACCAATTGACTTACCATTGTGAATCCGCCCCGATCCGCCGCTGTTGCAGAGTAGACCGAGGTCTCCTTGGCTCAGGATCGCGGTAGGGACGGCCATCGCTGACCGCCCCCCGCACAGATCCGTACGCGAAGTACTACCTCATACGGCTCCTGCTGCTAGTCGGGCGCGAAATCGGTCTTTCGGATAGGGATGCAAGATCTTTGGCTGCGGAAAGTACCGAGTCACCAACCGGTTCATTCGTTCCCAAGGCCAAGCTGCTCGTCCCTTTTGACTGCGACGTCGCAGTTGCTGAAACCAGAGCTTTGTGACTTCGGTGACAAACTCTTCGAGTCGACTAAAGTTATCCGGTACGGCATGGTAACCCATCCATCCTCGAATCACACTAGCCAACCAACGACCGGTCATGCCTACGGGATCGTGACGACGTTTGCGAAGTTTCGCTTTGATCGCCTGCAAGGTTCGGGAAAACCGCTTACGGCTGGTACGCCGCCAGAGGACAAACCGTTTATTCTTCCTGGTCTTACCACAGGTGTGAGTGAAGCCCAGAAATTCAAACGTCTCGCACGGCCCCTGACCGTCTCGCTCCCGTCGAGCTGACGCATTGCGTCCAAACTCGATTAAACGAGTTTTGCCAGGGTGCAGCTGGAGACCGAACCTTGCCAACCGCTCTCTCAATGCATCGAGGCATGCGTGAGCTTCTGCTTCGTTCTCGAAACCGATCACGAAATCATCCGCGTACCGCACCACGATGCAGTTGCCTTGACAGTGACGTTCCCGCCACTGATTGATCCACAAGTCGAAGACGTAGTGCAAGTACACGTTCGCAAGTAAAGGTGAAATCACCGATCCTTGTGAAGTACCCTTGCCGTTATCCGACCAGTCCGTCTCTTCGATGATTCCAGCGTTTAACCACTTCTGAATCAGTCGAATGACCCGTTGGTCGCCGATGCGATGCTCTAAGAACTTGACCAACCATGTTCGATCGATCTCGTCAAAGAAACCTTTGATGTCGGCGTCCAAAACCCAATTCACCTTCTTCTCGTCAATCCCATAGGCCAACGCATCAAGTGCGTTGTGAGGTTGACGTTGAGGTCGATAACCATAGCTGAAACCGAGAAAGTCTTGCTCGTAGATATTCTGAAGCACCGTGCGAACAGCATGCTGGACGATTTTATCTTCCAGCGATGCAATACCCAGCGGTCGCGAGCGACCATCCGGCTTTGGAATATGAACTCGACGAGAAGGCAATGCTCGGTAGGCACCGCGGTGAATGCGACCATGGAGATCATCAATGCGATTTTCCAGGTCTTGCTCATATTCATGCCATGTCGTCGGATCAACGCCAGGAGCGGCATGCTTGTTGAGCTGGTGAAAGCTCGACGTTAGCAGCTCAACGTTGACATGATGAAGCAAGGCAGTGAATTTAAGATCACGGCTCTGACGAGCCGCCATGCGCACACCGAGCAATCCGTGTGACCTTCGCTTGTTCCGACTCGGAGTTCGGGCGAGGCTAGAAGGATCGGTGTTTCTAGCTGCTGGGAGCCTTCCCTCGATCGATTCCGCAGATGCTTCAGCAGCATCCTTGTTCACCGATTTCGACGGTACTACGCTCCCATCTGACTTCCCATCCGCGTTCATGTCCGCATTGCCGCCGGTGGAGTTTTCGGACCGCTGTCTCGATCACGACAATGTCTCGACCAGACAGACTGATGGGATCTCCCGGTTCTCGCACTTGGAATGTCTCCGGCATGCCAGGGTCTACGACTCCGCCGCGTTCGCACCACACTCGCCAATGACGCATGGTTTGATATTGCCTTCTCCACCCTTAAACGGGATCGGCACGCGAATTGATACTGATTTCGGAGCTCAATGGCTGGCCTGCACGGACCTTCACTTCGAACGCTCAAGACAGAGATGTTGCCATCTCCGCCCCTCCGAGGAAGGCCGAAACCGATGGCTGATCGATCTTCGTAAGACTCTTTCATTCTCTATTCCAAGCCGGTTTATCCCGGCACTCTTAAGGTTTGTATTCCCTGTTTGCCACTGGTTTCCCGTTGTGCTGTCACAATATTTTAACCGTGCCGCATTGACCATCGGCCCCTCGTAGATCCGGACGTGCCGAGTTGCAGCATCCGGCTCCCAGATTTCACCTAGGTCCAAAGTGAACAAAGAACCCATTTGCCGACGGACCATTGTGGAATTGCTGGGATACGATCCACGCCCACGCAGGACGCTGCAGCGGTGGCACGTGCAAACTCGTCCGCCGATCGATCTCATCCCAAGCCTGCTTGCTTAGCGGAACGTAGCAACCCTAGTCAGGCCACAGATGCTCAAGTGCATGCCATCCGAGCGATCGCATCGAAGGCAGGCGTATCGCTCGCCAGCGAGTTGGAGCAAGGCTACGGCGTTCGCAACCCGAACCAACTGACAATCGCTCAGGCCAGTCAACTCATCGACTCGATGAAACAGAACCTCGCACCCTCAACGGTGTAGGTTCGGAAGAAAACCGTTTGCAATGCTCTGCAGCACGGACGGTTTTCTTTAGCCCCTGGTACATCCCACTGGCTGTCATTGTTGTCCGCACTAAAACGTAAGTAGTGCAGCTGTTGCTGGGCGAGCGGATTTCGTTTCGCGTATCAAGCGACTTCGCTACGGCAACTTGAGCGAATTGGCGAGACGATGTGTGTTCCGACTCGGCAAGAGCAAGTGTTGAGAGACACGCACATGAACAATGCGTTCAAGCCTGTGCGTGAGATGCAGGTGACCAATGCTTGACCGACCTTGTCACGGATTCCGTACCAAGGTCTACCTTGGCCGTCTCAAAATGAGCGATCACTTCTTCTTATGGATGCTGAAACTGCGTTGGCCCACGACTGGTGGACTCTCGATAATACATCCAGAGTCAACTCCCTCCGTGACAATCAGTTACGCCCACTAAGTGCAATCCCGCTCATTAGCTACCTGGCGGCAAAGGAGATCCCCGGCCGCGAGGTTGGGCATCAGTTGGTGCAAGAATACTTTGACTGTATGGAACTACAGCACTTCTTACAATATCGGCTCGAACGTTCCCCATCACTGGAGCCTCGATTGAATCAATCAATCGGATCGTGACGATTGTTTGTGACTGTGCCGGATTATTGGCTCAAAACCTTTCTGCCCCACAAGCTTGCACAGGTACTGAAGGGTAACGTTTCTGCATCGCAATGTCTCACTTGAGCGTCGCTCCCTGTACCAAACGTGTTTAGGCTACCCTATGTACCCGTTCAAAATTGTATTGATTGGCGATGATGAGCACCTCCTGCCACATGTGCGACGCGAATTGCTGAACCAGTCTGCGGAAGTTGACGCTGAGTTCCGCAATATATCGTCTGCAATTGAACAATTGAAACTCCACCACGACGACACCAGACTTTTCGTCATCCATTTGAATGATCTCAGTCACGACGATCAATTAAAGCAACTGAGTGGTACGTTCGCTGGACGTCCAATATTGGTCTTGATGAACGGCGGCGCCGATTCGTCGTCGATCTTGAACGTAATGCGTCACGGAGGTAGTCAAGTTGTAATGCTTCCACTCTCGATCGCTGAGTTCACGGAAGCACTCAATAGCATCTTGGTCCAGTTTGGTCATTTGGCAAATCGCACGCGAGTGATCGCTGTCACGGGAGGCCATGGTGGTGCGGGTTCGACATCCGTTGCGATCAATCTGGCATACGAAGTGGCTCAGCAGTACCAGCTCGATACAATTTTGCTCGAGCTGCAGTTGAATGTTGGGGTGCTGGGGGCCTTCCTTCAGATTGAGCCGCAGCACACTACTGAGGAGCTGCTAGCAATGGGGCACGCGGTGGATCTTTATGCGATTAAGAATGCGCTCGTTCCGTTTGGGGATCGCTTATCCCTACTCTCAGGCCCATTGCATCCCAAAGCGCCTGGGCATGTTGAAACCGCTTTGGTCACGAATCTGATTCGCAACGCTGGGCATTTAGCAGGCGTGGTGATTCTTGATGTCCCGAGCACGATGGACGATTTACAAATGGAAATACTGGGATCCGCGGACAACGTATTATTGGTCGCGGAACAGACCATTCCGTCGCTGCAAATGACACTTGAACTGATGCGGCTTGGTTTGCAATCACATTCGCCTACGGTCGTTATTAACCGCTTTGACTCCTCTCTTGAAGGCTTCGATGTCCATCACCTTAAGCAGGTGCTAGGCGTTGACGACCTACGAACGATCGTCGATGACAGTCCGGGCTTCCACGCGGCAGTCAACCAAGGTCAACCACTTCGGCTTGCGTCGCCTAAGTCGCCAGCGATTGCTGATATCGACACTCTCGCCGAGAATGTGCTCGACATACGCAACCACGGAAGACCTGGGAAGTATCACCAAGGTATTTTCAGCCAGTTAACGCATTTACTTGGCGTGTAACAGCATTTATTCGGCCAGTGAGAGCTATTGTCAATTGTTGTGTATTGAGTTCCTGAGTTAGGCGACGATTTCTTCCTGCATGATTCCGTCTTTGAAGGAACGTCCTTCGATGACGAATGCGATTTTCTCGTAGCAGTTCAGGCGTCTCCATTTCTTCGAAGCTGATTGTGCGAGCTTGAACATCATCGCCAAGCTCGCGCGGCGAGTTCCATTTCCTTTGGGCTTTCGATGTTGCAAGCGGATTGTCGCGAACGTCGATTCGATCGGGTTGCTTGTTCGCAAGTGGTTCCAGTGCTCTGCCGGGAAGTCGTAGAACGCGAGCAGCACGTCGCGGTCCTTTCGCAAACAGTCGCCGGAGCGCGCTCGCCAACTGGCGAAACCCACTGCAGCATGAAGAGCTTGTCCAGTTTCGTCGGCTCACGATGCCTTGCCTTATGCGGATGCTGGCGTGATTGACTGTTTTTGAGTCCTGGATCCTTTGCTTCCTCCACGGACGGAAGCCAACGTTGAGTCCGCTTGGTGCGGGCCAATGTTACCAGCTACTGTTTGCCTGACATCAACTGCTTCATCAGCTCACTGAAGTCGAAGGTGGCGGCTTTCTGAGCCGGTGGGAATTCGGTGAGCGACTTGATGTGCTCGCCGAGTACTTCCTGAACCGGTTCGTTGAGCCACTGCTTAGCCTGGACAATGTCGGAGCGGTCGGTTACGCCGTCGAAGCTTTCGAAGGGATCCATGCGGAGGTTGAAAATGACCGGAAACTTCTGCTTCACGTAGGGGTCATAGTAGTTCTCGCTGGTTTCGAAGTTCAGCTTCCACTGCTTGTAGCGGATCGCGCGAACGGTGGATTCGTGGTAATAGATGAAGTTGTCGCGGGCGCTTTCCTCGGTTTTGCCAAGCCAATAATCGAGGTTGTTGACGCCATCAATGTATTGCTTGCGATTGGTCCGCATCTTTGCCGCGACATTTGGCTCGCCCGCTGCGGCGGCGAGAGTCGTGAAGATGTCCATGTGGCACTGGATGCCACTAAGGACGTTGCCGGCGGGAATGTGGCCGGGCCAGCGCACCATCATCGGGACGCGCACGCCGCCTTCGTAGGTCGTCATCTTCTCGCCGCGGAATGGGGTTGTACCGCCGTGGAGACGGGCGCTGTGCTCAGGCCCATTGTCGGTGGTGTAAACGATGATTGTGTTGTCCAGCACGCCCATGGCTTTCATGTTGTCGAGCAGCTTCCCGATCTGCATGTCGTGTTCAATCAAACCGCTGCCGTAGAAATCGTGCTCGGTGGTGTAGGGTTGGGCGAGGTATCGGTGTTCGTCTGAAAGCCGGGTATACATGTGCATCCGACACGTATTGAGCCAAACGAAGAACGGCTTGTCCCCCTCTTTCGATCGCTTCATGAAGTCGAGG
>JBGTAI010000063.1:0-13701 GCA_041749955.1 Pirellulaceae bacterium | reverse complement strand
CACCCACGGCACCCTACGAACAGTCACCGGGCACAACTTGAAAAAGTGGGTTGCCCTGACGCTTGCTGAGCGTGATTCGCTTTGGGCTGGCGCATGAGATACGATGACGGTCGTGGGTTTTTGTGAAAAATTGCAAAAACCAGCGCGCGGCATGCTCATCTCATCGCACTAGTTGGTTGTGAATCCCATGAAAGCACAAACCCATCTCGTCGCCGTGTCGCCTGAGCCGATCGAATCGTTCAACGATCGGGTTTTGCTCGATGCGTGGATCAAAGAACAGGACCATGAAGCATTTGCCGCATTGGTTCATCGCTACGCGTCGCTTGTGCTGGGCGTTTGCCGCCGCCAATGCAGGCGAATTCAGGACGTGGACGACGCGTTCCAGGCCACTTTTTTGTGTCTCATGCGGAATGCGTCCAAAATACGAAAACCGGACCAGCTTGCTTCTTGGTTACACGGCACGGCCTATCGTACGGCTGTCGCAGCCCGACGACGCCAGCGCGACAACGTGGCTGAGCTTGTCGAAGATCCGCCCATGGAAAACGATCCGTTGATCCAGGTTTCTCGCCGACACGAGCTTCGCATTCTCGACGAAGAATTATCGAAACTCGCCGAACCGTATCGCTCCGCCATTGTGTTGCACTGGATCGAAGGATTCGAGACGGCAGAAGTGGCGGACCAGTTGCGAGTCACGACGGCCGTCATACGCGGGCGACTTCAACGTGGCCGCGCCCAGCTGGAACAGCGATTGCGTCGACGTGGTGTGACAGCGTTTGGTGTGCTAGCTGCACTCGCTGCCTGGCCCGTCGATGATGCTGCCGCAGCATCGAGTGCTGACGCGTTCATCACAACTCAATTCGACACGATGAATCCAACGGATACCGGTACGAATTCGCAACCCGACAACTCTTCTCTTGAATCTCTTCTCGAAACAGGAACCTCGACGATGACATGGACTACGACGATTGGCTGTGCTGCAGCACTCGCGTTTGCGGCGATCGCCTCAATGACTTCGTGGGCTGAGAACGGCAACGCACAAACGGTGATTTCTAGCGGTGTGATTGCTGGTGAGGCCGGTACGCAACCAGCCAATATCCGAGCCACTGGAGCGGTCTTGGCACAAGCAGTTGTGGCGACGCCAGCACAAACATCGGACAAGAAACAAGCTGCGGATACGCCAGCCAAGCCAAGCGAACCAGCTATCGATACAAAGCCAGCAACGCTTCGAGCCTCGATCGAAACACAGATGCTCGAGCCAGCCAACTTTGCAATCAACGACGCGACGATTTCAAACCTAGCCGCCCAATTGCGAGAGGCGACTGGTTTGCCGATTGTCGTCGATCCACGCGGCACTGAGGTCGCGAGCGAATTGCGGCCCGACCCGACGTTCACGTACGAAGCGAGCGGGCTGCCTTTGCAAGTCGCACTGCAAGAAATGCTTCGCCCGAGTGCACTTCGCGCCGACGTTCGAGACAACTCCGTCGTGATTACCGCCGACACCGCGGAACTTGCCCGCCACGGAATCGGCACAAGCGTTTGGATCAATGTGGATGAGGATGCAGCGAAGAAAATTGAAGATGCCCTGAGCACCGAAATCACAGAAGTATTTGTCGATGAACCACTCGAATCAGCTTTGCGGATTATTAGCGAAGAACTCAAAATCCCAATCACGTTGGATAGCCCAGCATTGGAGTCCATTGGTTTGACGCCAGATACGCCAATCACAGCGGACGTTAAAGGCGTGCAAGCGAGGACCCTTTTGGATGAAATACTTGCACCGCTGGAATTAGCGTACTCGTTTCAGCGTGAACGTTTGGTTGTGACCTCAACGGACGGCGCCGAAGGCAATCGACTCCAACGAATCTACTTTCTTGATGGCCTGGGGATGTCTTCCCCAGTGGATTTCGACTCTCTCATGCAGGCGATTCAACAGTCGATTGACCCAGATACTTGGGAGGCGTTGGGTGGACCATCCACGATGTGCCCAATCGTTCTATCGATGGAGCAGCGACCAAGTCTCTTGGTTTCAACCACCTTGTCTACACACGAGCAAGTTGAATCGTTGATCGACACGCTGCGAAAAACGAATCTCGGACCGGATGTCGGTACAGCGATGCCTCCGTTTGTTCCACCACTTCATGGTCAACATCAAGCTACGGGTACGATGGGCGGCGGAGGCATGGGAGGCGGCGGGGCTTTCTAGTCTCAAGTAAACGAGAGCCCGACGACAACTCGCTGATTGTTATCGTCACTCGTCATAGAACTTCCAACTCGGTTTGAAATCTTGCTCCAGCGGTGCGTCGGTTAGCGCCGCTCGGAGCAGTTCGATTGGCATGTAGTTCTCTCGCATCACTCGATCGTGGAAGTCTCGTTCAGACATTTTTCCGCCCCCGACTATCTCCTCGTGAAGCTTTCGAAGTTGGAGTGCGCCGAGCATGTATCCAGCCTGGTAGAGCGGCGAGTAATCGGTGCCAATCGATCGACGTACTTCCGCAGTGGCACTGTTGCGTTCAAAGCCGACGTTCTCGACGAGAAAATCAACGCATTCCAAAGGCGTCATCCGGCCGAGATGGAAACTGAGTGAGAAGATAATCCGAGCACATCGGTGGGCTCGCCACACCAGAAATCCAACTCGTTCTTCGGGGGTTCTGGCAAAGCCGCGTTCATAGAGCAACATCTCCCAATACACAGCCCAGCCTTCACCCCAAAACGGCGTGTAGAACCTCGCTCGATGCGGTTGGTAACGACTCGTCATGAAGCCTTGGAGGTGGTGCCCAGGAATCAACTCATGGTGAACGGTCGCACGAGAAAACATGCGATTGTTGCCTCGCAAGCTTTGCAGCTTATCCGTGTGTCGCATCATTGACGTTGGAAACGAAACGCTGATCACCTCGCCACCCGTGAAAAATGGATTCACAAGCTGGCGTTTCGGAGTCATCATCTCCATCCGATACGTCTCTGCCGCGACGGGCGGAATCGTGATCCAATCACCGGCCTTGAGCGTCTCGATGGACTCTCGAGCTAGATCACGGATTAGTGCTGGTTGCTCGCCAGGCCCGACGTGCATTGTCTTCACTCGCTCGACCGCAGCACGCCAGTCGTCACCCAGACCCATCTCATTCGCGGCACGCACTAGCTCGCTTCGGCACCACTCGTATTCACTCTCCGCAATCCGAATCAACTCGTCTGGTTGGTACGCAATCATCGCCGAACGCAGGTCGATGTCGATGACTTCGCGACCAACGGGCGTTCCGACGAGATCGGAAGAATCTTGCGGCAGCGACGAACGGCGTTTCTCGTTTTCAGGCAACGCCGCCTTCGATCGCAGTTCGTCTAATTCGCCCTTGAACAACAACCAATCGACGCGATCGGATCGCGAAAGTGCGTCGAAGTTGATCGCGAGGAGGGCATCGAACGTACTTGTCACAATTTCAAGTTTGCTGGCGGACCTGTCCTCGTCGCTTACTTTTGAAAGCTCTTCCAATTGGCTTTCATAATCCGCGATCAACAGTGCCACCGTCCCAGGCGAGTGCAGCAGCATCTCCGCTAGATCGGGAGTCGAGACGCTGGAGTCCGCCAATTGTTCGAGCGTCGGTGTGGTGGCTTTCTCGTCGCTCGCCACCGCTTCAGTGTTCGTGGTTGATTCGCTCGATTCGGGAGCCGTGATCTCGACAAACGCATCAAGTTCCGTCATCGCGGATTGGAATGGTGCTGTCACCCACCAAGTGAACATGGGGTCGTACTCGTTATAGAAACTGAACCACTCGCGAAAATGCTCCCGCAATTCCGTGACAGCGAGATGTAGTTTCATGCGCTGGGTCAAACTCAAGTCCGTCGTCGTCAAGAATGCGTCGTAAGACAGCTTGATTTGACCGGCGAGCGCATCACAGACGCCAGCCGTAACCATCGGATCGATGTCGTCGACCCGTTGGCGTGATTCAACGAGTGAGATGATTGGGTCGGCGAAGGCGGCTCGCTTCGCAAGCAACGGAAAGAATGCCTCCGCGTTTCCAAGCTTAGCAACGGCCTGTGCTAGGTCAGATCGCAATTCGTCGAGCGATGCGGATTCGGCCTCGGTAAAATCAGTCACGTCGAGGTCACGAAGTGCCTTGCTCCAGCCACCGTAATATTCCCGCATGCGTTTGATTCGAGTCGGCGACCATGTGACTGAATAGAAACGCTCGAGACTGCCTCGGTCGGCTTCGAAATGGACTCGCAACGTTTCGGCACGATTGGGAACAGCAGCTTCGTTGGATTCGTCGGGCGATTGCTGGGGGGTGTTCGACGGCTCAGCCGCTGTTGCTCGAGGCTCGATGTCTTGAAGATGCCGTTGGAAGAAGTCCCGCATGCGTCGCTGGCCATACGCTCCTCCGTCACTATGCCCGACACCCGGCATGACAAGCATCTCGAAGTCTTTATCGGCACGAATGAGCGCGTCGGCGAGCCTCAACGTCGACTCGGGCGGCACGTTCGTGTCCAACTCACCGACCATCAAGAACAGGTGGCCTTGCAACTTGTCTGCATTGTCGATGTTCGACGAAGCGGAGTAATGCGGGCCGACGGGAAAGCCCATCCATTGTTCGTTCCAAGAGGCTTTGTCCATACGATTGTCGTGACAGCCACAGAACGCTGCGGCGGCTTTGTAGAAGTCACCATGAAAAATCAACGCACCAGCCGCGTTTTGCCCGCCAGCCGACGTTCCATAGATGCCGACGCGATCCAGGTCCATGTACGGTCGTGTCTCCGCCGCAGCACGCATCCAGGCAATCCGATCGGGGAAGCCAGCGTCTCGGAGATTTTGCCAACAGACATCGTGGAACGCTTTGCTGCGGTTGGCGGTGCCCATGCCATCGATGCGAACGACAACGAAACCTAATTCCGTCAGCGACCTGTACCACTGGGTCGATTGAAAACTCTTGGGAACGTGCGAGTCATGCGGTCCAGCGTAGATGTACTCGATGACCGGGTAGGATTTCGAAGGATCAAAGTCGCTAGGTGTCGCGATAAAGCCCCAGATGTCTGTCTCGCCATCGCGGCCTTTGGCTGAGAATACTTCAGGTGCTCGCCAGCCGCTTGCAATCAAACCAGTGGTGTCGGCCGTTTCGAGCTCGCGTACGAGTGAGCCGTCGGAGCTTCGTCTCAGTTCATGGATTGGCGCCGCGTCGACTCGCGAATACGAATCCACGTAGAGCTCGCCAGTCGTCGAGAACTGAACGGAATGGTTGCCGTTGCCGTGAGTGAGCGTGACGAGTTCGGTACCATCGAAATTGATTCGGTAATGGTGGATGTAATACGGGTCTTCGCCAGCATTCATGCCGCTGGCGGTGAACCAAATTTGGCGATTTGGTTCGTCGATGCGTTCGATCGATCGCACGACCCAACCACCATGTGTTATCTGGTTCTTGATCGCGCCTGTATCGAGATCCACGAGATAGAGATGTCGCCATCCATCGCGTTCCGACGCGTACAGCATCTCTTTCGAACTTTGCAAATAGTTCGTTCGTGGAATCGATGGCCCATGCATCGTCCAAATGAACGTGTCGCTCTTCTCGTCGATGATTGCTTTGGACGAACGTGATTGCGTGTCCACTTCAAAGACTCGAAAACGCTGGTGGCCTCGGTCGATTTTTTCAACAGTGAAGCGATGATCGTCAGTCCAACGGATCCTTGGTCGACCGAAGTCGAATTCTTCGGCGAGAGGTATCCATTGTGTTTTGCCATCGGTGTCGAGCACCGACAATTCGTAACTTGTCATCGCCTCGCCGGGCAACAAGTACGGATTCGATTGCAGCTTGGCACGACCACCGGAAGCGGGCGAGGATTCAATTCGGTTGACTGGTTCCGCTTGCACTGCATGCGTGCAAAGCACGACGATGGACTTTTCATCAGGTGAGCGTCCGACAATTTCGTAGCTTCCATCTTCGGATGCGCTGTCTTGCAGAGTGAATGCCAAATCGCCAAGCAATAAAGTCGACTTACCGTCTTTGCTGGATAGCGAGAGGGTTTCGTTATTTGCGTTCCGGTCGCGTCGTCCATTGCCGCGACGGGGCTTGTCCGCCTCGAGTGGTGCTTGGTCTTTATTGAAGACGGCGACAATCGGTTCGGACTCCGCTCTCAAGTAGCCGAGTGTTTGTCCAGCTTTGTCCTTCACCATCCAAACGTGGCCTGCGAACGTGTGCTGGTCACGCGATTCGTTCGGTTGGATGCTGCCGTAACCTGTAGCGCGAGCAGCCGCATCAATCCAAAACAGCTCAATCGATTGCTCGGTTTTGTTCACGAAGCGAATCGAAGACTCCGCACCGGTTTCTAGCGAGCGTCGGGGGCTGGCATCGAACTGTGTCGCTTGACGCGCTTCGTCTGGTGACAGAATGCCAAGTGTTTTATGTAGCGCCTCGCGACTCGCGAGGACCTGGCGTGTGCCGAGTTTCGTGTCAATGATGACATACTCGTCGACAACGTCGTCTGGCAGTTCGAATGCGTGCTGTCGTCGGTACCACAGCTTGCGGTCGCCATCGACCCAATGCGGCTCGATGGACGCGTTCAACACGAGCCCGCGCGGCGGACGGGTCCGCGTGCTGGTGTCTTGAGCGATTGCATCATCCGGCTGCAAGCCAAGCCATGACGCAAAAAGGATAAGAATCGAAAGGCCAGGCCGGAGCACGTTGCAAGTCATGATTCGTCCGCAAGCGATAGCGTAAAATGCACTATCTTAACTCACTGGAATCAGATTCCCTATGCTCTTCAAGCTTCAATGCCGGTTATGCGTTAAACGCTTGGCGATTTCCGCATGGCGCATCCAATTCATGCCAATAGTCGACCCCCTCATCACCGGGTGCCCAGCACAAGCGAACACTGCGGCGGTTCAAGACGGCTGGGAAGTCGACGCCCCCATCGATCGGCTGGTGAGGGACGACGCCGAGCGACACCAGTTCGGCCAAGCATTTTTCAAAGCTCTCCTCATCGGCTTGCAGCGACGATCGAATATCGCCCAATTCGTCGCGGTAGTCGGCGATGGGAATGGTCCCAGTCATCCGATCGATTTCTCGAATTTGTGCCCGCTGGGTCAGAATCGATTGATTCAGCGAGACCAAATCCGCCACGATTCGACTGACCAAAGGCAACATTGCCGTCGCCTCAAGCTTTGTGAAAACGCGGTCGCAGCTCGGTGAAGAACCCGAATTGTTGCTGATTGCTCGGACCATGGTGTTGGCTTTCAGTAGTGTGGGTTGGCCAAAGATGCGGCGAGGTGAACTCCCAAATCATCAGACGGTCAAAATGCCCGCATCGATCTCGAGTGTCTACCCCACGATAATTACGCGTCAAGCGACATATTGGGCGGGGAAAATCACTTCGTTTTTCTCAGATGCGGCGAATACCCCACCCGTTCCTGGAAAAAACCGATGTTTGACCACTCAGCAGATACTTGGTGTCCAACCTTCGATTTCACGAGAAATTTAGGGAATCACTTCAAAATGCAACAAAAAACGCCCGGCAATTTGCTAGCGTACTTTTTAGGGGTTTTGGCAGGGTTGCCCGCTGCAATTTGACCACAAACGGAAGAATCCCCGACTTGTCAAGTCGGATTTCCTTGACGAACGCGTTTTGTGACCTAGAGTTACATGCGTCAGGATAGCGAGACCGTACGGAAATATTTCGCGGACGCAGGCCGACCTACGACGCGGTGAAGTATGAGAAGTGGTTTCTCATAGCCCATCTCGACCGTAGGCATCAGACATTGAATGAAACGTATCGGGCCGGTGACGAAAGGACTGGATTATGCTGGTTTTATCAAGAAAAAAGAACGAAAGTATCGTAATTAACAACGACATTCGAATTGTCGTTGTGGAAATTCGCGGCGACAAAGTGCGTCTTGGCGTGGAAGCTCCACGCGAGGTGCCTGTTCACCGTCGAGAAGTTTACGATGCGATTCAACGCAGTTTGGAATCTGGCGACGCAACTGTCGACGCTCCACTCGAGTCGTAAAACACGACGTTTAGAGATCTCTCGAGTCTTTTGACTCCTTGAAATCTCACCAGGCGATCTGAGTTCATACTCAGACGCTGCTCTGAGGTGCTTTATTTTCTTGCGTGAATCGCAGGTTTCGAGTCATTGTTTGTCAAAGTGACCCGTAACGTTCTGACGATCTAAGGTACGAAACCCACCTCAGTGCTCTCAATTTCACCAGTCATCTGACTGTTGATTTAGAAAATTCAGTGACTGAAAACTCGCTGGATAATTGGGAAACAGACCTTGGTGTCGACAAAGTTGTCGGTTCGAGGGTTGTGAACCCTTGACGCATCGAGACGGTCCTGGTTACATATCTGCCTCGCAAGCAACTTGTTTTGCGAGACGTGTCCTACGGCCCCTTCGTCTAGCGGTTAGGACACCGCCCTTTCACGGCGGTAACACGGGTTCAAGTCCCGTAGGGGTCACTGTACGAATTAAGCCCCGTGTTCCTGAGTCATCATTGCTCAGAAACACGGGGTTTTTTCTTGTCTCGACTTTTGTGGATGACTGTGTATCAGTATCGGATTGCTCAAAAACGCGGTCGATAACACCGCCGGTGCAACCGCCGTTTTCGGCGGTGATGTCAGCGATCGCGGGCATCGGTCCCGTGATTGTCGCCGCTCCGGCCGCCCAGTGGTCGGGAGTGACTTGCAGGTAGTGCGTTTCAGCCGTCTTGGTTGAGTGCCCCAACCACGCATCGACGACGTGACTCGGGAACGCTTCTTGCAATTCGGTGCGTCGCGTCGATCGCAGATTGATAAACGTCTTGGGCCAAGGCTTCACCCCCGCCCGTTCCAAAATCCTTTTCAACCCGGTGCTAAGGTTGACGGCATCACGATAGTTGCGAACACAAAACGCGTTGTGCATCAACTCTTGCTCAGTAGCATCGTCGAAGGCCGCGAGCAGTAACGGGCGTAACTCGGGGAAAATCGGACAGAATCGGAGCCCTGTTTTGCTCGAATCGATTCGGATCCTGTTTTCGTCCCACTGAATGTCGGACCATCGTAGGCCGGTAACCTCGCTGGGGCATCGGAAACCAGCGAAACGCGGCAACGCGAAGATAAGCCGCCAATCGTGATCCGGGCAGGCTTGCAGGACCCTTGCGGACATTGCCCGAGAAACAAAGAAATGACGCAACTTGTTGGCCTCGCTCCCTCCCTTTTGATCGGCGAACGGGCTTTCGCTCAACAGGCGATCGCGGACGGCATGCGTGAACATCGTTTTCGCTCGCTTGATGTGCTTGCTAACCGTTGCAATCGCCATCGTCTCGGCGGGCTTCGTCTCGGTCGCTTGCTTTACGACACGAGCAAGCAACCAGCGGCGGAACCGGTCAGCGTCGGCCGGCGTGATCGACGCCAACGGTTTTTCTGCGGTGAAGAATTCGACGAGTAGTCGTCGCGACTGCTTGTAGTTGATTTGCGTCGACCCTTTGACGTCAGTCCGGCCGGCGATGTACTCGTCGAGGAATGCCGCCAACAATTCACGACTAGCAACCGTCGCGACTTCTTCCCGCGGTGGATCCACGAGCTCGCATCGAACCAGCGAGTCTCTGAGCTTGCCTTGCTGCTTGTTCGCCCAGAGCGTCGACGCCGGATCCGGCTCAACGCCGGCCTCCTTGGCCCGAATCAACTCGACAACGTGAACCGCGATCGCTTCGGCCTTGCGTTTACCTTTTCTGTTTCCGCCAGTCGGCGAGGTTTCCTCGCTGCCAGTGTCTTGATCGACGAGCTTTCGCTTGCCCTTTTTGTTGTCGTTCGTTAGCGTCCCCAGCCAAATCGATTTCGGTTTTCGAAAAAGATAGAACTGCAATCGCCAGCCGGCTCGGCCGCGGTCTATTTCAAAGCGTAGACTTGCCATCTGATCAACTCCATAAGTTGAACCCATGAGAAACAAAAGTCACGGCGGGCCGGTCATGGGAACCGGTTTTCAGGCCGTCGCCCTAGCCGTAACAAATCACAAATTAGCAGGTTTCAAGCCGCCATGCGAATTTCCGACCGTCGGCCTCGTGCATTTGTCGGCGTCGAGTATTTGCCGCTCGAGCTCGTCGAGTCGACGCTCGACCGGAGCCAACGGAACCGCTCTCGTTCTCGCGTGAATCGGTGTGGCAATGCGAGGCGGCGGCTCGGTGGGATAGCCTCCACGACAACGCACACGCCGCAAAAACGGTTTGAGGTCCTCGAGCTCGATCGAGAGCTTTTCGGCGAGCGTCCGGCGGAAGTAGCCGACCGGAGAGCTCGACGCGCAAGCAACCGCAGCCGCGGCCGCGTCGGCGATCGCATGCTCGGGGATCAACCCGGCATCAAAAGCCGCTGCGACTCGCCAAAGCGTCTCGAGGTTACCGGGCGGAAATTTCAACGACCGCCACAACCGCCTGGCCGTCGGCGTTATCGCGTCGACCGTGGTCTCGATCGACTCCCGGTCCGCCGACCCTTTTATTTTTTTACGGTCCTCCATCGATCCACCGTCCCCGGTTTCGATCGGGGAAGGGGGACCATAGGGTTTAGGGTTTAGGGAGGAAGGAACAGTGTAGGGTTCCAAATGTCTTCTCGATGTCCGCGAAATGTCGGCTTCGTGTCCGGCCGATGTCACGTCGATGTCCTTAAGATGTCCGGTCGATGTCCCTAATTCAATCTTGTGGGAATGTGATTTTTTACCGCTATGCGTTGCGACCCGTTTTTCGTGGTTGCTTGTGATAGTCTCGCATTCTTCGACTCGAATTTGAATCAGCTTTATCTTGGCCCGTTTTCCTCGGCGTCTCGGCGGCTCAGGATCATCATCAACGGTCCAAAAACAATTCCTTGGGTCTTCCAGAATTCGACGGACCTGTTTCTCACAAATAAAAACGTCACTATCTGCCGCGATTTCCTTTACTCTGCGACTTAATATGCCGGTGCCGGCCACTCTTGCAACAAGCATTAAGACCTGCCCAACACCTTCATCCTTTTCAATTCCGAGTGCTTTGAGAGTTCGCTCGGCGAGACGACACACTTCAGCGTTTGTGAGATCGGAGCTATCAGACATGCTTAGCTCCATTCCAAAAACTCGAAGAGATTAAAACCGTAGCCTCGCACCCGCTCGGCGTCCGTCGCTTTCGAGGTGTCTCGACAATGCGACCGGAGTCGAGCAAACGAGCAACCGGAGACGTTACGAAATTGATCTCTAAACCGAGCGCGTCAGCAAGCTCGTGTCGCGTGCATCCATTCCAACCACAACGCTCGATGTGCGCGTCGCATAGGTCGATTCGCCTCTGTCGATGTTGTGATGATTTGACGGCAGCGCTCGCGCGAGTGCGTCCGGAATAGCATCCGTGATTAAGCAAATCAAGTTGCTCGGGTGGCTTCGTGATCGTTGGTGGCTTGATCGACTGGCTACTTAATCGCAAGTCGATCTCGGCATCCATTTCCGCGTCGGTCCAGTCTCGGCCTCGCCACTCCTTGGCAATTTTGTATCGCAGCCGCTCCCGATCGAGTTGGCTTGTACTAGAGTTTGGAGGTATCATGGCTGCAGTTGTGCGGGGTGTAGTGGCCATCGCAGATTGACGCGTCGGCGGGTTGAGCAATCGCCGACGCGTTTTTTTTGCTTTTAGATGAAGCGACCTTCCCTTCCTTGCGGTCGATTGTTTTGCCGTTTTCGACAAGCGACTCGATCACTCTCTCAGGTTGATAGAGCCGACGAGCGCCGAGCCTTACGCACGGGATCACTCCATCCCCGGTTAGTCTGTCGAGCATGGGGACGCTGATACTCAGCAACTCGGCTTGTCGGTAACGATCGACGAGTCGCGGCTCTTGCGATTCGACGATTGCCGAATGCAGTCGTGCAACTACAGCCTCTGTGATCGCATCGACCAACTCGTTGACGTCGAGTGACTCGATAAGCATTGAGCGATTCATTCGCGTTCCCCTCGAAGTTCGGAACGTTTTGCGGCGATCGCGTTCAGTTCATGGCGAACACGAGCGATAGCGATCGGTCGATAGAGGCGAGTTCGGCCGGCATACGCGGCGGGTTGAATGTCCAGCCGCGTTTCTAGGATCCAGAGGACCGCACGGCGTGTTCCCCCGGTCTCCTGCGCGATGACGCCCGATGTTATGAGTTGGGGCGGCGGCTCATGGATCGCGGCCGTGTTGGGAGCCGGATCGGATGTGGCGGGGATGTGCTGCGATTGTTCGAGGCGGCCGCCGTCGTGTCGTGGGTCAGTGTCGTTATCGACGTCCCACAATCGGAGTTGCTCAGCCATTGACGGCCTCGCTCGATTGAGGCCGCCCAGTGATCCAACGCCAAAGGGCTTCGCCTTCGATGTAGGTTCGGCGACTTCGTCTCGTCGCCGGCAATTCACCGACTTTAATCGCAGACTGGACTGCATTGTTTGTCAGCCCGCAAACGGTCGCCGCGTCTGAAAGTGCATAGACCGCGGCACGGTCTATGTTGATCGAATTGTGCATCATTCCCCCGTATCGGTATGGGTGTTTCCCGAACGATACGAAGTTGATGAGCGGTGACCAGTCGCAAAACAGCGCTCGCAAAAAGAACGCATCGAAAGGCAAGACGTTGCAAAATCTTGCAAGAAGTTACTTTGGTTTTCCTGCCATTTGCTTTGCTCGCTTACCAAAGAGATTCATCGCCGTATCGACGAGGTCAGCGTCATAGACTCGCGGCTTTTGATTGCCGTTCAATGGAGGCGGAAAAGGCGATTTGACATCATTGCTTCGTCGACTGATCCAGGCCCCGCTGACATCGAAGCGTTTCATTACCTCGTCAGTGTTGTATGTTCGAATGCCGGTTTTGATCGGCTGGTTTTGCCCGACGTCTCGGTCAGCGTTACTAAGTGACACGTTGGCTAGATCGTCATCGTCGTCACTTTTAAATGGCAACTTCCAGTCGGCCCACTGTCTGAACAGAACCTTGTTCGGATCGGCATTCGCGTCTAGCGTCTCGGCGATCGCCGATTCGAGAGCGGGTAAAACGTCAATTGGAAACCAATCCGCATTCGCGATGAAATCGCCGGAATAAACCTTGTATCGGTGCATCAATCGCTGCAGTGAGGACAGATCGGTGCAAGGCATTCCCGTTGCGGAAAAAAGCCGTTCGCATTGGATGGTCGTCAAACACTTTTCGACTGCTTCAACGCGTTCATCCCGAGCTAAACGTTTCCATCCTGATTTGATTCTCCCACGTTCATCGGCTTCCACGAGTTTGCGAGTTGGGAATTGGAACATGGCAGACTCGTAGTCATTGAATTCAACCATCTCCTCGTCATGCACGGGCGTGCGAAAAGAATACGCGAGGCCGTTGCGTATATAGCTTGCAACGCTCTTTAACGCTGATTCCAAAATGAACGTCGAGTGGCAAATTCCGTGGCTAGCGGTCGTGTCTTGCCAGTAGTTGCGAAACTTGGCAGGCGATCGCTTGTCCTTCAAAAGTAAACGGCCTAGAGATTCACTTCCCCCGTCAAAAGGCACATCCGACGAGCAAAATTCTTTGCATCGATTGCACGCTTCTTGCTGAGCGTCATTGGACTCAGCGATACGTTGAAAGACTAACCCGATTTTGCTTTTAGTTGGTAAGCGCCCAACGGCACCATGTGTCGTTGGGACGGGCGGATCGGTTATTCGGGCTCGGATTGGCTGAGGCGGCGATCGAGACGGGCTCGGTCGCGTCGGGCGTTTCGCTGGCGACGTTCCTCGGCCCGGTAGTGAC
>JBGTAI010000062.1:0-12432 GCA_041749955.1 Pirellulaceae bacterium | reverse complement strand
CCTCTCCGGCCCTGAGCGGCCGACTCTCCCACAGGAGAGTGAAAGGTTTTGCCGAATGAGATCTGCATACCTGCTTAGTATCAAAACCGAGAGTTTGAATTTGGTACCAGCACATTCGCTTTCAAGGTCGATTTCCGAGCTGTTCGGAAGAGCCCTCTCCGGCCCTGAGAGGCCGACTCTCCCACAGGAGAGTGAAAGGTTTTGCCGAATGAGATCTGCATATCTGGTTAGTATCAAAACCGAGAGTTTGGATTTCGTACCAGCACGCTTCACTTTCAAGGTGGGTTTCCGAACTGTTCGGAAGCATGCAAACCAATTCGCGGCCACGCTTTTTGATCTTTGCGTGCGGGATTTTTGCGTGCGTGCTTGCGATAGCCTTTGTCAGTAGCAGATCAAAAAAAATCAACTTCCCCAAAGTACACGGATGACTTTTCGCACTGCAAATCCTATCGGGCATCGCACCAAGTTCGCCATCGAATGGACGGGGCTCTTGGTGATTTGCCTATGTCTCGTCACCGCTCGTTCGGTCATCGCAGATGAACCGATGCGATGCGATGACGCTTTGTTCCTTCGCCGCGCGTCTGTTGTGCTTACGGGCCGAACACCGTCAAGGACTCAAATTGAAGGATTCCGAAAATCAGATGACCATCTCGATCGAGAACGTCTGGTGGATGAAATTCTTGGATCTGAGAACTATGGGGAGTCCTGGGGACGATGGCTGGCGATATTGACGGGGTGTGAAGAAGAGCCGCTTTCAACAGCGGCATTCGCGATGAAAGTTCCACGAGAACGCATGTTTTGGCTGTGGCAGACTTGGACTCAGGAAAAACTGAACCATGACAAACCGTTCACGGAAATTATCCACGAGCTGATTGCCTCGGACAGCCGTTCGGAAGACGAAAGCTACCGGGAATATCTTTTACGGTACAACGCTTTGGTGTCCGCACTGAAGAACGATTTTGAAGAGGGTGGGTTCTCAGAAGATGGTAATAACGATTTGTTCTGGAAGACCAATCGAAGTCCTGAGCAAAACGCTGAGCTGATTGCTCGTAACCTGCTTGGTTTTCGACTGGATTGTGCCAAGTGTCATGATCACCCGCATACGCACTGGACGATGGATGACCATACGGCGTTCTGTTCGGTGTTCCAACGTACGGTTTATGCGGAACTACCCTTTCGGACGAGTGAGAAGTATTCGCTGCTAATCGGTGCCGCGGTAACCGGAGCAACTTTGTCTTTCGGATTGTTCTGTGGATCGATTTGGCTTTTGGCGAAATCAAGAACCAAACCTGCGTTCGCAACAAATGTGCTCTCGGCCATGAGCGTTGCTCTTGGCTGCTATGTTGCTAACAGTTTTCGCCACGTTTTATTTGGTACTACCGGTGGAAAGCCGATCGAGTTAGCAACAAGAATTGCTGAGACCATCCCCAGTACGGAGCTCTTTCCCACACTGGTCGCGATGGTCTTGCTGGTGGGGGCATATATTGCCGCAACGTCATTTCGAAACTCATGCAAGAAGAAACCGATCAATACATTGATCAAGAATTTCGCGTGTTTTGTTATCATTAGTTTCGCATCCCTACTCACCATCGATGTTGCCTTCGTCAGCATGGGTGGCCCGAAGGGAAACGATCGAACTCTGTTGTCAGCTGCGAAACGCGAACTGTTTCAAGTCTTGGATCTCGGTGGACAAGGACAGCAAATTCGAGAAGTCTATGATGATACGAATGGCAACTTTCATCGACTGGGTACCCCCAAAGCAATTGATGGCCCGCAACTGAATGACGCTGCGGATAGCCATCCGCGACGTGAGTTTGCCGACTGGTTGATTTGCGAGCCAACTCACCAACTTGAACGCAACCTAGTCAATCGAGTTGCACAGCGTGTTTTCGGGGTTCCGTTTGTTGAACCCGCTGACGACTATCGACCCGATTCGGTACCGGCGGATAAAGAGTATTTTGAAGTACTTGTCGACGGTTTCCGTAGCCACAATCACTCGTTGAAGTGGCTGCTCAAGGAATTGGTCCTGTCGGAAAGATTTCAAACGCACCCGGATGTTACTGCTGAGGGGATTTCGTTTCGACCCAGGGCACTTAGAGGAGAGGAGATTGTCGCGTCATTGAATCAACTGACGTCTTCAAAAATACAACTTGCGGATAAGTGGAGTCCTCACCCAGACAATCCCTTCACATGCGGCACCGAAGCACCTAACTGGAACCACCTTGGCGATCGAATACTCAATGCGGCTCAATGTGCGGACAGTGACATGGACGTACCATTCGAAATCGTCTCCATCCTGATGATGGATGGTGCATTTCAACAGCATCTAAACCTGATGGCGGCCGAACTGATGAGCGAAATGGGTTCGATGCAAACGGCAATCGAGCTCGCAACGGAATGCCTCTGGAGGCACTCCGCGAACGATGAACAAAAACGTTTACTAATTGCCGCGAGCGAACAACAACCCCTGGATTTCTTGTGGTGCATCATCAACAGTCCCCAGTTCCTGATCCTTGATTGACCTGGCCGTCGTACGATCCATTTTTAAAATAATCGACTCTGGGTTGGTGGAAGCTCAACGGGTCAAGAAGTCACGCAGGTTCACATCACCCGTTCTGTAGGCATGGAACAGAACGCGAGTACCAATCAACAAGTGACCCTCCCTGGGGAGGGTCACGGCGGAGCCTGCGACGACGCGGGGAGGGGCAATTGACAAGATGCGCCAACGTATTCCGCAAAGTTATTCCCTCCCCGAAGCCTCGTTCCTCGGCTTCGACCCTCCCCAGGGAGGGTAAAGTAAGATGTGGCGACAAATGTCAGAAGTACGAAATCCACCCTCCCTCCCTCGGGAGGGTCGCGGCGGAGCCTGCGACGACGCGGGGAGGGTCGCGGAGGAGCTTGCGACGACGCGGGGAGGGTCGCGGAGGAGCTTGCGACGACGCGGGGAGGGGACCGCCGACAAGATCTGCCAACATATTCCACAACGCTATCCCTCCCCGAAGCCTCGTCCCTCGCCTTCGACCCTCCCCAAGGAGGGTGAAGGTAGATGTGTCGACATAAGCCAGAAGAAAGAAATTCACCTACCCTCCCTCGGGCAGGGTCGCGGAGGAGCTTGCGACGACGCGTAGAGGGGCAGCTAACAAGATCGGCCAACGTTTTCCGCAACGCTATTCCTCCCCGAAGCCTCGTTCCTCGCCTTCGACCCTCCCCAAGGAGGGAAAAGTAAGATGTGGCGACAAAAGGCAGAAGTACGAAATCAACCCGCCCTCGGGGAGGGTCGCGGAGGAGTTTGCGACGACGCGGGGAGGGGCAGCTAACAAGATCGGCCAACGTTTTCCGCAACACTATCCCTCCCCGAAGCCTCGTCCCTCGGCTTCGACCCTCCCCAAGGAGGGTGAAGGTGGATGTGTCGATGCCGTTGCGCTGCGGGAGGGCAAAGTCAGATTCGTAGACGACCAAGCCAGAAGGAGAGTAATGACGGAATGGTCGACAACTCTCAACTCTCAACTCTCAACTCTCAACTCTCAACTCTCAACTCTCAACTCTCAACCGATTTTCAGCACGAATATTGGCACTGCAAATTTTATAATGAGCTATCTTCTTGCATGATGCGTGATCCATATCTAACGTCGCGACGCTCGTTCTTTACACCTCTATTCGCCTCGATTGCGGCTCCGTTTTCTTGCGTCCAGATCGCAAACGGCGGTGTGGCCTGGAATGGTGCGGACAACTCTAAGAACAACGATGAGAAGAAAATCGTTTGTTTCTTTATGGATGGGGGACTCAGCCAGATCGAATCCTTCGACCCAAAGCCAAACGCACCTGCGAGTGTCCGCGGTGAATTTGGAGCGATCCATACGGCGTTGCCCGGGGTGTATTTCTCCGAAATTTGGCCACGCCTTGCCAAGGTCGCTGATCGAATGACGGTGATTCGATCGATTCATCATCGACACAATGAGCATGGCTTCGCATTGCAATGCATGCGAACTCTTCAAAACGATGCGAGCCGACGAACCCCGGCACTGGGCTCCGTCATCCAGTGGCAAAGTCAATCAACGATGCCGGTTTATGTCGGACTCAATGATGTGCTGAATTACAGTGGCGCGTTGGGGACGAACTTTCGCCCCTTCGCGCTAGAGGGTCCAGTCGGCAAGCAAATCTCAGCGGGTCGCAACAGCGAGAATGGATTCGAGATCAATACTCGGATGAACCTACTTGCGCAGTTGACAATGGCTTCACCGCGTGGACCGCTTGACGCTCGATCTCGGACACTCGTCGGGCAGCAGGAAAAAATTGGCGAGATCCTTCGATCGCCTGTCTTTCAAAGAATTCTTGATACGAACACCATCTCACCGGCAACGAGGGCAAGGTATGGTGAGACTTCGATTGGCGAGCAGGTATTGCTCGCCCGGAACGCGGTGAACGAAGGCATGAAGTTCACCATTGTGAACGCACCCGGCTGGGACATGCATTCGAATCTGTTCGCCCAATGCAGGCAAAAGGTAGCGGCCGTTGACACTGCTATTGCTGCATTCATTGAAGACCTTGATGCAAGTGGACAATTGGATTCCACGATCGTGTTGGTAACGACGGAATTCGGGCGATCTCCAGTCGTGGAAGGCACGGGGCGAGGACACTGGCCGCACGCCATGGCTGTCCTTGCGATGGGCGGCCCGATCCCTCGGGGCCATGTGATCGGAGATACTGGACCAGACGGCCGCGAAAGCACGGGTATTCGTCACGCGCCTGACGACTTGCTCGCATCCCTCTATAAGTGGATGAATCTTGAATGGGAGATCATGTTACCGGGTGAGAACGCTCGATTGAACACATCGGGCAAAGCGATTTCTGAGCTAGGTTTTGGTTGAGTCCGTGGACATTACCGTTTCACATTCTGGCAAGCAGCATGCTTACCAGCACGCTTACTCGGTCCAGCAGCTTGATTGTTTGAAGCGTTTTGTAACCAGTACGTACTACCGCAATAATCGTTGGCCCGACCGGTTGGCTCAGTTTGTTCCGCGGTTGGACCGCGCCCTTCGCAAGCGATGTCTAGAGAGTTTGAATCCCGATCTCGTATCACGAGGTCTCTCGTTCGAACTGCCCGAGCTTTGGTATCGCAACCTTGTGGGCGACAGAGCCAAAGCGGAGATCGCTATGTTTCGTCGCGACGCGTCGTTTGACCGTTGGGTCGCGTCTCGGTTTGCGGCGGAATCCGACATTTTCTGGGGTTTCCAAGGAAGTTGCCTGGAAAGCCTTGGCGCGGCACGAAGTGCCGGACGCGTTGCTGTTTGCGAGTTTGCGACGGCACATGTGACGACGGCGATACAAGTACTTACGAATGAAGCCAATCGACACCCGGAATGGGCCGGAACGATTAGCAATTTCCACTTCCCAAACTGGTACCGCGAGCGTCTGGAGGCCGAGCCCCATGCCGCAGATTACTGTGTCGCCGCGAGCGACTTCACAAAAACGTCACTCGAAGCGGTCGGCATCGATTCGAATCGGATTCTGATGCTCCCGCTCGGTGCCGACTTGGATCAATTCCAAACGAAACCTCGTCTCGAGACTGGACCACTCAAGGTACTTTTCGTCGGCGGCATCGGCCAGCGAAAGGGGATCAAGTACTTGCTTCAAGCAATCAAGCGACTGCACTCTCCAAACGTCGAGCTGCGTTTGCTGGGACCGTTACCCGCGGATGAAACGCCGCTCCAACAGTGGAGCGAGTGGTTCACCTACTTGGGACGCACCGACCAAGCGGGTGTTGTCCGTCACTTGCACGATGCCGATGTCTTGGTGCTGCCGAGCGTCTTTGAAGGTTTCGGGCTGGTTATCCTTGAAGCGATGGCGACGGGGATGCCGGTCATCGCGAGCACGCATTCGTGTGCACCGGAAGTGATCCGCGAAGGTGTCGATGGATTTGTACTCGAGCCCGACGACGTTGACGGACTCGCCGAGAAGATTGACTGGTGTGCGACCCACCGGCGAGAACTCCTTGCCATGGGCGATGCGGCTGCGAAACGAGCCCTGGAGTACTCGTGGGACGCTCATCGCGACAGGCTTTCTGGAATATTGAATCGAATCACAAACCGGTGCGAGTCACAACAGGCGAGACAACACTAGCGACTAGCAACGCACCCCCGTGAAAGTACTCATCACGCTCCGTCGTGATGTCCAGCAGCAAACACAGCACAGTCGGTATCAACTCAGCCCCAAGCAAAATTTCAGACATGAGTTTGGTTGAGAGTATAGAGCTGAGAGTTGAGAGCAAGCTGAAGCACGTGTGTTACCCCTCCTGTCCCCTGGCAACTGACTCCTGACTACTTTTTCTTCGCCACTAGCCACTAGCCACTAGCCACTAGCCACTAGCAACTAGCAACTAGCAACTAGCAACCAACCACTTTGAAAATCACTTTTCTCACCGTCATGCCGTCACCGTATGTGCAGGACCTGTTTGAGCAACTCGCAAACGACCCACGCATCGACCTGCGAGTCCTTTATCTTGAGCAAGAGGCTCCGGACACGCATTGGGGACCGCAATCGATGCCGTCGTATGCGTCGGTGCTCCCCGGGCGTTGGTTGGGAGTTGGCGGAGCGAGAATTCATTTGAATCCGACAGTTCGCTCGGCACTGGATAACTCGCTTGCTGATTTGACAATTGTTGTCGGTTATGTCGGCTTGACGAACCAACTCGCTATGTGGCATCTGTCACGCCATCAACGTCCCTGGGCCTTTTGGGGCGAGATCCCTGGCTTGCACCGCCGAGGTCGTATCGGCAACTGGTTACGCAGCCGCGCTCAAAGCCCACTCAAGCTCGCATCGGGTATTGCTGCCGTGGGCTCGCATGCCGTGGCCGAGTACCGTCGCATCGTGGACGACATGAATGGCCCTAGGTTGTCCGGTCCGAGCAAAGAGGACAGTGATTGCCACAAGCCTGTCTTCCGCAATTTACCTTACGTTTGTGATATTGGGACATTCGCGGCAGCCGCAAAGTCCCGCACATCCGCTTCAACGCTTCGGTTTCTTTATTGCGGACAACTAATTGAGCGGAAGGGCGTTGACCTGCTGATGACCGCAATGGAAAACTTGATCGCCGATGGATTCGACGCGTCACTCGATTTGATCGGTGAGGGACCACTTCGCGGTTCTCTCGAATCGCGATTGAACGAGCACAGTCAAGGTCGAATCCGATTTCTTGGATTCCGCCCCGTCGGTGACCTACCGTTACTTTTTTCCGACGCCGACGTGTTCATTCTCCCCTCACGACACGATGGCTGGGGTGTGGTTGTGAATCAAGCGGTCGGTGCGGGCATGCCGATCATCGCGACCGAGACCGTCGGAGCTTCGAATGACCTCGTAAAGCCTGGTGAGAACGGATTCCGAATTGCCGTGGACTCTTGCGAAGCCATTGTATCAGCAATGAAAAGCCTTTGCATGGATCGATCGATGGTCAAAGAATTTGGACAACGTTCGACAGAAATCTCGCAGCTCGTCGAACTTCGCAATGCGTCAAATCAATGGTACGAATTCTTTACCTCTGCCTTGAATGCGAGTGATCATTGAACGTTCTACTGTGGTCTTCGTCCTCTGGCTCGCGCGGCGGTGGCGAACTCTATTTACGATCACTTGCCATGGGACTGAGAGAACTTGGAAACCATGTTTCCACGGTGTTCTCGGACCATGCACAGATGGACGAATTGGCCGATAGTTTCACGTCGCTTGGGTTGGATGTTCGGCGTCTTGCTTTTCAAAACACCTACCATCGCCGTTCACGAGCGGTTGGGGCGTCATTGGATATTCGATCGGCGGCTCGAGTTGCTGCATGGACGAACGAACTCAACCCCGACATCGTTCATTTCAATCTACAGAACACCGAAGATGGCCTGGATTTGGTTCGATCGGCGAGACACATCCAATGCCCGACGATAGCGACCGTTCACGTGACGCGGTCGATGACCAATTTGGGTGCCAGAGCTGGCGTACTGCGTGACTGGTTTTCTCGCCGAACGTACCGGTTCGGCTCGATGGACTGCATTGGAATTTCGCCAACATCGGCGAATGATCTGGCACAGCATCTGGGTCGGCCGATCAACGAATCAACGGCCTATAAGAAAACCGTATTGGCTGCTGCTCCTCGCGAGACACCCCCTGGCGAGAATGACGAACCCAGTGTCCATGTCGAGCCCTGTGTCCACGTTATCAGCAACGGAGTCGAACGACCCGAAACGCATGACCGTCAACGAGTTCGAGATGAATGGCGTATTTCACCCGACACGATTGTCCTGGGAGTCATTGCGAGAATCGAGGAACAAAAGAACCCGCTATTCATGGTCGAATTACTATCGCATCTACCAATGCATGTCCATTGCGTTTGGATTGGAGACGGGCGACTTCGTACGGACCTAGAAACGAGCATTGCCAAAGCGGGTCTGGACGACCGGTTCCATTTACTTGGTTGGAAACACGAGGCGGCGGCGTTTCTTTCTGGATTCGATCTGTTTGTGCTGCCGTCGTTGTACGAGGGGCTTCCGCTTGCGATTCTTGAAGCCATGTCGGTAGGACTCACCTGTGTGGTCTCGGATGTTGATGGTACTCGGGACGCCGTCGAGGACGATGTCACGGGAAGACTTTGCCAAGTCAATTCCGTTGGCGATTGGCTCCAAAAGATCGGACCGCTTATCGAGACCCAAGAAAGACGAATGAAGCTCGGAGCAAATGCGATGACTCGACATCAAAATGAATTCAGCCGCGCGGCCATGGCGAAAAAGACTCAATCCATTTACGAACACGTCATCTCAAAGCATCTCAAAATGACAGCGTCAACTTTCGCTTGAGTCCATGCATCTAAACACGTCAACACAAATGATTGCGCTTAACAGCATTGACTTTACCCTCCCGCGCCAGCGCGGGAGGGTCGGCCTCTCAGGGCCGGGGAGGGTCCTCTTCGGATTTCTACATCCTCCCTCCGGGAGGATCGAAGCCAAGGCACGAGGCTTCGGGGAGGGGGCGGCACGTCCAAAAGCCATCGCCCATCTAGCCAACTTGCCCTCCCCGCGTCGTCGCACGCTCCTCCGCGACCCTCCTTCAGGGAGGGTGAATTTCGTACGTCTGACTTGCGTGAGCCCCCTTTTGGGATGGCATGGCGCGAGTAACGAGTGGCCGGGGACGGGCAACGAGCGGAAATCAACCGCCCTGTCTTGGTTGACGAATATCACGACGGAGCGTGATGAGCACTTAAAAACTTCACCCTCCTTGGGGAGGGTCGAAGCCGAGGAACGAGACTTCGGGGAGGGGTTAGCTTGGCGGAAGATCGCTGACAATCTTGCTCACCAGACCTCCCCGCGTCGTCGCAAGCTCCTCCGCGACCCTCCCGCAGGGAGGGTGAATTTCGTACGTCTGACTTGCGTAGACAACAATGCCCACGGGAGAGTGAAAAAGGATTTGCCGAAAGATACCTGTTTAATATGCCGATCAGGAATCGACCTTGATTGAAATCAATGCGAATACCAGCATGCAGCGCAAACGCGTCCTTAAAACCGCTGAACGCCACGCTCCTGCATCGTGCTCGTCCTCAATATGAATTTGTCGTTGGGCACAGGGCTCTCGAGACGCTATGCAAGTACGATCGTTTAACCGATGTTGAAAATACTCCATCTCATTCCGTACATGCATCCGTCAGCGGGCGGTCCGCCGGTCGTGGTCGATCACTGGTGCAGTGGGCTGCGCCAGCGTGGAGTCGACGCGACAGTTTTAACCACGAATGCGTACGCCAAAGATTCCGAGGACTCAAGTTGGGTAAGCCACTATGAAGGCCGATTTCCGATTCGTGTGGTCGATGGCATGGGACCGGCTGGATTCGGGTTTGCTTGGAACCTGAAGTCCTTCCTGCGATCTAGGCTTGAAGAATCTAGCCCGGAACATGTCGACCTGGTTCATGTCCACAATTTATGGAGTTACTCGAATTGCATCGCGGCGAAACTGTGCCCGCGATTTGGCGTCCCGTTTGTTGTGAGCACGCACGGCATGCTCGACCCTAACTCGCTTAGCCGCAAAGCGTGGAAAAAACGTTGGTATGGCAAGCTGGCTGAATGGCCCTCGCTACGCCGCGCAAGCGGGCTCGTGTTCACGCACCGCGAGGAAGAGCGACTTGCACGCCTGGGTGCCGATCGCCTTCCTCCAGGACATATCGTGCCCCTTGGAAGCGATGCGCCACCAAGCGAAGATCGATCGCGACTCGCGGAGTCTTTCTATGCGAGATACCCGGAACTTCGTGGCAAACCACTTGTGCTGTTCCTCGGACGACTTCACAGCAAGAAGGGACTCGATTTGCTCGTCGAAGCATTCGCGTCGGTTCGTAAATCCTGTGGTTACTCACATTTGGTTCTCGTTGGGCCTGGCGAACCGTCCTATGTCGAATCGCTCGCACGACGAGCACATGAGCTTGGCATCGATGGCTTTGTGACGTTCACGGGACCGATGAATGGGGATGACAAATGGTCCGCGCTCGCGGCCGCAAGCGTCTTTGTACTGCCGTCCTACCAAGAGAACTTTGCGATCTCCGTCGCCGAAGCGCTTCGGATGGGGACGCCCGTCGTCTTGAGCGATCGTGTCAATATCTGGAGTGACTTGGTCGCCGCCAACGTGGCGATCAAGACCGAACTCGATTCCGGCGATGTTGCGGCAAAAATCACTCAAGTGCTCGGTGCCGACGACGTGAAATCCGCGGACGGAATTGCGATGGGCGAGCGCGGCCGGCAATATGCCATCGAGCATTACAACTGGGATCGCTCCTGCGAGCAATTATTGAGAGTTTACGAGGCCGTACTGTCCAAGTGATTCCCGCGAGTGGAAAAGGATTCACTAGCGTTCGCCCACAGCGAGTCACGGAACGTTCGCAAAGTGAGCCGACGGCCCTGAATACCAGCACGTAGCGCGAGCGAGTGAATTCGCCTCAACTCGTACACTCGCTGGCAGTTCATGCTAGTAAGAAATCCTATTCGCTCTCTGTTTTATGAGCCTGAGGCGCTAGCCGATTTTCGACTGAACGATATGTGGAGATCGGCTATCGCCTCTGGCTCAAAATTACAGGCTTTTGCATGGCAAAAAACAAAATCGTTGGTCACCAGTGCTGGCATTTCCAAGATAATCAGCATTGATAAAATCCGTTCATGAGCCTGAGGCGCTAGCCGATTTTCGACTGAACGATATGTGGAGATCGGCTAGCGCCTCTGGCTCAAAATCACAGACTTTGTGGTGGCAAAAAACAAAATCGTTGGTCACCGGTACTGGCGATCAGCGAGAAGTGTGGAAACACGTGGGGCAGTTTTCCAACTCGTCACGAACCTATCCGGCAGGTTAGAAACCTGCACCACTAGAATGAATGCGAGACAATTACCGATTCGCATCCACTGAAATCTGAGAGTTATTGTTTTGCAACGCCGCCTCGACCTCTATGACAATTCAGATTTTGACCCGGGTGGTAACTCTTGGCGCCGCGTCCTGTGGTATTTCGCAAGCCTGTTCGTTTTCGAATCCGGGTGGATGCCCCTGTTATCGTTGAAGTGCTGGCTGCTTCGCAAATTTGGTGCGACGATTGGACATGGCGTTGTGATTAAACCGCATGTGCGGATCAAGTATCCATGGAACTTATCGATCGGCGATCATGTCTGGATCGGCGAAGAAGCATGGATCGACAACTTGGTTACGGTGACGATTCACTCGCACGCGGTCTTGTCCCAAGGTGCTTATCTATGCACCGGTAGCCACAACCATCGTGTCCCCACCTTCGACCTTGTCGTCAAACCCATTGTGATCCAATCGGGTGTGTGGGTTTGCGCTCGGGCAGTCATTTTGCCGGGAGTGACGCTCGGCGAGAACTGTGTCATCGCGGCTGGATGCGTTGTTGAACGCGATGTCCCGCAGGGTGCCATGGTGCGACCGGCGGCGGTTCGTTGCAGCGATAGCCGTAGCGCCCCCAATAGTTCGAGCGAATCAACATCCGCCGATTCGATGGATTCTTGAGTTCTGTCAGGATGATATAACCAATCGGGCATCGGTATTTACAACGTTGCACTCGCCAACCCACCCTCGTTCGGGCATTGGTGTCGACACATCGTTCTCCACCCTCCTTGGGGAGGGTCGAAGCCGAGGAACGAGGCTTCGGGGAGGGATAGCAGTGCGGAATACGTTGGCCGATCTTGAGAGCCGTCCCCTCCCCGCGTCGTCGCAGGCTCCTCCGCGACCCTCCCGAGGGAGGGTAAATTTAGCACTTCCGACTTGCGCAAAAACCTCCCTCGCCGTAAGCGCCCAACGGCACCATGTGTCGTTGGGACGGGCGGATCGGTTATTCGGGCTCGGATTGGCTGAGGCGGCGATCGAGACGGGCTCGGTCGCGTCGGGCGTTTCGCTGGCGACGTTCCTCGGCCCGGTAGTGAC